>PMAT01000040.1 GCA_003152695.1 Acidobacteriaceae bacterium
ATCTGCACAACTTTGCGCTCAGGGATGATTTGATCGGGCAATCTTTCCCATGTCTCGTGTGAGCCGTCGGTGCGCTTATACTTAAATCCCAAAGCCCTGACGCGGGCTTGCACTTCTCGCGGCTTGAGTAATGGAAGTTTGCTTCCCATCTAGGACCCTCTCCGATTACAGGAACGCCCTGCACCCTATTTGGACGCATGGTTCTCCCCAGTAGATTGTCCTTGACGAAATTTACGGGAGGGCTTTAAGATGAGTTTGCCGAAACATCCAAAGTCCTCTTAGGTCCATCAAGAGGCGAATCTTTGACGCCCACTTGCGAAAAGTGGGCATTAAAGTTTTAGCAGGAACTTTCCTGAACAGCAAGCCAAAAACACTGTCCGTGGAAACCGCGGCAGAAAACCACATCCTGTAGTGTTTACCATTGCACTACCCTAAGATCAGGGTGTTTACCGAATTAGCAATGAGTATGTGACGGGACCGAATAATACTTCTCCGCTGTGCAGGTCCTCCGGTGGTCAGAGAAGATCGCCAAAAACCTGTCTCGGATGCTCGCTAAATGGTAGTGTAGGCGATGCAGTAGAGGCGACTTCCTCAGCAGAAGTCCCTTCCGATCTCCTCTCTCGAATACCACGGAAAGGTAGCCTTGCATGGCATCCTGCAAGCCAGCAATAGCTTCTTCGGGCGTGCTTCCTTCGGTAGCGATGTCGAGATCGATACACTCTGCCCTATACTCTGTTCCGCGGCCGTAAACGAAACAGCGAAGGCGAATAATACCGCCGCAGCGTGCACACACCAATTGAGGTTCAGCGATAGTGGGAGCGCCGCATCCCGGGCAGTGCTCCACCTCGCTAGGCGGATTCCTAGTAGCGGCTGGTGGATTGCTAATAATTGGATCGTCGGTCGTGTGCATTACAAGGTGCCCCGCTAATTAGCAGCCACGTTTTCGCCAGCGAGCGGCGCTTGCTTTCTTGGCGATTTCTGAGCGACGTTTGGCGCTAATAGATCGTGCACGAGACGAACAGCCTATGAGTCCGCCTTTTCGTGAGGCATCTTTCTTAGCCTTATTTTCAGGCGAAGAATCCTTGAGAGCTTCCTGCACGGTACGGAATGCTCTCACGTTTAAATCCATTCAGCTCTCCTGGTAGTAAGAGGCAAAATATGACTCAGGAGTTTGACTGTACCCGCCATTTGTTGTCAACCAAAAAGAGTGGGAGGGGTGCTAGAGATTTACTCAGCGCCCTAGGCGCTGAGTAAAACTTAGCATGAAAAGAGAGGATTGGCAAAAGGGGGAAATATAAAATACAACCTTAGTAACATAATCAGGTTACCTTTAACAGCAAAGCCAATTCCTCCATTGCCGAGATATGGTCAGATAGACCCGCTTCCTCGGGCCACTCACTCACCTTGCGCCCAACACATCCGCCTGCATATACTTTGAAGGTTTGCCCGCCGATGCTGGATGGCAGTCGAGGAACCCGTCCACCGAATCGAGCCGCAAGACGCCCGCACTAATTCGGAGAGATCTTATATGGCTACCGCACAGACTCTTGAGCAGGAAAGTAATCCTTGGGAACAACAGGCGGCGCGCTTCAATCTGGCGGCCGAAAAGCTGAAACTCGATGCCGGCCTGTGGCGAGTTTTGCAGCAGCCCAACCGCGAGATCATCGTCCACATCCCGGTCGCCATGGACAACGGACAACTGGAAGTGTTCACCGGCTACCGGGTGCAGCATTCCATCGCGCGCGGTCCCGCCAAGGGCGGCGTGCGCTATTCGCCCGATGTGACGCTGGACGAAGTGCGCGCNNTGGATGACCTGGAAGTGCGCGGTGGTGAACATCCCGTTCGGCGGCGCCAAGGGCGGCATCATCTGCGATCCCAAGAACATGTCGCGCGGCGAACTGGAGCGCATGACCCGCCGCTACACCTCCGAGCTGATCGAGTTTATCGGCCCGGAGAAGGACGTTCCGGCCCCCGACGTCAACACCAACGAGCAGACCATGGCGTGGATGATGGACACCTACTCCATGCACATGCGCCAGACGGTGACAGCCGTCGTCACCGGCAAGCCGCTGAACATGGGCGGCTCGCGGGGGCGCCGTGAAGCCACCGGCCGTGGCGTGATGATCATTTGCGACGAATCCATCAAGAAGAACAATATGACGCGCGAGAACAGTCGCGTGATCATCCAGGGCTTTGGCAATGTCGGCTCCAACGCCGCGGTCCTCATGCATCAGGCGGGATACAAGGTGGTCGGCATCGGCGAATGGGATGGCGGCCTGTACAACAGCCAAGGCATCGACATTGCGGCGCTGTGGGAATATCGCCAGAAGGAAGGCACCATCCACGGCTTCAAGGGCGCCGAGCGCGCGGGCACGGAAGAGCTGCTGATCACAGATTGCGAAATCCTGATTCCGGCGGCCACGGAGAACGTCATCAACTCGGGCAATGCCCACAAGGTGAAGGCGAAGATCCTGGTCGAAGGCGCCAATGGACCCACGACGGCCGCCGCCGATGACATCCTGGGCGATAAGCATGTCTTCGTGATGCCCGACATTCTGGCCAATGCCGGCGGCGTCACGGCATCGTATTTCGAGTGGGTGCAGGACCGCCAGGGCTACTTCTGGAAAGAGTCGGTGGTCAACTCGCAGTTGGAAGACATCATGGTTTCGTCGTTCGAGGACGTGGTCCGCTATGCCGAGGCCCATCACGTAAACAACCGCATCGCGGCGTACATGCTGGCCATCGATCGTGTGGCCTACACCATCAAGCAGCGCGGGATCTACGCGTAAGAAGTGGTCCCTCACCGACTGAAGTCGGTTCGGATGACAAAAATGAAGGGGCTTACAACGGCGCACCTGAAGGTGCGCCCCTTCGTTGGATCCACTACGCGGCGCTTTTCATCCGGCTGCGCTGATAGAAGAACGACACGGCCAGCAGGATCGCGCCCAAGACGATGAACGCAGCGATGCGGAAGCCGCGCTCCAGCGTGCTGATGTCCACCAGAAACACCTTGAGCACCGTCATCGCCAGCAGAACGATGGCTTGCCAGCGCAGGAATGCCGAGCGTTTCCAGAAGCCGACGAGCATCAAGCCGCTGCCGTAGATCATCCATACCGCGGAATAGGCAAAGTCGCGCACCGTCATGATGCTGTGCCGCTCCTGGAACGAGTACGCCGTCGCCAGTTGCTGCTCGAAGTACCCCATCACCTCGAAGTGCAGGGCCAGCAGCGCCAGCACATTCACGCCGATGATGGCTGCTCCAGCCCACTGGCGATTGTCGGCGCCACCTTCGTTAGTGACGAAATAAGCCAGCAAAGCCAGCGCGCCAATCGCCAGCAGGTAGAGGCCAAATCGCGGATTGATCAGCAGCGGCTCGTGGCTGAACGAGTCCACCATAATCAAGCGGAAGATACCGAGCAGAAATGCGCCCGTGCCGAGAATGCGCAGCAGCCTACGTCGGCTGCGATGCGCTGCCCAGAACAGCGCTCCGCCTTCGACGATCCAGCCCAGCGTGTTCCCGTAACTCTCCAGCTTGATCGGAATGGCTATGGTAAGAAAGCCGACACCCAGGGCAAGATATAACGGTCCGAATAGTGGGTGGGCGCTTCCCTCACGCTTTTGCAACGCCTGGGTGAGGACGAAGAACAGGGCCGCAACCGCCACCGTGAGCCAGGCCAGTTCCAAGCGGTAGTGCGCGTACAGCATCGAGTAGGTGGCTGCGAAATAGCAAGTGGCGCTGAACAGCACCAGCGCCACTAGAACGTTCGGGTACCGCTCCAGGGCGGACTTGCGTCCCAGAAAGGGCGCTGCTGCGTACAACAGAAAGAAGAAGCTGGCGAAGGCCAACGTCGTGGCAAGCTGTTCCTTAGTGTAGTAACTGGATGCCCATGCTGCGAAGAGCAAAGCCGTGCCGACAGAGCTGGCCAACAGCAGCCGTTGCCAGCCGCGCACCGCGACCACCCACACGATGCCAAGGTCAAGCAGCGCCACATAAGAAAGCAGCGCGACCTCATGATTTTGATTGGTCGAGACCAGCACCGGAGTTAGAAATCCGCCTACCAGCGCGAAGGCGGCCAGCAACTCGGAATTCTGGGTGAGCGACATGGCGACTGAGCCCGCGGTGACCAATATCATGGCGAAGAATGCCACCGGCGCGGACACCAAGTGATAGAACTGGAAAGCGGCCCATAACGACAAGTACAGCGCGCCGATGCCAATGGCCTTTAGCGAGTAGGCGAACGCCAGGAAGGCACGCGCGCGAAAGCGTTCGCTCCACAGGATTAGTCCGATACCTGCGACTAACCCGATAGCAACGCGAGCGCCCGGCCCGATCCAATCGTTTTCGATGGCGAGCTTCAGGAAGTAAGACAGGCCAACCAGCACGGCTACGATGCCGATGCGGTTCAGCCATTGGCCGCCAATGCGGGTCTCCAGCGAGACTTCGGTTTGCGGTGAGCCGGTTTTCGGCGAGGGAGATGGAATCTGCGGAATCCGCTGCGGCTCGCGGAGATCAGGCGGCATCGCCGGTTCGCGAGAGTCGCTTGGCGTGAGCGGAGCCGCGACAAGCGGCGGTTCTGGCGGCGCGGGTCCCACAGGCGCGGTCGCGATTTTTCCCGCGCTCGGCTCGACGGCAATACTGGTCCGCAGCAGTTGCTCCAGGCGATAGACCCTGCGCGTCAGCGCCGCCATCTGCTGCATCAATTGTTGGAGTTCGTCGGATTGCCTGGAATCCGTCACGTTGCGGCACCAATGACTGCGCTTACCATACGCGAAAGTCAAAACCGGGGCAAAGTGTGGATCGATCGGCGCTGCACCATTGCTGCGGCCCTCCTCGGACGGCTCTATCGCTGCCTAAGTAAGCGCTCGCCTTAGATTCCCGGCTTGGCACGTGCGCCCATTCATAGGCTCTCCGCTGGAAAATCCTTTTTGGCGCCGACTCGCTGATTTTGGAGGCGTTTTTGCTTGACCGATTGCGCAGCTTTCCCTATGCTACGGGCGTCGAGCAGAGCCATCGCTCGGCAGCAAATACACTCGGGCGGAGCAAGTATGCGCTTGCTCTCGTCTGTTTCATTCGCTGGGGAGCGGCGAAGTCCCCGGGTCTCGAGTGGAATAAAAATGTTGGCGAAGTCACTCCTTGCCGTACCTCGCCGGACTGTGGAAAACACCTCATCTAACTGAGGATGGCAGAGCCTTGCCCACTCTATAAGGTCAAGCCGACTAGTTCCCCCAATTGAAAGCCACCCACCCTACATTTCAATACACAGCTAGAGGATAAGAAGATTGTGAAAAAAACAGCGGGAAGAAGTGTCACCGAAGTGCGTATCATTGAGGCCGCGGTTCAGCTCTTCTCCCGCCAGGGGTACAAGGGTACCAGCACGCGGGAGATTGCCCACCTGGCCGCGGTGAATGAAGCCACCCTGTTCCGCTGTTTCGTTCGCAAAGCCGACCTGTTCTGGGTGGCGGCCGAATCTCGGCTGAACCGGCTGAAGCTGGGACGGGAGCTGCAACAGGGCCTGGCGAGTGACTTGGATCCAGCCATCGTGGTTCCCATGCTGGTGACCTTCGTGGTGGAGAATATGTCACAGCATCCCGAGTTGATGCGGCTGTTGTATGTCGCCGGCTTTGAACTGCCGGGAGGAGCGGACCGGATGTTCCGCGAGCATCTGGGCCCGATCTTCGACGCGGTGAATGCCTACTTCGGCAGGTGTGCGGCGCGCGGCGTAATCTGCAATCTGGAACCCACGATCGCCACGCTGGGACTGGCAGGCGCGGTGAGCGCTCACCAAAATCTGCACCACCTCTTTACCGGGCGCGACTTGCCGTGGGATGCTCGCGATGCGGCCCCAGCCTACGCTCAGTTCTGGCTGAACGCGCTTCGCCAGCCGGCCCCGACGCGGGAGGTTGTTAATAGTAGTGACTAGATTGCCGCAAGATTGCGCGCTCCGAGCGGAAATTTCTCGGACTGCTTGTTTGCCTCGTCCAGTACCACTTTGTACCGGACCCAACTTGGGTCTTGGGGAGATCGAGATTGAAAGTTCTTCTGAAAGTGAATGCAGATTTGCGAAACCGCTGGAAGCTTCTTGCCGCGATGATGACGCTGGTGCTGTTGGCAGTGGTGATGGCGGCTGCGCCGGGCGCCATCGCGCAGGACCGAACTAACCCGTCCGCGAGTCAGACGTCACCGCCGGCCCAGATGCCAGCGGAAGGACAACCGCCGCTCTGCACGTTGACCAATCCGTGCCCGCCCAGCATCGTGCTGGATGACACCAAGGCTGCGCCACCTGCGAATCCGCCCAATGAGACAGCGCCTAAGGCGATGCCGCCCGCGCTCTGGAATCTCCCCAAAGTGGTCGAGCTCACCGACTTTCAGCAGATGGTGCTTGCTTCTCTGGGCAAATCGCTGCCCATCTACGGGTTGAGCCTGTTTGAGATCGTGCCCAGCACGTTCGCTCCCGTGGATCGCGTCCCGGTCACGGCGGATTACGTCATCGGTCCCGGCGACGAGCTGTTGATTCGGGCCTGGGGACAGATCGACCTGGACGTCCACACCCGCGTTGACCGCAATGGCAGCATCTTCGTCCCCAAAGTTGGAAACCTAAATGTTGCCGGCCTGAAGTACGCCCAGGTCGAGGAGTTTCTCAAGTCGCATATCGGGCGCATCTACCAGAATTTCGATCTGAACGTGAGTATGGGCGAGCTGCGCTCGATTGACGTCTTCGTGGTCGGCCAGGCGCGGCGTCCGGGCCGCTATACGGTCAGTTCCTTGAGCACGCTGGCCAATGCAATCTTCGCCTCCGGCGGACCGTCGCCCACCGGCTCCATGCGCCACATCCAGCTCAAGCGCGGGACTACGGTCATCACCGATTTCGACCTCTACGATTTGCTGCTCAATGGCGACAAGAGCAAAGATGTCATTCTGTTGCCGGAAGATGTGATCTACGTGGCTCCCATCGGGCCGCAGATTGCCATGGGTGGACAGGTCAATGTGCCCGCCATTTATGAGCTCAAAGGCGGGACCGACTTAGCGGAAGCTCTGCGCCTGGCCGGCGGGCTGTCCACCACCGCCTCTGGCGGCAAAGTCTTTGTGGAACATATTCAGGACCGCCAGATGCACACTGTGGAGCAAGTAAGTTTGGACGCCGCTGGCTTGGCCCATCCCATCCAGGATGGCGATGTGGTGAATGTCACCCTGGTGTCGCCGCGCTTTGAAAATTCCGTGACCTTGCGCGGTAACGTCGCCCAACCCGGCCGCTATCCCTGGCATGAAGGCATGCGAATCAGCGACTTGATTCCCAACCGCGAGTTTCTGATTACCCCGGAATACTGGAAGCAGCAGAATGCTGTGGCCCTGCAGGCGCAGGAAAGTAAAGGCCGGGTAAGCAGCGCCACCAACGAGGTCAGGCGCAATGCCCCGGAGATCAACTGGGATTATGCGGTGGTGCAGCGCATGAGCGCGCAAGACCTTTCCACGCAGCTTTTGCCCTTTAACCTTGGCAAGGCCATTCTGAACCACGACGATGCCAGCAATCTGGTGCTCCAACCCACTGACATCGTCACTGTTTTCTCCCAGGCCGATCTGCGCGTCCCCGAAAACAAACAGACCAAGCTGGTCAGACTGGATGGGGAGTTTGAAGCCGCCGGGATCTACCGGGCGCAGCCGGGCCAGAGGCTTCGCGATCTGGTGATGCAGGCGGGAGGACTTACCCCCTCGGCCTATCTTTATGGGGCCGAGTTCACCCGGGAGTCGTCGCGCGTCGAACAACAGGAACGGCTGGACATGATGATTGCCCAGACCGAGCAACAAGTGGCGCGGCAGACGGCGCAGATGGCACAGAGTGCCAGGACCTCCGATGAGGTGACTGCCGCCAGGGCCGTCCTGGAGACGCAACGCGCCAGTCTCGATAAGCTTCGCCAACTGCGGGCCGACGGCCGCATCGTCTTGAACCTCCACCCCAACGACCAGACCGTGGACGCAATTCCGGACATCACGCTGGAGGACGGCGATCAGTTTTTTGTGCCCAGCCGTCCCATCGTGGTGAATGTCGTGGGCGATGTGTACAACCAGGGGTCCTTCATCCAGCAACCGGGCAAGACGGTGGCGACGTATTTGCGCAGCGCCGGAGGTCCCACGCGGGATGCGGACAAGGGCAGGATCTTCGTGGTCCGGGCCAACGGAGCGGTGGTCAGCAAAGATGCCGCTTCGCACTTCTGGTCGGGAGGGTTTGAGAGCATGGTGCTGATGCCCGGCGATAGCATCGTGGTCCCTGAGCAGACCAACAAAGGCAGCCTGCTGCGCGGGATCAAGGACTGGTCGCAGATCCTGGGGAACTTGGGATTGGCCGCGGCGGCGATCAACGTGCTGAAGTGATAGCTCAATTCGTCTCCAAGCGGAGTTGGTACTTATGATGGAAAGCTCGAGAGTATCGGAAGCGCCTACCCCCAGCGGCGCCGGTGTGTACGACCGCGACGTCATCTCGAACCTGCCGCCTGCCGGTGCGGGCCCGGCAGAAGTCGATGCCATTGCCGTGTTGCAGGTGCTTGCCAACCACAAAATGCGCATCTTGAAGGTGACGCTGGCGGCTGCGTTGCTGGCCCTCATCTTTGCCCTGCTGCTTCCCAAAATGTACACGGCCACCACTACGGTTTTGCCACCGCAGCAAAATCAATCGAGCGCGATTGCCATGCTGGGGCAGCTCGGGGCAATTACGGGGCTGGGTTCGACAGACCTGGGATTGAAGAACCCTGACGATCTGTTCGTGGCCATGCTGCAGAGCCGCACCATTGCCGACCGCCTCATCGACCGCTTTGATCTGCGCCGCGAGTACTCGGTCCAGCAGTATCAGGCCGCGCGTAAGACCCTGGAGAGCCGGAGCAAGATTGTTGCCGGAGATGAAGGGCTGATCTCCATCTCGGTTACCGACCGCGATCCCAAACGGGCCGCCGAGCTGGCCAATGCCTACGTGGATTTGCTGCATGAGCTGAACGGCAACCTGGCCATTACCGAAGCCGGCCAGCGGCGCGTGTTCTATCAGCAACAGCTCGACACCGAACGCGAAGGCCTCACCCAGGCGGAAGTGGCCTTGAAGCAGGTGGAAGAAAACAGCGGCCTGATCCAGCCCGACGCCCAAGGCCGGGCAATCGTTTCGGCGGTGGCCGACATGCGCGCGCAGGTGGCCATTCACGAGGTGCAACTGCAGTCCATGCGCGCCTACGCGACCGCCAGTAATCCCGACGTAATACGCGCCCAGCAGGAACTGGCCGGCTTACGAGCGCAATTGGCCAAGCTGGAGCGCAATACCGGCGAAGTCGGAAACGGCAACCTGCAAGTGCCCACCCGGCAACTGCCCGCCGTGGAATTGCAGTATCTCCGCCAGTTGCGGGACGTCAAATACCACGAGGCGCTCTACGAGTTTCTCAGCAAGCAACTCGAGGCCTCCCGCATCGACGAAGCCAAAGATGCCATCCTGGTGCAAGTGGTGGACAAAGCCGTCATCCCGGAAAGGAAGTCGGCTCCCAAGAGGACCCTTATCGTGTTGGTGACGGCAATAATTGCCTTCTTCCTGTCTTGCCTGGGCGTGCTGTTGATGGAGGCGCTGAGGCGCAAGCAGGAAGATCCCAAGCAGGGTGCGCGGCTGGCGCAACTGCGACAGTCGCTGAAAGTTTCCTCGTGGAAATCGTGACGGATGGGCCCGCCCAGCTTCGTGATTGTGGGCCTGGAGCGGCAAACGCCGCCACCATGACCGCCCCCGCTGCTCCTAATGTCTCTGCGCTGGGAGCCAGGTTCTTGGGGTATTTGTCCGCGGACGGTCTGAACTACGCGCTGGGGTTCCTCATCTACGGCTGGTTAGTACGAGTGCTTACCAACCAGCAGTATGGGCAATTGAGTGTTGCCACCAGCGTGTATCAGGCGCTGATGATGATGGCAGCCCTGGGGCTCGACTTGACCGGTCCCCACTTCCTCGCCGCGGCGGGCGGCGATCCCATGGATTTTGCGCGCCAGGCGCAGAGGCTTCGCCTGGCCATTGCGGTGCTGGTATGCGGCCCGCTGCAAGTCGGTGGGGCGCTCATCGCCTGGCATCGCGGGCAGACGCTGCTGGCCACGGTCATCCTGGCCTCGTTCTCCATGGTCCTCGCCCGGGCGCTCGACCTCACCTATCTGGCGGTCGCCCTGCGCCTGCCGGCGCCGCTGGCGAAGACCCGCGCGCTTGGACTTTCGGCCTACTTACTGATGCTGATCGTCTGCACACCGCTGGTGCGGCAGCATCTGTGGTTGGTGCCGCTGTTAAATGCGGTAGGGGTAACCCTGGGCCGCATCCAATTGGCCCGTCTGCTGCGCCGGCGTTCTCCCCGCTCCCGCCACACCTTGCACATCCGGTCCTGGCAAATTGTGACCCACGGCATCAAGGCCGGCGGGGGGCAGTTGCTGCTCTTGATCATGCAGACGGGCGACGTGGTCCTGCTGGTCAGGTACGTCAGCAGCGACGCGCTCGGACAGTACGCCATGATCAGCCGTCTGTACTTGCTGGGCATCGCCGCCTTAGGCGCCATGTTTAATACGTTCCTCCCGGAAGTGGTCCACGTGGCGCACGATGCGGTCAAACTTCGCCACCTGTTTCGGGCCTGCGTCGTGGCGAATCTGGCGTTGGGGGTGGCGGGCTCGCTGGCGTTTTACGGGATTGGTGCGCGGCTATCGGAACTGCTCGCCCATCGTTCGCTGCCGGCAGTGCACGCCGTCAGCCCGGTCTTTGCGCTGGTTTTCCTGCTGATGGCAGCCGCCAATCCGTTTCTCGGCATGCTGCCGAGCCTGCATCGGGGCAGCGAATATTTCATAGGCATCGCATCGGCTGCCGTGCTTCTGTTGGGCCTCGACCTGATGCTCATGCCGCGATACGGGGTGGTGGGCGCTGCCTACGGACAAGCGACGGCCACGGCTTGGCTGGCGCTTTTCAGCGCTATGGTCTTCTTCCGGCAAGTTCGCTTTCTGCATGCTGAGAACCTGGAAGCTGCTGCCCGGGACATGGTAAACAGCACTTCGCAAGTTGGATAAGGGCCCTCGCCGTGAATGATCTGCTTCTCCTGATAGCGGTCGCAGTACCGTGTTGGTACGTTTACCAGCGGTCAGTCTCGCATGGCCTGGTGCAGATCGATCATGTGGGGACCTTTACCTTCGGGTTCCTGTTCTACTGGATCACTCCGCTGTTCGTCAGGATATACGTCGCTAAACTGGATTTTCCGCTGGCGGCAACCTGGTCCGCCCTGTTTCGTGAAAAGCTCATCACTCCCTACGCCCTATCGTGCATTTCCCTGTATCTCTGTTTTGCATTGGGCGACTCGCTGGGTCTGCGGCTATTCCATGCCAACCCCGCGCGGAAGGCGTCGCCCGTGCCGAAATTGGCCTTATCGCTGGCGACGTTGGCGGGATGCGTTTTACTGCTGTACACGGCCTTTGTGTTTCGCGCCGCCTTGTCGCGGCCGGCCTCGCCCACAGACGTGGCCACAGAGACCGCCAGGGGGGCGGTCACCACTTGCATGATTCTTCTGGGTGTGGTCAGTCTCCTGTTCACTGTGGATCGGCCGCAGATGCCGTGGAGGAGACGGCTGGGCAGCGGCTACTTTCTCACTTTCATCGCGGGCGCTGGGTTCATGCTGTGGCTGGGAAGCCGGCTGTATGTGGCCTCGTTCCTGATCATGTTCGCGGTCTATCAAAGCAACTTTCGCAAACCGTTCAAACTGACAACCGTGATTGCCGGCGGGCTCGTTCTGGCCCTTCTTTTTGGCGCACTGGGAATGTGGCGCGAGCATGGTGACATGACCGGCGCGCTGTTTAACGTGGTCGAGGAACCAATGCTGAACAGCCTCTCCCTGGTCCATCATCTGCGCTATAAAGGAATCTCCTGGTTCAACACTCCAAATCAGTTGGGGAGTGACTTTCTCAATCTGGTTCCGACATTGCTTCTGCCGAACAAGGCCGCGATTTTGAAGAAGCCGGAGGCATTCCGGCCCCTGGGCGGCCTTAATTCTTTTGTATCCTTCGACCTGAACTTTGGGGTGGGCGGTTCGGCGGTGTTCTTGTTCCTCTGGCCCATTGCCTTTCGCTACCTTAGGAGCCGGTCAACCAGCACGGTCTTTGCCACTATGTACATCATGTGCTCAGGGTGGCTGGCATTCACTTTTTTTCGCGATCCCTTCTCGATATCGCTCGTCAAGGCCATCTTGCAGGATTCCATCCTGATGCCGGCGGTGGTCGTGGGGTTTGGGTGGCTGCTTTCCGCGGCGTGTTCGCCCCGCGACGAAGTACTCACCACCTTCTCAGGGCCGAGACTGGAGAGCTTGTGAGCGTCGAGTACGATCAATACCTCAGCCAGCACTTCCGCCGCATTGCCACGCCTGCCGCGGCGCAGCGCAACGCCGTTTTTTCCCTCGATCACCATGGCCAGCATTTTCCGCCTGACAAGAACGCCGCCATCCTCGAGATCGGGCCGGGCCTGGGTGCGTTGCTCGGCCATCTGCACACTCACTGCGGCTATGGGAACATCAAGGCCGTGGATGTCTCTGCGGAAGTGGTCGAAGCGTGCAACCGGGTTTTGCCCGGGAGCACGGAACTGACGACGGACACGACTGCATTCCTGGAGGACCATCCGGGGGAATTTGACCTCATTCTGATGTTTCATGTTCTGGAACATGTACCCAAGGACGAAGTGATGCCGCTGCTGAAAGCGCTTCGCCGTTCACTGAGTGAGAAGGGGAAATTGGTGGTGGAAGTACCCAACATCGCCCACCCGGTCATGGGAGCCTATCAGCGCTATCATGACTTTACGCACACCGTTGGCTTCACCGACCAGAGCTTGGGCTTTGTGTTGCGGAACTCGGGTTTCCGCGATGTCACCGTTTATGGCTGCCGGACCCCCAGGAAGAACCTGGCACGACTGGTCCAGCGCACCGCGCAGGATGCAGTGGAGCTATTTTCCGGCTTGCGGCTGCGGCTGTATTTGCCCCATCAACCCACCAATTTAGCCATTGCTTTGGGCGCCTGCGGAAGCAAGTAGCCGGTGCGAATCCTCTACGATCACCAGGTTTTCTCGCTACAGGACGCGGGTGGCGCTTCCCGGTACTTTTATGAGCTGATGAACTTCCTGACTACCGTGCCGGATGTGCGAACGGAATTGCTGTTGGGAATCAGTGGCACCGTGTACCCGTTTCGCCGGCTGCCTCGCTCCAAGGCGCGGGTGATGGCATGCGGCGAGTGGTTGCCAACTGGAACGTTGCGCTATCTGGCCAATGAGCTGTGGAGCAACTTGAGAGTTCCGTTTCGCGGCAAAATGGACGTCTATCATCCTACGGCGTACCTGCGCATGCCGATGGTGCGGGCGCGCCGCGTGGTGGCCACTCATCATGACTGTACCCATGAACGGTATCCGGAATTGTTTCCCGATGCGAAGAAGGTGCTGTGGGCGCGGAAATGGCTATTCCCCAGAGTTGACGCCATCATCTGCGTCTCCGAGTCGTGCCGCCGGGACCTGCTCCAGTTTTACGCCGTGGATCCGGCCAAGGTCCGCGTGATCCATCATGGTCTCAGTCCGCTGCCGCGGAGCGCGGAGGCCGCTGCCAGTCTGCATCGGCGGTTGCGGCGCGATTACGTGCTCTATGTTGGCATGAGGGCCGCCTTCAAGAATTTCACTGGCCTGTTGCAGGCGTTTCACGAAACCCGGCTGCAGGACTCGTTTGACTTGCTGGTGCTAGGCGGCGGACCGCTGACAGCGCAGGAAAAGACGTTGATGGCCACCCTGCAGATGAGTGACTGCGTCATCAGCCTGCCGGTTGTTTCCGACGAGCTACTGGCGGAAGCTTATGCGGGCGCCAAGTTGTTCGTGTATCCGTCCTTGAACGAAGGCTTCGGATTTCCTCCGCTGGAAGCCATGGCAGCCGGCTGTCCCGTATTAGCCAGCCGGGCGCCGTCCATTCCCGAGATCTGTGGGGACGCACCGTTCTACTTCGATCCCATGGATCAAGGCTCATTCCATCGCGCCCTGCTGCAGTCGGTCAGCGACCAGGCGGCACGCCAACAGGCGGTGGAGCGAGGCCGGGAAGTGGCGGCACAGTACAGTTGGGAGCGGTGCGGCCAACAGACCCTGGCCTTGTATCGCGAGTGCCAATAATGCCGGCGAGTCCGGCAGCAAGCGAAACTGTTACTCTCAAAGAGCACAACTGGGCATCCTCGGAAAACATGTCTCGTCTCAAGGAATTGCTGTACAGCGATCTGGCTCGACAATACGAATTGGAAGGCAGGTCAGAGATTCGGCCAAATTTCCTCCGCTTTCTCGGACGCCTGCTGCATTTCCGTTTTCTTCCCAACGTGTTGTGCCGGACCAGCCGGGCGGCCATGCTCGCCGGGATTCCGATTGTACCCAGGCTCCTTACGTATATGAATCTCCTGCTCTTCGGGCTGGAAGTTACCCCCAAGTGCGAGATTGGCGCAGGCCTGTTCTTTGCCCACCCGGTAGGAAGCGTGATTGGCGCCTGGCGAATCGGCAGGAACGTGACGGTTTTCCAGGGTGTCGGGTTGGGGGCCTTAGTGCCGGATATGGGTTTTCACCAGGAACTGCGCTGCGAGATTGGCGACAATGTGGTGCTCGGGACCGGCTGCAAGGTGCTGGGCCCGTGGCGTATCGGCGATAATGTAACGGTGGGAGTCAATTCCGTCGTCATCGGTTCCGTGGGGCCCAATCAGACAGTTTTCGGCATTCCAGCAAGGGTAGTACCATCCAAGTTAAGGATTTCGGAATGACAGAGCCACTTCTCGATCTTACGGTCATCATCCCCAGCTACAATACGCGAGAGCTGCTGCAAAACTGTCTCGACTCGATTTACCGCTACACCGACGGCATTACGTTTGAAGTCATATGCGTGGACGGCAATTCCCCCGATGGCAGCGCCGATATGGTGGCGCAAGTTTTCCCCGACGTGATTTTGATCAGGAACACGGTCAATGAGTCGTATGCGAAAGGCGTAAACCAGGGCATTCGCCGATCGCGCGGGCGTTACGTGTGCCTGCTGGACAGCGACACCTTGATGATTGAGAACGCCCTGCAACAGTTGGTGCGCTTCATGGACGAATGTCCCGCGGTGGCGGTCTGCGGTCCCAAACTGCTTAATCCCGACGGGAGCATCCAGCATCACATTCGCAGCTTCGCCAGCTTGGCTGTCTTCTTTCTTCAAACTCTCAATTGGCACAAGCTATTTCCTCGCAGTAAGTTGATGAACCGTTACTACAACACCGATTTCGATTATTCCAAGCCCCAGCCGGTGGAGAGTATCGGCACCTCGGCGTACGTGATTCGCCGGTCCACTTGGGAAACCCATGGTTTGCTGGATGAACGTTTTCGCTGGGCCATGCCCGACTTGGCCTACAACTACACTTTGCACCGCAAAGGGTGCCCGGTGTTCTACACGCCCTGTGCGCAGGTGGTCCACTACGGCGGCAAGACCGCCAGCCAGGATGTGCTCCGGGCACTTCGCGAGCAGCGTCAGGGATTAATCGATTTCAGTGAGGCCTACGATTACTTCGGCAAGGGCCGGTTTACCAAAGCGTTGGTGCGTTTCGGCGTTCGGGCCCGCTACTGCACCAAGGTGTTGGGATACTGCTTCGGCTCCGATAAGCGGGTCATCAAAGGACCCGGCGCTCCCCCGAAAGAAATAGCCGCACTGTCGACACTGGCGGTCGAATCGCGGGCGCGCGGAGCAAACCGAAAAGAGGCCACGCGTGCCTCCCTTTCTCAGTCCGGATCAGAAGTGAAATCCGTGCCCAGCCAATAGGGACGGCGCAGTCTCCGCCGGACTCCCCGCCAGACGCGTACAAAGGGCCGTGACATCAACCAGATTACAGAGCCATCCCTGAGCATTCGCACCAGTCCGGAGCCAGCGGTTTTGAGGCTGCGCATTTCCTCCAGCGCCAACGCGGTGCTGTACGTCATGCGACGGTAGGCAACAATGCGCGCATCAAGGCACTCCGCCCATTGCGCGATGATCAACAGCGGTTCCTGGTGCAACCGGTGCCGATTGGTCTGCGACATGCTGCCCGAGTGCATGCGATAACGGCACACCGCTCCCTGCACCGCCCGAGCCGGATACCGCCGCGCTACGGCGACGTAGAGGTAGTAATCGGGGACACTTTGAATCGCTTCGGGAATGGGGCCAACTTCCTCCACGGCTGCGCGGCGCAGCATGGCCGAACTCATGGCGATAAAGCAGGCGTCCGTGAACAGTTGGGAGAAGATGTCGCCTTCGGGCAAGGGCTGAAATTCGTGCGCGTAATCGTAGTCCCGCTGTTTCCCGCTGGGAAAAAACTGAATGGCGCGCCCATAGATGATGCCCGTGCGGTCGTCGGCCAAGGCCATCTGCTGTTGCAATTTTCGGGGCAGCCAGATGTCGTCTTGATCGAGGAAGGCCAGCCACTCTCCCTGGGCCTGGCGGATGGCGTTGTTCCTGGCTTCCCCTAACGGCGTGTCTGCCGGGGAAAGACGATAGCGAATTCGCGGATCGTGATACTCGGCAACAATCTTGGGGCTGTCATCGGTGGAGCGGTCGTCCCAGACAATCAATTCCCAGTCGTGGAAGGTTTGCGCAAGCACGCTGTCCAGCGCCTGGCGCAGAAACGAAGCACCGTTGCGAACGTTCATGATGACGCTGACCCGGGGCATGAGAGTGTCGGCGGCCTTCCGGCTCGAAGTATAGCTGAGCCAATTTGACGGAGAGAGCTCCGCGGAACGCGCAGCCTCTAGTCCAACCTCACCCGCAGTCCCTTCTACCCGATGAAGCTCAGAAACGTTTTCGCCTCGTTCGCCAGGCTGGCCACGGGCGAAGTGTTCGGCAGGATGGCCACGTTCGCGTTGTTCGCTTACGTGTCACGCCGCTTTGGGGTGCAGATTCTTGGAATTGTGGCCTTGGCCCAAACCGTTGCCGGCTATGTCATGGTGGGTTCGGACCAGGGCCTCAAGTTGGTCGGCGCGCGGCTGCTGGCACGCAATCACGCGCTGGCGGCTTTCGTGGTTCCATTCGTCCTCAAGCGGCGCGCGGCGCTTACCGCAATTGCCATTGCCTTGGGCGCGATGTATGCGCTCCTGGGTCCTATCCCTCCGGCCGCGCGCGTCTGTGTGCTGGTGTTCGATTTCGCTGTAATCCCGTATGCCTTCGCGCTCGATTGGGTGGCGTGGGGACTCGGCCACTTTGGCATGTTGTCCATCTGGCGGAGCGGCGTCAGCATTCTCTATGTGGCGATGGCCATCACGGCCATGCAGCTTACGATGCGACCGGTTGCGTCAATCTCGGGCGCAAACATCCTGAGCGCGGTGGCAGGAGCCGGATTTCTATGGATCATGTGGCGGCTTCGCTGGAGGAGACGCCAGGGCGACGTGACCGCGGAGGAGGTCGCGGCTGCCGCCGAGGAGCTACGGCCATCGCGAGTGGCAACGCTCGGAATGTCGAATCTGTTGAACCTGGTGTTCATGAACGCCGACATCCTGCTGCTGGGAGCGATGACCAGCACCGCTGAAGTGGGCCGCTATAGCGCAGCTTGCAAGCCGCTCTACATCATCTTCACCGGGTTCTGGCTGCTCACGGACGCACTCTATCCTTACCTGGCAAAGGTGGAGGCCGGCGCGCAGGCCTACAGAATTCTGCTGATCGCATTGGGCGGGCTGGCGATTACTGCGTCCATCGTTGCACTGGGTATAGGCCTGCTGGCTCCGCAACTTTTGACCGTAATCTACGGATCGACTTTGGGCGCGGCCGGGCTGTTTCGCATTCTGCTGATCGCGTTGCCCATCGATTTTTGCTTCTCGCTGCTGTGGACTGTGATGGTGAGCCGGGGCTACGAACGGCCCGTCCTGTATTCGTTCGCAGCGGCCGCAGGCGTCAACGTGTTTTTAAACCTGGTATTCATTCCGCGCTTCCAAGCCAATGCCGCCGCCTGGGCAACCGTGGTGTCCTATGCCTTGCTGTTTTCGATGCTGCTGGTCTTCGTGCTGAAGAACAAGGTGCTGTCCAGCTCTCCGGCGAGCGATACGCCAGAAACAAGCGTGGTGTGGGCTTGAGACTAAGAAGCTATTTCGAAGCATCTAGCGTAGATGTCCAAATGTATCGCGCTACTCACTTATCACTAGTGACTTTAGATTTCTCTTGCGGTCGCGATAGGGACAGGCAGGGTTTTGCACGGTAGTGAACCATGACAGCATTACTGCAAAGCCGACAATCAACCGGGTTGACCATGAAATCGAAAGCACTTTTGCCGGGAGTGCTTCTCTGTGTAGCTTTGTATGTGTACTTCCATCTCTTCGCACTCGCTACCCCGATTTTGAGAGATGGTGATCAATGGTTCTTCGCTCAGTCGGGTGCCCGCATTGTGGCTGGGCAAATTCCCTACCGAGATTTCTTCGAGATGCAAACGCCAGGCACCGAGCTCGTCTATGCCTGCTCGTTCATGCTGTTTGGCCAGAGATTCGTTGTCGCGAACATATTGTTTCTACTTATAGCTTTAGTCTTCGTTTATCTGGTGACCAGCATCGCGCGTGCGGTTCTGGACGACGAACTTACGCTGTTGTCGGTAGCGATCACAGTTTTCATTGGCCTTCGTTTGACGATGGATGCGGGCCACCATTGGTTTAGTGCGGTCGCAGCCTATGCCGCCTTGGCCTGCGTCCTGCGCACCCGCTCGCTGGCCCGGATAATGATGGCCGGCGCCTTCTGTGGGCTGAGTTCTCTTTTCACCCAAACACGGGGTCTGGCTGTGGTTCTTGCCCTGGCTGCCTTTTTCTGGTGGGAAACACATGATCGAGAAGCCCCTGACCACGAGTTTCGCAATCGGCTACTTGTGCTCCTGGCTGCCTACGCGACTGTTCTAGGAGCAGGTCTTTCGTATTTCCTCTTGATTGCCGGCCCATATACAGTGTTTGACGCAACCGTTCTTTTTCCAGTCAAGTACTACGGTTCATACAATGCCGCAAGCCGATTTTGGGAACCTTTGGCGGAGTGGCCACAAAACAGAGGGCAGCTTCCAGGCTTCATCGCTACGCTGTTCCTACATGCCTTACCGCTCGTATATTTCGTGTTTCCATTCGATATCAAGGGCGACACAACCTGTAGCTCCGAAGCCAAAGCCAAGGTCGTTCTGATAGCCGCTGTGGGATCAGCACTTTTCATTGAAGTGATCAACTCGGCAAGCCTGATCAGGCTAGTCATCACCTCTCCTCTGGCTCTGGTCCTTGCTTTGTGGATGCTCAATAAGCATAGGTTACTTCCTAAGCGGGTCGCGGTAACAGTGCTCCTGCTACTCGTCGGACTCTCAGTAGTTGAAACAGCCATGACGCAGAGATCTGTGCTAGCGGTGCTCGATTTGCCCACCGGGCGAGCAGCGTTCTTGAAGCAGAAAGAGGACTGGTATGAGGGTTGCGCATATTTGGCAAGGCATACCAAGCCGGGAGATTGGTATTTCGGCGATGACGATTTCGGATTCCCTCTCAAGCTAAGGGATCCGGCATTTCTTACTTATGTCACTGACACCGACTTGACCAGGCCCGGGCATGTGCAGGAACTAATTAAGTCTCTTGAGCGTTACCAAGTTCCGTATATTTCAATTGAAAGCGGATATAGGAAGATGGGCGTCGTTGGCCAAGACCACCTTCAGCCATTGCGGGAATACATAGAGACTCACTACGAGCCTGCATATCATGATTTTATGAGGCGACGAGATAACTTAGAACCGCGCCAATAGGGACGTCGAACGTTGCGGCGGATGATGTGAAACGCGAACATAAACGGCCGCGCCAACTGCGAAGCTACCGAGCCTTGCGTGAACAGGCGGGCAACTCCTCGGGCCGCGGTGGCCGGCCTCCGCATCTCCGCCAGCGCAATGGCGGTGAAGTGCCTCTGGCGACAGAGTGCGACGGTCCGCGGATCGAGTTCACCGACCCACTGGTCAATCAGCCAGAGCACTTCCTGATTCATCTTGAGCGCGTTTAACCGCGAGGTGTTGGCGCTGTGCATGCGATAGCGGCAGACCGTTTCCTGCACGGCCCCCACCCGATAGCAGCGGGCAACTGCAACGTAGAGCCAGTAATCGGGGACGATCTGAACTGCATCCGGTATTCCGCCGACGGCTTCCACGGCTGCACGCCGAAACACGGCCGAGCTCATGGCGATGAAACAGGAATCGGTGAAGAGCTGGTTGAAGATGTCGCCTTCGGGCAGGAGCGTGAACTCGTGCGTCTGGTCGTAGTCGCGCTCCAAGCCGCGGGGATAGAACCTGACGGTCCGCCCATAGATCAAGCCGGTGCGATCGTCCGCCAGGGCCATCTGCTTTTCCAATTTGCGGGGCAGCCAAATGTCATCTTGATCGAGGAAGGCCAGCCACGCTCCCGCCGCCTGTCGAATGGCGTCGCCCCTGGCCTTGCCGAGTGAGGTCTGCTCCTGCGACAGGAAGTAGCGGATTCTGGGGTCCTTATACTCGGTGATAATTTGCGCGCTGTCGTCGCTGGAGCGGTCATCCCAAACGATCAGCTCCCAGTCATGGAAGGTCTGCATGAGCACGCTGTCCAACGCTTCGCGGAGCGTGGACGCTCCATTGCGGACGTTCATGATGACGCTAACGGAAGGCATGACGATCTTCGCTGGCTGCACCACGAGCTTAGCTGATCACCAGGTTTGATGGGACGAAATCATCACGCAGTAAATCAGCACTTGCCAAAAGACCAGGGCGATGCCCGTCACTCCAAAGACGAGCAGGAAGGCGTCCGTCCGGTGCAGGTTCTTCGGAATGCCGATCGTCAACCAGGCGCGTACGAGTGCGATGGCGGTGGCGACCGCAATCATGGTAAGAGCAATCCAGAGACCGGAGTTGGCTTTCGCCGCCCCGACCGCGGGCTGGGGCGCGGTATTGCGATACCAGAGCAGGACCCAGATCCCGATAGCAACCAGTCCAATCACGGAGCTCGCCCACTGCAGGGTCATGTACATCGGCATTCGTCCCAGCAGCGGAACCTGGACCCAACGTTGCAGCCAAACCCAGCGCTCCCATGGCCAGGAGAAGGGGTGGGTAAACGCATCCCAGACCACATGCGTGGCAATGCCCAGCGCCAGGGAAAACAAGATAGCCATGAAACGGGCGGGGCCGCCGAAGTTGAATTGTCCGAGTTGGCCGCCCAGTCTCTGCTGCATGCCGCTGGGCAGCAAGGTTACGACCGGCCGCTTGATGGCGGCATGAAACACCCAGAGCGCGAAGAGGGAGACCGGGAGCGTGAATTCGACAACACCGGGGAATTGGTGGCCCAAGCTGCGATAGTTGGCGGTCCCCACAATATAGGTGAAGTCCGGAGCCATGCTGCCGACCACGAATGCCGACCACACCAGGTTCAATCTGCGCAAAGGCAGCGCGGCGGCCACATGGGATACGGTGAAGGGCATAGAGTCGGGGTAGCGTCAGTATAGCCGACTGCCGCAGTCGCACGTTGCCGCGGTATGATAGCGAAAGAACAACAATGAGTGAGCATCCGCACTACCAGCACGATCCTCTGTGCGACGACGTTGAACTCAGGCAGCGCAATACTGTCTGGCCGGACACCATGCGCAACGGCATGATCGTTGACGGGTATCTGTGGAAGGGAAACCCTAAGGCACCCCTAGTGCAAAGAATTGGTGCCGGTGTATTTGGCCTTGCCTTCTTAATGTTCGCTGTGATGTTGGGATATATGGCAGCGAGAGCCTCACTTTGGCCCCTTTATTTACTTGCAGCGGCTTGTGCTTATTTGGGATCTCGGCTGATCCGCAACGCTCTCCTTCGTCCATCAACGCACAATTAGGACACTACACAAACCTGTGCCCTCTGGGCGCATGAGTTCGTGAATCATTTACAATCGCCTCACCCAGAGAACTTCAAGACTGAATCTTATGAAGCGCGCTCCGCTGGCAGGCGGACCATCACATCCAGTACAAGAACCCAACGGCCTTCCGGCAATCGCGGGCGGCGAGCCCATCCGTGCGCGGGAACGCAGGCTGATCTTCGGGGCGCCGGTAATTGGCGAGGCGGAGATCGCCTCGGTCGTCGAGTGTCTGCGCAGTAATTGGATCGGCCTGGGTGGAAGGGTCGAGCGCTTCGAGCAGGAGTTCGCGCGCTACAAAGGCGCGCCCTACGCCGTGGGCGTAAGCAGCGGGACGGCGGCGATTCATCTGGCGCTGGTCGCACTGGGAATCGGCGCGGGCGATGAAGTGATCGCTCCCGCCATGACGTTTTGCTCCACCATTCACTCCATCGTGCACACCGGAGCGAAACCCGTTCTTGTCGATTGCATCCAATCGACCTTCAACCTCGATCCCGCGCAGATTGAAGAGCGAATCACTTCACGCACCAAGGCCATTCTGGTGGTCCACATGTGCGGTCGCTGTTGTGAAATGGACCCGATTCTCGACATCGCCCGTCGTCACGGTTTGCGCGTCATCGAAGACTGTGCGCACGCCATTGAAGCCACTCATCACGGGACCCCGGCAGGGCTGATGGGCGATGCCGGCTGTTTTAGTTTTTATCCCACCAAGAACATAACCACCGGCGATGGCGGGATGGTGATCACGCGCGACCAGCAATTGTACGAGCGCGTCAAGATTCTGTCGTTGCACGGCATGACGGCGGATGCGTGGAGCCGGTTTGTCGGTGGCCCCACCGGCTACGAAGTGATCGCGGCGGGCTTCAAGTACAACATGACCGACCTGGCCGCTTCCCTGGGCTTGCCGCAACTGACAACCATCGAGGAGCGCTGGCGGCAACGCGAACAAATCTGGCGCACCTACACCGAGCGTCTGAAGCAGCTTCCGCTGTTACTGCCTCCGCCGCCCGCCGTCTGCTCACGGCACGCCTACCATTTGTTTACGCCGCTGCTGGTGTTGGAAAAGCTTGGGGTTGATCGGCAAACGATCATCGCTGCCCTGGATGCGGAGAACATTGGCGTCGGCATCCACTACATCCCGGTGCATCAGCACCCTTACTACCGGCAGCAGTTCGGATTTGTGGATTCGGATTTCCCCAACGCTTCGTTTGTGGGGGAACGAACAATCTCATTGCCGCTCTCCTCCGCCATGTCCGAACAGGATGTGGACGACATGGCCACCGCGCTGACGCGCATATTCCGCTACTACGCACCTTGACGAACTCCTTCACTAAACTTGTGTTCGCTCTGGCCCTGGGGATTTCCTGCGCCTGCCTTCCTCTGTGCGCGCAGCAGCCAGCAGTTCCCCCGGGTGGCAGCGCATCGCCGTCGCAAGCTACTGCTGTCGCGGTCGATGGCTCTATGCCTCATCCAAACGAGACGCGCTTCCTGCAACATCTGGCCGAAGATCAAAAGGACATCTGGACCAGTCCATTCCACCTGAAGCCCAGCGATGCCAAGTGGCTGATCCCCATGAGCGGCATTGCCACCGGACTGTTCGTTACCGACCCGCAAAGTTCCTACGCCATGCGCCTCGACCACCTGCACGCGCTCAGAGTTGCTTCGGATGCGGGAATGGCGTCCGCCGCCGGGATGACCGGGGCCATGTACATCTGGGGACACGTGACCCATAACGAGCGAGCGCGCGAAACCGGCGTGCTGGCGACCGAGGCGATGATCAACGCCCTGGGTGTTGACTACGCGATGAGTTTTGCCACTGGGCGCGAACGGCCAATTCCGTCGAACTTCCAAAACAACTTCTTCCACGGCGGGACGTCGTTTCCGTCCGATCATGCCGCGCTGACTTGGGCGTTCGCCTCGGTGGTCGCGCAGGAGTATCCCCATCCCGTGGCTGAGGTTGGGGCCTACGGCTTGGCGCTGGGAGTTAGCTTGGCGCGGGCCGCAGCGGACGAGCATTTCCTTTCGGACGTATTCGTGGGTGGGCTGCTCGGCTATCAAATCGGCCGGCACATTTACAAGACACGGCACAATGCGAGTCTCGATGACGATCTGAAGATCGTGGCAGAACAAACATCGGCGCCCCGTCCCGGCAACGTCGCAAGCACCTATGTTCCGCTGGACAGTTGGATTTATTCCGCGATGGAGAGCCTCATAGCCGGCGGATACATCAACACCGGCTTCATCGGCGTACGGCCGTGGACGCGAATGGCTTGCGCTCACATGCTGCTCGAGATGCATGGCAACGTCGAATACCACGCCTACTTTCCATCGCAAATCCTGCAGCTCCAGAAGAGCCTCGACGCAGAATTCGCCGACGAGTTGGCGGCTTGGGATGGGCGACCGGTGGAATCGATCCATCTGGATTCGGTGTACACGCGGGTGATGGACATCGCGGGAACGCCGGTGAACGACAGCTATCACTTCGGCCAGACGCTGATCAACGATTACGGCCGCCCTTACTGGCAGGGGGTCAACAACATCACCGGATTCAGCGCTAGCGCCAACGATGGCCGCTTTGCGTTCTACGTCAATGGCGAGTACCAGTACGCGCCTACCATCCCGGGATATCCGTTGTCGGTGCGGCAGGTGATCGCGAATGTCGATCTAAATCCTCTGCAACCCGCGACCCCAATCTCCGCCAACCAGTTTCAGTTGTTGGATACCTATGCCTTGGCAAAATTTGGCGGCTTGGATTTTTCCGTAGGCAGACAAAGCATGTGGTGGGGGCCGGACGAAGGCGGCGCCTTCCTGATGAGCAATAATGCCGTCCCGTTCTGGATGCTGCAAATCAACCGCACCGAACCGGTCAATGTTCCGGGGTTGTCAAAGTTCCTGGGGCCGTTCGAGGTGTCGAACTATTTTGGAGCGCTCCAGGGCCATCAGTTCCCCGTCGGGCCGTATATGTTCGGACAAAAGGCCAGCTTTAAGCCGACGGAAAATCTGGAGATCGGATTTACGCGCAACGACGTATTTGGCGGCCAGGGACACGTTCCCATCACCTTCGGTTCATTTTGGACTGCCTTCACCAGCCTTAACGACGTCACTCCTGAGGTCAAGTTCTCGCGCAAGGACCCGGGCGCGCGCCACGCCAGCTTTGATTTCTCCTACCGGCTGCCGCTGCTACGCCGTTGGTTAACGTTGTACAGCGATTCGCTGGTGCACGACGACGTCTCCCCGGTCAGCGCGCCGCAGCGTGCTGCATTCAATCCCGGGATCTATCTTTCCCATTTCCCGGGTTTACCCAAACTCGACTTCCGCGCTGAAGCGGTTTATACCGATCCGATTGGGCAAACCAACCATAGCGGCCAGTTCCTGTACTGGGAGATCATCTATCACGACCTGTACCTCGACGATAGGTTTCTGATGGGAAATTGGATTGGCCGCGAAGGAAAGGGTTATCAGGCGTGGAGTACGTACCATCTCAGTCCCCAGAGCAGCATTCAAGTAGGGGTCCGCAACAGCAAGATTGCCAATGATTTCATTCCCGGTGGAAGCACCCAATGGGACTGGAACGTTTCGGCCATGCTGCGGGTCCGCAAAACTCTCGAGATCAAGTCTTTCTTGCAGTACGAGACATGGTTGGTGCCGGTGTTGGCCCCGACGCGGCAAACCGATTTTACCACTTCTGTCCAACTCACCTGGTGGCCGACCGGCGCTGGGATGCGCAAGGCATTCCACTAGCAAAATGACGCCGCATCGGCGCAACTGGTGCCCGTAGGATCTTCTCTAGCCCGCTTGCCCCTAATCCGCCCTCGCCCCTAGCCGTAGCGACTTCCTTCCCTGGAATTTCTTCGTCTCTCTCACCCCAGTCTTGCCGCTCTCACTCGTCCCTGCGTCACAGGTCACTGACAAACGGCAGCCCGCAGGAGTGAAATAGTGGCGGGTGCGGCGAAGGAGAAGATTCTCTTCCTAAGCAAATGACCCTCCAGCTTGAATTTGGAGTAGTGCTGCTGTCCAATCTGCGAGCTGTTGTCGGCATCGTTGCCGTTCCAGTCTGCGCCTATGCGATCTGGCAAACTCTTAAAAACTGGAAGTTGCGGGGCCGCCGGAGTCCAACGATCTGGTGGATCGTACTTGTACTTGCTGGGGGAGCCTGCTTTTGGCTACTCGGGCGATGGAGCCGGGTTCCGATTCTTGCCATCATGCTCGTTGTGGCGTTCTCGCTCGTTCGACGCATAACTAAACATCGTTGAATCCAGCCCACGTCCAATTAGCCCACTACCCAACTCTTACTTGCTAACCGTGGAAACCGCAAAAGATGCCAGAAGGCCTGTGCCGTCGTCGGGCTTGGCCGGACTTTGTGATTCATTCCCTTCGCCATACAATGCTGACTAGGCGCCTACAAATTTCACTACGGTGAGCAGGGGCAGCCGCCTCATAACGGGCCTGTAGCTCAATGGTAGAGCAGGGGACTCATAATCCGACCAAGGAAAATGTGCGGAGATGCCGGGTACTGCCAGCTCCTGCCAATCACCAATGTTTACCCCCTTATGCGCTGGTCTGCTCTGTCTTGAGCTGTCAGATTCTGCCGTGACTCGCCAAGTCAACTGACACCAGAACTGACACCAGAAAGGGGGTCACACCTCCTCTGACTTGGACCGCCTGGCAGGACGCCCCGGCCATGTCACTAAACAGGCACTCTGGCGCAGCACTCCCTCGTCTTTGTTAATTTTGCTTGTCCCAGAGTTGCCTAGTTAGCAATTCATCCAGCAGTGGTTTCCCATTTGGACAGTTATTCTGGGCCAGGACAGGTTCTCCTGCCTGCTTGTTGTGATTGGCTTGTAATGAGTTGCCGTCTGGTACACAGGTACATACACATTTTGGCGAACAAATCGGGGACACGTTGGGGTCACATTCTTTGTGGCAAACGGAATGAGTACCATATGGGCACTGTGCTGGAGGGCAACCGTCCTGCGCTGCAAGCCTTGTGTTTTCTCCTACCATCGCCAAAATGCAAAGGCAGAGAATTACCGTGATGTGCTTTAGCCGTTCTTTTAGCTGTTTCATTTTTTCTCCTTCCCGCTCCTCGGTGGCCAAGTCGTTTGCGATGCAAAGATGGAGCGAATTTCCCCCGGACTCTAGGCTTACGAGCCAGCCTTACAACGACAATCGCCTTCTTGATTGCCTTCTCAAAGGCATCCGCGCATCAGCGAGACGGATTGTGTGCTCCCCCAACTTGTGGTTGAGTTGGAATGGGATCACATCTTCCTGAGATCGGAATGCCTATACCCGAACTGCCGAAGGCATGGCTTTGCAAAAACCGCAGGCCCGAAGCAGTGTCCTGCATCTGTATTCTTGTGCTCGGAATCTTATTGTCGGTAGGTTTGTCCCCTGTACCAGCAGTCTCGAAAACGTCCGAGCCGAATGCGTTCTCA
This sequence comes from Acidobacteriaceae bacterium, assembly GCA_003152695.1. Taxonomy (GTDB): domain Bacteria; phylum Acidobacteriota; class Terriglobia; order Terriglobales; family Acidobacteriaceae; genus Bog-257. Next base: position 27,302 of record PMAT01000040.1, read on the forward strand.
TAGATCACATTGCCCTCACGATAGATATTGAAGCCGTTTTTCGGCGTGATCCCTGCATTGTGGTACTTCTGCGTATCCAACTGGTGTGAAATGTAACCAGGATGTTTATCTACAAAACTGTGGTACTTGGTACCATCTGGATAATCGAGGAGGGCTTGCACCTCTTCATCTTCGAGAAGCTGCTTTTCGAGAGAAGGGTGATTTGCTGCCCGTTGTCGCGTAATCTTGGTGATGGCGACGACATTCCGTTCCGCCGTCATCTGTGCCTCCAATAGCGTTAGCGCATTGGCAGACGCCTTGCCGGTTTGGAACATCTTCTTGAGTTCTGACTCATACGCATCCGGCGAAATCGGCATATTCATTGCGGTGATGCCAGTGTCGGAAGCCAAGTACTCCTGATAAGTCAATCCGCGCTTATACCCGAATCGGTTGGCATCGCTGGCACTCGTAAAGAAATCGTCATCTGAAGCGGATTTGTAGGCGACGAGCATAAACCATCCGCTTGCCACATTTTTGGCGTCTTCGTAGCAAACATAATTGGCCCATTCCGGTAGCCGATACTCCTTTTGCAATTGTTCCACGTAAGCTCGTTGAGCGACCGCTGGAACGGTGAACGCAGAGCATGGCAGCAAGATACAAGTCAGAAGTGCGAAGAGTAGCCTCCAGAATGGTTTCATAGCCAGATATTCTCCCCTCCGAGGTTTCAGTTGCACCTCATTCTGAATCGGTGTGTTTCGCCAATTGTGGTCGCGTGCTCGTATACCCCAATGGCGACGATGCCTTCATACTCTGTGTTCACCAAAAGGGACCTTGCGCCATCAAGCGGACAATTCGCCCACGCTGGACAGCTCCCGGCCTCTGCCACCGCGATGGCAATAAGCGTTACAAGCAGCACCACGAGCGTTGCTCGCAAGACAGCCTTCGTCATCTTGTTTCCAAAAGCAGTCAACATCACCAAATCAGCGATTCGTCCGTATCGGTGTTGGGCCATGACCAGCACGTATCCCATAGGCGTCATGTAGCCGTAAGAATACAGCCACACTTGAGACGTGGCAACGGGTGATATCTGCGTCCGGCTTGGCAACCGCGTCCGCAAGCTCCGTCTGGAGCGCGGCTGGACACAAACGTATCTGTCAGTTCACTCAGGCTTGGGCCGCCCGTTCATTTCCACTATCGAGCGCGGTAAGAAAGAACCATGTCTGCGGTCAGTGGAGATTCTTGCATTGGCGTTTGAGATGTCACTTTCCCAACTGATGCGGGGCATCTAGCGAGACAAGTTGAAAACGGAGAGGCAGGATCAGGCTTCCGCCCAATAATGAAGATCATCGAGGATGCGCTCTCAGCGGACCGTCGCATCGGGCGTATTCGATACGCTGAGCTGTCCGACGCTGTCGGATTCTGCTGCGACTGGCCAAGCAAACTGAGACCCCAAAAGGTGTCACCTCTGGAGTTGCGTTCTCCGGCGCGATTAGAGGCCATTGTTGCACGTCGTCGCACTGAATACGTTGGCCTCAACTCTTGCCGTAGAATATGAGCGCAGAACCAAAAAATGTTTACATCGGGGGTTGTACCTGCTGCGCTTCTACGACTTCTTCGCTGGAGCGGGACTCGCCACGCTCGGCCTTGCGCCTGAATGGGAGTGCATTTGGGCCAATGACATAGACCCGAAGAAGGCATCGGTCTATTGCCGCAATCATGGTGATGGCCATTTCCACTTTGGAGACGTTGCGAGGTTTACGGCGAGTGATCTGCCGCACCACTCCCAGTTGGCCTGGGCATCCTTCCCCTGCCAAGACCTCTCCTTGGCGGGATATCAGCGCGGGTTAAACACCAACCGAAGCGGAACTTTCTGGGCGTTCTGGAAGATCATGCGGTCTCAGTTTGAATTGGGGCAGAGGCCGCCGATCATCGTGATTGAGAACGTTCTCGGACTACTCTACGGAGACACATTCAGGGGACTACGCTCAAAGCTTACCTTTCATGTGCAGCATCCATTTTTGCGAAAAAGGGTCTCTCGGTAAAACACTGCCCCATAATACAATCAATAGCTTACACCCCATTTCAACAACTTACGAACCTATTTAAGGGTACAAAAACGGGGTAAACATGGGTCTAGAACGAGGCACAGGTAGCCCACTCTTACTAGTCACAAGCGTATACGATACGCACTGGTATAAGAGCGGTCTTAAGCGTGGCAGTTCTGTCCTAAACAGTTCTGGGTACCTGTGACTGCATCCGGTCGCTCAGAACGCATCCTAGCGCGATTACGGGGCATTATAGGAGCTAGTTCAGACCCTGCAACCGGAGAAAAGACATGCCAGGGACTCTTCTTGCCCGGCAATCGTGCTCGATGCGCCGGAAAGAGAGCCAACCTACCCACGAGGTAGCAACATGGGGTGTTTTCTACCAGCCGCAAGGACTCTTACTCATTCCGCGATACGCTGCTTAAGATGCTGGAAGCGGAGCATGTCGAGTACAAGAAACTAACAGCAGCCTAAGAGGGTGAGACTCCAATCTCCCCATTAGGCATCGCCCAAAACTCCATAGAAAACTCCGTATTCACCCACACGGCGCACAATCTAATTTTGACGGTGAATCTGTCTCCAGCGAGGACGTGCTCCGGTTTTCTCCACCGCTGAAAAAGAAAATTGTCGTTGTTGAGTGCCACTAATCCTGCCTGTGGCCCATCACCATATACTTGGGTAAACGTAACGTCTCTAAACGCGATGTCCAAATCATGTGTTGCGCCGATTCTAAAGTCGGTCTCCAGGAGGGGTACTCTGGATACCCAATGGGGGGCAAGTGGTTGCGTACTATCTGTCCATCTCCCGTCCATTTCAAGTATTAGGTTTCCATTGGGGTCATAAAAGCTGACCTTGGCGATTACCTGCTTGGCCTCATTGTTGGGGTAGTTACTCGATGGTGTGTTTTCAAATTTCGCCCGCACAACATTGGCGACCATGACGCGGATGCCATTCTGATTTGCATCGACCTTTTCGGTATATACATTCCGTAAAATGAGGCGTGGTTTGGCGTCATCAATTACCTTTAACTTTGCTGCCAAAGATTCTTCTTGTAGCTTCGACGCTGTTAGGGAATCCCGCTCAACCTTCCACGAAAGAAACATTGACATAAAAAAACCGAGACCTACAACACCCCAGAAGAGCGACTTCCCAGGTTCCCCCCAAGCACCCAATCTATGGCCCCAGTCAACAATGACCACGAATGCAGAACCGCCAACCCACGGAATCCACTGCTTAATCACGGCCCACATCCAGTCCGTGAACTGTGCTAGGGTTTTCATGGCACGATTGTGCGCCCGCATCCCTGTTTGAGTCAAAGTAGATTGTTTTGTTCCGAATTAGGCGTGGCGGGACAGGCCACCTCAGAATCACAGGTCCAGATGGACCATTAGAAGGAACAAAGGGTCAGCAGTTGACACCGCACTGTTCTGCTGCATAATACGGTCATGACCTCTGATTTAGACGCTTTCGTTGAGCATTGGCTTTACGACATCGAGCGCATCCTCAAGAGCCGCCAGAACGAGCTGAGGGAGAACCTTCCGTCTGCCGACAAGGAAGCGGCCAAGAGGGCCATGTCAGAGATTGAGAAAATCGAGAGCTGGCTGAAACCGTCAACGGAATCTGAGGCAGCAAAAGAGAAATTGCAGCGAATTCGCGCTGTGCTGGAGGACGGGTCTGATTCGCCAGAAAAGCGCCTACAAGCTATTCACGACCTCTCGCGGTCTGCGAGGAAAACCCGTGGCCGTCCCCGCGACAAAACCGGACCGTACGCAATACGTGCGCTCACACTGTCTCTTGCAACTGACAAGTCATGGCGTCAGATTGCATTGGAGGTTAAAGGCTGCGATGACCCGCATCCCGAGGGCCTAAGCTGCGAGAAATGCAAAGAAGCAGTTAGAAATGCGGTGAACCGCCTTCAAGAATTCCTTCGCCGCATTGGTGGGAACCCTAAGTTTCCCTCTCATAAGGAACTGAGCCGTATGTCGAAGGCTCAACTGGACGCGCTTTTGCGTTCCCAGTAGTAAATCTGCCCAAATTCCCTACAACTGTAGAAAATCCGCCCGATATAGGTGTTGCGGCAGTCTTATGCAAAGATAGGCATGAGATGACAACAACAACTACCTCCGTCCAACCGGACACTCCGATTTCTGGAGTCAGCGACCTATTCCGTTTCAGGCTTCAGTACAACCGAGACGAGGCGGCTGAAATGCTTGGTATCAGTGTAAGGACGCTAGACAGACTGATTGCGGAAAAACAGCTACAGGTTCGGCGCATTGGGCGTCGGGTACTCATTACGAGGGACGTACTGACACAATTTGTTAAGCGGGACCACCAGACTGGGGTGGTGCATTGAGAGGAACGACAAATGACAAAACAACAACTTGAACAACGTAACAATGCTATCGCTCTTTCTGCGATATATGACCATTTGAGTTTGGCGGCCATCGGGCAGAAATATGACCTGACAAGGGAACGTGTGCGCCAGATTCTGACAAAGCTAGGCGTTAATTACAAAGATGTCATGCTACGTAAACAGAACCGTCAGGAGGCTTATGAAGAGTCCCTGAAAGCGGCAAGGGCTTACTATGCTACCACCTTACCAGATGGGAGCCGACGCCCCGAATATGGAGTCTACGCCAACATGTTGAGGCGATGCAGGAGTAAGGCCTACGCAAGGTACGGAGGGCGTGGCATTTCCGTGTGCGACAAGTGGCTCGGAAAATATGGATTCCAGAGTTTCTTGATGGACATGGGGCCACGTCCTGAAGGCGAGTATGCAAGTGGCAGGGCAAAGTACTCGATCCAGAGAATCAACGGTGACGGGAATTATGAACCCGGCAATTGCAAATGGGCAGACCAAAAGGAGCAGTGTGCAAACAGACGCAAACCACAACGCAATGAGAAGGTAAAAGCTCCGGTCATGCGGGGCGTATATGATACGCGGAGCACTGGTCAACAAGCTTATCCTTGATGGGGAGATTGCTGGGTTTCTTGAAGTAAGTTTGTTGACCACTATTTGTGCAACAAGCTTACTTCAGATGGGTTAATGTGCAGTGTTTTGGGGCCTCTCGAAGTATAGGGGAGCATATAGGGAAGTAATTAAGGCATCATAGCGATCTATATAGGCAAAGACATAGACAATCATAAAGGGATATTCTGATGATCCAAGGAGAAGACAAGATGGTTATAAATAACATCAATACTGATACTTACACACCGTCCAGATCGAAGGAACAGAAGTATGCAAACCTGTTCTGGTTCAGGTGTCATGCTAACACGTTCAGGGTTCCTATAGTGGGTTACCAGACAATTACTGAAATATCCAATAGCAAGCTTAGGGCATCAACTTACAAACTGTACAGGTGGCTGTGTTTTCAGGCAGACAGGGCCTTCTGTGGGAGCTTTTCTGCCCAATTGAAGAAAATCAAGAAGGAAGCAGGACTGAGCAAGCCAGCCATTATCGGAGCGAGGGATGAACTGGTAAGGCTCGGTCTGATACGAGTTGAGCGCGAGGGAGGGCCGGGAGGACGTTATTACTTCACTTTGATGAATCCTGAGACTGTGCTGTTTCCGTTGGACTGGCGCAGCCGTCCATACCCGCTGTATCTCTGTGCTCCCGTAGCTTCGGTGTTGCCGGATATTTACGCGAAGAGATGGACAGGGACAGATGCCCTCGTTTATGACGCCCTCTGCATGGAGATGGGCCGTTCGGGTCAAAGTGACTTGCCGAAGAAGAGGAGAGCGCATTGGCTCTCCTTTATAGCCAGGAATACGCTGCTTGCTGCCGAACAGCACTTGGTGGACACAGGGTTCATTCGGTCAAAGGCCAGTTCTATCGAAATGTTGCATCCTGAAACATCCAAGTCAATGCCGCCAAGGGCGTGGGAGCAGGAGCCAAGTGAACGCTCGTATTTCTACGATGCCGATACCGGAGCAAGGAGAGTGTTCTCAGAGGAACTGCTGACCCCAGATGTTATTGAACAATACTTCATGAAGAGTCTGCCACGAGCGACAGAGTGGGTTCCTAGAAATGATGCGCATTGTCCGTTCCACAGTGACGAGAGTCCGTCGCTCTCGATAAATGTCGAAACAGGTCAGTTCTGTTGCCATGCATGTGGCATCGAGGGTAACAAGCTGGTGACGTTCGAGATGCGACTGCTTGATCTGGAGGATGTGCATAAGGCATGGACCAGCGTTGCCAAAAAGATCGGCTTCAAATCATGTCCGAGAAGCCGTGGGAAGGTGACACATCGCCACGAGTACCGCGATGAATGCGGCTTGCCGCAATATGTGGTGCTTCGGTACCAGGACGGAACTGCGAGCTTTCGTCACTATTCCGGATGTTTCCTAAAACCGGGGTTGGGTCGAAACAGAAGAATGCTTTACAACTTGCCCGAAGTAATTGCCGCTGACGTGGTGCTGATAACCGAGGGCGAGAAAAAATCCGACGTTATCGCCGAATTGCGATTGCTCGACGAGAACGGGAAGTCGGTAGCGGTCACATGTACGGGTGGTGCTGATTCATGGCGCACAGAGTTTGTCGAATATCTCAAGGGCAAGCGTGTACTGCTTCTGCCTGATACGGACGATCCAGGAATCCGGTACAGCGATGCAGTCGAGGCGTCATTGACGAGAGCTGGAGTCGAGTTCGAGACGATCTATTTCAACGATTACGGAAACGATTTCAGGGATTTTTTGAAGGATCACGGATCGGACGAGTTAGTTACATTCATTGGCAGTCCGTGGCTTCGTTCTCCGACGCTGAGTTGCTCCCTTTCCGAAGTTGAGGAGGAAATCTGCATTTAGTCAGCAACATCTTCCTTGTTGACAAACGAACAGCAGTCGAATAAACTTGCCGGGCAAGTTATGAAGGATATGGACAAGACCGTAAAGGAGTACCTGTCGAGAATCGCCAGCAAAGGCGGCAAGGCTCGTGCTGAGAAATACGATAGGGCCACTCTGAGCAAGTGGGCGAAGAAAGGCGGTAGGCCGCCAAAGAAGGACGCAAAATGAAACGTGAAGCGAAGAAGTGTCGGGGTGTTTACGAGAAGGTGCCTGGCTCCGAGGTCTACTGGATTCGGTATGCAGATTCCAATGGACGAATTCGGCGGGAGAAAGTTGGCAACAAAGGGGCAGCAATCAAGCTGTATGCCAAGCGCAAAACCGAGGTGATGCAAGGGGTCAAGCTGCCTGAGAACTTCAGAGCGAAGGCAGTGGCATTCGGTGAACTGGCGGAAGCGGCGTTGGCGTACTCGAAAGCGCACAAGAGCGACTATCGTCACGATGAGTCGCGCATGAAGTCGGTACTGGAGACGTTCCGAAATCGCGCCGCTGAGACAATTACGCCCCAGGAAATCGAACGGTGGCTAAGCGATGAGGCGGGCGATAAGAACTGGTCTTCTGCCACGGTCAATCGTTACAAGGCACTGTTTTCGCTCACGTTTCGTATCGGTATGGAGAGCGGCAAAGTCAAACACAATCCGGCGCGGCTCGTGAAACGTCGGAGAGAAGACAACGCTCGTATTCGCTGGCTACTTCCTGAGGAAGAAAAGCGGCTACGCGGGGCTATTGACGCGAAGTGGCCGGAACACCTTCCCGAACTCGATATCGCACTCCATACGGGGATGCGCCGCAGTGAACAGTACTCCTTGATGTGGTCAGATGTTGACTTTCCCAATCGGATCGTCACAGTGCGTCGGACAAAAAATGGAGAGGTGCGCCACATTAGGCTGAATCGGACAGCGTTGCTGGCTTTCCAGACGTTGTTCGCTCGTTCTAGAGGTGAGGGCTACGTATTTACGAATAGCCAGTTAGAGCACCTGCTGAACTCTCGCCATTGGTTTGAGCCAGCGGTAATAGAGGCTGGCATAGCGGATTTCACATGGCACTGCTTGCGCCACACGTTTGCGAGTCGGCTCGTCATGGCTGGTGTGGACCTGAGAACCGTCCAACAACTCATGGGCCACAAAACGATTCAGATGACGTGCCGCTATGCGCACCTTGCACCAGAACACCAGTTGGCAGCGGTAGAGCGGCTGTGCGAGACTGAGAACGCACAGAAAGAAGCAACTGACACCAGAACTGACACCACAGCTAAAACGACCGATGCAAGCGAAGTGGCGTTAGTCCATTAACTTCCTTCAATTGTACAGGTTAGTAAGAATTTCGGGCCTGTAGCTCAATGGTGGAGCAGGGGACTCATAATCCCT
>PMAT01000054.1 GCA_003152695.1 Acidobacteriaceae bacterium
CTCTTATCGAGGGGCACCCGGCGATGGTGTCAATCGGGGAAACCTTAAGGCAGCACATATCCGATCTCGCTTGCTCTTTTCGTGTACGCGCCCCACCATTCCGCGCTGATCTTTCCATCATCTTTCAGTTTCTTGACCACCTTGTGTGGGTCAACCAGCAAAATGTAGCCCCGCTTCTTGCTTCCATTTGGAGCGACCCGTACGAAGCCCAACTCGGTTAGAGTGAGTATGCGCTCTTCCCAAGACCGCACATTCCTGCCGCGACTCACGAATCCGGCGGCAAAAGCGAAAGCCTCTACATCAGTGACCTCAATGAAGTAATCGTCGAACGCGCGGCACCACAATTCGAAATAAGTGCGCGAGACGTCGTGTCCTTTTTTGCGCTCGGCTAGCTGCTCAATGAGTGTCATGATCAGTCCGAGGGTACGTGGAATCGTGGTAAACCCACCACTCACTTGCCGTCGATCCCAGAGATCGCCTACGCAGCCAGGAAAAATCTGGTTCCTCAAGTTTTTCCGCTTCTCTTCGGCAGGATTGATCTTCGGTTGTCCAGTTGTGGCCATATCAGCCTCCGTTCTTGTTTACGTCAACCCGCGTTGGCGCCAACGCGGGGTTTGCCTTCCACCCAGTTGCCTCTACGGATGGCAATCTGGAGGAGCAAATCCATTCTCTCTCGTAAGCACAGTAAAATCAACAACTTAGTAGCGCAGTACATCAAGAAGACATGGTCTAATAGTTGAAAAAATTGAATGCGAAGTGGCTCATCAAAGCAAAAGACCGCTCGCCTCGTGCGCATTTGCGCCTACCCTATGTTGAAAAGGCAGATGGTTACGCTGTATTGCTGTGCTCCCTGTTCTCTATGTGATCATAGTTGTCGATGTGCTCCAGGTAGTCCCAGTGATGGGGGAGGGGTGGAGGGGGTATCTGCGATCTTGTCCGGTCTCGCACTGGCGAGAGCCGAACTCGCGTAAGCTACCGTCCAAGGCGAGTGGCCCGCCCTTTCCATGCGAATACTAACTTCGGGTGCACCCACCCTTCTCGCCCGCTTTTGGCGAGAGGGTGGGTGCCCTGCGGCCGCAAGAATCCTAAGCTTGTTGTTGTGCCCGGCAGCCACCCTGTAATTTCTCGCAATGATAGGGGTCCTTCGACTCCTCGCTCCACACCCCAGCAAGCACAAACCCGGTGCTTGCTGGGGACCCCGTTTCCGCTCGTCGCTCAGGATGACAGACGGGAATAGTTTTCATCCCTATGTGACACTCAGGATGACACCTTCACGAGCCGCAAACTCTGTCACGGCGCTTATGCTTCCTGATGGGTTTTCGTTTCGACGGGTGGCGCGACTGTGTCCAAGGCGGCAGCGTCGCCGTTAGGTTTGGCAGCGGGAGTCTCGGGACGGGCAGGCAATTTAGCCGCCCGGTTCAATTTTTCAAACGGGCCGATGTGCCAGATGTCGCGCGCGTATTCGGTGACGGTGCGGTCGCTGGAAAACTTGCCGATGCGGGCCACATTCAGGATGGCCTTGCGCCACCAGATTTCTTCCTTGCGATATTCGCCGCTGATGACTTGCTGGGTCGCGATGTAATCGGGAAAATCGGCAATGTGGTAGTAGCGGTCGCCGCGATGCACCAGTTCGTCGAAGATCCAGCGGAACAGGCCGTGCTCGTTGGGACAGAAGCGGTCCGAGGCCAGCGCGTCCATCACCTCGCGGACGCTGGCGTCGTTGTCGTAGCGATCGCGCGGATTGTACGAACCCTTCTTCTGCATCTCCTGAATTTCTTCCGAGCGCAAGCCGAAAATGTAAATGTTGTCCGCGCCCACTTCTTCCGCGATCTCAATGTTGGCCCCGTCGTAGGTGCCGATGGTGAGGGCGCCGTTCATCGCCAGCTTCATGTTGCCGGTCCCTGAGGCTTCCATGCCGGCCATCGAAATCTGCTCGCTCAGGTCAGCGGCGGGCATGATCAACTGCGCCAGCGAGACGCGATAGTCGGGCAGGAAGGCAATCTTGATGCTGTCTTTCACCTTCTCATCATGGTTCACCACCTCGGCCACGCTGTGGATGAGCTTGATGATCTGCTTGGCCGCCCAATATCCGGGAGCGGCCTTGCCCGCAAAAACATAAGTGCGCGGCACGTCCGGCACCTCGCCGCGCTCCACAATGCCCAGGTAATCGTGGATGATGCCCATCACGTTCAGCAATTGCCGCTTGTACTCGTGAATGCGTTTGATCTGGACATCGAACAGCGAATCCGGGTCCACCACCACGCCGGTCTGGTTCTCGATGGCTGCTGACAGCTTCAGCTTGTTCTGCCGCTTGACCTCTTTGAAAGCCTCGCGGAAGTTCGCATCCGTGGCAAACTTTTCCAGCTCATGCAGGCGGTTGAGATCGGTAATCCACTTGCGCTCGTCGAGCGTGTTGCTGATCAAATCAGTGAGTCCGGGATTGGCTTCCATCAGCCAGCGGCGGGGCGCAACGCCATTCGTCTTATTGTTGAACTTCTGCGGCCAAATCATTGCAAATTCAGGGACTAAGTTCTTTACGATCAGATCGCTGTGCAGCCTGGAAACGCCATTGACCGAGTGGCTGCCCACGATGCAGAGGTGCACCATGCGCACCTGCTTTTCGTAACCTTCCTCGATGATCGACATCTTGCGCAACTTCTCGCCGTCGAGGAAGGAATACTGCTGCATCTCGCGCAAGAACTGATGGTTGATGTTGTAGATGATCAGCATATGCCGCGGCAGCACCTTTTCCAGCAGCGGCACCGACCACTTTTCCAGCGCCTCGGGTAGCAGGGTGTGATTGGTATAACCCAGAGTGCGCTGGGTGATGTCCCACGCGTGGTCCCATTCCAACTTGTAGTCGTCGAGCAAAGCGCGCATCAGCTCGGCGACCGCCAGGCTGGGATGAGTGTCGTTCATCTGGATGGCGACTTTAGACGGCAGTGCCTCAATGTCTTTATGCTGCTGACGGAAACGGCGCATCAGGTCGCCGATGGCGCAGGCGACCAGGAAGTACTCCTGCACCAGGCGCAGTTCCTTGCCGCTCATGACCGAGTCGGCGGGATACAGCAGCCGGGAAATATTTTCCGAGGCAATCTGTTGTTCGACGGCGCGGATGTAATCTCCGCGATTGAAGATCTCGATATCGAAATCCTCCGAGGCGCGGGCGCTAAACAATCGCAGCCAGTTCACGGTTTGTCCCAAATAGCCGACGACGGGCATGTCCGCGGGTATGCCCACTACGATCCTTGGATTAAGCCAGCTCTGCTTCAGGTTCTCGTTGGGATCGCTGCCGGTTTCAACGCGACCGTACAGCGGAATGCTGACCGCGTCTTCGGGATGTTCGATCTCAAACGGAGTGCCGTTGGCCTTCCAACGGTCAGGTTTCTCACGCTGGAAGCCGTTGAAGATCTCCTGCTTGAACATGCCGTATTCGTAGTCGATGCCATAGCCATAGCCGGCCATGCCCAGGGTGGCCAGCGACTCCAGGAAGCACGCTGCCAGCCGGCCCAGGCCGCCATTGCCCAGTCCGGCATCGGGCTCGCTGTCCAGCACCTCGTCGAGGCTGACGCCCAGGCCGGCCAGCACCTCGCGACAAAGTTCCCCCACCCGCAGGTTCGCCAGGTTGTCGGCCAGCGACCGCCCCATCAGGAATTCCATCGAAAGGTAGTACAGCTTCTTGGAATCCTTGTGGCGGTAGCGCGAGTCCGTCTCCAGCAGCCGGTCCACGATGCGATCGCGAATGGCCAGCGAGACCGGCTTCAGGTAATCGGAGGGCTTCAAGTCTGAGGTAGGACGGACCAGGGTGTAACGAACGTGCCGCAGGATGGCTTCGCGCAAAAAATCGGCGGGCTGGCCCTGCGTGAGGAACTCGGGGGATGACATAGAAAATGGCGGCCTGTCCGCTCTAGGGTAGCTGAGTGCCGCCCAACCCAGCGAACTCTCTTCCTGCCATTCTAATGCATGACTCTGCCAGCGGAACATCAGAGTTCTGCGGCGAGGCGGTGCGGACTTGACTGTCCGGATGCGACCTTCTTAGGTCGGAGCTTATGTCGCAGGGTGTCGATCGCTGACCAGAATGCCGCTTCGGGCATAGCTATCGCGGGGCACTTCGACAAAAACGATGGTCAACTTATCCGGAGTGACGCTGAGTTCCTCTTGCAAGACCTCAGTGATGCGCTTGGCCGCCCGGCGTTTCTGCTCGGTGCTACGGCCTTGCAGCATGGTGATCTGAACGTGTGGCATCGGGCCCTCCCTATGTCCTGCGGATATGCCCGCCAAAGACGACAGCATGTCTTGCGGCTCGGCCAGAGCGGCAATCCGCGCAGGATGGCATAGACAGTTTACTTCGACAGTTCGTATCCGGCGAAGAAATAACTGAGCTCGAAACGCGAAGTGTCTTCGCCATCGGAACCGTGCACCGCGTTCTTCTCGATGCTCGACGCCCACTTCTTGCGGATGGTGCCTGCCTCGGCCTTCGCCGGATCGGTCGCGCCCATCAGCTTGCGGTAATCGGCGATGGCGGCTTCCTTCTCTAGCGCCATCACCACGATCGGACCGCTCGACATGAAGTCGGTCAGCGACTCGAAGAACGGCCGGTGAACATGCACGGCGTAGAAGCCTTCGGCCTGCGCCTTGGTGATGTGCAGCATCTTCATGCCGACAATGCGGAAGTTGTTTTCCAGCAGCGTGTTGATGATGTCGCCGGTAGCGCCGCGTTCGAAGGCGTCAGGCTTGATGATGGAAAGAGTGCGTTGCAGTGTTTTCATGGGTGAGTTGTGTCCTTTGTAGCTCTCGCTATTCGCTGTTCGCCCTTCGCTCTTCGCCAGAGGCTTGGTGCCCTAGGTTCGCGTCCGTCTTTTAAACGCCAACCTGGGCAAAGACACGCTTTTCGCCTATAGCTTTTAGCCGTTAGTCTTTAGCCAATAAATCTTGAATTGTCATTCCGACCGAGTGGCTTCAGCCACGAGCGGAGGAATCTGCGGTTCGTCCCGAAGATTAATCCCCGCCGTTGTGGTCGAGCCGGCCCTCAGGTCAGATCCCACCGACGGTCTCGCCCTCAGCAGCCTTTGCCAGCGTCAGGCAGTGCCGCGAACCAGTCAAGGCCAAGTGCCTTGCAGATGTGGTAGAGTGCGTCAACGCAGAAGTCCCACAGGGACTTCGGATCACGGAGCAGCGCTTCGATGTCCCATCCTATAAGGTCACCGAGCTGCTCTGTGCTCAGACCACTTTCCACAACCTTCTTGGCGACCCGCGCGGAGACATCATCAAAAGTCACTGTTTGCTTGACTTCTTCCCCCTCGCGGCCGAGAAGAAGCACCCTCGGTTGCACACCTAGAATGCGCCCTAGCCCTGCGATCTTGTTAAGCGGCACAACGATGAATGCTTCGTAATCGTATGACTCGAGATCGCAGTACGAATGTATGGTGATCCCGAGGCGACGGGCTATCTCGTTCTCGCTAAGGCCCGCTTGTAATCGCGCTTGTCGAATTCTGTCCCCCACAGAAGGCCACTGCAGCGGTTCTAAGTCATCAAGGTTTTTCGCCGACCAGTACGCCTCAAGTGCGAGTTCGGCGCGATGTCGCTCTCCAGTTGAGACGCTCATAGGACTCCAACCACCGGGACAGACGGTCACGAAGACGCTGGTCCGAAGGCCAGCTCTACCCGACCCCTCTGACGAAAAGCGAATAGCGAAAGGCGAATAGCGAGCTCTATCGTTTCGCCGCCATGCCGGTCGCCTGCACCAGCGTCTCCCCGATCTCGGCCGGCGATTTCGCCACGTGAATGCCCGCGGCTTCCATCGCCTTGATCTTCTCCGCGGCAGTTCCCTTCCCGCCGGAGATGATGGCGCCCGCGTGGCCCATGCGGCGTCCCGGAGGCGCGGTCTGCCCGGCGATAAATCCGACCACCGGCTTGCGCACATTCTTCTTGATGAACTCGGCCGCAGTCTCTTCGGCGGTGCCGCCGATTTCGCCAATCATGATGATCGCTTCCGTCTCCGGATCGTCGTTGAACAGGCTGATCGCGTCCACGAAGTTGGTCCCGATGATCGGATCGCCGCCGATGCCAAGCGCCGTGGACTGCCCGATGCCGCGCGTCGTCAACTGGTACACCGCCTCGTAGGTCAGCGTGCCCGAGCGCGAAACGATGCCGACATTGCCTTCCTTGTGAATGTGCGCCGGCATGATGCCGATCTTGCACCTGCCGGGCGAAATGATTCCCGGACAGTTCGGTCCGATCAGGCGCGAGTTCTTCGTCTTCAGGAACTCCCACACCTTCACCATATCCATGGTGGGAATGCCTTCGCTGATGCAGACGATGAGCGGCACGCCGGCGTCGGCAGCTTCCATGATGGCGTCGGCTGCGCCCGGCGGCGGAACAAAGATTACCGTCGCGTTGGCGCCGGTTTTCTCCACGGCATCGCTCACGGTGTTGAAGATGGCCCAGCCTTCATGCGTAGTGCCGCCCTTGCCGGGAGTCACGCCGCCGACCACATTCGTTCCATAAGCAGCGGCATTCTTGGCGTGGAAAGTGCCCTCGCGCCCCGTCAGTCCCTGCACCAGTAATCGCGTTGACTTATCAACCAGTATGCTCATTGGACCCCCTTGGCGGCGGCGACAACCTTCTCGGCCGCGTCTTTCATGGTCTCTGCCACGATGAATTTCAGTCCGCTCTCTTTTAAGGTCACACGGCCCTGCTCCACGTTGGTTCCCTCCAGCCGCAGCACAATCGGCAACTGGATGTTGGTCTTGCGGGCCGCGCTGACGATGCCGTTGGCCAGCGTGTCCACGCGCAGGATGCCGCCGAAAATATTGATGAGCACCGCCTTCACGTTCTTGTCGCTCAGCAGGATCTCAAACGCGTGCGTGACCTGCTCTTCGTTGGCGCCGCCGCCCACGTCGAGGAAGTTGGCGGGCATGCCGCCTGCGTACTGGATGATGTCCATGGTCGCCATCGCCAGGCCGGCGCCGTTGACCATGCAACCCACATTGCCGTCGAGCTTGATGTAGTTCAGGTTGTACTTGCTGGCTTCGACCTCGAGCGGGTCTTCCTCGCTCAGGTCGCGTAGCTCCTTGATGTCGGGATGGCGATAGAGCGCGTTGTCGTCGAAGTTCATCTTGGCGTCGAGCGCGAACAGGCGTCCGTCGGTGGTGGTGATGAACGGATTGATCTCGACCAGCGAGGCGTCGGTGTCTTCCGCCGCGCGCGCCAGCGCCATCATGAACTTCACCGCGCCGCTGATGTACTTGGCGTCGAGGCCCAGCCGGAAGGCGATCTCGCGCGCCTGAAAGGCTTGCAGCCCGAAGCCGGGGATGATGTGCACTTTGATGATGGCGTTGGGATCTTTGGCGGCGACCTCTTCGATCTCCATGCCGCCCGCCGCCGACGCCATGAACACCAGGCGTCCGTTGCCGCGGTCCAGCACGATGCCCAGATACAGCTCGCGCGCAATCGGCAGCGTCTCTTCAATCAGCAGGCGCTGCACTTTCTTGCCTTCGGGACCGGTCTGGTGCGTGACCAGATTCATCCCCAGCATTTTTCCCGCCAGCGCGCTGGCTTCTTCGGGCGACTTGGCGAGTTTGACGCCGCCGCCTTTGCCGCGGCCGCCCGCGTGGATTTGCGCTTTGACGACAACTCCGGTCGCCCCGTCGTGGAACAGGGCCTTGGCCGCAGTGTCTGCTGCTTCGCGGCTTTCGACCATGTGCCCACGGGGCACCGCAACGCCGTACTTCGCGAGGATGGCTTTTCCCTGGTACTCGTGTATTTTCATGTTTGTATGATGACCGCCGCCGAGTGGCGCGCGGCCCAGACCAGACGGGCTGGACTTGGCTGCTCCTTATGAGGATCGTGTAACAGTAGGAAACTTATGATTGTAACGGACGGAGAGAGTGGGGAGCAATTGGCGATTGGCAATCAGCAATCAGCACTCAGCAATCAGCACTCAGCAATCAGTTGTTGTGTCATCCTGAGCGACGAGCGAAAACGGGGTCCCCAGCAAGCACCGGGTTTGTGCTTGCTGGGGTGTTGGAGTGAGGAGTCGAAGGACCCCTATTCCTGCCGGCAAAACCCGATTCGTTCAAGTTCCACGTTTCAAGGCGGCCAGCAATGCCTCGGGCTGAATGCTGAGTGCTGACGGCTGAATGCTAAGCTAGTTGCTCATTACTAGTTGCTAGTTGCTAATTGCTTCTTCCCATGCTTCTCGACGCGCTGCACAAAATCGCCAACCATCGCACTTCCCTCACCCGCGAGGAGGCGCGCGAGGTCATGTCGCAAATCCTGCGCGGGGAGGCCACCGACGCGCAGATTGCGGCGCTGCTGGTCGCCCTGCACATGAAGGGCGAGACGGTCGAGGAGATCGTCGGCTTTGCGCAGGCCATTCGCGACGAGGCCGCGCCGTTGCAAACCGAGGACGGCGAAGCGCTTGACCTCAGCGGCACCGAACGCGACGCGCTGGTGGACACCTGCGGCACCGGCGGTGACGCCAGCGGCACATTCAACATTTCCACCGCGACGGCGCTGGCCATCGCCGGCGCTGGCGTGCGGGTTGCGAAGCATGGCAACCGCAGTATCAGCTCCAAGTGCGGCTCGGCCGACGTGATGGAGGCGCTCGGCGTCAACATTAACCTGCCACCGGCGCGCATTGCTGCCTGCCTGCGCGAGACTGGCATCGCATTTTTGTATGCCCCGGCCATGCATTCGGCCATGAAGTATGTGCAGCCGGCGCGCCGCGAGTTGCGGTTGCGCACCGTCTTCAATCTGCTGGGACCGCTGACCAACCCGGCGCGCGCTTCGGCGCAGGTGGTCGGCGTCTATTCCGCCGACCTGGTGGAAAAGCTGGCCGAGGCGCTGAGCGAACTGGGATTGCGCCGTGCGCTGGTGGTCCACGGACGCGATGGGCTCGACGAGATCACCATCTCCGGCCCCAGCAAAGTTGCCGAAGTCCGCAACGGTCAGGTGCGCGTGTACGAAGTCACGCCGGAAGATTTTGGCTTGCAGCGCGCGCCGCTCGGCGACATCGCCGGAGGCGACGCGCAGCAAAACGCGGCCATCATCCGCGCGATTCTCGATGGCGAGCGCTCCTGCCGCCGCGATGTAGTTCTGCTGAACGCCGCCGCAGCGCTGGTCGCCGCCGGACACGCCGACCACATCGGCGACGCCGTGTCCCTGGCTGCCTATGCTATCGATAGCGGCCACGCGCGCCAGCGGCTGCAATTGCTGGTGGAGTTTACGCGGAGTGAATAGTGGATAGTGGATAGTGGTTACTGAATGCGCGCCAGCTCTGTGACATAGAGCTGATTGCCGGGAAATTCCTTCGCCAATCCCGCCAGAAGAGTGCGCGCGGTTGGCCGGTCCTTGTCGCGCAACGCCGCCACCGCCAGCAGCAGCCGCGCGAAGGGCGCAAGATAGCGGCCTTTGTCGGCCGTGAGGCGCAGGCGCTGCAGACCTTCCTGCTTGTCGGTTTGCGCGCCGGTCATGCGCAGCACCCACCGTACCGGGGCAGGATTGGTTCCCAGCAAGTAATTTTCCACGCCGATGGCGAGGTAAGCGTCATAACAGGTCGGATCGATGGCCAGCAGCTTTAGCGCGATGGTGCGTCCCGTCTTCATGTAGGCCAGACTCGCCAGATTTCGTTTCTCGATGAGCGCGGCATAGTCGGCGCGCAGCCCGTTGGCCATGACCTGCGAGAACAAGGCGTTCTCGTCATCCGGCTTCTGGGCCAGAATCTTGGCAGCCAGCTCATCGCTCTTAGCCAGCTCCTTTTCCAACTCCATCTTCAGCGCTGGATCAGGTGTGCGTTTCTTGCGCCCGTCGAATGCCTTGTCATCCAGGAAGAGGTCCGATTCCAGTATGTGTAAGCGATCGAACTCGGAAAATAAATATGCGGCAGCATTGGATGCATACCCCATCGGGTCTGCGGGATGAGTTTGCTGGTAGCTGAGGAAGGTGGCATGGGCCGCCGGAAAGTCGAGGCCGTACATCTGCCGGAAACCGCGATCGAGCATTTGCGGGTCTTGCGCAACCGGAGCCATAGCCGCCTCGGCGCTCAACAGCACCGGCGTGAGAACTCCGAAAACTACGCAAATGCAAAACCGCCGAAGTAATACCAAACCCCACACCTTCTCGTTCAAACGTTCAGATGAACATAAGAACACGGCGATTCACAAATAGATGTCACAAATTGGTCACAAAAGGCGGCGCTCTCCAGCGCCAAAGGCACTTGCCACATCTCAATGCGCGCCTGGATGCTAAGAGTGTGATGCTGATCCTCACTTCAGAGGCAAACTATACTGGCCTTGTGAAGACAAGCGATTCGGTGGTTGGGGTGACTGTCGCCAAAGCCGAGGACAGAGGGACGTGGAGCGTCCCGGAAGCTGCGCTGATTGGCATCATTGCTTTCTGCTTCATCCTAATACTACCGTTCCTCTCGCTGCGGCCCATTCACGACCATGGCTTTTTCAGTAGCAGATTCCAGGAGCGGGAGGTCACAACGCTCATTTCCCTGGCGGGAACAACGCTAATCCTTGCACCGGTCATTTTGCTGATCATCAAGAAGCGTCATCTCGGGGGATGGTGGAAAAGCATCGAGTGGAATAGTGGAAGATACATTTGGGAATCGGCAATTTCTGGCGCTGTTCTTGCCGTGGTTTGGTCTCTTTGCCTGAAATATCTACGTGGCACTGCTGGCTCTTTTCGCGACACTCATCTGGCTCTGACTGTAATTCTGGCCGTAACCACAGAGGTGCTTGCGTCAGCCGCTGTGGGAGAAATGTATTTCAGGGGGATCCTGTTCGTGGCGTTGGCAAAGAGATTCGGCGCGACAGTTTCTGTTCTTGTAACCACCGTCGCTTTTACATTCGTGCACCTTGGACATATGTTCTATGTCTTACCAGTTGCGGTGACACTGGGGGTCTGGCGTCTGAAGACGAAATCTGTTGCTTCTTGCTTCGCTTTGCATGCGTCCTACAATCTTTTCATATTGATTTATCTGCTGGTGAGAGGGAAAGCCTCGTGACGCCGGTCTGGTGAGATGGTCCTACCCGCAAAGCTCGATTCTTAGCCTTTGGCACTCATGCCATTTGAGTGCCAACCTTGACATCAACCCGCCTTGCTCCCTAAAATGAGAATGCGGAATTGTATCCTGCACCTCTGTAAATAATTGCAAGAACAGAGGTTAGCTTCCGCCAGACCTTAATCATGGACGCATCGGCCAACATCGGCAGACGGGAACGCGAGATCCTCACCGCCATCGTGGAGTCTTACATCTCTACGGGTGAGCCCGTGGGCTCGCGGACCCTGGCCCGCGCCAATCCCGAGAACCTGAGCGCGGCTTCCATTCGCAACGTGATGGCCGATCTGGCCGACGCTGGATTTCTGGAGCAGCCGCATACCTCGGCTGGCCGGGTCCCGACCACCAAGGCCTATCGCTTTTACGTGAAGCAGTTGACCGGTGAGGCGCGCCTGTCGCCCGCCGACGAGAACCTGATCCAGGGAAGCCTGCAAGGTCTGCAGGATGTGCCCGAGTTCATGGAGCGCACTTCGCACGTGCTGTCGCTGATTTCGCACAGCGTGGGCGTTACCGTCAGCTCGGCGGCGGGGCAGCACAACGCGCTGGAGCATGTGTACTTCCAGCGCATGGCCGACAAGAAAGTGCTGGCCGTCGTGGTCATGCGCAACGGCGTGGTGCGCGACCGCGTGCTGCGGCTCAGCCAGGATTTGCCGGTGGCCGATCTGGAAGCGGCCGCGGCCTACATCAATCAGAACTTCCGCGGTTGGGAGATGGAGTCGCTGCGCAACGAGATCAGCAAGAGGATTCAGCAGGAGCGCAGCGAGTACGATCGCCTGATGCGTTCGGTGGAGCAGCTCTACGCGCAGGGCGCGCTGGCCACCGAAGGGCCCGCCCAGGCAGTGTTCGTGGAAGGCGCGTCGAACCTGGTGATCACCGAGCAGGACCAGGAGCGCCTGCGCCAGTTGCTGGCCACGTTGGAGGAAAAGCAGCGCATTGTCGATCTACTGTCTGCGTACCTCGACGTTCGCCAGGAAGCGGTGCGCGTAGTTGTGGGTCTGGAAGACGCCATGCCGCATCTAAGTAACTTCGTGCTGATTGGGATGCCGGCCCGGATGGGCGACGAGGTATTGGGCTCGCTGGCGGTGATTGGCCCGACCCGCATGGATTATGAGCACACCATCACGGCGGTGTCGTACATCGCGCGGCTGTTCGATCAACTTTGGAACGAATCGACGTAAAAATACTTATGCCAGCCAAGAAACACAATGGAGGTTCCAGCAAGGCGGAGTTGGAACTGGACCACGAACTTCCGCCAGCAGAAGGTGGAGATAACGCTGCTCCGCATGGTGGCGCCGACACGGCCGCGGCGGAAGAACCGCAATCGGAGTTGGAGCGGATTCGCGCTGAACGCGCGGCCTATCTCGATCGCGCGGCGCGCATTCAGGCCGAGTTTGAAAACTATCGCAAGCGCAGCGAGAAACAGCAGCAGGAGTTCCGGGAATACGCGCTCACCGATGCGATGAAGACGTTGCTGCCCATTCTCGACAGCCTGGACCGCGCGCTAAACACCAAGGCGGCATCGCTGGACGATTTTCACGCCGGCATCGAGCTCATTGACAAGCAGTTTCATGACGCGCTGGCGAAGCTGGGGGTGCAGCCCGTCGCGGCAGAGGGCGAACCGTTCGATCCCAATGTGCATCAGGCGATCCAGATGGTGGACACCGACGAAGTCGAGGACAACCACGTGATCGACGAGTTGCAGCGCGGCTACAAGTTGAAGGACCGGCTGCTGCGTCCGGCGATGGTGCGCGTGGCTCGCCATCCCAAAGCGTAATACATTTCGAAAAAGGTAAACAGTTCTGGCTACCAACGTAAAACGCGATTACTACGAAGTGCTGAGCGTCAGCCGCACGGCCAACGACCAGGAAATCAAGAGCGCCTATCGCAAGCTCGCGCTGCAGCACCATCCTGACCGCAATCCCGACGATCCAGCGTCCGAGGAGCGCTTCAAGGAGTGCAGCGAAGCCTACGCGATCCTCGCCGACAGCGAAAAGCGCGCGCGCTACGACCGCTTCGGTCACGCGGGAGTTTCCAGCGGCCCGGGCGGCAATGGCGGATTCGACGCCACGGTGTTCAACGATTTCCACGACATCTTCGGCGACCTCTTCGGATTTGGCGATATGTTCGGCGGCCAGGCGGGACGCAGCCGTTCGCGCGCCCAGCGCGGCGCCGATCTGCGCGAGGACCTCACTCTCGAGTTCGAGGAAGCCGTGTTTGGCGTCACCAAGCAAGTGCAGGTGCGGCGGCTGGAAGAGTGCGACCTGTGCAAAGGCAGCGGCGCGGCGCCGGGCAAAGCGCCCATCACCTGCACTACCTGCGGCGGGCGCGGGCAGATGCGTTATCAACAGGGCTTCTTCTCCATATCGCGCACCTGCAGCACCTGCCAAGGCGCGGGCAAACTGATCGTCGATCCCTGCTCCCAGTGCAGGGGCCATGGCCGCGTCACGCGCCAGCGCACGGTCACGGTCAAAGTTCCCGCGGGAGTCGAAGAAGGCGCGCGCATGCTGTACTCGGGCGAGGGCGAGGCCGGCGTTTACGGTGGACCGTCCGGCGACCTCTACGTGGTGCTGCACGCCAGGGAGCACGCGTTCTTCGAGCGTGAAGGCAAACACCTGTATTGCGCCGTGCCAATTTCTTTCGCGCAGGCGGCGCTGGGCACCGAGATCACCGTCCCTACGCTCGATGGTGAATGTGTCGTGAAAATTCCCGAGGGCACGCAGCCCGGGACCACGTTCCGGGTGAAGAACAAAGGTGTGCCAGTGCTCAACGGTCACGGGCGCGGCGATTTGCACGTCGAAGTCAAAGTGCATACGCCGTCGAAACTCAGCAAGCGGCAGCGCGAACTCTTGCAGGAGTTGCAGAGCACCACCTCGGTGGAGAACAAGCCCGTCAGCCGCTCGCTGCTGAACAAGATGAAGGATATGTTTCAGTAGCGGGGAGATCGCTGTTCGCCTTTCGCTGTTCGCCTTTCGCGTTTTGCTTTTTGCGTTTCGCTCATGAAGTGCCGCCGCTGCGCGGCTTCGCTGTTTGCTAACAGCTAAAAGTTAAGAGCTAAAAGCCAGGGGCCGGAGACCGAAGCGAAAGGCGAAGAGCGAATAGCGAAAAGCGCTTCCCCATGACCCGACGCCGCTGGATTGCCGACGAGTTTTCCGGTGATCGCGCTGTCTTGACCGGCGCGCACGCCGCACATTTGTCGCGCACCTTGCGCGCGCGCGTCGGCCAACATTTCGACATCGCCTGCGGTGATCAGCTACGGCGTGGCGTGGTGGCCAGCGTCAGCGACGAGCGCGTGGAGTTTGCGTTGGGCGAGGAAGTCACGGCCCGCGAGGTTGTGCCCATCACCCTGTTGCTCGCCGTCTTCAAATTCGATCGCATGGAGTGGGCGCTCGAGAAATGCACGGAGCTGAACGTCACCACGATCGTCCCTGTGATTGCGCGGCGCACGGAAAAGCACCTTGCCCTTGCGGCGGACAAGCGCGTCGAGCGCTGGCGGAGGATCGCTCGCGAGGCGGCCGAGCAGTCGCGCCGCATCGCACCACCCGAGATCGCCGCCCCGGTGAAGCTGCAGGAAGCGCTCGCCAACTTCCACGACTCCGCTGTCATCCCGAGCGAGGGCTTTAGTCCGAGCAGCGGGACCCGGGTACATCCGGTTTGCGATCTGCGAATCGTTCTGGCAGAAACCGGACCGGAAGCCACGCTCAGCGAAGTGCTGCGCGCTCGCGACAATGTGACCTCGCTGGCGCTCGCCGTCGGTCCTGAAGGCGGCTGGACCACGGATGAGTTGCGGCTCTTCGAGTTGTCGCAATGGCTTGCTGCGTCACTCGGCGATACCATTCTCCGCGCCGAGACCGCCGCGATTGCGGCAGTAGCGGTGGCCAGGTCGGAGTTGGAATCAGCAACTAGCGTTTAGCACTCTGGCGACTGCTGTCATCCTGAGCGAGTCGAAGGACCCCTATAGCAACCACGAACCTCGGCTTAGTATAGGGGTGCTTCGACTCGCGTTCGCTAAAACCGGCGAACGCTCGCTCAGCATGACACCTCAATGTTTAATATTTTGGGTTCAATGTTTAATGTTTTGCGTTCCGAATAAAATGTTGTTGTTGCCTGTAGCTGGTTCTTTACTCGCCTCCACTGAATCAAACCGTATATCCACTGCCTCAGGTCAAACTTTTTGGGAGATCGCTATGAAGATTGCGAATGACGTTACAGAACTGATTGGAAACACTCCGTTGGTGCGCCTCAACAAAGTAACCGCCGGCGCGAAGGCCACGGTGGTCGCCAAGCTGGAAAGCCAGAACCCATGCGGCAGCGTGAAGGACCGCATCGGCGTCAGCATGATCACCGAAGCCGAGCGCGCGGGGAAAATCCAGCCCGGCAAGACCGTGTTGATTGAGCCCACCAGCGGCAACACCGGCATCGGGCTGGCGTTCGTGGCTGCGGTGAAAGGTTACAAGCTGGTCCTCACCATGCCCGACACCATGAGCACAGAGCGCCGTGTGCTGCTGAAGGCCTTGGGCGCGGACATCGTGCTGACGCCGGGCGTCAAGGGCATGAAGGCGGCAATCGCCAAGGCCGATGAGCTGCTCGCCAAAACGCCCAACGGCTTCATGCTGCAGCAATTCGACAATCCGGCGAATCCCAAGATCCACCGGGAGACCACCGGCCCGGAAATCTGGAACGATACCGACGGCAAAGTGGACTTCCTGATTTCGGGCATCGGCACCGGCGGCACCCTGACCGGCGTGTGCGAGTACATCAAGCCGAAGAGGCCTTCGTTCAAGGCAATCGCGGTCGAACCCGTGGAGAGCGCGGTGCTCTCCGGCGGACAGCCAAGTCCGCACAAGATTCAAGGCATCGGCGCAGGCTTTGTGCCGAGTATTCTACGCACCGACTACATTGATGAAGTCATCCAAGTGTCGAGTGACGAGGCTCTGGCGATGGCGCGCCGCCTGCCAAAGGAAGAAGGCCTGCTGGTGGGCATCTCGTCGGGAGCGGCCGTGGTTGCCGCACTGCGAGTCGCTGAACGCGCCGAGAACGCAGGCAAGCTGATCGTGGTCGTGCTTCCCGACTTTGGCGAGCGTTACCTGAGCAGCCTGCTGTTCGAGCAGCTCCGCAACGAGTCGCTGGCCATGGTGGCCGAGGGCGTCTAACAAATGTTTGCATCCATGCGTGAGGACATTGCCGCAGTCAAGGACCGTGATCCCGCGGCCAAGTCCTCGCTTGAAATCATCCTGCTCTACTCCGGGCTGCACGCGCTGTGGGGCTTCCGCTTCCACCACTGGCTGTGGATTCGCGGCTGGCAATTCCCTGCCCGGGCCCTGTCGCAAGTTGCCCGGCTCATCACCGGCGTCGAGATCCATCCTGGCGCGCAAATTGGCCGGCGCTTTTTCATCGACCACGGAATGGGCGTGGTCATCGGCGAGACCACCATCGTGGGCGACGATGTCACGTTGTACCAGGGCGTAACGCTGGGCGGCACCGGCAAGGAACACGGCAAGCGTCATCCCACCATCGGCAACAATGTCGTGGTCGGCTCAGGCGCGAAAATACTGGGCAATATTACCATCGGCGAAAATTGCCGCATCGGCGCCGGCTCGGTGGTGCTGCGCGATGTGCCCGACAACTCAACCGTAGTTGGCGTGCCCGGCCACATTGTTCTCCGCGAAGGCCAGCGGGTGGTAATCATCGATCCCAAGCAGATCAACGACCCTCTGTCGGAGGCGCTGGCAGCAGTGGCCAACGAAGTCAAACTGCTGAAGGACGAGGTGTGCCGCCTGCAAGGTCGCCAGCCGTCCCCAGCCCTGGCCAAGGGAACCGACAAGCTGCAGCAGGTGATCGAGATGGA
The DNA here is from genome assembly GCA_003152695.1 of Acidobacteriaceae bacterium. Taxonomy (GTDB): domain Bacteria; phylum Acidobacteriota; class Terriglobia; order Terriglobales; family Acidobacteriaceae; genus Bog-257. Next base: position 16,914 of record PMAT01000054.1, read on the forward strand.
TTATCAGATATAGAAGCGGCGCTTCGCCGCGGATGCTCGCCGAGCTTCGAAGACGAGGAGCCAGGGCCCCGTCCAGGTCCCGTCATGCGGTCTGAACTAGTTGACTGTAGCTGAATTTGTGTCATGCTGTGGGACATGAAAAAGAAGAAAGTCGATCCGCTGGCGTACGCCGCCAAAGTGCGTAAGGACGCGGATCGGATGCAAGCCATGAGCGAGGCCTTCGGCTCCCACGGAAAATTGGCCCCCGAGAAAACCAACCGCAAAGCGACCCGGAAAAACAAGAGGACGGAATGACCCCGTCGGCAGCTTCCCTAACGGTTCGTCTCCGCAGTAATTCACTCTCCTGAAAATCGCTGGAACCGCGCTGTTTTTCCCGGGCTAGAGATCGCTGTCTAAGGAACGTCCCCCAGGGTGTGTGGATTTCTCTCCGCAGTTGTCATTACGAGCGAAGCGAGGAATCTGCTTTCGGTCGCGCTGGAACGACCGCCGTGGAAAAAGCAGGTCCTTCACGGCCTGCAGGCCGTTTTCGTCTTGTCAACCGCAGAGGGTGGCGGCCGTTGTTCGCCGCGCCCTTGAGCACCAGGCGGCAGACATCCGCGATGTACTCCTCGCTCAGTTGCTCGTGACGAATGAGAAAGCGCATATAAATGGCGCCGTAAAGCACGTCGAGCAGCAGATCGAGATCCAGGTTGCGGGGGAGTTCGCCGCGTTCCATTCCCCGTCGAAGAGTCTGATAGGCTTCCTGCCGCCGGGGCCGGAGAAAACGCTCGCGAAAGGCCTGGATGAGACCGGGGTCGGACTGGCCGCCGGCGATCACCGCTGACACGATGCGGCCGCGCCGCGAACGCAGGATCGCCAGGAACTGATTCATCTGCCGGCTCATGTCCTTATAGACCGAGCCGCTGTCGGGGAAATGCAATTCCTCTTCCGCGCTGGAGGCGAAGGCGTCCACCACCAGGGCCCCTTTGTCGGGCCACCAGCGATATACGGTCGCCTTGCCCACGCCGGCGTGGGCGGCGATGGCCTCAATCGAGAGTTCCGCGAAACCGGTGCGCTGCAGCAGCCGGCTGGTGCTGCGCAAGATGGCTTGGCGCGCCTGTTCGCTGCGCGGCCGCCCCGGCAGGCGTTTGCCGCCATTGTTGTTTTCCGGCGACCGTTTTTCAGCAGCGGAAGGGGTTTGCGCCATGCCCCACGATAGCATATATTTGAATCCAATACGTAGCGTATCGAATCGGATTTCTTATGATTCCGGCTTTGGCGCCTACGGGCGACATGCTCTGATTGGAGTCCTACCCGACCGATGTGGATTGTTGCCCTAGCGCTCCGGCGTCCTTATACCTTCGTGGTCATGGCGCTGGTGCTGATTATCCTGACGCCCATCGTGGTGCTGCGCACGCCGGTCGATATTTTTCCCGACATCAACATCCCAGTAATCAGTGTGGTGTGGAACTTTGGGGGGTTTGCCCCCTCGGACATGGCCGACCGCATTGTCACCAACTCCGAGCGTGGCATCAACATCACGGTCAACGACATCGAGCACATCGAGTCGCAGTCGGTCAGCGGCGTGGGCGTGATTAAGATCTTTTTCCGGCCGCAGGCCAATATTCAGACGGCGCTGGCCCAGGTGACCGCGATGGTGCAGACCACGGTGCGCGGCCTGCCGCCGGGGACCACGCCGCCGTTGGTCATCTCCTACTCGGCATCGTCCACGCCGGTAGTGCAGCTCGGCCTCAGCAGCAAGACCATTCCCGAGCAAGTGCTGTTCGACTTGGGTCAGAACTTTCTGCGCAACCAACTGGCCACCGTCCACGGCGCGGCCACGCCCTATCCCTACGGCGGCAAGATACGGCAGGTGCAGGTCGATCTTGACCTGCCGCGGCTGCAGGCCAACGGTCTTTCTCCCAACGACATTGTTAATGCCATCAACACGCAAAATCTGATTACCCCCAGCGGCACTGCCAAGATCGGGTCGCTGGAATATCAGGTCGAGATGAACAGCAGTCCGCAGACCATCGCGGAGTTGAACGATCTGCCGGTCAAGACGGTGAACGGCTCGACCATCTACATGCGCGATGTGGCCCACATCCGCGACGGCTTCGCGCCGCAAACCAACATCGTGCGCCAGGATGGAGTCCGCGGCACCCTGATGTCGATCTATAAGATCGGCGGCGCGTCCACCCTCAGTATCGTGAGCGCAGTGAAGGGTGTGCTGCCCATTGCCGCGCAGTCCCTGCCCCGAGACATCACCATCAAGCCGCTGTTCGATCAGTCGCTGTTCGTGCGCGCTTCCATCAACGGAGTGTTGAAGGAGGCGGTCACCGCCGCTGCCCTCACCGCCGTCATGATCCTGCTGTTTCTGGGAGACTGGCGTCCCACCATCGTCATTTCGATTTCCATTCCGCTCTCCATTTTTGTTTCCGTGCTTCTGCTGAGCGCGCTGGGCGAAACCATCAACATCATGACGTTGGGAGGTCTGGCCCTGGCGGTCGGCATCCTGGTGGACGACGCCACGGTCGAGATCGAGAACATCGAGCGCAACCTTGCCCAGGGCAAGGAGATGAGACAGGCCATCCTGGATGGCGCTTCGCAGATCGCGGTGCCGGCGTTCGTCTCCACACTGTGCATCTGCATCGTGTTCGTGCCCATGTTCTTCCTCACCGGCGTGGCCCGCTACCTGTTCGTGCCGCTGGCCGAAGCCGTGGTGTTCGCGATGCTGGCATCCTACTTCCTGTCACGCACCCTGATTCCGACCCTGGTCATGTACATCATGCGTGGGCACGAGCATCGCGCCGCCGGGCCCAAAACAATCTTCGGCCGCTATCAACGCGGGTTCGAGCGCGGGTTTGACAACTTTCGCAACGGCTACTATCAGCTCCTGGAAACCACCCTCGAGCATCGCAAGCTGTTTGCCGCCTGCTTTCTCGCGTTCTGCGTGCTCTCGATGGGCCTGGTGTTCTTCCTCGGCGAAGACTTCTTCCCTAACGTTGACGCTGGCACGATGCGCCTGCACATGCGTGCTCGCCCCGGCCTGCGGGTGGAAGAAACGGCGCGGCTGACCGATGAGGTGGAAGCCTATCTGCGGCAGCAGATTCCCAAGGACGAGCTGGTCACCATCCTGGACAATATCGGGCTGCCGTATTCGGGAATCAATTTGTCGTACAGCAACTCCGGCGTGGTGGGAACCAGCGATGCCGAGATCCTGGTGGGCCTGAACGCCGAACATCATCACGCGACCCAGGGCTACATCCGGAAATTGCGCGAGGAGTTGCCGCGACAGTTCCCCGGCGTGGAGTTCTTCTTTCAGCCGGCCGACATCGTGACCCAGATTCTGAACTTCGGATTGCCGGCGCCGATCGACATCCAGGTCACCGGTCAGGACATGCAAGGCAACTACGTCATTGCGCAACAAATCGCCAATCGCCTGCGTCACGTGAACGGCACCGCCGACGTGCATGTGCAACAGGTGCTAAGTTTGCCGACGCTGCATCTGCAGATTGACCGCAACAAGACCACGCAAGTGGGAATGAATGCGCGCGACGTGGCGCAAACCGTGCTGGTCGCGTTGAGCGGCAGCTTCCAGACCGCGCCTAACTTCTGGTTGAATCCCAAGAACGGCGTGACCTACCAGGTAGCGGTCCAGTCCCCGCAATACCGCATGACCTCGGTGCAGGACCTGATGAACATGCCGGTAAACGATCCCGGCGTGCAGAGCTCGCAGGTGCTGGGCAACCTGGTGCAGTTGACCCCCACGGCCCGGCCGCTGGTGGTCTCGCATTACAATGTGCAACCGGTGATCGACGTGTACGCCAGCACCCAGGACCGTGATCTGGGCGCGGTGGCCAAGGACACGATGAAAGTCTTGCAGCCGTTCCAGCAGCATCTGCCGCGAGGCACGCAAATCATCGTTCGCGGACAAGTGGTGACCATGCAGTCGTCGTTCATCGGCTTGGGCATCGGACTGCTGATGGCGATTTCGCTGGTGTACTTCCTGATCGTGGTGAATTTTCAGTCCTGGCTCGATCCGTTCATCATCATCACCGCCCTGCCGGGAGCGCTGGCCGGCATTTGCTGGATCCTGCTGCTAACCCATACCACGTTGAGCGTGCCGTCACTGACCGGCGCGGTAATGTGCATGGGCGTGGCCACCGCCAACTCCATTCTGCTGGTTTCGTTTGCGCGCGAGCGCATGAACCTCGGCATACCGGCGGCCCAATCCGCGCTGGAAGCGGGCTACACTCGAATCCGTCCGGTGCTGATGACCGCTCTGGCCATGATCATCGGCATGGTGCCGATGTCGTTGGGGTTGGGCGAAGGCGGCGAACAGAACGCGCCGCTGGGACGCGCGGTGATCGGCGGGCTGTTGTTCGCCACCGTGGCGACTCTGTTTTTTGTGCCATCTATTTTTGCCATGATTCACGGCCATCGCGAGGCAAAGCGGGCGAGAGAAGCAGTTAGCAATTAGCAACTAGCAATTAGCAACTAGCAACTAGTATTTCAGCAGCGTTGAGCACGCAGTTTGCACCTAATGATTAGCAACATCGAGACCAACTATTTCGCAGGGATGAAAGCAGCCAGGCGCCGTCAGTTAGCGGTTTTTACTAATTGCTAACTGCCAATTGCTAACTGCCAGGATTTATACCTATGGATTCGCCTTCAAATCGAGCTGACGTTAGTGAACCCGAACATCACGCGGCCGAAATCACGGCGCCGCCCAAGCTTCCTCCGGCGACGCCGCGCAAGGCGCTGTTCATGATCGCTGTGGTGGTGCTGGCGCTGGTGGCCGGCGCCGTAATCACCATGCTCATGCGCATCCACAGCAGCCGCGTGCTTGCCCAGGAAACCGAACGGGAATCGGTTCCCACGGTGGCCGTACTTCATCCCATCTCGGAGAAACCCGACGAAGAACTGGTGTTGCCGGGCTCGCTGCTGGCGTTCGAGGAGTCTCCCATCTATGCCCGCACCAACGGCTACCTGCTGCACTGGTACAAAGACATTGGCAGCCGGGTGACCAAGGGCGAACTGCTAGCCGACATCGACACTCCGGAAGTGGACCAGGAATTGATGCAGGCCCGGGCGACGCGCCAGCAGATCTTGGCGCAGATGGACCTGGCCAAAATCAATTCCGACCGTTATCTCAGCCTGCGCACCACCGATTCGGTTTCGCAGCAGGAGGCCGATCAGCAGGCCAGCGGCTATCAACAGGCCAAGGCCAACCTGGACGCAAATGACGCCAACGTTCGCCGTCTGGAAGAACTGGAGGCGTTCAAACACGTGTACGCGCCCTTCAGCGGAGTGCTGACCAAGCGCAACGTCGATCCCGGCGCGCTGATCAACGCCGGCGGCACCGGCAAGGAACTGTTCGACATGGCCCGCGTCGATCCCCTGCGCGTGTACGTCAGCGTCCCGCAAAGTTACGCGCCCGCCATCAAGAACGGGATGGAAGCCTGGGTAACGCTGCAGGAGTTGCCGGGACAGAAGTTCAGAGGAACGGTGGCGCGCACCGCCGAATCCATTGATCCCACTACGCGCACGTTGCTGACGGAAGTGGACGTGCCCAACAAAGACGGACGCCTGCTGCCAGGCTCCTTCGGCGAAGTTCATTTCCGGCCGGGCATCAACGGGCAGAAAATCACGCTGCCGGTCAACACCATGCTCTTCCGCCAGGAAGGGCCGCGCGTGGCGGTTGTGGGGAGCGATAACAAGGTGCAACTGCGTCCCATCACCATCGGCCGCGATTACGGCTCGACGCTGGAAATACTGGGCGGCGTTGACGTCGGGGACCAGGTGGTCATCAATCCCGCCGATTCGCTGGAAGAAGGTCAGCAGGTCAACATCGCTCCCGCCAACCAGGGAGGCAAAACGTCATGAAGTGGCTGACCCTGACGGTCGGTGTCGCCGTCAGCGTTTTGCTGATGGGATGCGCGGTGGGACCGAAATATCAGCGACCGCCGGTCCAGGCCCCCGAGGCCTACAAGACGCAAGGCCCGTGGCGTGTGGCCGCGCCGAAAGATTCGCTTCCCAAGGGCGCCTGGTGGGAGATCTTCAACGACGCCGAACTGAACAACTACGAGCAGCAACTGCTGAAGGCGAATCAGTCGCTGGTCGCCGCGCAAGACCGCCTGAACCAGGCGCGCGCGCTGGCGCGGGTAGCCGCGGCCGGACTTTTCCCGCAAGCCAGCACCGATCCCAACGCATCGCGCAACCGCTACTCGGGAAATCGGCCGCAAGTCGTCACCCTCGGGCGGCCGCTCACCCAGAGCACCTACGAAATTCCTTTTCTGCTCAGTTACGAACCCGACCTCTTTGGAAAATACCGCCGAACTCTGCAAGCCTCGAATGCGACTCTGCAAGCCACGGCGGCGGACATGTACAACGTCAACCTGGTGCTGACTGCCGAACTGGCCGCCGACTACTTCAGCTTGCGCGAGCTTGACGCCGAAACTCAGGTCGTGCAGGAATCGGTTGACATTCAGCAGAAGGGTTTGCAGCTGGTGCAGAACCGGCATACCGGCGGAGTCGCCTCCGGACTCGACTTGGCCCAGCAGCAGACCCTGCTTGATTCCACGGTCGCGCAACTGAGCCTGGTGCAGCAGCAGCGCGTGCAGTACGAACACGCCATCGCGGTGCTGACCGGAAATGCGGCTTCCACTTTCAGCGTGCCGGTGGCCCCGTTGCACACGACACCGCCTCCCATTCCGCTGGGCGTGCCTTCTGACCTGCTGGAACGCAGGCCCGATGTGGCGACCGCCGAGCGCAACATGGCGTACGAAAACGCCGAAGTCGGCGTTGCCACCGCGGCGTTTTATCCGCAACTCACTCTCTTCGGGGGCGGTGGCTTTCAAAGCACCGATATCACCAACCTGATCAGCGCGCCCAGCGCCATCTGGTCGCTGGGTGGCGACTTGTTGCAGCCGATCTTTGAAGGCGGACGCAATCGCGCCAACCTGGCGGCCACCAAAGCGGCCTACGGCGAATCGGTCGCCAATTACCGCGAGGCGGTGCTGACCGCATTCCAGCAGGTGGAAGATGGACTGTCGGGACTGAACGCGCTTTCGCAGGCGACGACCAGCCAGAACGCCGCCGTCTCCGACGCGCGCCGTGCCCTGCAGATCGCCAACAACCGCTACGTCGGCGGCGTGACCTCTTACCTCGACGTCATCACCGCTCAGTCGGCGTTGCTGACCAACGAACGTCTCGCGACCCAGCTACTCGGGCAGGAGATGGTGACTTCCGTCTATCTGGTGAAGGCCGTGGGCGGAGGTTGGGATGCCTCGCAGATTCAGAATGAGCAAGTGCGGCCGAAGGCGATCCAGGCGGTGCAGCAGTAGAAGCAGTTAGCAGTTAGCAACTAGCAATTAGCAACTAACAATTAGCAGTTAGCAACCGCCTCGCTAGTTTTGAATTGTCATCACGAGCGGGCGAACCGGGGTCCCCAACAAGCGCCGGGTTTGCGCTTGTTGGGGTGAAGTTCAGGCCGTGAGGGATCTGCTTTTCCCTCAGCAGTCATTACAGCGCTCATAAAAGCAGATTCCTCGCTGCGCTCGTAATGACCACTCCAAAGACGAATCGCTCCGGCCGCCGAAGTCGTTGACCTCAGCGGCTGAAGCGATTTCTTGCTCCCTTGGGACTCGAAGCCGGCCGAGAGAGTATTCCCGTTACACCAGACCTGGGCAGAGTCCCTACTCTTTGTCGTAGACCGCGACGGTCGTGACCTTTTGGCCCTTCGCGTTAGTCCCGGCCGAGGTGACGGTACGGCTTTTGCCATCGGCCGCCACGACAATGCGACTGGTACTAACGATCTTGCCACCTTTCTTGCTGGTGATCTCCATTGTGTGCGCATTAATCTGCTTGTACGCACGTTCGTCAACCCCCGCATCGCCAGTGACGGGGTAGAATTTGCCGTCGTACTTGCCCGTCCACTCGATCTGCAAGGACTTACCGTCAGCGGTCATGCCGTCCAGCGCGACTTTCACCTGGTCGCCCGCCGCCTCGTAAACAACCTTCTGGTTTTTCGTCGCTCCGGGAGCGAATTTCGATTTGGCCTCGTTCAGTTTCCAGGTGCCCATATTGACATCGCTGGCGAAGCACACCGCCGCTGCCACAAAGCACAGCGCCATGGTCATTGCAATCGTTCTGGTTTTCATGGTTTCTCCTGATTGAAAAGCAACTAGCAATTAGTAATTAGCAACTAGCGATTCGTACTCAGCAATTAGCAGTAGTTAAGCCGCGCCTGGATGGTAATTCTGCGGCTTTAGCTAACTGCTAATTGCTAGTCGCTAGTTGCTTCTTCCCTACTTACCCGGCAGATAGCTCAATTCCGGGTGAAATTGGATGATCTCGCTCGTCTCATTTTCGACGGAGCGATCGATCCGATCGACGATGGAATCCGCCTCGGCCTGCCCAAAAGCCTCCTTCAGCATGTCGCGGAAAGGCTTCACGTCGGGTTTCTCCTCGAAGTCGGCCCAGCTGCTACGCGGCAGCAGGAGGACATAAGTTCCGGTGCGACCGCCACTCGCCAGCGTGTACCATTCGAAATTGACTGGCCACTTGGTCTTCTGGGCGGCGTCGTAGATCCGGGAAATGGCGCTGCGAAAATCCGACCCTTTGCCGTAGCGCACATGGAAGGTGACGACCTCGTCGAACTTGGGAGCCATGCCGGAACTCGGAGGATTGCTGACCTTCGGCATCCCCTCGTAGTACATAGCGGTCACCGACTCCACGTAATTGCCCACCACCTTCTGATATTCCTCCAGGTCGGCCTGGTCAGGAATGGGCGGCTTATCAAAATCGGACCAGTGTTGATTGACGCGGCCTACGATGTAGGTCCCAGTGTCCGGTCCGGTGAGGGTCTCCCACACCAGTAGAGGTTGGGGGTCATTCTGTTGCTTGTGCCAGGCTGCTTTCTGTTTGCGCCCGTTCTCATATTGCGTCACCATGCCGTTCTTGGGCCTTTGAAACTCCAGTGCGGCAACGGTACCTGGTTTCTCCTGCGCGACCACCGAAAATGCGAACAACACGACAGCAAAAGCTGCCAACAGCTTCTTGGTTCTCATCTGTCCTCCAATTTTTTTCACATGGTTGAAGTTGAATTCGGTAAAGCGTACGGGGCCCGTTACTCCGGAACGTCTATGAGCACTGGCGGCACGGACGGCCGCTCAACTGCCCTGGGTAAGCTGCAATTCGCAATTTTATTTTGTATTGGGATATGCGGGCATTTTACACCAGTGCGGCGGACGGGACCGAAAATTCCGACACTGTCCCGACGAAGCGCGCCCGGTGCTCTATCATGGCGCCTATGCCCAAGGTTGCGGATGTTCTGGTGGTCGGTCTGGGGGCGGTTGGCAGCGCGGCGCTGTATCAATCCGCCAAGCTGGGAGCGCGCGCCATTGGTATCGATCGCTTCCATCCGCCGCACGATCAGGGCTCATCGCACGGCGATACTCGCATCACCCGCGAGGCCATCGGCGAGGGCCGCGAGTTCGTGCCCCTGGTGCAGCGCTCCAACCAGATCTGGGAGGAACTGGAGGCCGCGACCAGCCGCAGCCTGCTCGTCCGCAACGGAGCCCTGGTCCTCGCCTCGCCGGCCACGCCCGGCAATCATCATGGCTCGACCTCGTTCATCCACGACACTATCGCCGCGGCTACGGAGTTCGGTATCGCGCATGAAGTCTTGAGCACCGACGAGCTGCGCCATCGCTATCCGCAATTCCGTTTGCGCGGCGATGAAATCGGCTACTTCGAACCCGGCGCAGGATTTCTTCGTCCCGAGGCATGCATCGAAACGCAGCTCTGGTTGGCGCAGAAGTTGGGCGCCCAAGTCCGCACCGCAGAAACAGTCGTCGGTTGCAAGCCCATGCAAGATGGCACGGTTGAGGTCACAACCGGCGCCAATACCTATTCCGCCGCCAAGGTCATCGTGACTGCCGGCCCGTGGATAGAGAAGATGCAGGAGCTGCTGGGCGAGAGCCGTGCCGCGTATTTCAAGGTCTATCGGCAGGTGATGTACTGGTTTGCGCTGGCGGGGCACACCGAGCAGTACTCGCCGGAGCGCTTTCCGGTTTTCATCTGGATTGCGGGCAACCGGCCACGCGACATGATGTACGGCTTCCCTGCCCTGGATGGGCCGCACGGCGGGCTGAAGGTTGCCGCCGAGCAATACGACGCCACGGTCGATCCGGATGCGGTCCCGCGCGCCGTCAGCGATGCGGAGATCTCCGCCATGTACAGCGAGTACATCGCGCCGCACTTTCCCGACGTGTCCGGCGAATGCCTGCGCACTGCAACTTGCCTGTACACGGTCACGCCCGACGCGAAATTCATTGTCGATCAGTTTCGCAACTATGAAAATGTTGTTTTCGCGTCCGCCTGCTCCGGCCACGGCTTCAAGCATTCCGCAGCGTTAGGCGAAGCGCTCGCCGCGCAGGCGTTAGGACATCCTTCGCGCATTGATCTATCGGGATTCAGTGCGCAGCGATTCTCGGGCTGGGCCGTAGGAGAGAACTCCTGTGCATCCTAAGATTGTTCAACTCGACGGGTTTGAGGTCATCGGGATTGCAACCCGAACCAATAACGCCAAAGAAGCGGGGCCAGACGGCGCCATTCCGAAGTTGTGGCAACGCGTGATGCGGGAACATGTGATCGATCACGTTCCTGAAAAGACTGGTCCGACCCTGTACGCTGTTTATACCGATTACGCCAGCGATGCCAACGGCGACTACACACTGCTACTCGGAGCGAAGGTGGGACCCGAGACCAAAGCGCCCGCAGGGATGATGACAACGACCGTTCCCGCCGGACAATATGCAGTGTTCACCAGCGAGCGTGGGCCGGTAGCCAGGGTTGTGGTCGAAACCTGGATGCGAATCTGGGCTTACTATCAATCACCCGCCAATGGCCAGCGAGCCTGCCACGCCGACTTCGAACTGTACGATGAGCGCGCTACCGATCCAAGTAATGCGCAGGTGGACATCTACATCGGCCTGAAGTAGCCGCGACAGTAAGAAAAATCCACCACGGAGGCACCGAGATCACGGAGGAAACTCGGTAGAAAATGAGAACTCCGTGTCCTCTGTGTCTCCGTGATAAATGATTTTCGGTAGTGGGTCAGTTTGAAATTAGCGGCGAAGCAATCGACGGTATTCCCAAAGAAACCCAAGGGCAAAGCTGGTGAGCACGATAATCCATGAGGATGGGGATTTCACAAATGATACGGGGTCCCAGCCCACTGTGACGCCGTCTTTGGAAGGTGCAAGAAACAAATAGGCCAACACACCGACAAATACGACCACGAACGCCATAACGACGGACAAAAGACCAACTCCAATGCTCTTGATTAGATTCATTCGCCCCGCTTGATTTTCGAAAGGGTTGACGTGTGTCAGCCCTGCTCCCAAGGCCCACGCCTGTAACATCGCAATAATCCAGATTCACGGCGCTTTGTACGCCTGCTTCATGTAGTGACGCGCCAAGTCAGCCTCGCCGGAGGCGGAGTCCTCGGCGATCACTGTCCGATACTTTTCCAGCGCAGTGTCGCGCTTCTGCAGCAAGTCATACATTTGGCCGGCCGCCAGGGTCGCCTTCTGGCGCAGTTCCGGATCGTTGCCGTGGCTGGCGGACAGATCGTAAGCCTCGGCAGCTTCCTGATACTGGCGCTGGCCACGCAGCGCTTGGCCCAATCCATACGCCGGCACCTCGATGCGGCACCCCGCATAAGCATTGCTGCGACAGCCCGCCAAGACCTTGCGATAGGCTGCAATCGCTTCCTGCCCGTGTCCGGCGGCATTCAACAGGTGGGCGTATTCGGAGGCCACCATAAAGTTGCGCGGAAATTCGGACTGCATTCCGCTGACCACCTTCAAAGCCTCGTCATATTTCTCTTCCCTGCGAAGAAACAGGGCCAGCACGATCTTGCCGTCGCTGGCCACTTCGCTGTGGGCGCCGGCCACCACTTCGCGCAGATAGTCCAGGCCCTTGCGCTTGTTGCCGCTGATCCCCACCACCGACGCGGCCACCTTGGCCGGCCAACTAAGGCTGCCCACGATGTAGAGGTCAGTACCGATCAGAAGCTTGGCGTCCACGTATTTGGGATCCAACTCCAACACCCGCTCGTGATCGTGGCGCGCGCTCACGGCGCTGCGCAGGGCGGCGAACCAGGCCTTTTCGGCCATGCCCATGTAGGTGGCGCGTAGGCCCCGCGTAACGCCGCGCGCGTACAAGGCGTCAACGTTGTTGGGATCCTTGTCGAGCTCGGCTTGCGACAGCGCCAGCGCCTGGGCGCTTAACTGTTTGACTCGGTCGTGCACCTTGGGATCGAGCGGCTCGGGATGCTTTTTGGTAAGAAAGCTGTCGGCGGCATAAGCCTCGGTGTCGAGCGCCCCAATGCGGTACAGCTCCCTGAAAATCACCCCGGCCAGAGCGTGATTGACGGCGAAGGGGTCGTCGGGATGGGCTTGCTGGGTGGCCTCGAACTCGCGGACCGCCTTGTCGTATTCCAGGTTGTAGAAGTAGTCGAAGCCCTTGCGCGTGGCCGGGTCGTTGTCCGAACGCACGGGAACCGGGGGCGATGCAGATTGTGACAGGCCACGGCTGGCCACCGCAATGCAGCCCATAACTAGGAAGCAAAAGTACAGTCGGTAAGGTTTCATCACCGGTGGCTACTGAGAAGTTTACCCGATATGGCAAGTCGCCAAAAGGAGCTACAAATACTCAAGCACTCTTTTGGTCGCGCCATGACAAATGCTGACCGTCCACGCCGTCTCAAAGAACAGTTCTCCGAAACCGAAGCTGCTGCCGCGCTGGGCATCAGCATCAGCCGCCTCCACCAGCTCCTGGATGCGTACATCTTCACCCAGAGCAGCACACGTCCGGAGTGGATTGAGTTTAACTCCAACGACTTGGTGCTGCTGAGCTACTGGAACAAGAACGGCAAAGTCCGCCCACCGGCACGAAAAGTCCTGCAAATGCCCAAGCGGAAGTGAGCCATGAGCTAAGCGGTGCGGCCTCCCGCCTATTGCAACCGCAGAACAGCCTGCCGCAGTAGAGCGACTTACACCCCGTGATTGATGGGCCCGCTGCCTTTTCCTAGCGGGTATGCGGCGGCGATTGCCTTGCGAACGTATTCCTTCGCTGCCCGGACGGCCCCCGGCAGGCTGGTTCCGTGCGCCAGTTGGCAGGCCAGAGCCGTGGCGAAGGCGCATCCCGTGCCGTGAGTCGAGCGGGATTCCAGGTGAACTCCGGGAAAGACTTCCTCCCTGGCCGAACCCGCCGACCCGTAAAGGAGGTAGTCGTTAGCTTCCGGCAAGTGTCCGCCGGTGATTACCACTGCCCGGCTGCCGAGTTCGCGAAGCTTTCCTGCCATTGCCCGCAAACGTGGTAGCACTTCCTCCCACGGAGCGTCGGTCGCGACCGGCTCGACCCCGGCCAGCGCCGCCGCCTCATCGACGTTGGGAGTGATGACATCCGCAAGCGGCAGTAGCCTTTTGACGAGGACCTCTTGCCCGCGCTCGTCCAGCAAAATTGCGCCAGACGACGACTGGATCACCGGGTCGAGGACGATGTTCGGCAGCCGCCGGGCCTCGAGGAAGTCGGCAACCGCCGCCGCGACGTCCCCCGACCCCAGCATCCCGACTCGGACAGCGGCGATTTCCAGGTCGCCCGCCAAGGTCGCGAGCGTTCGCGCTACCAGCTCAGGATTCACTGGCTGGACGCCGAATACTCCCTGGGTGGACTGCACGGTCAAAGCCGTAATGCAGGTGACGGCATAGCAGTTTTGGGCAGCCGCGGTTTTTATATCGGCGGTGATTCCGGCTCCCGAAATGGGATCGTAACCCGCAATGCTCAAGACGACGGGCGGCTGGCTCATTGGACGACTGTACCGCAATCATCCTCGCCGAGGTAGTCAGGTGACGGGCTTAAGGGAGCGTGCGAGAGTTCGAGGCGAGTTGGCACGCTCGAACGAGCTGCCCAAACTCCAGCCCCGCAGGGGCGGAATTGACTCTAGCCCAGGGCGGAAGCCCTAGGTACAGTGGAGAAAAACCAACGAGTCCCGTAGCCGGGGTCCCCAACGAGCGCCGCTTTTGCGCTTGTTGGGGTGGGTGAGGGACGGCACAGTCCTCGCACACCCTCTGAGGCGATCGAGCTTCGTTCCCAAGTCGAATCCACCCAACGTTTCCCCTCAAAAAATCTTCGTAACTAATTGTAAATAAGTAGCTTATTTTGTCTCTCAGCCTTCCAACCCCAGTCTCTGCGTCCCCATCTCAATCACAAGCGCCTTCCGTCAATACGCGTTCTACCGGGCAGATCGAGCCTGTTTACCGCCGTTCTTGCCGGAGGGAAGGCGGTTGTTCTTGTCAACGAGGCCTAGCACGAAACTCCCTTGAGGGCAAGCACGAAGGTAGGACTCCCACGTTAGTTGGGTTGACTCTTACGTCTTGCGGTGGATAGACTTATAAGGATTGACACAGACCCCGGGAGGACCAAACTTAACGATGAGAGGTGTTTAAATGTTACGAGTACTTAGCCAGGTCGCGGTGACCATGGTTTTTGCCACCGCACTAGGCGCGGCACCCGGTAATAGCACACCGGAATCGAAGCAGCAAGGGACCCCAGGACAGATTCAGGAAAAAGTGAAGCCGGTTAAGACCAAGAAGTTTCAGGTTGGGAAGGCTTCCTGGTACGGCCGCATTTTTCAGCATAAGCAGACGGCCAGCGGCGAACCGTACGACATGGACCAACTCACAGCGGCGCATCGCACCTTGCCGCTGGGTTCCTGGATCAAGGTTACAAATCTGAGAAATGACCGGTCAGTCGTCGTCCGCATTAACGATCGCGGACCCGTGCTGAAGAACCGGATCATTGACTTGTCCTATAGCGCGGCCAAAATGCTCGGCATGGGCCACGACGGCGTCGATCCAGTCAGGCTGGAGGTCGTCGAGACCCCACTCATAGCGGAGTACGCGGGCCCGCGGTAATCCCGTCTTAATGCGGTAAACTTGAGCCGATGGATAACAAAGACCGGCTCATCGTGGCGCTCGATGTCCCGGGCGCCACGCAAGCCCGCCAAATCGTCCAAACTATCGGCGACGCCGCCACCACGTACAAGATCGGGAAACAGCTCTTTACGGCCGAGGGGCCGCAGGTCGTCCGCGACCTGGTTGCCTCCGGCCGCAAGGTCTTTCTCGACCTGAAATATCACGACATCCCCAACACCGTCGCCGGGGCGGTCCGCTCGGCTGCCGAACTCGGCGTCAGTATGCTCACCGTCCACGCCTCCGGCGGCAGCAAGATGCTGCGGGCCGCCGTCGAAGCCGCCAGCCAGTCCCCGACCAAAGCTAAGCCGATGGTGCTCGCGGTAACCGTACTGACCAGCCTGTCGGATTCTGACTTGCAGGAATTGGGGATTGCGGGAGATGTCCTGAGCCAGGTGCTTCGCTTAGGAGCGCTGGCCCGCGCGGCAGGTTGCGGAGGCTTAGTCGCCTCGGCCCAGGAAGCTCGCGCGCTGCGCAAGGCCTTGGGCGAGGGATTCGCCATCGTGACGCCGGGCGTGCGTCCGGCCGGAGCCGCCGCCGGAGATCAGGCCCGCGTAGTCACTCCGAAGGATGCCATCGCCGCCGGAGCAACTTATCTGGTGGTTGGCCGGCCGATCCTGGAAGCTCCCGACCCGGCAACAGCCGCCCAGCAGATCGCGGATGAGATTGCAGCCGCCTGCCGGCAGGAAGCGGTCAGGTAGAGCAGTTTCCGAATCGGTATAGTCCCGCGAGATAGCGGCAGGTCTCACTGGCTACCCGGTCACACCCGTTTCTTGCTTTCGACCTCCGCGACCCGCGCCTTCACCAGTTTCTTAACCAGTGCAATCGGTAGTGGCTTGTCTGTAGGGAAGTGGATGGTCCCTTTGGAGGTGGAGAAGCCCTTCAGTTCGTCCTTAAAGGCTTCCACAACCGCGGCCGTGGGAAACAAACTGCAGTGGTTCGAAAACGCAGCAAACCACACCAGCATTCCCTTGTACTTGAACGCAGGAATCCGATAGCTGATGGTCTCAGTAGCTTCAGCTGGCACGGCGGAGCGGATCGCTGCGCGCAGCTTGTTCAAAACGCTGCGGGCGGGTTCGGGGACACCCGCAAGGTAGTCATCAACGTTCTTCGGAGCGCCGTTGCCTTTCGTCGCAGAACTGGGTTTGCCGGATTTCGCTTTTTTCACGCCGGCAATGCTACAACGAAAACCCCATCCAAGGAAGCTTGGATGGGGCACTCTCAGGATTCCTTGCCTGCACCACCCGCGGGCACCCAAACGATGGTTGTCTGGGCCACCCGCCCTGCTCATCTCTAGTTGATGATCCGCACCTTCTTTGCCTGCAAATGCGCGAGAACTCGCTGCTTCTCCGACGTATATTGACGGTCATGCAATGAGACCTGTACCGACGCAATCAGCGCGTCTCGATAGGCTTCCAACGAAGCTTTCTGATCTACCTCGCCCCCCACGAACATCTGCGTGTTGACCCAGCGTAGCCAAGACTCGAAGTCCTTCGGGTGCGCGTGCATGTGAGCATAAAACGGGACGGGGCATGTGGATAAGAGAAACGCTAGATCGCGAGTTATGACATCAGCCAAATCGGTGATTGCGAGATCAGCGCTCGCCTCCGTCATTAGAGTCGGTCCCAAGATACCGCAGACAGCCGATGCGCTTCGTAATCGACTGGCGTATGTCGGTTCCCTGCGGGATAGTTTAGAGATTGTTGTGCGGAGGTCACAGACCAGAGGAGTAGTCGGTTCGCACGAAATTGCATTGACGAGATTTCCCAACACCTCGGGTTTCAGGACATCTCGCAAGTAGGGATCGAGGATTTCGGGGAGGGTCGCAATCCATCGCCGGGCCAAATCTCGATCCTCCTCGAACTTCTTTTCAGCCGTTAAAGGACAGTGCACGACTGCAAGAAGGCCACGGAGTGACTGGTGCCTTATATACGTTGTTCTAAGCTCGGGCCCGGCAAAGTCCCCAGCCGTAGAAGGAAAAAGACCCAGGGTCGGATAGAGGACCTCGTACGCCCCTTCTTTACAGATTGGTGCTTCTGCATGCGCGCGATCCACTACACCGAGTGAGCACAGCAACACGGCAAGTAGAGTCACTGTGTATCGGTTGTTGTTCACTTGCCGGCTGTAATTATCGTCCCGCATATTCATTCCCCTCTGCGCGATTGACGAAAACCTCTAGCTAATGCGTCAGTCAAGCTCCGGATGGCAGGTTGGCCCACCCTAACATTCTGAGGGTGCCCCACCCAAGCTGGTTTTGTGTTCAGTCTCATGA
>PMAT01000024.1 GCA_003152695.1 Acidobacteriaceae bacterium
TTAACCGGACAGCAGTGAGATCAATTCTTCCATCTCTGAACTTGAAATCGCCTGCTATCGCGCAAGGGACATACCCAGGTCGAAATTGATCGTGAAGATCTGCTGGGCGCAGAATGACGAAAGATAGATTGCTGAAGCCGGGTTTCCTTGCAAGCTCTATGCTAATTTTTTCAATCTGATTCAATCCTTTCGTTGCCGATGTCCATTTACGTGGCCTGTCCGGGAAGGCAACTAGCCGGTTGAGGTAGCTTGGCTTCGTTGGCTTGTCTGTACGTGTTGTATAGACGCGTGTAGCACGCTCCCAGCCTTTACGAGAGAACTCGCCCCCGGCTGCAATGTATCCCTCGCGAAGGTTGCAGAAGTCTTCCCATCGGTTCTGACGGAAATTCATCGACAACAGACAACCAACAATCTCTAGATATGTGCCATTCCGTCGGCCAGAGCTCAGGATACATTCCAGAAGGATACGTAGCCCTCCGAGTTCGTCATCGGCAGTGAGGAAATGAGGGTACGGGTGCATATGCCTATTTACGGTTGTGTTTGGGCGGCCGGACCGGGGCTTGGATTCCCTGGGCTAGAACTAGTGGGAGTCGCAGGAGTCGTCTGCGCCGGAGGGGACATGAAGGATAGGCTCAAAATTAGAAGAAGCAATATGAACCCCGTGGCCAACAGGCCCCTGTACAAGATTTTGGACATCTTTGTGACTTGCTGGTGCCGGTATCTTTGTAGAATCAGCAAGATTGTCACTTGCTCGATGTCTTCCCGAATCAAACTACGGGGATTTCTCGCGTGGGTAAGGAACTTGGTGAAATAGTCTTTTATGTCGCCCGCCGCTTCACGTACTTGCCGTTTTGCGGTTTCCCCACATTGACTCAAGTTTGGGTAAGAATTTACTTGACAACTCATCAGTTCTGGATTAACCTTGCAGCATGGAACCGAACACACTGCAAGATGCCATCGTCTATTTCGCCGATCCTGACAACTGCCGCGAGTATCTAGTAGCGCACCGCTGGCCGGATGGCGTGATCTGCCCGCGTTGCGGCAGTAAGAAAGTTCTGTTTCAGCCGAAGTACAACCGCTGGCAGTGCGGCAGCAATCACGCCGTGAGGCAGTTCACTTCCAAGACTGGCACTATCTTCGAGGATTCACCGCTCAGCCTGGACAAGTGGCTTCTCGCCATGTGGCAGGTAGTAAACTGCAAGAACGGCATCAGTAGCTACGAGATCGCACGCGCTTGCGGTGTCACCCAGAAAACCGCATGGTTCATGGACCACCGGATTCGCTGCGCTCTCGGTATGTCTCCCGCTGACAAACTCTCTGGTCACGTCGAAGCCGACGAAACTTTTATCGGCGGCAAAGCGCGCAACATGCACGTCAGTGCGCGCCAGCGGCGCATCACCGGAACCGGCGGCAAAGACAAAACCGCCGTCATGGGAATCTTGCAGCGTGGCGGGAAGATTCGCACCATCGTAATTCCGAACCGCAAAAAGAAGGCTCTGCAAGCGGAAGTCAGAAAGCATGTTGAAGCCGGGTCCGCTCTCTATACCGATGCTCTGCTTTCCTATGAAGGACTGGCTGGCGACTACGCCCATCAGGTGGTAGATCACGCCGTCCAGTACGTTGACGGGCTGGTTCACACTAACGGACTCGAAAACTTCTGGAGCCTGTTCAAGCGCGGCATCAACGGCACCTATGTCAGCGTCGAACCGTTTCACCTATTCCGCTACCTTGACGAGCAATCCTATCGCTACAACAACCGCAAGCTGACAGACGGCGAACGCTTCAGCGCGGCAGTAGATGGCATCGTCGGTAAACGGCTGACTTTCGATGAACTCACCGGCAAGGTGGGAGAAACGGCGGTCTTCTAATCCTTTGCGTTTGAAAAGAGGAAAGCGGAAGTCGCGTTGACCTCCGCTCTCAGAACTTACGCTTTTCACCTTAAGTTTTCTTGGCAGATGGCTTTCTGGTGATGAGGCATTTGTGCGCTTGGCCTCAGAAATGAGGATGCGCCGATGTCTGCCCAAAGTCAATCCGCCAGAGTTGAATCGGAAGTGGCCTATATCAGAACGCTGGCCAACATTTACACCTGTTACGGATTCAGGGGTAAACGCGAAAGGCTTAAGATCGCTGTGCTGCTAACTGCAAACTTCGATGAAAGCGGAACCGGGCATAACGAACAATTGTGTGTCGTCGCTGGCTTCGTAGGAAACGACGCACAGTGGGCTTCGTTCATTGCCGACTGGATTCCGGCCTTGGGGCGTCATCGGAAGAATCTTCACATGACCAAACTCCGCTGGAGCCAACGATACGACGCGATTGCAGAATCTCTTGCACTACTGGGCCTGATCCCGCACAGATACAATCTCGCTCCGGTCAACGTCAGAATGTGGCATCGCGATCACAAGGAAATTGTAGAAGGCAAGGTGAGTTCAGAATTCACCAGCCCATACCAGCTGTGCGCCACAACTTGCATCTCAACCGTCCTTTCAGAGATCGCCGGACCGGATGATGAGGTCTTGTTTATTTTCGACCGGCAAGAAGGCAAGCGCGCGGAGCGGATGAACAAACTCCGGGACTGGGTTTACCGATGGGCCAAGTTGGATAAAAGGATCAAGGATATTAACTTTGTGCCACGGGAAACCACTGTATGCCTAGACCCTGCGGATTATCTCGCCTTCCAATTGCACCATCATGGTCTCGACCCCGAA
This sequence comes from Acidobacteriaceae bacterium, assembly GCA_003152695.1. Lineage (GTDB taxonomy): Bacteria > Acidobacteriota > Terriglobia > Terriglobales > Acidobacteriaceae > Bog-257. The sequence continues at coordinate 2,709 of PMAT01000024.1, forward strand.
TCGAAGAAGGCCAAGGCTGGGATGCCGATCCTGGCAGCAAAGCATATATACGGAGGCGAGTACTCACGGGAATACCTCGCGCTGACGGTTCAGAACCTACAGTCCGAGGGGATGTCTCCTGCATTGTTTGAGCGGCTGCGCAAGGCGGGATGGGATGAACACGGACCACCTCGCGGGTGAATGTCGCTGAAAGGAAAATACTGACCATGTTGGAACTCACTGTCCGGTGCGATTGCGGTCACACCATTCTGCTCCCATCGACCAAGCCTCCGCAGCTCGTGACAGATCAACTGCCGTTAGCCACGGACGCTTTGCCAACAAACGTTCTATGTCCACACTGCATCCGTGCGACCGCCTACTCACCTGATAAGTTCCGGATGGCGTTTTTTCAAAGAACTCCCCCAAATCAACCCCATGCAGGTCAGGTCTGTGTCTGTATGCGATACCAATGCGATGAACAAGGCTGCAAATCTCCCGTGAACATTCACACACCAATGACCATATCCGCGAACATGGAGCGGGAAGCCTTATCGCGTTCTGCTGGAATATTCGCGATAAACGTGGTTTGCGAGGGTGGTCACGTTTGTACTGGCAGGGCGCTTGGGGGAGCGTTTCGCGTAAGGGTTGTTCCTGGCTGGGAGCTTGGGCCGCTGCATAGTGTTGCACTGGACACACCTTGACATTTCGCCCTTCGGGGCTTTGTGAGGAGATCGCCATGAAACTCAATGTTACCCTTTGTGTGTTGTTGCTAACCCTGATACCGTCCCTGTTTGGCCAAGACCATGCTCCAACCGCTGCACAGTGCCAAGCAGACGAACGGCTCTGGGAAAGCGACCTGCATAAAGCAAGCTCTACCAAGGACGCAATATCAAGGTTCTCGTTTCAGAGTCTTCAAGACCGCTTCTCCGAAATGGAAGATTGCATTGCCGTAGACGAAGAACGCGGTCCGTACTACGCGAGCTTGGCGGGTATATATGGAGTTGGGGTCGCTGCACGCCTCAAACACTTTATAGAAAGACACAACCTCATGGCTCAATTCTTGAGTGAGGATGCCGCCGGGAAACGGTGAGGGTTATAATGCCCGCATGAGACCTTTGCCGGCGGCACCGGATGTTCCGGGCGACACGCCAGCGGAACGGCTGAGTAATGCGCTTAACCGGGTTCTGCGCGTGTCCAAAGCTGATCTGCTGAAAGAGGAAGCGCGGCAGAGACGCGGCAGCGAGAAGACGCGGGCCAAAAGAAAACGCGCTTCCTGACTCCGCGCCGCTCAGTCGCCGGGATTCTCACTAAGGCTGAGTAGTTTCTGACGAAGTGAGCCCACGCGCTGCTTCACTGCCTTATATTCCTTTACGTTCGTCGCGATGTAGTCTCGGCTGAGAATGTGCGCGACTCCATCGGTGAAAAAGAAAGACGCCCTCATTACGGCTGGCCCAACTACCGCTTCGCCTTCGTCGGGAATAATCATGCGCGATGGATCAGTAAGAGCACCAGCAAGATTTGTAGCGGCGGCGATGATTTCATCGAGCCGGAGGGAAAGGGCGGCAAGTTCCTTCTTTGCCGCTTTGTATTCCCGGTGTGCTTTCCCAACTATGGTGTCCTGATCTTCCTGTGTCATACGACCATCTTACAATACCAACCTGTCACGGCTGCTTAAAACCTACCCCTCGCCTTGTGAGTTGTCACCTATATTCCTGCCCAAGTTTGGGTCGAGTTGCCGTGAAAAGCTGTATAAAAAGTACCAACTGTGGATATCGACAACTTTTCGGTAGGGGTAATCCTCCGTCAAATAACGGTTGTAACAGTGAACCAAGAAAAGTCCAGTAAGAAAGAGGGATCCTCCAAAAACCCAAGCAAGAAACTGCGTTATCCCTGCAAGATGCTCGAGTTTCGAAAACAATGCTACAACTGCAGACCCGGTAGCAATCAAGGCTAGTCCAATTTGGAGCAGCCGGTAACACTGGTCGACGTACCAATCCAGTCGCATGCCGGTGTAGTCGATCATCTTGTATAGGCGGTCTTGAGTGCTTTTCACCTGCTCTTCATTAAGCTGGGCTGCGTTAACTAGCGAGAGCTCCGTCTGTTGAAGCTCCTCCTTCAGTTTTTCGTAGGACACTGAAGATATTCCTCTCGTTGCACTTTTTTCTGGTTGGGAGGCATTTCCGCTGCCTATCGCGCTTTGTACTTCTTTATCTGCTTTATCTGCTTTNNCTGCTTTATCTGCTTTATCTGCCATTTTGAGCCATGCTTCTCCGCTCCAGCGATTGACTCCTTGCGACATAGGCTTCTCAGGAAGCTCCCTGGACGTGTTCCAATCTCCTTTTGAAGCCCTTCCTTGATGAGCCAGTCAGTCGCTGTCACTGGATCCACGCTTCTCATCTTGCGGGCACGGAGCTGCTTTTGAATAAAGGCACTTATTCTTACGGGCATATCTGTTGTGCCGCTTTGCGCAGGTCGCCTCTCGACGTGGGTCACACGGTCGCTCCAGCAATGTTCTTGATTAGACCTCTGCCAGACTTTGGAGTCAACCTGCGATCTGAGCGGAATCCTCCTGGATCGATCGCGGTGTTTACGGGGACCCTCGAGCTGTTTCCACAAGAGCCTTCCCGCCAAAAGCGGCTGTCACGATTCCCATTCCGAAACTCGCCTATGCTCGTCGGTTTCCCATCCTCTCGCCGCTCATTTATACTTGCCGGTTTCACGGTATGCGCTCGAAGCACTCCGTGAAGTGTTAGGAGCCGTGGTGAAGATCCTGGTCTGCATGAAGCAGGTTCCGCAGAAGGACGCGCCGCTCAAGCTGAATGAGGGCGGAACGTGGATTCGCGAAGATATTTCCTACGAAGTGAACGAGCCCGACGCCTACGCCCTGGAAGAGGCGCTGCGGCAGAGAGAGAAGCACGGCGGAGAGGTGGTGGTGATCACCAGCGGCCCACCGCGCGCGCAGCAGGTGTTGCGCGAGGCGCTGGCCAAGGGCGCCGACCGCGCTATTCACCTGGAAGGCGACGGCTTCGTTACCCTCGACGCGTTCAACACTGCCAAGGCCTTCGCGGCGGCCATCAAGGACGAAAGCTTCGATCTCATCTTCACCGGCTTGCAGTCTGACGATTACGGCTTCGCCCAGACCGGCGTCATTCTGGCTGAGCTGCTGGGCTGGCCGCACGCCACCATCATCATGCAAATCGAAAAGAGCGATAGCGGCATTCGCGTAAAGCGCGAACTCGAAGCGGGCTTCTTTCAGTTTGTCGATATGCCGCTGCCGGCCCTGCTGACCATCCAGTCGGGCATCAACAAATTGCGTTATGCAACCTTGATCGGCATCAAGCAGGCGAAGAACAAGCCGCTCAAGAAAGTCAGCTTCGACGAAGTCAAGCTGGCGCTCGGTGAAAACTTGCAGAGGATCGAGAAGCTGTACATCCCGCAGAAGACCAAGAAGACCGAAGTGCTGCAAGGTCCTCCGGGAGAGATCGCCAAGAAGTTGGTGGACAAGCTGCGCAATGAGTTGCGCGTAATCTAAGGGTTATTCGAGTGGCCCTGACCGCCTGATCGGCGGAAAGTGCAAGATCGCTACCTTGGAACTTTGGGTAACAGTGAATTGGCAAGTCGGCGCCCGCTGCCGCGGGTAGGAGGCGACCATGCCATCGTCAGAAGAAAAACGTGAAACCGGCTCCGCCTTCGTGATCATTGGCTGGATTCTGGTGCTGTTTGCATTCCTCGTCATGTTCTTTCAGCCCGCGGCACGCAAGCTGGGGGAGACACGGTTTGAGGTCATCGCAGGCGTGCTGGTCGCAGTGGGTCTAGTGCTGAACATAGTCGGCGCTCGCATTCGAAGACGCAATCGGTAAAGGGGTGGCTCAGGCAACTGGGCGAAAACCGAAGTACCTCAGGGACTGTGGTGCCGTCCCTCAACCCCCAACAAGCGCAAAAGCGACGCTCGTTGGGGACCCCGGATACGGGACTCGTCAATTTTTCCACTTTACCCAGGGCTTACGCCCTGGGCTAACGTCAATTCCGCCCCTGCGGGGCTGGATTTTGCGCAGTCGATAAGATCGGATCGAAATGGCAGATACCATCCTGGTTGTAGTCGAGCAGCGTGAAGGCAAGTTGAATCGGGTTTCCTGGGAGACCATCACCGGAGCGCAGGCGATCGCCGCGGAAACCGGTTGGACGCTGGAAGCGGCCGTCGTTGGCAGCAGCGTGGGCGACATCGCCAAAGAAATCGCCGCGACAAAAGTGTCGAAGGTGTACGACCTGGAGTCGGCCAAACTGGAGCCGTACACGCCCGATGGCTTCGTGGCCGCGCTGAAACCGTTCATCGAGCAGAAGCAACCCAAGCTCGTGCTGATGCCCCACACCTACCAGGTGCGCGACTTCGCTCCCAAGCTGGCTGCCGCGTTGAATCGCACGCTCATCAGCGATGCCGTCGGCTACAAATATGAGGGCGGCAACCTACGCTTCACCCGCCAGATGTTCCAGGGAAAGTTCGCCGCCGACGTGTCCTTCGTGGGTGATCCTCCGTATTTTGCAACCTTTCAGAACGGCGCGTTCCGTGGCGACCAGGTCGCACATGGGGACGCAGCGGCGCCGGTGGAAACCGTCAATCTCGACGTGGCCGACGGTGTGGTGCGCAATAAACCCGAGGCCCCGTTCAAAGAAGCTAAGCAGGCAGTTGACCTAACGCAGGCGGCGATTATTGTCGCTGTCGGTCGTGGTATCAAGGAGCAGAAGAACATCGAACTTGCCCAGCAGTTGGCCGAAGTGCTGGGTGGCGAGATCGCGGCGTCACGGCCGATTTGCGATTCCGGTTGGCTGCCCATGGATCGCCAGGTCGGATCTTCCGGACAGACGGTTGCGCCCAAGCTGTATCTCGCGCTGGGAATCAGCGGGGCGATTCAGCACGTAGTGGGGATGAAAGGTGCGCGAACCATCATTGCGGTCAACAAGGATGCAGAGGCGCCGATCTTTGAGATCGCTGATGTCGCCGTGGTCGGGAATCTGTTCGATATAGTCCCACCGCTGATCGAAGAAGTGAAAAAAACGAAGGGCGCCTAGCAGCACTCACGAACGCAGCAGATTCTTGACAGTTAAAGAGCGGCGCATGAACATGCGCCTTTCTTTTTGCGTAACACCAATTTCCAGTTTGGGGATATCGCCTGCTTGAGACCTGTGATCAGTGGCTGTAACACTGTCACAGCTTTGTCACCGAGGGTGACGATAGAATAGTTATGTACTTTTTTTGAAAGGCCTAATGATCGTTTTTCGTAAGCCGCTTGAAGGTGTTGAACGCCCCGTAATGGAAGCCGATGTCGTCATTGTTGGCGGAGGCCCCGCAGGTATGGCCTGCGCCTTGCGCCTGTCGCAGCTCATTGACGACCACAATGCCAAACATCCCGACGCGCCGTTGACGAAAGAGAATATCTACCTCCTGGAGAAGGCGAGGGAGGTCGGAGCGCATTGTCTGTCGGGCGCGCTGCTGGACCCGCGCTCCATGCGCGAACTGCTGCCCGGCTTCGAAAAGGAAGCGCCGCTGGATGCCGCGGTCGTGAAAGAGGCGGTTTACTTTCTGACTCGCACCGGCAAGCTCAAGTTCCCCATCACGCCTCCGGCCATGCGCGATCATGGAAACTACGTTATCTCCATCAACAAGTTCGTGAAGTGGCTGGGCAGCAAGGTGGAAGAGGCGGGGATCACGGTCTTCACCGGTTTTGCCGGCTCCGAGCTGCTTTTCGATAGCGGGCGCGTAGTGGGCGTGCGCACCGACGATAAAGGCGTGGACAAGAACGGCGAGCGCAAGTCTAACTTCGAGCCCGGCTACGATTTGAAGGCCAAGGTTGTCATCCTCGCCGAAGGCACTCGCGGCTCGCTGACCAAGCAGCTCATAGGACGCTTCCAGCTCGATAAAGAACGCAATCCACAAACCTACGGGGTCGGAGTGAAGGAGCTGTGGGAGCTGCCGGCCGGGCGCGTCGCGCTGGGCGAAGTCATCTACACCATGGGCTATCCGCTGACCTTCCACGAATACGGGGGCGCATGGATTTACGGCGCCAAAGACAATCTCGTCTCGCTGGGTTTCGTAACCGGGCTCGACTATCGTGATCCGCGCCTTGATCCGCATCGTGTGCTTCAGGAGTTCAAGAAACATCCGTTCATCGCCAAGCTGCTGGAAGGCGGCAAGATGGTGCGCTATGGAGCCAAGTCGCTGCCTTACGGCGGCTGGTGGTGCATTCCCCCGCTGGCCGGCGATGGTTGGATGGTGCTGGGCGACTCGGCCGGCTTCTTGAATTCACAGCGGCTAAAGGGCATCCATCTCGCCATTAAGAGTGGGATGCTGGCCGCCGAGACTGCCTTCGATGGCATGGTGAAGAACGACTTCTCGCTCGGCCTGCTGGAGACGTTTCAGGACCGCGTGGAGAAGAGTTGGATTAAGACCGAACTTTGGCCGGTGCGCAACTTTCACCAGGGTTTCGAGAGCGGACTCGTCGCGGGCGCGTTCCACGCGGGTATTCAGCAGTTTACGGGTGGCCGCGGCCTGCACGCGCATTACACCAACGAGGCCGGGCATCGGCGCATGGAACCGTTGAAGCGGCTTCCGGCGGACGGCGGGCCGGAGGCGTATATCATCGGTCCCGCCAAGGGCGACGGCAAACTCACCTTCGACAAGCTGACCGACGTGTATTACTCCGGCACCAAGCATGAAGAAGACCAGCCGGCGCACCTCGTGATCCACGACACCAACATCTGCAACGAGCGCTGCGTAACAGAGTACGGCAACCCTTGCAAGAATTTTTGCCCGGCCAATGTTTACGAGATGGTCGAAGCGGCAGATACGCCCAGCGGATTGCAGATCCATCTGAATGCATCGAACTGCGTGCACTGCAAGACCTGCGACATCATGGACCCGTACGAGATCATCACCTGGGTGCCGCCGGAAGGCGGCGGTGGACCGAACTACGACGGCATGTAGCGAGACCGATGTTCGCTCTTCGCCATTCGCCATTCGCCATTCGCTTTTCGCTTTTCGCTTTTCGCTGATGCTTAGGAAATGCTTTTGCCAATGAGCATTTTCCTTTTCTGGGTGCTGCTTTCTACTGCGGTACTCATCTATAATCGCAACTACTGTTTCCGACCTCCGTGGCCTACCGGAATACCTAAGGCTGCGGCGGCGGTGTTCCGCAGAATTTGCGGAACCGAGGGTGTGGCGGGAAACGGCCATGCCTCCCGTGCTTGGAAAGGAAACGATCAGCAGCGCTGTATTTTCTCGTGCGCTGTTCCCGTCTTCTTTCCCCGTACAAAAACAGATTTGAGTTGCAAGGGATTAGAAGTACTCCGACGCCCGTCGAAGAACGTGTGCCGGGGAAGCTGAGTACGCAGCATAGGGGTCCTTCGACTCGCTGCGCTTGCTCAGGATGACACAGGTTAAGAGCCAAAAGCATGTTCCTCACCGACAAATTCGGGCGGCGCATCAACGACCTGCGGATCTCCATCACCGATCGCTGCAACTACCGCTGCGTTTATTGCCGCTCAGGCACCGGCGGGCCGCAGTTTCCCGAGATGCCCATTGCCGACTACCTGCGCATGGCGCGCGTGTTCGTCGGGCTGGGGATCACGAAGGTCCGTCTCACCGGCGGCGAGCCGCTGTTGCGCCGAGGTCTCGCAGAGATGGTGCGTGAACTCGGAGGCTTGCGCACTGTTGAAGGCCAGCCACTGGATATCGCCATTACCACGAACGGACATTTACTGGCCGAGATGGCGCAACCCCTGGCCGACGCCGGTCTGACGCGGGTGACGGTTTCGATGGACGCCGTCGATGCCGGAGAATTCGCGCGCATTACGCGCGTGCCGAACGGCTACGAACGCGTGCTGGCCGGAATCCGCGCCGCGCAAGAGGCTGGTCTCAGCCCGGTGAAAATTAACTGTGTCCTGATGCGCGGCTTCAATGACGATCAGATCACCGCGTTTGGCCGCTTCGCGCGCGAGGAAGGCGTCGCTGTCCGCTTCATCGAATTCATGCCGCTGGAAGAAGACCGTGTGTGGTCACCGGAGATCGTCGTGACCCTCGACGAGATCGTGCGGCGCATGGCCGAGTTCATGCCGCTGCGCGAAATCGACCACGCGCGCAGTGAGACCGCGCGCCGCTACGTTTTTGACGACGGCGTTGGCGAGATCGGGATCATCGCACCGGTGTCGCACCCCTTCTGCGGGCATTGCAGCCGCATCCGCGTCACCTCCGACGGCAAGATTCGTACCTGCCTGTTCTCGGTCCGCGAGCACGATCTGGCTGGCTTGATGGGGCAAGGCGCCAGCGACGAAGACATGGTCGGGTTCATCGTTCACGCTGTCGAGCACAAAGAGGAGCGACACCACATCGGCGAGCCGGGCTTCGTGCCGGCGTCCAGGACGATGGTGCATATCGGGGGGTAGCAGCACTCAGTCTTCAGCATTCAGCACTCAGTTTTCGGAGAGGCATCGCAGCTCGTGGCAGGTCTACGCACTCTTGTAGGCGGCATCGGCGGGTTGACTGAATGCTGACTGCTGATTGCTGACAGCCTCCCCTCTTGCATTAACCCCCTCAACGCGCCACAATAGATTCATTCGGTCCTTGTCACAGCGCCGTGTGAGGTACGGTCCGTGTTTTTGTAACGCAGGCGCGGTCCAGGTCATCGAATGAAGTAAGAAGCGTCAACTTGCAGCTTCAACATCCCCGTAGGTCGGGCCCGCCGTGGCGGGTAGTGGATCTACTGGAGCCGCAGGTCAGCTTTCAACATCCCCGTTCCGGGGCGTGAGATTCCGAGCAACGGAGCCGCGCGGCTGGGACTGAAGGCAGAGACAAGTGGCTACAGCACCGATCACTGAAGCGGTATCCTGCTCGCTCGAAAACTATCTTGTACTCCCGGATAGCTCCATGGACGGCCGCATTGCGGACGCCAAAGCTACTTTGGGCAGCGAGTGCATCATTCTTGGTCATCATTATCAGCGCGATGAAGTGGTGCGCTTCGCCGATTGCCTTGGCGATTCCTACCGCCTGTCGCAGATGGCAGCGCAGGCCAAAGGCAGCTACATCGTCTTCTGCGGCGTGCATTTCATGGCGGAAAGCGCCGACATATTGGCGCGTCCCGGACAAGCGGTCATCCTGCCCGACCTGAACGCCGGCTGCTCCATGGCCGACATGGCCGAGATCTCGCAGGTGGAAGACGCCTGGGAGCAACTCGTCAACCTCGGCGTGACTGACGAGGAAGGCAGCGGCCTCACCCCCATCACCTACATGAACTCCACTGCGGCCATCAAGGCATTCTGCGGCGAACGGGGAGGCATGGTCTGCACCTCTTCCAATGCCAAGGGCGCGTTTGAATGGGCGCTCCGCCGCAACGGCAAGATTTTCTTTCTGCCCGATCAGCACCTGGGCCGCAACACCGGTTACGCGCGCGGCATTCCCTTGGACGAAATGGTGGTGTGGGACCCCTACATGCTGCAAGGTGGACAGACCGCCGAGCGCTTGCGCAAAGCCAAAGCGATTTTGTGGAAGGGGCACTGTTCGGTACACCAGCGTTTTCTGCCGGAGCACGTGGACAAAGTGCGCGCCAATTATCCCGGCATCCAGGTCATGGTTCATCCCGAGTGCCGCTGGGAGGTCTGCCAGAAAGCCGACGGAATCGGCTCAACCGACTACCTCATCAAGGTTGTGCGGCAAGCGCCCGTCGGATCGTCGTTCGCCATCGGCACGGAGATCCACCTGGTGAACCGCCTGGCCAAGGAAAATCCGGACAAGCGCGTCATCACGCTCGACGATTCCGGCTGCCTGTGCACGACCATGTTCCGCATCTCGCCGCAACACCTGTGCTGGGCGCTGGAAAACCTGGTGGACGGCAACATCGTCAATCAGATCACCGTAAAAGACAGCGTGAAGAGGTGGGCGCGCATGGCGCTTGATAGAATGTTAGAGATACAGTGATCATTCGCAAACGTCCACGGGAAAAGTTTTGGCGGCGTGTTCCGCGCTCTTGGTCAGACCTGCGGGAGTATCGCCGCCGCATGGTAAATCGCCATAAGGCACACAATCAAGCCGAGCTGGGAAGTATAGATATGGCACGCACGTTCACAGTTTCCGAAGCCGAGACTCTGCTGCCGGTGCTGGAGTCATTGCTGCGTTCCGCCATGCAGGCCAAGGCGCTGATCGAAGAAGTTGATGGCGAGATGCAATCGCTGGCCAACCGCATCTTCATTAACGGCGGCACGCTGGTGGACGTGGTGTCGGTGGCCCGCCGCAAAGCTGAACGCGAGAAGGCGGTGCAGCGCGCCAAGGATGCCGTCGCCGAAATCGACGCCACCGGCGTCCAGGTGAAAGACCTCGATGTCGGCCTGCTCGATTTCCCATGCATCGTAGGCGAAGAAGTCATCCTGCTCTGCTGGAAGCTGGGCGAAAAGAAGCTCACGCATTGGCATGGCACCGAGGAGGGTTTTGCCGGCCGCAAGCCCATCGACGAGCGCATTCTTCGGGGCCAGAAGAAGAGCAACTAGCGCCTCGCCATGATCCAGCTCTCTTCCGCCGGGAAACGTTTCGGTCCCAAGCTCCTCTTCAATGAACTCGATTGGCTCATCACCCCGCGCGATCGCGTGGGGCTGGTAGGCGCCAACGGCACCGGCAAATCAACCCTGCTCAAGATTCTCGGCGGACTCGAATCGCTCGACTACGGCACGGTCACTCCTGCCAAAAACATGACCTTCGGCTATCTGCCGCAGGATGGGCTGCAGCTCTCCGGCCGCACCGTGTTTGACGAATGCATGTCGGTGTTTAGCGACTTGCGTTCGCTGGAGCGCGAGATGGAAGAACTCGCTCACAAGATGGGCGAGCTGGACCACACTTCCAGTGACTACGCGCAAGTGGCTGACCGCTATCAGCGCATCACGGGCGAGTTTCGCGTGCGCGACGGCTATGCTCTCGATTCGCAGGTCGGCACCGTGCTCGACGGCCTGGGCTTTCGCAAGGAAGACTGGACGCGGCAGACGGAAGAGTTTTCCGGCGGCTGGCAGATGCGCATCGCGCTGGCCAAGCTGCTGCTGGCCAAACCCAACCTGCTTCTGCTCGACGAGCCTACCAACCATCTCGATCTTGAAACTCGCAACTGGCTGGAGCAGTATCTTCTGCAATATCCGTTCGCTTATATTCTCATCTCGCACGACCGCTATTTCCTCGACGTGACCGTGGATCGCATCGTCGAAATATGGAACAAGCGGGTGCAGTTCTACAGCGGAAACTACGAGAAGTACTTGCAGCAGAAACAAGAGCGCCGCGACTCGCTGGTGGCGGCGTACAAGAACCAGCGCGAGCGCATCGAGCAGCTTGAGGCCTTCATCAATCGCTTTCGCGCCCAGGCGACCAAGGCGAAGCAGGTGCAAAGCCGCATCAAGGAACTGGAGAAAATCAATCGCATCGAGATTCCTCCGGACGAGAGAACCATCCACTTCAGTTTTCCCCAGCCTAATCCCAGCGGCCGATTGGTGGTCGAGTGCGCTGGGGTGGCCAAGAGCTACGGTGCGAAAGAGGTCTTCCGCGAGGTGGACTTTACCATTCAGCGGGGAGATCGCATCGCACTGGTCGGCGTGAACGGCGCCGGTAAATCGACGCTGATCAAGCTGCTGGCGGGCATCGAACCGCTCACCGCGGGCGCGCTGCAGCTTGGCCACAATGTGGAACCGGACTATTTCGCGCAGGACCAATACAAGGAACTTGATCCCACGCGGCGCATGCTCGACGATCTCTCCGATGTGGCGGGGCAGAAGTCGATGACGGAATTACGTGGCGTGCTGGGCTGTTTCCTTTTCTCCGAAGATGACGTGTTCAAGCCGATTGGGGTGCTTTCGGGCGGCGAGCGCAACCGTTATGCGCTGGCCCGCATGTTGCTGCATCCGTCCAACTTTCTGCTGCTTGACGAGCCTACCAACCACCTCGACCTGCGCGCCAAAGACGTGCTGCTGGAGTCGTTGGAGAAGTACAACGGCACCGTGGTTTTTGTCTCGCACGATCGCTACTTCATCGACAAGCTGGCGACTCGCGTCTTCGAAATCGGCAATGGCCGGGTCGAAGTTTTCCCCGGCAATTACGAAGACTACCTCTGGCGCAAGCAGCGGGCCGACGCGGCCGATGACGCTGCCACTCCGGCAAGTGGAACTCGCGGCTGGGCTCCCACATTGTCAGATGTCCCGGGCTATGAGGAACGAAAGCCCGCCGCGAGGAAACGGGTGAACCCGATCAAGCGCAAGCAGCTGGAAGAGCGCTGCAAGCAAGTCGAGCAAGCGATTGCGCAACTGGAGAGCGGGATCGCCGAGTGTGAGCGGGAGTTACAGTCGTTTGTCAGCGCGGAGGAAACGGCGCACTGGAGCGATCTGCTGGCCGAGCGGCGCAACGGACTGGGACCGCTGCTGGCAGAGTGGGAAGAGCTTTCACAGGTGTTGGAGCAAGCCAACGCCTAGCCGGACCTGCTAACGCTAAGAGACGGCGTGTCGGTGCTGGTGGTGCGGGCCACCACCACGCAGTCCCGCCCTGCGGCTTTAGCGCGGTACAGCGCTTCATCCGCTGACTTGACAATCTGCGCCGCAGACGAGCCATGCTCCGGGAATCCGGCCACTCCGATTGACAGGGTAATCCGGCGGAGAGTTTCTGCGCGATGATGGATCTGCAGGTTTGCCACCTGCTCCCTGAGTTTCGCGGCCCGTTCGCAGCCGGTCTCCAGAGTAGCGTCCGCCAGGATCAGCAGGAACTCTTCACCCCCATAGCGGCAGGCAATGTCGCCGCCGCGTGTGATGGAGCTGAAGACGGAGCCTAATTCGCGCAGCAGGATGTCGCCCGCCTCGTGGCCAAAGGTATCATTGAACAGCTTGAACCGATCGATATCGATCATCAACACCGTCACGGGCTTGCCGTTTCTGGCGGCGCGGAGTAATTCCCGCTCCAAGGATTCTTCCATATGACGACGGTTGAACAGGCCGGTGAGCGGATCGCGTACAGACTGGTATTTCAAAGTCTCGCGCAGCGTGAGGTTGGCAAAGGCCAGCGAAATCTGCTCGGCCACGGTAGTGGCCAGCTCCTGCTTGCGCCGGCGCAGCCGCGGATGGGTAAGGGAATCGCACAAGCCGGGATCGTCGACACTAAGCACGCCTAG
>PMAT01000046.1 GCA_003152695.1 Acidobacteriaceae bacterium
GATTGCTCTTGCGCGAATCTGCGCAGACCTGTGCCGTGTCCAGACCCTACAATACACATATGGTGCCCGCGCATTCGCTCGCGACTCGCAGCATTCTGAAGATCTTGCTCGCAATTTCACTTTGGGCCACCAGCGCCCTTGCGCAAGAGAACCCGCGCCCTGCTGCGGTGGAAAATGGCAGTCAGTCGGTCTCGGCAGCCGCGGCCTCTACGGTTGCGCAGACGGCCGCTGAAACACCTGCGGAGGCGATCAAACGCTGTTGGCAGTCGCTCACGGACAGCGTGCAGGATGCCAAGCACACCGAAACCCGCACGCAGGCGCTCAATGCCTTGAGTAGTCTGGGATGGAGTGCGCGCGCGGACGGGTTGATTGCCACCGCCATGAAGGACCCGAATCTGGATGTGCGTACGGCGGCTATTCTCGCGGCAGGCAAGACCAAGTCGCATTCGCTTATTGAGCCGGTGAGACGGCTCCTCGACGATGCCGAGCCGCAGGTGGTCTTTGCGGCGGCTACGACGCTCTGGAAGCAATTCGCAGACAAGAGCGGCGAAGACATCCTGGCAGCCATTGCCGCGGGAGACCGCAAAGCGAATCCATCCCTGATTCACGGAGCGGAGCACGATATCTCCCGCACCCTGCATAGCCCATCGGCTTTGGAGAAGATCGGGCTCGTGACCGGTGCGGGACTGGTGCTTGGACCTTTTGGATTTTCCATTAGCGCGGTCGAATACTCCCTCAAAAATGGCGGGGACTCGGCGCGCATTCAAGCCATCGATCTTCTTGCAGAGGACAAGACCGAAGGCGTTCGCGATCAGATGAAATCTGCTCTCGACGATAAAGACCCCGGCGTGCGCGCGGCAGCGGTGAAGGTATTGGGCAACTTTCACCGGTCACACGACTCCAAGGCCATCGCGACCTTGCTGACTGATCCCAAGCTGCCTGTGCGGCTGGCTGCGGCTGCTGCCTATATCGACTGCTTGAACAGCAGTGCAAAAACCGGAACTCCGCATCGCTAGTCGTCCGATGATCGCAAATTAGATCGCCCTGCGACTATCACCTTTTGGGATCTTCTCAATCTTCGCCTCCCCATCGAAATGGGAACAGAATTCCAGCAACGATAAAATCACCGCACCAATAACAGTTCTGTGAAGCTGTCGATGAACTTTGTACGGATCGGCTGTCATCGCCCAACTAGCAACGAAGAATGGAGTTACCGGGACGATGGGCCATCTTTTTTTCCACCGGACGAGTACGTAGCGTTTCATACCACCGAGTACGCTCTGACGCATTATCATCGCCATCCCTTATTGGGCCAGCTTACATCTCACGGTTGTATTGTCGGCAATTCGGAAGTATCGCGGAGACCACTCGCGTGTAGTCGATTTTGTAGCTGCCAGAACCTCCGAGAACCTCACGAAGCTACAGTGAACAACAAGGCGGCTGCAACAGATTCAATTCAAAGCCATTACGATCACGAAACATCAACAGCTTTCAATAGGCTCTGGAACCCGGTTCGGGACCAGGTTCCCTACCCAATTCTTCTCCTTTAGAATCAATTGGTTACGAGAGGGCACTTGGTGAAGTTTGTGGATCTGTGGGGATCTGACCGATACAAAATCGACTACAGTCTGGACAGGCAGGAAGTCTGAAGAGCAGCTTCTCTGTTGATTTTGCATGGGGTTCTCGTCAAGGAGTCCCGCCCGACCACCTAGTGTTGGGCCGGATTCCCTGCCTGGGAAAAATGGACTGCATGCAATGGGGCCCCTGAGAAATCAACGCCTGCACCAAGAAAGGGATCCCACATGAGCGACACAAAGCCCAGAGCATCCATCGAACTACCGAGCGACTTCATTTTCGGGCAGGTCCGCCCGGATCAAACTGTAACCCCACCACCTCAACCACCACCACCCCTTGGTCCGCTGACTGCATTTGTGGGAGATTGGGTCGGCAACGGCTTCAATACCATTTTCCGGCCAGATAGCGCCGCCACGCCTACCCCACTACCGAACCCGATTCCGCCGCCTCCACCTCCCCGCGACAATGTCCTGGAACTGAACCTTACCTCCGAGAGGCTTTCTTTTTCAAAAAGCCTGGGCTCGGTTCCAAACCGCGGTACAGCCACGCAACCGGATGCTTTCCTCAATGGCGTGCCGTACCTGCAGGTCATCAACGACATCACAATCCACGGCGAAAGTGTCGGCATCCACGTTGAGCCGGGCATCTGGATTCACGTACCCGCAACCCTCGTTCCACCGCTCGGGGAGTCGATTACGCGCATGGCGTCTATCCCCCACGGCGCGACGATCGAAGCCCAGGGCACATCGCTGACCGTCGCGGGGCCACCCACGATAGCACCCGTAGATATCACACCCTTTACCACCGGCAGCAACCCTCCCAAGAAGATCAGATTCGCCAGCCAGACGGCTGCCGATCCGAACACTCCGAGAATCCCTCAGGATCTCAGTTCATTCATAGCCGCCGGCACCATCACGCAACCGTTGCTGGACAATCCCAATAGCCTGCTGCAGAGTCACATCAGCAAACAAAAGATCACCGCCACGACGGCCATTATCATTTCCACGGGTCCTCCGCCTCCGCCTCAGTTGCTGCCTTTTGGGGGCGGGGTCGACAACATTGCCTTCTTGCTGGGCCAGGCCGCAGCGACTGCGCCGAACGCCCAGGCCCTGCAGATGTTCGCAATTTTCTGGATCGAGACCGTCCAGGAGGTCATTCTGGTGCCACCTTATACGGTAGGTGAGCCACCTTTCGCAGTTAAAGCCAAACCAAGTGTCCCGGGCCAGCGCGTGCCCACCTTCTCCGTCACACCCCCGCACGATTTGGATATGCCATTCGAACTTACGGTTCAGTTCACGCAAATTCAGTACACCCAGGCGGTCCTGCTAAATTTCGCTGGTCAGACCTGGCCGCATGTCTCGGTTAACACGCTTGTGCCCGCCGATGACATTATTGTTCCCTTCTCTGCGTGGAACTGAGTTGGTTTCGTGTTATGGGCCACCGGCTTGGTTGTTTCCGTGTTGCCGGTATGGAGGACAAGGGACCGGTGTCGGAGAAATCGACGAGGAGGGCTCTCGATCAGGCAGGCGATCCGAGGACGGCACGGAATCGTCCGGTTTTTCGACCGCAAATGTTGTGTTGGTCTTACAATTCCCCTCGGGAGCGGTACAATTCGGGGGATCGGCGCTAAAACAGGAGATTTCGGCTGAAGGCAAACGAAGGAGGAAAAGGTATGTTTCACTTACTCTGGTACGTTGTTATCGGGCTAGTCTCGGGGGTTATCGCAAAATCGGTGATGCACGAGCACATGACGATCTTCTGGACAATCGTGCTCGGCATCGTCGGATCGATCCTCGGCGGCGGCATTACCCACATGATTTCGGGCTCGAGAAACAGCCGATATCATCCCGCTGGCCTTATTTTTTCAACGCTGGGCGCGATCCTGGTTCTCTTTATTTGCTATAAGCTGAAGATTCATTTGCCCCACGTCCTGGGGTTGTCCCTCTGGCTGACACAAACGGTTAAGACCCTGTTCTCCGTTCGCTGAAAATCAATCGACCGGCAAGACCACTTTCTCCCCCGTTTCGCGGTTGGGCGATCACGTCATAACAAGGCCAGTTGTCCGGCATCTTGATTGCGGGAATCCCGGCCAGCGTCATCTCGGCGGCAACCAGCATCTCGCAGGCATCACCCATCTGCTTCGACGTGTATGGTCGTGGATTCATGCGGATAGCGTAGCAGACCCAAAAAAGGCCGAATACGAACCTACTGAGTTTCGTCCGTACACTTGCGAATATGCCGCGCTTCAGGGCTCGGCGCTAAAGCCAGCGCGCTCGTGATTCAGGGTAAGCAGGCGTTCCAAGATTTCGGCATCGGTGAGAGTCGCGGGCCAGCCGTAGGCGGCGAAGACGGCCTCATCCAGTTTGCGATGCGCGTCTGCCAGCCACTCCGGGCGCGTATTGTAGAGATTCGTCAGCGTGCGCTTGCTGAGTTCCACCTCTGGTGCGCCGGGCGGATTGAGCCATGCGTCCCGCTTCTCCACCAGCTCGCGCGCGGCTTCTGCGATGGCCTCCACCAGAGGAGAGCCTCGCGGCTCGTGGCCCGGTGACCAAGGTAAAGCAAACGTCTCGAAGCAGGACGAAGAGTTGTAGGTAGGATCATTGCCAACTCCGTGCCATGAGCAGGTCGCAAGACTCCACACCTGATGGAGTCGGGAGTGAAGCACTCCAAAGAAATAGTCATCACTCCGCGCAAAAACGAAAAGCCGATGGTCCGGCAGCACCTCGTGGCCCAGCCATGCGAATAGACGATGTTTGGCCACCGCCGATGTTGCGATGTATCGGGGCAGGCCAGCAATCCTCGCCCTTAATTCGGGCCGTGGTTCCGCATGAATCCACCACTTTGTGCGGTAGCTCTCCCGGTTGTTCATTTGGCGATCGGGATAGACGTGTTTGCGGAGATACTCGAAAGGCATTTCAAAAAGTGCCGCTTCAGCTTCGGTGCAATGGGTTCCAAAATCGATGATGAATTTGCCGCGCGGCCTTCTTGTGATATCTATGCCATTGGCCCAGGGATGGATCACAGCGGAGTTGGGAAGTCCGTTGGGATTCAGCGGTGCTTTGAGCATCACCCGCGCCACGTCGGGGGCCAAATCAAACGAGCCGACCTTAGTAGTGCCCATAAAGCAAATTGCTGCGTTTTCTCTGAGCCTCAAAGCGAGTGCAACATTCACATCGGTACTGAGATTTGGGTTTATATCTGCTACAGCAAGACCATCAAGACATCGCCCTGTTTCAGAGCGGTTGTCGAACCCGACGATGGATACTCGCACGTCCGCCCCATCTAGAATCCAAGGTCGGTCACTCCAAGCCATGAAGATTCCGCCGCTCTTGGCAATTCGCCCAAGAACCTGAAGATTGGCTCCCGCGCGAATAGCCTGTGTTGCGAGTAACCCAGCCCGCTTGCTCTTGCCAGCTTCAATCTGCGCACGCGCCTTCTCAAACCAGTAGGTCACCAGATCGGCCTCCGGTGGCACGCGGCCCGCGTAGACGTGGAAGATGTCTTCCACATAGCTGTTGCCCAACTCCGTGAGGAGCCGCTTCCCGCCCAGGAAGGGCGGATTGCCGATGATGAAGTCCACTTCCGGCCATGCGGCCTCGATTGCCTTCCCGTTCGCATCGCGGGCGAGAATCGCATCCCGATGCTGGATGTTGTCGAGCTTGCGGAGAATCGGCTCGGTGGGCCATCCCATGCTGTTGCCATTCAGCCATTGCAGATAGCCAATCCAGACCACCACGGAAGCCAGCTCGTGCGCGTACACGTTCGTTTCAATCCCATAAAGCTGCGACGGGTGAACCTGATGAGGGAGGAGCGTGGGGAGGCCATGCTCGCCGCTGAAGTTGTAGACATCGCGCCAGAGGTCCAGCATCCGGCGGAAGGCAAGGTACAGAAAATTGCCGCTTCCGCAAGCGGGGTCCAGCACGCGAACGCTGGACAATTCTTCCAGCCACGCATAGAGCTTCTCCTGCATCTGCGCTCGGAGCTTCGCATAGGCGGGTCCCTTTTGCTTTGCGGCGGCCTCCACCAGCGCCAGCGCCTCCGCCTTCACTTGCAGCCAGCGGGCCTCAAGCGGAGCCATGACCACCGGCTCCACGATGAGCAGGATGTCTTCCTTGCTGGTGTAGTGCGCGCCTAACTGCGAACGCTTGCCGGGGTCCAGGCTGCGCTCGAAGAGGGTTCCGAAGATCGCGGGTTCCACGCTGGACCAATCGAGCGCGGCGGCGGCGCTTAGGATGCCAAGATCGGCGGCGCTCAGATCGAAGACCGCATCGTCGGCAAAGAGTCCGCCGTTGAACCAGTGAATGTCATGCACTCCGAAGCTGTTGCCCTCGGTGGACATTGCCGCGAATAGCTGGCGCAGCTTGCGGGTGAAGCTGGCGGGCCTGCCTTTGTCGAGTTCGATCATTTGGCGGAAGAGATGATCGGGCAACAGGCCAATGCTGTCGGCAAACAGGCAAAAGAGCAGGCGCATGAGGAAGTGCGCTACACGCTCCGGGTCTTCGCCGCGCCGCTCAAGGCTGAGAGCGAGGCGTGCAAACTCACCAGCGGCGGCCTCGGTGACGCGGCTGGCCGCGCGCTCCGGACGGAGCTGTTCCGGCTCGGTAAAGACATAGCGGAGCACTTCCAGCGGCGGAAGCGCGCAATTCGGCGAAGGGCCTGAGAGAGCAGATCAGTGAGCGTGAAGCGGTAGACCTCTGGGCGCGTCCCGGTGAAGTTGGTATGGACCTCGAAACGGTCCTGATCGCAGACCACGAGCAGCGGCGGATTCTCCAGATCGTCGCGGTAGTCGGCAAGTTGAAGGTAAGCGGCCTTCAGGTCCTTGTGCTTGCCCTTGTACTCCCAGCCGAAATAGCCGCGCTTCCACACGTCCGCAAAGCCCTTGCCGCCATGCAGGGTGGAGACGTGCTTCTCGAAGGTGTATGTATCGCCGGTTTGATCGGCGGCGGCGGGGTGCGGCTGGTGGAAAACTTCGCACAGGTCGATGAAGTGCGATTGTGCGGCGGCGCGTTCGGTGAGCGTGCTGGCTTTCCAGCGGGCGACAAACTCAGGCAGAGTGAGTGGCATTCGGACCTGTGGAACTGGTGAAGACTCATTTTCGCAGAGGCGGAGAGCGCTTACGAGTACGCAGCTTTGGGAGTAGAGTCTCTGAGAAGGAATATCACGATGGCCTCAAAGAAGTCGCCGCAAGCACAACCGCAGGAACCGGACCAGCTCAAGCTGCGCACGCGCCAGATGATGAAGGCATACCTGAGCGCCCCAGTGGGGAGCCGTCATCTGGTGGCGAGAGCGGCGCTGGAGTCCTTCCCGAATCCCCCGAAGCCGTTCATCCAGCAAGAGCCGCTGAGTCCGCAAGCCGAGGAGTAGAGAGTCCGCGCGCGCGGCGACCGGATGTATAGGAATGCTAAGTCTACGGGCGCGCTACGGGCCGCCACAGCGCCGCGCGCGGATCGCAGACGGATGATTGGGCAATCCGGCGCTAGCGCAGCGTCTGGCGGCTCGCCAAAGGCTCAGGACCTCACACCGCCGCTCGCAGAAGCCAGCGGCGCACCAGCGCGACTCCATGGCGCGTGGCGGTGCGCTCTGGATGCGGTGGCGATCACAGCCCGTTTCCGGGCGTGATTGACGAAAATGTTTCATTTTGTGGAAGAGAAAGCGCGGTTGAGTGGCGGTCTGCGGAAGTGAACGCGGAGAGATTTTGCCCCCCTACCCTCACGCAGAGCCGCACACCGAAAGCCGAACTTCGCACCCATACCAAGAGCGAAGGGATTGCGCGATTCGCTTTTGGTATTTTGCCAAGCCGTGCTCCGTAGCTTCCGGCTGCGGGCTGCGCAGTTCAATCATCAGAGCGCCGGGTTCGACCCGCTCTACTTGTACTACCGCAACGTCACCGAACCGAAACGATTTCCAGTCTTCGGCACCGTTCGTGAATCCAGGCCGTCTCTCCGTGGCGGGCGGTGACGCAAGAAGCGCGTTGCTCAGGTCCTTCATTACTCCGGTCCATGCGCTCCGCGCAAGCGCCAGGTTTGTGAATGCGCTTGCCTTTGCGTTATTGGAAGACTGCCGTGGGTACTGCGTCCCCCGCGCGCCTGCGTGGGGGGTAGGGGGGTAAGGCTCCCCTGATAGTCTCCATGAGGAATCAATAGCCGGTTCAACTAAAGGCTCTATGGGCGGACGCTGGTGACCGGGGGACTCGGACTGTAGTGGCCGGGCTGGGCGGTCGCTGGTGACCGGGGAACCCGGACGACCATGACCACGGGCGGCGGACATGGGTGATCGGGGGACTTTTTGGAGCCTGCGCCGGGCTTCCGATGTTTGCGGGCCGGGCGAAGGAGAGTCGAGCGCGAGGAAGACATATTCATTCGATGTTTGGCGGCCATCATCATCCCGCCGGGTGGGAATGCGGCGCAGAATCCCCTTTCCCTCAAGTCCCGCGATGATGCGCCGCGTCTGGCGTTCGGAGAGACAGCAACGGCGCGCCAATGCCTTCATGGAGGGCCACGCCACGCCAAGTTCTTCGCGATGATCGTCTGCCAATTGGCACAGGACGGCTTTCTCCGAGACGTTGATTCTTTCGCCTCCCGGAGCTTTCACCAGATGCTTTGCGTAGTGACTCGCAACGTGGCTCACTTTGGCTGCTCTCCAGCACGGAGAAACGCCTCCAGATCAGCCTTCGCAATGAGGGTTCGCCCACCAGCTTTGATTCGTCGGAGCTTCCCCTGTGAGAGCCAAGCCGATATGGTCCAGGGCGAAACCCTCAAAAGTTCCGCCGCTTCTTTGGTGGTCAGAAGATCGCCTACAACCATTCCGGTCATCTCCCCTGTGGAACCCTCTTGCAACAAGGTGCCACAAAGATCACAATAAGCGTGGTCAATGACAATGAAAAGTGAACAGATTGTGGCACAGCCCCAAAACGGGCAAGACTCACGGATAAAGGACCGGCCAGTAATCTGCCTTACGACTCATGGACAGACGCGGATGCTTCCGGCTATGCCAATAGAGGTCAAGTACGACTCGGAACAGGCCGCTGTTTCGCTGAATCAGTATGGCGATGAAATCGAGTTCCGCTTTGATTTTCCAGAAAAGGGCGAGCCGGGGTGGAAGGGAAATTTTATTGAGGCGTTTTCAACACGAGATACCTTTCTGGAAATTAGGACTCCGGGGGAAGCTCTTGAATTCTTGAGGATCAGCGGCTTGTTTCGCGGGATAGATGAGGACAAACGTCACGAGCGCTTGAGTTGGGCCAACTTTCAGCGATGGCAGGGGATCGTGAGAATTCTGTTGAGGGAGGGAGTTCTCCCAAGGCGAGAGGTCCGCAGTACACCAAAAGCGGTGTGGGTGGAGTACGCGATACCGGAGAATCTCCGGCCCGCGCTGAATGACGTTTCCGTGGTGGAGCGAGGCTGGCTGTCCGGCTTTCCCGATCAACTTGTAATCCGATTCCGAGAGAATCAATCTCCAGAGAAACGCAGAACACTCTACGCGGAAATCATGGTCGGTTCCACGCTCGAAGCGATTTTGGCGACTGCATACGTCGATGAGCTGCGCGGCGTGAATTACCAGGTCTGCGCTTTGCCGGATTGCCCACGGATCTACGAGGTCAGATCGAAGCACCAGCGAGAGTTTTGTTCGCAAGCATGCGCTCACAAGGCGTCTGTCCGTCGCAGACGGGCAGAACAGGCGAGGCCGCCAGCAATAAAGGCGAAGACCACAAAAACGAAGGTCATCAAGGCGAAGGCAGCCGGGAAAGCGAAAGGCTAGATTATGTCCATCTTCAAGCGCGGGAACGTCTACTGGTATCACTTCCTGTTTAACGGTGACCACATTCAGGCGAGCACGAAACAGGGCAATCCCCGAACGGCCCGCCAGATCGAAGCGGCCCGCCGCACCGCGCTTGCGAAGGGTGACGCGGGAATTAGGGAGCCAAAAGCCTCGCCGGAGTTCCGTGATCTTGCGAAGCGATTTCTGGCGCATGTCGAGACGCGCCATGAGAACAAGCCGCAGACAGTAGCGTTCTACGCGGCGAAGTTGTCGCGGTTGCTCGATTACCTACCCTTCGCCAGCGCCCGAATAGACCGCATAGACGAGGGCACCATCGAGGGGTATGTAGTGGCTCGCCGCGCGTCCGTGGAACCCGCCACGGTCAATCGGGAATTGGCTACCCTTCGCAGGATGCTTCGCCTTGCCTATGAGTGGCGGGAACTTCAGCGGGTACCTCGCATTCGGCTGCTCACTGGTGAGCGGATGCGCGATTTCGTTCTCTCCAGGGAGCAGGAGAAAACCTACCTTGCCGCCTGTCCTCAGCCGCTCCGCGATGTCGCAATCTTGATGCTGGAATCCGGGCTGAGAATCGGAGAGGCGCTGCGCATGGAATGGACGGACGTGACCCTCGATCCGATCCACGGCTCACGCTTCGGATTCATTCGAGTACGCGAGGGCAAGAGCAAGAACGCGCGCCGAATCATTCCGCTGACAGATCGCGCGGCGGCGATGCTGCGGCATCGGAAAGCCGAAGCCGAAGCCGAAGTTGCCATGCTGCGCCGCGACGAAAAGCGAAAGCCCGCGCCATTCGTCTTTGCCAACCGGGAAGGCGAAGCTTACTTAGGCACATCGCTGAATCACCTCCACCGCGATGCGTTCGCGCCGAAAGTGGACGGTGAGCGGGTCCCCATGTTCGCGGGTGATTTTGTGCTCCACTCGCTGCGCCATACAATGCTCACAAGGCTGGGTGAATCGGGAGTGGATGCCTTCACTATCATGCGGATTGCGGGGCACAGCAGCATCGTGGTTTCGCAGCGGTACATCCACCCAACGCCGGAAGCGGTAGAGCGGGCCTTTGAGCGGCTCCAACTTTCCGCCAAGGTGACGGTAATCCAGCCGAAACGACAGCTACCCGCTACAGTTTCCGCTACAGTCAAGAGGCGGGCGGCTGTAAGTCATTGACGGGCCTGTAGCTCAATGGTTAGAGCAGGGGACTCATAATCCCTTGGTTGGGGGTTCGAATCCCTCCGGGCCCACCAAGCTTCGATGCCGGCGACGGCCAACAAGCGCGATTGCGGGCCTCCCAGCTCCAAGCTCACTGGTGCTTGTGATGTTGATCATTGCATCTGGCTGCCGGCGAAGCGTACAAGTAACATCGCGATAGACACTTAAATCGCTGGGGAGTCGGTGAGAAGCCTGGATCAGGTTTGTCATTTCTACACTTTTCCCGCTATCGGGCGTTTTGCATACGGCCCAAACACTTCCTCCGATTTTTGATCTTCCTCCTGTAGAGGTTGACATGGCCATGCCACTGCGTCGATTTCTAGCCTGCCTTGTCATCTCCATTTCCACCGCCTGTATGTCGGGGTCGGCACAACAGCCCTGTCCCGTTCTTACCGTCCCACAGATCGTGCCGGGTTCGAACATCTTTACACCCCAGCAGGAAGTTCAGTTGGGCGAGATCATTGCCAGCTCGATCCAACAAACCAATGCTGTCGTCAAGGACGAAGCGCTTACCGGTCATGCGCAGGCGGTTGTTGATCGCTTGGCCCAAGGCCTTCCACCAGACCGTCCTCCCTTTAAGGTAATGGTGGTTGAACTACCCACCGCGAACGCCTTCAGCGTCGTTGGCGGGCGCATTTACATCGGACGCAAGCTCATAGCGATAATCGCCAGCGAAGATGAACTCGCCGGCATCCTGGCGCACGAGATGGGACACATCGTCGCCCACCATCAAGCCATTGAGATGAGCGAAGCCTTCCGGCGCGTCTTGGGCGTAACCCAGGTGACCAGCCGGGAGGACATATCTGCCAAGTGGAACCAGTACCTAAGCAATCGGCGAAAGCAACACGTTTCAGCCGGTGATTGGGAAAAGCACATTAAGCTGGAGGACCGCGAGCAGGCACAGGCCGACAGCATCGCACTGTACCTGGTCTCTCGCGCTGGATACTCGACCAATGCATTCGTCGAAATTTTCGACCGGCTGGCGGGCACCCAGGGTAAGACCGGGGGATTCTGGTCCGACCTGTTTGGACAAACCCTGCCTGACCAGAAGCGGCTGCGGGAGATGGTCAATGGCAAACCGCCTATGCCCGCGTCTTGTGTCGCCAGCCGAATCGATGTCGCTTCCGGCTTCAGCACCTGGAAGAACGACGTCATCGAATATTCCGACTCGCATGCCAAAGAGTCCCTGCCCGGACTGATTAGCAAGCAGGTCCTAAGCGAGCGTCTGCGCCCCGATCTCCATGAGATCCGTATCAGTCCGGACGGCAAGTACGTGCTGGCGCAGGATGAAAGCAATATTTTTGTGCTTACACGCCGTCCCTTGCAAACGCTTTTCCGGATTGATGCACCTGACGCCGGCCCCGCGCAGTTCACCCCTGACTCTCGCGGCATCGTGTTTCAGATCGCCGGGCTGGAGGTTTCTCCACGCGTGGAGCACTGGGACATCGACCAGCAGAAACGCCTGGAAGTACATGAAGTTTTCATTCGCGAAGGCTGTTTAAGCAGCGTCCTTTCGCCGGATGGCAAGACGCTGGCCTGTCTCACCCACCAGAAATCCGATGTCGGTCTCGACCTGGCCCTCGATCTGTATGACACCAGCAACGGCGCGTCGTTGTGGCACAAGAAAGATTGGGTAGTCGTCAACCGCAGCTATTTCGATTTCTCCACCTTGCTCCGCATCTACGTCGGTATCCAAAGCGGAAGCGGCAAAGTATTCGAGCAATTGTCACGCGTGGCTTTTTCGCCGAGCGGCCACTGGGCGGTGGCATGCAGTCCCGAGAATGTTATGGCCATGGACCTGATCTCCCATGCAACGCTACCCCTTTCACGCGGCATTAAAGATTTGCTGGATCACCGCCGATTTACGTTTCTCGCTGATGATCGCTTCCTAGGGGTCGCGGGTCAGCGTGGAGATAAGTCTGCCGTGGTGGAATTTCCCTCCGGCAGGGTTATTTACAAGGACCTGTTCATCGGCGGTTCCGATGTCTTTCCTGTAGCGCACGGTGATTATGTGCAGATGCGTCCGATCAAGGACAACCCGCTCGGAGTGATGGACCTGAAGCAAGGCAAAATCGTTATGGCGGGTAAGCGGAAGACAATCGATATCTGGGACAACGAGTATATCGCCGAACGCGCCGACGGAAACTTGCAGCTATACGACATGGCCACCACAAAGCATCTCGAGGACACGAAACTGCCGCAAGCACCCTTGGGGACACTCAAAGCTGCCGTGGCCTCGCCCGACCTGCGATGGCTGGCCGTGTCGGAGACATCCCGGGGGGCGCTGTGGGACCTCCAGACTGGAAAGCGACTGCAGCATGTGCGCGGCTTCAGCGCAGGCTATTTCGGTGCCGATGCCACACTCTATCTGGATTTCCCCAAGTTCGAAGAGACGGAGCGGACCGTTGCGAAGGTTCCCCTGAATGGCAACGAGATTAGCTCCGGCGAGCCGATTGAGGAAAAGACTCGGGCGATTATGGCCGGCCCCTACCTGCTGACCACCATAGGCAACGAGAAGTCCGGTTTCGACCGCAACGTCACACTAGAATTGCGCGACAATCTCACAGGCAAGGTCCTGTGGACGAAGACATTTCCGGACGAGTCTCCAAAACTGTTTATCCAGTCGAAAGCCAACAGGCTGGTTTTCTTCTGGTATGGCCGGAGCAAGACCGTGCAGTCGATGGTGAACCAGGATCCGGCACTGGCCGCCAGAGTCGCTAGCGTCAAGGAAAGAGATGGCGTCTACCTCGCACGGGTGTACGACCTGGATACAGGAATGTTGCACGCCTCGATTGTCCTCGACACGGGAAAGAATTCTTTCCGCATAACGCACTTGCAGGTGGCAAATGAATACCTCGTGGTGAGCGATGACCAGAACCGTGTACTGATGTACTCCGCCAAGGGCGAGGTGAAAGGTGCGATTGCTGGGCGCCATCCCGAAATCTCGACCAGTTCGCAATTCATGGCGGTACGAACCCAACGCCGCCAGCTTTCACTCTATGATTTGGCTACGCTCGATGCGCGAGCCGAGTACGACTTCAGTTCGCCAGTGGCATTTTCCGCCTTCAGTGCCGATGGCAAACGGTTGCTGGTTCTCACCGCCGATCAGACCGTCTATCTTTTCGATGTCAGCGCCACTATTCGCGATACGAATAGCGTCGCGGCGAAATAAGGGAGAGCGAATCGGCGAGACAACTGAGAACTGGCATAATCCCTTGGTTGGGGGTTCGAATCCCTCCGGGCCCACTAAGCTTTTCAAGCACACGCGAGCGTTTCGCCAACGGACGAAAAACGCGAGATCGAAGTGACCCCGTGAGCCTCAGTGGCAGGAGGAATCATCCTGAAAGCTGCCACTTCCCAACATCGAAGCCAGGAATCGCCAGCAGGTTATTAGTTTTTGCGATTGGGGATCATTGCGCAGCGCATTCTCTGACATGGAATATTTCGCTGTGTCCATGGACTTTCCTGCCTCGACCCCCAGTACCGCCGGCGCTGCTTGCTGCGCCCATGTCAAACACGCAGCCAACAGAAAGAGTTGCAGATCAAAACTGATTTCATGACGAAGGTTCTCCCCTCCGTTGTGCGGCTCACCGGACGAAATGACGAGGGCGTGTTGCGGGCCACCCTTTTCTCGTTGAATTCACTAATGGCCTTGCTGGAACCTGTCCTTCGGTCCGCACCCTGCGCGTGATCTCGGGCATTATCGGATCAATGTGCTCCCAGAATTTTCTGAGTCCGGAACAGAGATAATTCAGGCCGACATCGTCCTCGGCGGTGCGAAGCAGACGATTCTTCGGGCACTCCCCGTTGCACACAAACAGATACTTGCATTCCCGGCAGCAAGCGGGCAGCGAAAGAAATTTGCCGAATCCGAAACTCTTCTGCCGCTCCGAGACCACCAGTTCCGCGCTCGAAGTCTGGAGAGCGTTGCCCAGCCGGTAGGCCGGATAGACATAATGGTCGCAGGAGTACACGCTGCCGTCGTGCTCCAGCGCCAAACCTTTGCCGCAGAACTCGTGATAGATACAAACTTGGGATTCCATGCCCATCCATTGGGCGACCGCAGTTTCGAATAGGTTCACAAATACTTTGCCGTAATCCCGTGCATACCATCGGAAACACTTAGGAAACCGACATAATCATCGAAGCCGACATTCTGCGGCAGCGATGGCTGGTTCTCGCCAATGTGCCACTTGCCCACACCTTGGGTAACATAGCCCTGCTTCTTGAGCAGCGAGGCAACTGTGATTGCGCCGTCAAGACCGCCCGGCCCCCGTACATGGCCGGGATCAAGATGCCATGATGCAGAGGATTCTGTCCGGTCATGAGGGTGGCGCGACTGGGCGAGCTGGAGGGCGTCGAGTAGGCGGACGTAAAGATCAGGCCTGCATTGGCGAGCCTGTCCATTACCGGCGTGGCATTGCCCACCGCCTCTCCGCCGCCGTTGAATCCCGGATCCATCCAGCCGACGTCGTCCATCAGGAAGATAAGGATGTTGGGTTTCTTGCCGGTCTTCTGCTCCAGGGCGGCGAGCTTCTTGCGCGCTTCGGCATCCTGCTCCGGAGGCAGGATGACCGGATACATGTTGTCGGTGGGCTTCACGTCTTGCAGGTGGATGTACTGACCCGTCGAAGTGACGGTCGTCACGAGCGTGCTGCCGTGGCGTTCTCACCGCGGACTATAATCATCGCTCGCATCACTGTGGAAGTTGGGCCCTTCGGGAGCGTCGCTTGAACTGGCGGAATGCCGTGTTCGATCTTGATGGTCATCGCACCTCGTTGGGGCGCGAGGTGGTCGCCGGACTGACGACCTTCACCACCATGTCTTACATTGTGGTAGTCAACCCGGCTATTCTCTCGACGGCCGGGATTCCGGCAGGCCCATCGTTTGTGGCGACGGTGCTGGTGGCTGCGTTCGGCTGTTACTTCATGGCGTTTTACGCCAATCGTCCTTTCGCCATCGCGCCTTACATGGGCGAAAATGCGTTCATCGCGTTCACGGTTTGCAAGCTTTTGGGTTTTCACTGGCAGACCGCACTGGCGGCAATCTTCATCGCCGGTGTGCTTTTTATCCTGATGACCGTCTTGCGGCTGCGGCAGTGGATCGTCGAAGGCGTGCCCACATCGCTTCGCTACAGCTTCGCGGTGGGCATCGGGCTTTTTCTCACCTTCATTGGGCTGAACGAGACTGGCTTGGTCACTCTCGGCGTTCCGGGCGCGCCCGTGCAGGCGGGACACCTGACTTCGCATCCTGCGCTGGTAGCCATGTTCGGCTTTGTGTTGATTACCATCCTCGTAATCCGAAAAATTCCCGGAGCTATCCTGCTGGGCATTGTGATCACCGCGATTGTGGCGTTCATTGTTAAAATCGCCCCCCCGCCGCACGGCCTGATCAGCATACCGCCGAGTATCGCGCCAATTGTGTGGCAACTGGATTTTCGCGGCGCGCTGACCTGGCGTGCGTTCCCCGTAGTGCTCACCATCTTCATCATGGCGTTTGTCGATACTATGGGCACCCTGATCGGGCTTTCGGCGCGCGCCGGTTTCCTCGACAAGAACGGACAACTGCCGCAGATCGAGCGTCCGATGCTGGTGGACGCAATCACGACCAGCCTCGCTCCGGTCCTGGGCACCACCACCGCCGGCGCTTACGTCGAGTCGGCCACCGGAATCGAGGCGGGCGGCCGCACCGGGTTTACCGTCCTCGTTACCGGAACCTGTTTTCTGCTGGCGCTCTTCTTCTCCCCGTTTGTGGCCGCTATTCCGCCGCAAGCCTACGGGCCCGCCCTGATCATCGTTGGCCTGTTCATGCTTGCGCCCATCGTGCGCGTCGATTTCGCCGACTACACCGAATCCATCCCGGCGTTCGCAGTGGTCTCCCTGATGGCCTTCACCTTCAACATCGCCATTGGAATCTGCGCGGGCTTCGTGCTTTATCCCATCTGCAAGTTGGTTGCGGGAAGGGCAAGCCACCTGAAGCCCGGCCTGTGGGTCTTGACCGCCCTGTCGCTGCTGTTCTTCATCTTTTATCCGTACAGCTAAAGCCAGGTCTTATGATGGCCTCATACGACCGTGCCCAACATCGCTCAACCTGGTTCCTCTGTTCTTCCCGCGAGCGTGCAGTTTCGCGATTCGGAAGCGGCCCGGCGAAATCTCGCGCGCATTCGCCAGCTCGTGCCCGCGGGAGTCCAGGAGGCGCTTGCGGCCTTGCTTCCCAGCTCGCCCAATCCCGATGCCGCGGTCAATCAGTTTGAAAGGTTGGCCGAATCGGCTTCGCCCGATTTGTTGCGCCTGCTGGAGAACCATCTGTTTTTGATTCACTATGCCGTGGTGGTGTTTGCCGGCAGCTCCTGGCTGGGCGAGACGCTGATCCACAATCCCGATTTGTTTCAGGGATTGGTCCGCGACAAAAGCCTGGACCGCAGCCATTCTCGCGAAGAATTTCAGGAGAGCTTCGCCCGAATGCGATCGCGGTCGTTTGAAACCGACACGGCGGTCTTGCTGGCCCGTTTCAAGAAACGCGAGTATGTGCGCATCATGTTGCGCGACGTGCTGGGAGTCGCAACCCTGGCGGAAACGACGACCGAGATTTCCGCTCTCTCGGATGTGTTGATCGAAGAAGCTCTGCGCGAAGTTCATTCCCAACTGCAGCACCGCTATGGCTCGCCGCAACGGCTCGACCCCGAAGGCCGCGTGACCGATTCGCGTTTTGCCGTGCTGTCTCTGGGCAAGCTCGGCGGCAACGAACTGAATTACAGTTCCGACATTGACTTGCTGTTTCTTTACGACGGCGGTGTGGAACCCCCGCGCGCAGAGATTTCCAACCGCGAATACTTCATCCGGCTGGCCCAGCAAACCACGGAGTTGCTCTCGCGCCACACTCGCGAGGGGCCGGTCTTCCGCATCGATTTGCGCTTGCGCCCTCAGGGCAACGAAGGCGAGCCCGCGGTACCGCTGCCCCATGCCATTCATTATTACTCCCACGTCGCCCATGACTGGGAGTTGCAGGCCATGATCAAGGTACGCCATTCCGCGGGCGATCTGGGGTTGGCGCGCGAGTTTGTGCGCCGCGTGCAACCGTTCGTGTATCGGCCTGAGCTGAACTTCGTTGCCATCAAGACGGCGCTCGCCTCACGGGAAAAAATGGGAAGTTACCGCCGCCGGCGCCTGCTGAAGCAGACGGGCCAAAACGGCATCGATGTGAAGCTCGACCGCGGTGGCATTCGCGATATCGAGTTTCTGGTGCAGTGCCTGCAGCGCGTCTATGGCGGGAGCGAGTCGTGGCTGCGTTCGCGAGGCACGATGTTTGCGTTGCAGAAGCTCTACGACAAGGAGCACATCAGCAGTAAGGATTTTCACAACCTCACCAACGCGTACGAGTTTCTGCGCAACCTGGAGCATCGCCTGCAATTGCGCCAGGGCCAGCAGACCCATCGGCTGCCGGAATCGCCGTGGGAGTTGGTATCGCTGGCGCGTGGTCTCGCCCGGGAAGGAACCACGGCTCCGACCCCCGAAGAGTTTCTGGCCCACGTGCAAAGGCGCATGTCGGCGGTGGCGGAAATTTATCAGCGCGTCATTTATCAGGAGCAGAGCCACGACCACCACCCGCCTGAATTTCAGTTGCATCCGGAGACGCCAGCGACACCGGAGAATTCCTACAGTCAGATGATGCAGCGGCTGGCGATCGATTCTCCACGGCTACGGGAAATAGCCGCTACCGCCGAGTTGTCGCAACATGCGCGACGCAACCTCGATCGCTTCCTTAGCTCGGCGGGCACTACGTCGGAGCGTTATGGCGCGGTACTGCGCTCGCCCGAAGCCGTGGGCCGGGCGCTCACCATCTTCGAGTTCAGCGAGTATCTCACCGACATCTTGGTGCGGCACCCGGCGGAGGTCGCGCTGCTGCCGCAGATTGACGGGCTGTCAACTTCGGATGCCGGCGAATTGTTCGACGAAGGTTCGCGCAGCAAGAGCGCTGCGCCCGATCCGGTGTTTGCCTACCTGGCCCAGGAGAAGGTCGATCGCTTCGAAGCCAACGCCATCTTGCGACGGCATTACCGCCGCCGCGTGTTCCTGTCAGGCGCTCGCGATCTGTTTCAGTTGCGCGAAGTCTTCGACTCGCTGGGCGAGAACACCGTCGCGGCCGAGGCTGCGATCCAAGCGGCCTTGGCGATTGCCGGCACTCCCGCCGGATTCACGGTTATGGGGCTGGGAAGGTTGGGGGCCCGCGAATTCGATCTCCTGTCGGACTCCGATGTGGTGTTCGTTTGCGACGAAGACTGCCCGCAGGAGGAGATGCTTCGAGTGGCGGCGCAGGTGATGGATGCGCTGACCGCCTACACCCTGGATGGCACCGTGTTTTCGGTGGACGCTCGCCTGCGGCCGCACGGCCGCGAAGGCGAATTGATCGTCACCCCAACCCAGTTGGCCGCCTACTTCCAAGACGAGGCCAAGCCGTGGGAAGCGCTGACGTATCTTAAGTTGCGCCATGTGGCGGGCGATGTTGAAGTCGGCAACCGCGCGTTAGAGGCGGTGCGTAAGGGAATTGCAGAGATCGCGACTCGGCCTGGTTTCGATTCAGAATTGCAGGATGTTCGCATCAAGCTGGAACGGAGTGAGACCGCTGCGAACTTTAAGACTGGCGCGGGTGGAATTTATGATTTCGACTACCTGGCTGGTTCGCTACAGGCTCGGCATCAACTCTGGCTTGCGGGAAATGTGCTGGAGCGGCTGAATCTGCTGCATAAGCATGGGTTGCTGGAGGCCGCCGAGTATGACCAACTCACGCAAGGCGCGCTGTTTCTGCGTACCCTGGAGCACCTTGTGCGCCTGGTGACCGGACGAGCGCGCAAATGGCTGCCGGTCGCCGAGCATCCCCATCGCGCCCTGCAAAAGCTCTTGTGGCGGGTGCTGCGCGCCGATGACAGCTTCGATCTCGAGATGCGGCTATCGGAGGTCCTGCGCCAGACCCGCGCCATCTACCGCCAATGTGGTATGCGGTAATCCGGGATTTCATTGAAGCTCCCCGTCTGCGGTGATACCGTAGAAGGTTCGGGAGAACCCGGCAAGCCTTTCTGATCCGGACGCGGCGGATGGCTGGAGTGGGGGCCGCAACTCGTTTTCGTGCCCATGACTCGGTTTTCGGCGTGCTGCTGATTCTGCTAGAGCTTCCTATTCCCGACACATGGCTGTTTACAGCTTAGGGTCACTTTATACCCATACTCCTCGAGGTGCCTTGTGGCGGCTTCTTATAATGAAATACCTTTGCCCTCCAGCGGGACCAAGATCACTTACCAAAACGGTAAGCTTGTCATCCCAGACAATCCCATCATTCCTTTCATCGAAGGCGACGGCACCGGCCGTGATATCTGGAAAGCGTCGGTCCGGGTATTCGATGCGGCAGTTGAAATTGCCTATAACGGCAAGCGCCGGGTGGCCTGGTACGAAGTGTTCGCCGGCGAAAAAGCCATGGATCGCTTCAAGACCTGGCTGCCCAATGACACCGTAGCCGCGTTCCGCGAGTTGCGCATCGGCATCAAGGGCCCCTTGACCACCCCCATTGGCGGCGGCATCCGTTCGCTGAACGTCGCTCTGCGCCAGCTCCTCGACCTCTACGCCTGCATTCGGCCGGTGAAGTATTACCAAGGCATTCCTTCGCCGGTGAAGCATCCCGAGCGCATGAACATCGTCATCTACCGCGAGAACACCGAAGACGTTTACGCGGGCATCGAATGGAAAGAGGGAACGCCGCAGGCCAAGGAGTTGATTGACTTCATCAACACCAAGATGCTGGCAGGCACCAACAAGCATGTGCGGGAAGACTCCGGCATCGGCATCAAACCGATCTCCATCACCGGCACCAAACGCCTGGTGCGCATGGCTATCAAGTACGCGCTGGCCAACCATCTCAAGTCGGTGACCATCGTCCACAAAGGCAACATCCAGAAGTTCACCGAAGGCGCGTTCCGCGAATGGGGCTATGAGCTGGCCACTCAGGAGTTCCGCGACCAGGTCATCACCGAGCGCGAGAGCTGGGTCATCGGCAACCTCGACAAGAATCCGGGGTTGTCCATCGAAGACAACGCCAAGATGGTCGAGCCCGGTCTGGAATTTGCGCAGCCGGACTTCCGCGAAGCGCTCTACAAGGAAGTGAGGAGCGTGATCGACAGCATCTACGCGACCCACGGTAAGGGTGCGTGGAAGACGAAGCTGATGATCAACGATCGCATCGCCGACAGCATCTTCCAGCAGATCGTGACCCGTCCCGACGAGTACGCAGTACTGGCCACGCCCAACCTGAACGGCGACTACATTTCCGATGCCGCCGCTGCCCAGGTCGGTGGACTCGGTATCGCGCCGGGCGCCAACGTCGGAGATCAGCACGCCATCTTCGAAGCCACCCACGGCACCGCTCCGAAGTATGCCGATAAGGACGTGATCAATCCCGGCTCCGTGATGTTGTCGGGCGTGATGATGTTCGACTTCATGGGCTGGCACGAGGCGGCCCGCCTGATCGAAGACTCGCTGGAGCGCACCATCCTACAGAAGAAGGTCACCTACGACTTCGAGCGCATGCTGGAGGGCGCAACCAAGGTCAAGACCAGCGAGTTCGCGACCTACATGATCCAGAATATGGCGCCGGTGGCGGAGCTGGTAGCAAAGTAGCGAGCTGTCCAACTATTTCTGGAGTTGTCATTACGTCTTTGGAGTTGTCATTACGTCTTTGGAGTTGTCATTACGAGCGCAGCGAGGAATCTGCTGTTGTTAGTTCTTGGATGAATGCCGAGGAACAGCAGATCCCTCACGGCCTGACCCTTACCCCGGCCAGCCGTTCGTGATGACAATTCAACAGCAACCGGTTTAGCCGTACCTCGATTTCGGATTCATGCTGTGACACATCATTATTAAATATTCAAACACTGTGAGGCATCATGCGTAAAAAGGTAACGGTAGTTGGTTCTGGCAACGTGGGCGCTACCGCGGCGCACTGGCTGGCGTCGAAGGAACTGGGCGACGTCGTACTGATTGACATCATCGAAGGCGTGCCGCAGGGCAAAGGTCTCGACCTGCTGCAGGCGATGCCGATCGAGAAGCGCGATTCGTTTATCCTGGGCACCAACGATTACGCCGACACCGCCAACTCCGACATCGTGGTCATCACCGCGGGCATTCCNNCATGAGCCGCGACGATCTGCTCAACACCAATTTCAAGATCATGAGCGATGTGGTGGGCAAGGTGGTGCAGTACTCGCCCAATTGCATCCTGATCATCGTCTCCAACCCGCTCGACGCCATGGCGCAGGCGGCTTACAAGCTCAGCGGCTTCTCGCGCAATCGCGTGATCGGCATGGCCGGCATTCTCGACTCGGCCCGCTTCCGCGCTTTCATCGCCCGGGAGCTGGATGTTTCCGTGGAGAACGTCACCGCGTTTGTCCTCGGCGGTCACGGCGACACCATGGTCCCGCTGCCGCGCTACTCGACGGTGGCGGGCATTCCCATCACCGAATTGATGGATGCAGCCACTCTCGCGCGCCTGGTGCAGCGCACCCGCGACGGTGGCGCCGAGATCGTCAAGTACCTCAAGACCGGCAGCGCTTACTACGCGCCGTCGGCCGCGGTCGCAGAAATGGTCGAGGCCATCCTCAAGGACAAGAAGAAGATCGTGCCCTGCGCCGCCTACCTGGAAGGCGAGTACGGTATCAAAGGGCTGTTCGTCGGCGTGCCCTGCAAGCTGGGCTCCAACGGCATCGAGAAAATTCTCGAGATCAAACTGACTCCGGAAGAGCAGGCCGCCTTGCAAAAGAGCGCCGACTCGGTGAAGGAGTTGGTGGGCGTCATCGAAGCGTAGAGCTCGCAGGATGTGTGGCCGCCCCAAGGCACTATGAGCGAATTCGGTATCATAACGCGTGTTAAGCTCCGCGATGTGTGGCCCAAGGAGGCGGCTGACTTTACACCTTGGCTGGCTAGCAATATGACGGCTCTGGGCGACGCCCTGGGCATGGACCTCGAACTCAAGCAGCAAGAATCTCCGGTCGGCGATTTTTCTTTAGACCTTCTGGCACATGATGTCAACAGCCGCCGAACGGTGGTGATCGAGAACCAGCTTGAACCCACCAACCACGACCACCTCGGCAAACTGCTCACCTATGCGGCTGGCCACAATGCTACCGTGGTCGTGTGGATTGCTCAGGAGATTCGGGAAGAGCACCGGCAGGCTTTGGACTGGCTGAACCAACATACTGACCAAGAACTTGAATTCTACGGCGTGGTGGTCGAGGTGCTCCGTATCGACCAGTCGAGACCCGCCTATGTGTTCAGACTTGTTGCCTTTCCAAACGAATGGCGAAAGGGCGTCGTCTCCGCCGTAGCCTCGCCGCGGGAGGAGGCATACCGTCTATTCTTCCAGCGTCTTATCGACGACCTTCGCGAGCGGCACAGGTTCACGGGTGCCAGAGTGGCGCAACTGCAGAGCTGGTACTCTTTTGCCACCGGCCATTCGGAGGCCTCGTACGGTTTCAGTTTTGCGAGAGGCGGAAAGGTCCGTGCCGATCTGTATATCGCCGGTGGGGACGCCAATGAGAACAAAGAGTTGTTCGACCGGCTTGCTAGCGATAAGGAAAATATCGAAAAGGAATATGGTGCAGCTCTCGAATGGGAACGGCTCGATAACCGGGTCGCTTGCAGAATTGCTATCTATCGCTCCGGCACAATCGATGACGTTAAGTTGCACGATGAACTTCTCAAATGGTCTATCGAGCAACTTTTGAAGTTCAAAAGGGTCTTTGGTCCGAGGTTGTCTGCGCTCTCACATACGCAAGCGGACGTTTCATCCCCACCATGATAGGTCGATCCCCAACTCCGGGTTCCCCTCCCAAGCCCCTCTTGCTGGGGTGGAATTTCGCAAGAGTGGACGGCGGCTTACGGCAAGGTTACACCTGCACGAGCGCGAGATCGGGAAAAGCCGCCCGATAAAGACGATCGTCCAGTGTGAGTAGCCGATACCCGCGGTCGGCGGCATGAGCGCCAATCAAGAAGTCAGCCAAGATACGGCGCGGGCCAGGATCACGCTTTCCCTTTCGGCGTGCGGCGTATTTTTGAAAAGCCCGTCCCGCAGTGCGCCAGACCGCTTCCTGCAAGTTCCACTCGACGGCGATGCCGGTGTCGGTGAAGAAGGAAGTGAGAAATGCCTCGCTGCGGCCGGGCGCGGCCATTAGCTCAGCAAAGACCGGCGCGCTGATCGCCAAACCACCGTGTTGCAACGCGGCGTCCAACGCGAATTGTGCGGCCGCACTGACAGCCGGGTCGCGGTCCCAGAGAGCGATCATGATATTGGTATCGATGGAGGTTGTCATCGCCCGCGCGTCTCTTTGGTCCAACGATTAATTCCCGCCCGGCCGGGCGGGATTCCGGGATTTCCGATCCCCCGATACTTTGCAAATGGGCTTTCCGTTCGCGCGGGGCGGACGCGGACTCCCGCTTCATCACTTTCAAAGATCAACTGGTCGCCCGTTCGCACACCCAGGGCCCGGCGAATCTCGCGCGGCACCGTAATCTGGCCCTTGCTCGTTATCCTTGCCTGCTTTTGCAACCTGCGCCTCCAACATTTCTTACTTTATCACAGCACTCCTTACTTTGGTGCCGGGGTGCCCGTTGTCTTCCAGATCAGTCTGACCCGGTAGATGAACTGACTCTCCGTTGAACAATACACAAAAATGTGAGATGTTTACACATAGAGGGTTACGACTTGTGCGAACCAATATCGAGATTGACGATGATTTGATGCGGCGGGCGATGCGCCGCAGCGGAGCGGCGACGAAGAAAGCGGCGGTGGAAGAGGCCCTTCGGCTTCTGGTGAAGATGCACGAACAGACTTCGATTCGCAGATGGCATGGCAAAGTGCAATGGGAAGGCAACTTGAAGCAACTGCGCCGCAGCCGAGTTCCGCAATAGGCGGCGCCCATGGTCATTGTTGACACCACAGTCTGGATCGACTACCTGGGCAACGTAAGCAATCGCGAGACGAATTGGCTGATTCGCGAATTGGGGCGGCAACCGCTGGGGTTGACTGACATCGTCCTATGTGAAGTCTTGCAGGGAATTCGAAGCGATGCCGCCTTCGCCGGGGTGCGGCATGATCTTGAGAAGCTCTACATTTTTAATACCGGCGGAAGCGAGTTGGCCGTGGCCGCCGCCCAGAACTATCGTCGCCTCCGGCAAGCAGGGTATACGGTGCGCACAACCATCGATTGCCTGATCGCCACATTCTGTTTGGAGGCCGGGCATGCGCTGCTTCATCGCGACCGCGATTTCGATCCCTTCGAGGAATATTTTGGGTTGCGCGTGGTGCATCCGTAAGACGGTTTACCCTTGCCAGCACTGGCGTCCTTTGCTGGGACGGAGATTTTGCCTAGGCCACTGCCCGGCTGGTGCGCACCTGCAAGCGGACACCTTCCCGCCGCTGAAGATAGGCAACGATTCCAAACAGGTTGCTGGCGGTTGGATTACCCTTTGGCCCAAACATCTGGTCCAGGGTCTTTACGTGCAGTTTCGTATCTGCGGCCAGCTTGGGAAACCCCACCGTGGCATTGATGTAGTCGCGCAAGAGATCCTTCCCCAGCGCAACCTCTCCGGCGAGAAGGCTTTCCACGGCATCGCGGAGCAGCCCCTTGCGAAAGGCAGCGTCGCGTCGCACTCGCGCCTGTACGGTTTCTCTGAAATCTCGTGTTAGAACCATTCCTCACTCCGCGGTTCTTTAGCGAATGCTTCTTCATCAGCATCCGTCGCTGACTATGTAAGGTCAAGAGCGATCTTGACCGCAGTTTCAATCCTCTGCATGGATGCCGATGCCAGCGTGCCCAGCGGAGGGTAGATCACCAGTTGCTTTTCCACCGTGGTCGGTTGGTCACACTTCACCCACGAGTCGCGGAGCAAGCCGCCTTCTGCGGCCTTCAGCTTGGGACGCAGTGAAAACGCCTTGTGCTCGGCGGTGGAGATGGGCAATACACATACGTCCAGAGCGTGTGCGTTCAGGCTGTCGCTGGAAATCACCAGCGCGGGACGTTCCTTGTCAAGGTCGATCAGGCAAACTTCGCCCCGCCTCGGATACCATTGCGTAGGCTTGGTTCCGCTTCGCCAGGCAGTCATGGGCGTGACCAGGATTTAAGGCCGGCCTTGTGGAAGGCGCGGCGCTCCTGCCGGTCTTCCGCCGCGCTGCTGAAGAACTGCGCCGCTTCCTGGTAGAGGCTGGCCTTGCGCTCCGTCTCCAGAGCGTACTTCAGCAACTGGTTGACCCGTTCGCTGGCGGAGTTGCTCCCCTTGGTGCGTTCAACCTCTGCCAGAACATTCTGGTCGAGCGAAAAAGACCGGGTTTTCCTGACTGCGGACCGCATAGCTGTGGTTCTCCCAAAGCTATTGTGATTTCTATTAGGTATGTTGTCAAGATTCCTACAAGGAATGTTGGTCAACGAAATGGCCACGATGGGATGCCCCGCCGAAGCTGGTTAAAGCGTTCTGGCGGTAAAGATCAGATACACCGCCAATATAATTCCGAAAAGCGCAGCAATCACGCCCAGAACGGTAACGATTGCGCCAGCCGGCTGGAACTCGTCTGCGTTGAGCCGGTTCATGGTTGTGCGGTATCGGACCAACGATACCAGCGCCATGAAGATACCCATAACTATGAAACCGACCCCGATCGCCAGCGACATCCCGCTCTGACGTTCGCCATTGCCCTGCATGCGCAAGAATTCGCGCAAGGTAATTCCAAACCTTGCCACCACGAAGCCAAACACGATAATGCTGATGCTGGTGCGAATCCACGCTAGAAAGGTGCGCTCGTTCGCAAGGTGGTCGGCGGCTTTACCGGATTGGGTGGAAGGAACTGGAGCAGTCATAGGTACTTATGCCGGGCTGGCCGCGCATAACCGCATAACCATGTTATCGCGCAAGGCTTTATCGGCCATCGCACACAGTAAACCAGCGCAAAGTAGCATATAGGTGCTATACAAATGGCGAAATTAGCACCACTCTTGGGCGAATTCAACTCCCAGAAGTGGCTCCAAGGGCCCTAGGAAGCCCCAGGATCGACGAAGACCCTTTGGACTGGCCTGAGAGGGGCATCTGGGAGCTAAAGGCCCGCCAGCGGTCACGCAGACACTCTGGCGTACGTTTCCGGTTTTGGGAAATCCAGTATGCGGACGGGCTCGCGCCGGACGGTCTTGGGACCATGCTGTTCGGATTACCGAGCCGAACACGCCCCAATGCCGCTCGTCTTCGTTCTACAGCACTACTCGTGCTTGGGCGTTTCCGGAACCACGACTGCCGGGACAGGCGGAGACGCCACTTTCTTAAAGTCCGGTCGTGGCTCGATGGGACGCGCCGGCGCGCTCACGCTGCGCTCGTCAAACTTGCCGAAAATCATCTTCCCGGCGGTGGTCTGTAGAACCGACGTCACCGATATATCGATGTTCCTGCCGATCATCTTACGGGCGTTGTCCACCACCACCATGGTTCCGTCGTCCAGATAGGCCACACCCTGGTTGTACTCCTTGCCTTCCTTCAGGATGAAAACCTTCATGATTTCGCCGGGCAGGACAATGGGCTTTAACGAGTTCGCCAGCTCGTTAATGTTCAGCACCGCGACTCCTTGCAGCTGGGCCACTTTATTGAGATTGAAATCGTTGGTGACGATCTTGCTTTCGTACACTTTGGCCAGCTCGATCAGCTTCAGGTCCACTTCGCGCACTGCGGGGAAGTCGTCTTCTACGATCTGCACCTGCAAAGTCGCGATCTTCTGGATTCGCTGCAAGATGTCAAGGCCGCGGCGGCCGCGGTTGCGCTTCATGGAGTCAGCCGAGTCGGCCACCAACTGAAGTTCGCGCAGCACGAACTGTGGAATGACGATCACTCCATCGAGGAAACCGGTTTCGGCGATGTCGGCGATGCGGCCATCGATGATGACACTGGTGTCGAGGATCTTGTGGCTCCGCTTGGACTGTTTCTCGCCGCCAAAAATGCCGCCCAGCGCCGCCAGATTGAGCAGGTCGCCCTTGCCGGCGCCCACCACCAGACCTACATAGGCCATGATCAACATTACGAAAAGCTGCAGAAAGCTTTGCGTCGGACCTTCGTGAATGCTGTTGCGGATGACGAGACTGAAAAGGTAGGCGCCTGCGATTCCGAGGATGCTTCCAATGGCCGCGCCGATAAGCCGCTTCAGGCTGACGCGTCTCAGGCGGAGCTCAAATAGGACCACTGCGATTCCGAAAAGCACTCCCACCGCTGCTGCGGGCCATCGGTTCAACCCAAGCGGACGCAGTTCATAACTTGCAACTGCTGTAATGAGGACGAATAAGATCCGTATGAATACCAGGTCCAAGCGACACCTCCACCAAGCGGTCCAGGCGTCTGCAGTGGGTGAAAGTGCTCCGGGGATATAGGAAGAAAATGATGCCGGTAGCGCACTCCCAAATCCAAACGC
Organism: Acidobacteriaceae bacterium; assembly: GCA_003152695.1. GTDB lineage: Bacteria > Acidobacteriota > Terriglobia > Terriglobales > Acidobacteriaceae > Bog-257. The sequence continues at coordinate 28,036 of PMAT01000046.1, forward strand.
GTCGGGCAGGCCTCGACTTCGCTCGCTCCGCTAAGTAACCACCTCGGGGCATATGAAAAAAATGCGCCCCGACCCGCCCAACCGCGGCGGGACTATTACTGAGTAGCCGAAGTATATACCAATTCGGGACTTATTCCGCGACGCACTTGCCTCTCAATTGAGGCGGGTTCCAATTTGGGCGAAGCGCGCTTGGTGGAAGCCCCCTGCTTCAGCAGGGGAGCCGGACTTTAGTCCGGCGAAAAGAGTTCGATTTTGAAAATGGGCTTTAGCCCTGGATTTTCAAATGCCGGCGCTAAAGCGCGTGATCCAGACCGCTATTTTTCCGGAGCGCTGAAGCGCTCCTCCCCCCATAAATGCGGGGGCTCCCACCATGAAGCACAATGCACACCATTCTTCCGCAGCCGGTGAAGCCGTGCCCGGATACAAAACGCTTCTCGTTCTCAGGCGAACGCCGCCGCAAGTCCCGCGCCGCCCAGCACTACCACTGCCCACCAGCCGAAGGCCACCGCCATGCAGGTCCCCCGCTTCAGCTTGGTTACGCAGCCGTAGCCCAGCCCAGCCAGCGCAATCGCCCAGATGGTGAACACATCCAGCGAAGTCGCTATGGAGTAAAGGAAGTGGGAACTGGGGTCAACCAGAGCGCTCAAGTTGCTGGCGATCGGGTTCTGGAAGGTGAAGGCTTCACCCCCTCCCACACTGATCGCCAGTATGGCAATTAGCGCTTTGATGATCCCGGGCAGCGATGCGTACATGCTGATGGCCATGCACTGATTAAAAGTGAGGCGCTGACCGAAGCCAAAGTTGAATGTCCCCAGTAACACACCGGCCATGATGGCAATGATGATCAATAAGAGCACCGGATAGGCGTAACCAATCACTCGATTGACCTTGACGATGGTCTGAATCTGCGCCGCGCGCTGATCGGGAGACAACTGATCAAGCTTCTCCGCCTGTTTTGGGGAGAGCGCCATTTGGTTCTCGACGACTTTTTCCATGCCGAGTTTCTTGTCCACCACCAATACCATCGCCACGCTGGCGATGGCCAGCAAGATCCAGGGCACCCACCAGCTGGCGCTGCGCCGGATGTCGGAGAACGTTTTGCTGGGAGCGATGAAGGTGTCCACGACGCGTTCGACCTGGGAAAGAGGCGGTTGCTCCACGGGGGCGACAGGACTGGCAGAACTCATGAGTCTCCTTTTGCTTCAGACGAAGTACCGGCCTGACTCGACGAGCGCGGCCGAAATTAGTTGCAAATCAAACGCGGATTCGGCGAGATTGTACCACTGGCGTCTTGCTGGAGGGCGCGGTCACAGCCCTAGACTGGCGCGCACGTCCTTCATGAGCAGCATCAGGTGCAATTCAAAACCGGGACAACTCCGGTTGGCGAATGGTTGTCAAAATGGCGGCCAACGCCCCGCTTGCCGGCCTTGGCGCGAATTCTCAGCATTTTAACAGTCCGTAACTACCGAGGAACCTCGCTGCGCAAACCTGATTCTGCCTCGTCAAATGCTTATAATGCGAAGTTAGCGAAAGTCGAGCCTGTTGCGTCCAATGAATGTGCATTTTTTCTTGTTTGCCTCGGCCATCGGCGGTGAAATTTCCGGGCTGATTGAATCCAGTGGTCTGGTCGCCAAAGCTGTCCTCTTAATTCTGCTGCTGTTCAGCCTGGCATCGTGGGCCATCATTTTCTCCAAGTGGGGCCTGTTCCGGCGGGCGCGGGTGCAGAGCAATCGCTTCATACGCGCGTTTCGCAAGTCGGAGCGGCTGCAAGATGTCGCCGCGGTTGCGGAACAATTCAAGCCCAGCCCGCTGATCGCCGTGTTCGACGGCGCCTATGACGAACTGCGCAAGCAGGCGCCGCATCCCATTCGCATGGCCGCTTTGCAGCGCGCCACCCAGATTGCGGCCTCGGAAGAGCTGAGCCGCCTGGAGAGCCGCCTGCCCTGGCTGGCAACCACCGGAGCGGTCACGCCCTTCATCGGCCTGTTCGGCACGGTGTGGGGCATTATCGACGCCTTCCACGGTCTCGGGACCGCTGGCGGAGCCACGTTGCGCGCGGTCGCGCCCGGCATTTCTGAAGCGCTGATTACCACCGCGGCCGGCTTGTTCGCGGCCATTCCCGCCGTCATCGCCTACAACATGTTCACCCAGCACATTCGCGAGTTCGGGGCGCGCATGGACGATTTCAGCCTGGAACTGATCAACGAGGTCGAGCGCGCCCAGACGGGCAGCGCTCGCGCGGTCGAAAGTGTGGAGCGGCGGTAATGGCTTTCACCAATTCACGGGGCCGCACTCAAACCTCGCTGGCCGACATCAACATCACCCCGCTGGTGGACGTGGTGCTGGTGTTGCTGATCATCTTCATGGTCACCGCGCCCATTTTGCAGTCGGGCATTGAGGTCGCGATTCCTCGCACCCGGACCGTAAAGGAGATCACCGAGGAGCGCCTGGTGATCACCATCGACCGCCAGCAGCGCGTGTTCCTGAACAACCAGCCCATCAACATCAATCAGATCGGCGCTCAGTTGCACCAGAAGATCCGCGACCCTGAGGGCCAGTCGGTGTTCGTGCGCGCCGACGAAAACGTGCCCTTCGGCGCCTTCGCAACCGTGATGGATGCCGTGAAACAGTCGGGCATCACCAACGTGAGTATCGTGACCCAACCGCTGGAGAAGCATGGCAGCCGACGTTGACATCTTTCCGACCGGGGGCAATCTTCGCGCTCCCTTGATCGGCTCGGTGACACTGCATGTCGCGCTGTTCGCCTTGGCTTTGTTCGGCTATCTGATCCCCAGCACGCGGGGCGAGAATTGGGGCGGTACGGGTGGGACCGGCGGCGCGATGAGCGCTACGCTGGTGAGCAGCATCCCATTGCCGGTGCCACCGACCCAGACCCAAAACGTGTTGGCCAACGAATCCAAGGGGCTGACGCAAACGCCGCCGAAGGAAATTCCGAGAGAAGAGCCCAAGGCGATTCCGATTCCCGCGCCCGAGGCCAAGAAGAAGGGACCACAGGAGTCCGCGCAAAAAAAGCCGCCGCCAAAAGAAATTGCCAAGGTGGAGGACAACCGGATTCCGTTTGGCCAGGGAGGGCCGGTCAGCGGCCCTTATGGGTCGTTCGCGGCGGGCGGAGCGAAAGGCGGCCTCAGCTTTACCGGAGGAACTGGAGATTTTGGCAGCCGCTTCGGCTGGTATGTGGATGGGGTGCGCCGAAAGGTGTCGGAAAACTGGCTGAAGTATGAGGTTGATCCCAATATCGATACGGCGCGCAGGGTTTACATTTATTTTGAGATCACGCGCGCGGGGCAGCCGGAAAACATACGCGTGGAACAGTCCAGCGGTATTCCGTCGCTGGATCAGTCAGCGATGCGGGCGCTCGAACGCATCGATACCTTTGGCCCGCTGCCTCCGGAGTACGCAGGCCGTTATGTCGCCGTCGAGTTCTGGTTCGACTATCGGCGGTGAGGTGGGTTGTATGGTTGGCCCGTTTCGGTTGAAGATACCAACCGTTGGAAGGGCGCGGCGTTACAGGCTGCTGAAAAAGTCTGTGGGAGGCTTTTGGTGGAAGCCCCCTGCTTTAGCAGGGGGAGCTGGACTTTAGTCCAGCGGAGAAGGAGTCGATTTTGAAATGGGCTTTAGCCCCGGGATTTCTCGATGCCCGGCGCTAAAGCGCGTGATCAAAGCCGAACTTTCCCCCCGCATAAATGCGGGGGCTTCCACCAAAGAAGCGCACGCCAAACAAGGAAGGAACTTTGGGGAATTGGGAAGCATGAAACGATACAGAGCAATTCTATTGGTGTTGTTCGTCCTGTTTGCCATTGCAGCTATGTCGGCTCAGGACTGGATTCGCACCGGCACCGGACTTGGGGTTGAGAAGGTGCGTCTCGCCGTGCCCGACTTCAAGCTGGTCACCACCGATACGGGCACGCAGAATCTGTCCGCGATCTTCAATGTCACTCTGTGGAATGATCTGCAGACGGCGGGGATTTTCGACATGGTGTCCAAGAGCTTTTATCCCTTGGCAGTGCCGGGCGCTCCCCAGGAAGTGCATCTCAATGACTGGAGCAGCCCGCCTCCCAATGCCAGCATGTTGGCCTTCGGCAATCTGGGCATCCAAGGCGGATCGCTGAATGTCCAAGGCTGGTTGTACGACACCAAGAATCCGCAGTCGCCGCAGGTGCTGGGCAAGCAATATCGCGAACCGGCCACCGATGCCAATGCCCGCCTGATCGCCCATCGCTTCGCCGACGAAATTATCCTTCGCCTGGGCGGCGGCATCGCCGGGGTTGCCGAAACCAAGCTTTATTTCGTCAGCAACCGCAGCGGCTCCAAGGAAATCTGGCAGATGGACTACGACGGCGCTGGTCAGAAGCAGCTGACTCACCAGGGAAGCATTGCGCTATCGCCGCACGTCTCACCCGACGGCACACGCGTAGCCTACTCCGGCGTGACTAAGGAAGGCTGGCAAATCCTGATGTACTCCCTGGAACTCGGCCGTCCCGTCAGCTTCCAGCACTTCGGCGGAGACAACTACTCACCCGCATGGTCCTCCGACGGCCAAACCATTGCGTTCTCGTCGTCGCGCACCGGCAACACGGAAATCTATTCCGTCAGCTCCACGGGCGGAAGTGCGCGGCGCCTTACCGAGAGCAAAGGACCGGATGTTTCGCCCACCTGGAACCCCAAGACGAACGCGCAGATTGCCTGGGTTGCGGGGCGCACCGGGCTACCTCAGATCTACACCATGGCATCTGACGGTACGAACGTGGTTCGCGTGACCGATCAGGGCTATGCCGTATCGCCGTCATGGTCGCCGAATGGCCAGTTCCTGGCGTTCGCGTGGATCCGTCATTATGGTCCGGGCGCGCCGGGGGCCAGCGACATCTATGTGATGGACGTGGCCAGCAAACAATGGGCGCAACTGACCCATGAGGAGGGGCGCAACGATTTTCCGTCATGGTCGCCGGACGGACGGCATATCGTGTTTCAGTCGAGCCGCACTGGCCGGGTGCAGATTTATTCCATGCTCGCCGATGGAAGCGAGGTGCGGCAATTGACGACTGCGGGAGAAAACACGCAGCCGAATTGGAGTTTTAAATAGGGTTTAGTCCCTGCACGCTTATGGGCGCAGAAGGAGCACACTTCGGCCCTGGCATGACCTGATGCGAGTGCTCTCGCATGAAAGTGAAGGAAGAAAACTTGAAGCTAACTAGGAATCAATGGATCCGGATTATCGTTGCCCTCGCCGTGGTGCTTGCCGTAGGTGCCTGTGGCAAAAAGAAAGTGGCCTCCGCACCGCCGCCTCCGCCGCCCCCGGCCCCGGCGCCTACTGCCTCATTGACCGCCAATCCCAACACCATTCAAGCGGGCCAGGCGAGCACGTTGACGTGGAGGACCGACTACGCCACCGACGTCACCATCGATCAATTGGGCAAGGTCGATCCCAGCGGTTCGCGGGCGGTGACCCCGGCGGAGTCAACCACCTATCACCTGGTGGCGAAGAACGATTCCGGCACGCAGGAGGCCACGGCGCGCATTACCGTGGTATCGTCTCCGCCTCCGCCTCCTCCGCAAACCTCCAGCGGCACCGATGAGCAGTTGTTTTCCGAGAACATGAAAGATGTGTTCTACGACTACGACAGCTATGATATTTCGGCGCAGTATCAACAGGTTTTGCAGGCGGATGCGCGATTTCTGCAGCAGCACCCCAACATGAAGTTCACCATTGAGGGCCACTGCGACGAACGCGGTTCCACCGAGTACAACCTGGCTCTGGGCGACAATCGTGCTAACGCCGCCAAGCAGATTTTGGCGCAGCTCGGTATCTCGTCCGACCGTATGCGCACTATTAGCTACGGCAAGGAAAAACCGTTCTGCACGGAAAGCAACGAGTCGTGCTGGCAGCAAAACCGTCGCGCTCACTTCGTTTATCAGAAGTAGCGAGCGGTTATCAGAAGTAGCAAGCAGTGTTTGCTCCGCAAAACCAAAGCCCGCAAGGGCGAAACAATATTAGCCCAGGGCGTAAGCCCTGGGTAAAGTGGGAAGAAATATCGAGTCCCTTTAGGGACGGTACGGCTAAGACTAAGGACCGCGTCTTCACCGAAACGGCTGGCGACATCTGCGGGCAGATCACTTCTCGCTGCGGGTGTACTCTGATCAGCAGAATAAACTCAGGAGCAGAACAGGACTGACTATGCGACTTCGCAACAATGTGGCTTGGCTAGCACTGGCGGTGCTGCTGTTGGCAGCCGCCCGCCCGGCGGCCGCCGCCAACAAAGACATCATCCAACTGCAAACCCAGGTGCAGGCGCTGCAAGACCAAGTGGCCCGCATGCAGCAATCCATCGACATGAACATGGGCGCGCTGAAAAACCTGGTCGAGCAAAGCGCCGACAGTGTCAACAAGATGAGCACTGCGGTGAACGACTTGCAGCAAAAGATGCAGGGCCAGGCCAGTGACACGACTGGCCGCATGGAAACGATTTCCGGACAGATCCAGTCGCTGCACGACACGGTGGACGAGCTGAAATCTCGCCTGGCCAAGGTCAGCAAGCAGCTCGACGACATGCAGCAAGGCGGGCAGAACCTGGCCGCCGGGCAACCCGGAATGACCGCTCCCGCCGGACCGCCCACGCCGGGCGCAGACTCCAACCCAGCCGCTTCCCAAGCGCCTCCGGCGGACGCTCTGTACAAACAGGCCCTGACTGATTACAACTCGGGGAAATACGATTTGTCGTCGCAGGAATTTGCTGAATACATCAAGTACTATTCCAACACCGATCTGGCCGGGAACGCCCAGTTCTATCTGGCCGACATCGAATATCGCCAGGGAAATTTCGAGGCGGCGGCGCGCGACTACGACAAAGTGCTGGAGCAGTATCCCGGCGGAAACAAGGCCGCCGCGGCACAGCTCAAGAAGGGTTACTCGTTGCTTGAGCTGGGGCAGCGCGAGGCGGGCATTCGCGAGTTGAAGAGCCTCATCGGCCGCTATCCGCGCTCCATCGAGGCCTCGCAGGCACGCGACCGGCTGCGCCGCTTGGGCGTGACCACCGGCGGCGCCACCACCACTCACAAACCGCCTGCGCCCTAACGCACCTGCTCACGACAATCCGCGGCTGGTGATTTCTTGCGCCGGCGAGCCGCCGGTCAGGCCTTGCGCCAGGACCAACTCGCGGGTCTGAGCGCGCAGCGTTGGCATGTGCCTGCCAAACCAGACTGCCGCGGCGATGCACACCATTCCCCCCATCGCGACCGTCCAGGGAGCGCCCAGATGATGGGCCACGACGCCGGCCGAGAGCGCTCCCAGCGGCGCCATGCCCATAAACATCATGGAGTATACCGACATGACTCTGCCCCGCAGCTTATCGGGGACCATCGCCTGAATCAGCGTGTTGGAGGAAGCCATCTGCACCATCATGGTGAGGCCCACCGGCAGGAGCAGCACGGCGGACAGCCAGAAGATTTTGGAAAACGAGAACAGAATCAGGCTGACCCCAAATCCTCCCGCAGAAAGAGCGATCAACTTCCCCAAGCCTTTCACACCGACGCGGGCCGCCAGGCTGGCCGCGCCCAGCAGCGCTCCCACGCCGGTAGCTCCCATCAGAATGCCCAGTCCGCGAGCGCCGCCGTGCAAGATTTTATCGGCGAAGACCGGCATCAGCACGGCATACGGCATCCCTACAAAGCTAACCACTCCCAGCAACAGCAGGATGGCGCGGACGGGACCGGTGTTGCGCACGAAAGCAAATCCCTCCAGGATGTTCTCCAGCGGCGATCCCTGATTGGCAAGATTGCCGGGATGTTCGATGCGCATCAGCAACAGGCCGACAATGACCGCGATATAGCTCACCGCGTTGGCGAAGAAGCACCAGCCTTCGCCGATGGACGCGACCAGGATGCCGGCAATGGCGGGACCGATGATGCGGGCCCCATTGAACATGGAAGAGTTCAAGGCAATCCCGTTCAGCAGGTCTTCCCTGCCGACCATGTCAATCAGAAACGCCTGGCGCGCGGGAATGTCGAATGCATTTACCACGCCGAGGCTGGCGGCGATCGTCATAATCTGCCAGACCTGAATGCGTCCCGTCAGGGTCAGCAGTGCAAGTATCGCGGCCAGGACCATGGAAGCGATTTGTGTGCCGATCACCACTCGCCGCCGGTTGTGGCGGTCGGCGACGATGCCGCCAATCGGCGCCATGATGAAGACCGGAATCTGGCTGGCGAATCCTACTGTGCCCAGCAGTAACGCCGAGCCGGTCATGCGATACACCAGCCAGGACTGGGCAACGGTCTGCATCCAGGTGCCGATCAGGGAGATGGCCTGGCCGGCGAAGAAAAGCTGAAAGTTGCGGTGGCGCAGCGCGCGCACGGCCAGCCCCAGCCTGGATTTGCGGGATGCCGGCCGGGCAAACTCCTGCTTCTCCTGTTGCACGGTGGCGGCCAAAAGGTCGCGTTCGGATTCCCAGAAATTCTTGGCCATAAGGCAGAAGCAAATTCAGGACTTGCGCGGGCTGCGATCGTGGCCGAAGGGCGCCACTCATCAGAATACTTCAACTCGCGGTGCCGAAGCCGGGTCATGACAAATCTCAGTATTATCGGCTTTACACAAAGTAGCCGAGCCGAGCACAATCCGAGCGACGGGGTTACTGAATCCCGGACGATGCGGAGGTGTGCGCAGTGGGCGATAATCCAAACCCTGGTTACCACAGCAGCAAGTACTACCGCAATCATCCAGAGGCTAGGCAGCCCATTGGTTACAACCAAACTCCCACGACAAAACCAGAAGAAAGATCGGTATTGGTGGTGTGGTTGTTACGCCTTGTTGGGGTCGGTATCGCAATTGCAGGATTCGGCATTATGACCGCGTCTTTTTGGCTCGGCATATTCATCGTGTGGGCTGGCCTAATCGCTGTCGCGTGTGAGGGTGCAAGTGACCCGATTCTCACAGGAGGCCCCATCCAAATTCAGATAGTCGTGATTGGCATTGTTTGCGCGATTTTTGGTTGGTTCACAATAAGTTTTCCTCTTACAAGAGAAGCCTCTGTATCGCAGTCCTACGCAATAAGGCATGGAGAGTATAGGGCGGGAACAAAAATTGGAAATATTGAGTGGGACAATCACCTTGCCGAACTTCATGCTGTCTTTACTAATCCTACAAATGACACCTTCAGCGACGTTGACCTATCACTATATCCCGATTTTCCAACACACAAAGCCGAGATATTAAATGGGCTATTAAGCTGCGACTTGAAGCCAATTCCTGGTGGAATGACGTTCGGTGGCGCCACGAATGTAAAGGGGGGAATGACAACGGTCACGGGCAAACTAATAGGAGAAGGGCAACTAGATATGCACGACAACCAAGGCAATGTATATACAACCGTTTTGACTCAGGCCGGCTATCGCCTACTGTGCGACAAGGTTCCGCCGCGATTTTCGGTTCAAATGGTGTTCGCGCTTGGAGAGGTAGCGAATCAGTTCCGTTTACAAGACCCCAAACCGGAAGCCCGTATGAGTATGGCGATAGGAGAGATTAGGGGAGCGCAGTCGTTGCTCGAATTATTGGGGCCGCGTCCATACCCGTTAACGCTCAAGGTACAAGGTACATATCGGCAGAGATGGAAACCGTTTTCCATCACCAGCGAGGTCAAAGTTGAAGACGGGAATTAGGCGGCAGTCAATTTCTTATACTCGACGTGCTCCGCTTCTAGCATCTTGCGAAGCGTATCGCGGAAAAGGTAAGGGTTCTTACGGTTATCGAAACGCCAGCACATTTCGTCACGGCAGGCTTTGTTTGTTGGCATGCGATCAGTGGCCAAACTCGAGCAGGGTAAGGTCCTGGAATTGCCTCGTTACTGGCGTCCCGAAAACCGCCTGTAATTGCGCAGCTACCGCGCGATGCTCGCCTCGCTGATCGTCCCAGTCGGGCCCTGCCTGACGGACCATCACCCACACGTGGCGAAATTGGGCCGGGTTGGAGCTAAGTGCCCGCAGAAAACTCTTATCATCCTCGCCAAATCCGTAGAAAGGAGGGGCAAAGACCCGCAACGCAGGCGCGTTTTCCCGTCGAAGATCATAGTAGTAGTCGAAACCGGGACGCGCATAGAACGGGTAGATGAGAAGAGCGTCTCCCGGGGCTGCCGACCGGATAATGGCGTCGGTGGCGCCGCGCCAGTCCTCGCGCGGCTTCTTATAGCCGAGAACGATGTTCACCATGGAGGCCGCGCACAACAACACCACCAGCCAAGGCCCAAGATTTCGCTTCGGCAGGGCACTCATGCCGCGCCCAGCCAGCATCATGGCCGCGGGGAGGGAGAAAATCATGTATCTCTGCACGAAAACGGGATAATGCAACGACACCAGAGCGACGAGGAAAATCGGTAGGACGGCCCACAATAGGACCAGCATGCCACGCCAGAAAATCTCAGATGTCTCGGCACGGCCGAGACGCTCCCGCCAGATGGCACGCACCCCGACAACCCACAAGATCGTGGCCAGAACGAGTTTCTCTCCACTTCCGCCCAGAAAAAGCGCCAGGTGCAACAGTTGCTTTGGAGTTGGCTTGACGTTCAAGGCGCCGGTCAGAAACTCGGGCGAAGTCCGAAACACGTAAGTCATGCCGGGCATGGCCATAGCCAGAATGACGAGAGCGTGGAGGACCATTCGCTTCCACGGCGCCGGCTTTTTGCTGAGGAACAAAGAGCAGGCTTGGGCCACCATCACCAGCGACGCGAAGTAGTGTCCATATACGGCGAGCACACTGAAGATTGTCCAAGCGATCCAATCCCTTTCGCGGCCCTGTTCCACGGCTTGCACAAAGAACCACGACGACAGCAGCACCAGCAGAATCGTCATGGTGTACGTGCGGGCTTCCTGCGAGTAGGACACGTGCGTGGAACTGAACGCCAGCAGCGCAGCCGAGGCCAAGGCTGGTCGGCTACCCACAAGCTTTCGCGCCACCAAGTAGATCAGCGGGATGGCGGCAATTCCAAACAGGGCGGCAGGAAGTCGAATCCAGGCTTCGCTGCTTCCCAGGTGCATCCAACCACGCATCAGGAGGAAGTACACGCTCTGGAAACTGGCCTCGCCGTACCACCACACTCGGACGAAGTGGGGCCACGACATGCGGGCGATCGCAACCGTGGCAGGTTCGTCCTGCCACAGGCCCTTGGCGCCGAGATGGAACAGGCGCAGGCCCGCTCCCGCAAGCGTGAGCAACGCCAAAACCAGAATGTCGCCGCGCGGCGTCACATCTGGAGTGCAGACATCGGATGGCTGGGATGCGAATGGAACGGCAGAACGCTCACTGGCCGGCGGCATAAACAGGTTGAGTTTAGCAGACGAAATCAGGCATCTGCGGGCCATCCCTGGGGACGAGAGCAGAGGGTTTGCCGAGGCCCGTAGCTTGGCTGTTATGCTCTCTTGGTAGCCGCCATGCCAACCTTCGCTGCGGTGGATATCGGTTCGAACTCGGTCCGGCTCAAGATAGCCCGGGCCGTACGCGGTCGTCTGGAAACGCTGCACGACGATCGCGAGGTCACGCGCCTCGGGGAAAGTGTTTTCGCCAATGGCATACTCGATCCGCAGGCCATGTCGCAAACTCTGCAAGTGCTGCGGCGCTTTCACCGCGCCGTGCAGACTTACGCTGCCGACCGGGTGCGCGTGGTCGCAACCAGCGCTTTGCGTGACGCGCGCAACAGCCGCGCTTTCCTGGATTGGGTGCGCAGCGCCACCGGCTGGAAAACGGAAATCATCTCAGGATTGGAAGAGGGCCGCCTCATTCATCTCGGGGTGCTCGCCAATGCCCGCATCGCCGGCAGCCGGGTTTTGCTGATCGACCTTGGCGGCGGCAGTTGCGAGTTGACCATCTCCATCTCGGGTCACATTGCGGACATGGTGAGCCTGCCCATCGGGGCGGTGCGCCTCACCCAAACCTTTCTGCATCACGATCCGCCCAAGAAAAAAGAGCTGGAGCAGATGCGTGGGTTCATCCAAGGCGAGGTTTCCCGCATCCAGAAACGGATCGCTGCCGCGAAATTGCAGGTCTCCATCGCCACCTCCGGCACCCCGGCGGCGCTCTCCGGTTTGTACGCCGCGAAAATCCGCGGCTACGACGAAAGCAAGCCGCAAACCGTGCCCAAGACCGCAGTCGCAACCTTGCTGAACACCTTGAGCCGGCGCACCCTGGCGGAGCGGCGGGCCCTGCCCGGCATTGGGCCGCGGCGGGCGGAAATTATCATTGCCGGCGCCATGGTGCTCGCCGAACTCATGCAACTGTGCAACCTGCGCAGCTTTCGCTATCTGCCGCTGGGTCTGCGCGACGGATTGCTGGCGCAGATGATGGCCGATTACAACGGCAGCGCAGTCATGCGCGAACGGGTGGAGTCGGAGCGCCACGATGCCTTGCTTTCCGCCGCCAAACACTATGGCGCGGATCTGACCTTCGCCCAGCGCATTCGCGATCTGGCGATGCAGTTGTTCCGGCGCTTGCAGCCCGTGCACCAGTTGCCGCCGCAGTACGCCGACTGGCTGGAGGCGGCGGCCATGCTGCATGAAGTCGGCGCCTACATCAATCGTTCCGGCCGGCGCCGTCACAGCTATTACGTCATCGCTCACTCGGAAATCTTCGGATACACCCCCATGCAGCGACGTATCATCGCGGCCATCACCCGCTATCTCGGCAAGTCGCTTCCCGCGCCCAGCGATCGCGTGATGGGCCTTTTACCTGGCATCGACCAGATTCATGTTGCCAAAGCCGTGGCTTTGCTGCGCCTGGCGCGCGCTCTCGACCAAGGTCGCCGTGGCGCGGTGCGCGAGTTAACCCTCCGCGTTCACCAGGACGGTCGAGTGCGGCTGCTGCTGACACCTAGCCCCACGGAAGGAATTGAGCTGGAATTGTGGGCCGTGGAGCAGGAGAAAAACTACTTCGGGACGGTCTTCGGCCGCGAACTGCTGGCCGAAGCCTGCTGAATCGCGCGCACCACTTTAGGCGGCATGCACCACTTCAGTATCGCCGGCTTGCGTCCGTCCTTTTCAACCTTGGCCACCCCGCCCTTCTTCAGTTCGATGGCGTTCAACGGGCTGCCACCGGAGAGAAGGTTGTTCAGGAACACGGTCATACTGGGGTTGTGACCGACCACCATAATCGCGTCCCGGCGGCTGTGGCGGCGCAGCAGATCCTGGAACTTCTCATAGCTTGCCTCCGGGCGCAGCGCGGCATCGAGGGTGACTTTGTCTTCGTATCCCAGTTCGTTGGCCACCACGGCTGCGGTCTGGGTCGCGCGCCGCAGAGGACTGGAAATGATCACGTCGGGGTTGACGTCAAGCGCCGCAAGCGCGCGTCCCACATCGTGGGACTGCTCGATTCCCAGCTTGTCAAGCGGCCGTTTCTCATCCTTGGCCGGGCTAACTTTTGGCTCCCCAGCATTGGCGTGACGCAAGAAATAAATGTCCATGATGACTATTTTGCCCTAACCGCCCGGCGAGTGCTACGCGGGCGATGGGACGGCAGCGCGGGAATGGCATCCAGGGTGACTTTGCCCTCGCAAAGCGCGCTCAGAAATTCCTGCGCGCTAAAGCGGAGGCCTCGCTTCCCGGAGCGCGACGCGGCATCGGCAGGCACGTAGGAGCCGTCCGATTGCAGCAGACGCGCTTGCGTGTTGTCCGCCAGGTAGGCCTCCAATATCTCGGCCATAATGCGCTGCTTCAACATCGCGTCCTTGATGGGAAAAACGGTTTCCACGCGTTCGTAAAGATTTCGCGGCATCCAATCGGCGCTACCCAGATAGACTTCGTCTTCCCCGCCATTGGCGAAGTACAGCACCCGGGAGTGTTCCAGAAAGCGTCCCACGATGCTGCGCACGCGGATGCGATCGCTGACGCCCCGCACTCCCGGCCTCAGTCCGCAGATCCCACGCACGATGAGATCGATCTGAACCCCGGCCTGCGAGGCGCCGTACAGTTCGCGCACGATGTTGAGGTCGAGCAGCGAATTCATCTTGGCGATGATGCGGGCGGGACGCCCGTGGCGCGCGTGATCGGCCTCGCGCGCGATCAAGTTGATGCAGCGCTCCGCCAAATTGATGGGGGCCACCAGCAGCGGGTCGTAATTGGGCCGCTCCGCATAAGCCGTCAGAAAGTTAAACACTCCGTGCACCGCGGAGGTGATTTCCGGGTCGGCCGTCAGCAGACTTAGGTCGGTATAGTACGCCGCCGTAATCGAGTTGTAATTGCCCGTCCCCAGGTGGGCATAGAGCCGGGTCTCGTGGTCTGGGTCTTTGCGCACCATCAGCGACAGCTTGCAATGGGTCTTGAGGCCCACCAGCCCGTGGAACACTTGCACTCCCGCATCTTCCAGCGAGCGCGCCCAGCGGATGTTGCTGGCTTCGTCGAAACGCGCCTTCACCTCGACCACCACCGTGACTTCCTTCTTGGCCGAGGCTTCCATCAAGGCGCGCACGATGGGTGAGTCTTCGCTGGTGCGATAGAGGGTCTGTTTGATGGAAAGCACGTCGGGATCGTCCGCGGCGGCGCGAATGAATCCCACCACCGAGTTATACGAATCGTAAGGATGGTGCAACAGGATGTCGCGATGGCGGATTTCTTCAAAGATGTCCCGCGACTTGCGATTCAACTGCAACTCGCGCGCCACGAAAGGCTTGAACTTCAAATCGGGCCGCGGCGTCTCTTCGTAAAAATGAAAGAGCCGCGACAGGTTGACCGGCCCCTCGGTGCGGTACACCTGCCAGTCTTCCATCTCGAAATAGCCGCGCAAGCGGTCCACCATTTCCGGGTTGGCATCGGCCTCGATTTCCAAACGCACGGCATCGCCTTTGCGGCGGTTGTGCAATTCCGTGCGGACCGACTCCAGCAGGTTGCGCGACTCTTCTTCCTGAAGATACAGATTGCTGTTGCGCGTCACCCGAAATGCCGCCTCGGAGATGATCTCGTATCCGTGGTACATCTCCACGGTGTGCGACGCCACCAGGTCGGCAAGAAAGATGTAGTCTTCGCTGCCATTGCGCGGCGGCAACTTGATCAACCGCGGCAGCACCCGCGGCACGGTCACCACTCCCATGTAATTGGTGGAAGCGCGGCGGCGCCGGCGCAACAACAGCGCCTGGCACAGCGCTTTATTGATGACGCGCGGAAACGGGTGGGCGGGATCGACGGTCACTGGAGTGAGCAACGGATCAAGCTCGCGCTCGCAGTATTCGGCGACAAACGACCGCTGCTCCGGCGTGAGTTCCCTGGTCCCCACGACGCGAATGCCTTCCTGGGCCAGTTCTGGCCGCAGCGCGTGGTTCCAGCAGCGATACTGATCGCGCATGAACTCGTGGGTCAGCCGCGCCACCAGTTGTGCTTCTTCCTGGGGAGTGCGTCCGTCCGGTCCCGGATCGGTTTGGCCGTCCTCTATGCGCTGCATCAGGCCGCCTACTCGAATCTCGAAGAACTCGTCGAGATTGCGGGCGGTGATGGCCAGAAACTTGACCCGTTCCAGCAGAGGGTTGCGTGGGTTCTCGGCTTCCTCCAGCACGCGGCGGTTGAAGGCAAGCCACGACGCCTCGCGATTCAGCACTAAGGATGGATCATCCAGCGAACGACGGACCATACGACTTTCTTGCGGAAAGCAGCGGTATGAACGACAGGTTCCATATGTTACACCAAGGTTAATTCTTTGGTTTTGAAAAATGGAAGAACGGATTCTTTGTGGTGTCACCCTGAGCGAGCGGCCGCTTTTGCCGCGAGTCGAAGGGGCCCTATGGCTGCAAGAAAATCACAATGTGACCGCTTACCGCGTTGGGGATTGCCTCGGGCCAAAGGGTTCCTTCGACTCCTCGCTCCAACGAAAATCATGCCAGGCGAGAGTGAGTGGGAAGTATAGGGGTCCTTCGACTCCTCGCTGCGCTCGTCGCTCAGGATGACACCGAAGAAAGCCGCGCGCTGGCAGCACCGATTTCCAAAACCAGGCTGCCCGGATACCCCAACCGACACAGCGTCATGCATCATCCGTCACAGACAGAACCACGCTGGGGGCGGGATGATGAACTTGAACGCAGGCTCATTAGAAGCCGTGCGGAAGGATGAGATTCCCTCCGCCGAACTCGGACATGGTCCTGCGCAAACTAACTTTCGAATGAGGAGACCACTCCCATGAGGAAAGTGATCATTCTTCTTGGCCTTTTTGGGTTATTGACTGCCATGCAAGTTATGGCGCAGGACAAATCCATCATCACTGTGAAAACTGGCGAAGTAAACAACGGCGTGGTGATTCTCACGGTGCATCAGACCGCTACGTCGCAAGTGGCAGAGTCTTTCGCGCTGCATTGTAATAAGGGCATGGCGGACTGCAAGGTCCTGGAACCAGGAACTTACGTGATGGTCCGGCTCCCTAAGAATTGGGGAATGTACGACTGCGCCTGCATCGATCTTTATGCCAGTACGGCTGATCCGGCGAGCGGCGAGAAACTGGGCGAGTACTGTTTGGTCGAGAAGTAAGACCAGTGCGGACAGGGCGGTCAGTTATCGACTCTGCATTTCCGCTGGCTCCGCAGCGTCGTTCCAGTTCGTCTCCGATGCCGGGGGGATGAAACTCATCGCGCGTTCCGTCAGGGCGGCGATGGTCAAGCTGGGATTGACGCCAAGATTGGCTGCGACCACCGACCCGTCGCAGACATACATGTTCTTATATCCAAAAACCCGGTTGCGATAATCCACTACGCCGTCCTCAGGCGAGCTGCCGATGACAGCGCCTCCCAGACAGTGGGCGGTGCCGGGAACGTCGAACAGTATTTCCGGCAACATGCTCATGGCCGTACCGCCGGCAATGCGAGCAAATTTCTCGGCAAACTCATTGGCCTGGGGGATGAACGTAGGCACCCGCTGCCCGCGGCTGACCAGGAACTTCCTGAACGGCCAATAGATGTGCCGCTCCCATCGCATGTCAATGTGGCCGTCGAGCGCTTGCATACAAAGCAGAATCACCGATTCCTGCGCCCATTTCACGGGTTGGAGAATGCGCAAGGTCTTGAAGGGATGGCGCAGCAAGGAAACTGTGAGATTCCGAATCCACAGTGCAATCCGCCCCGGGCCGGGCCGGCCGCCCGTCAGAATCGTGGCCAGCATGCCCATGGTGTCCGAGCCCGCGGGATACCTAACCGCTTCAATGTGGGTGTGCTCATCGATGTAAACCCCCGATCCGATGGCGACCCCTTTGGACAAGTCTTCGCTGGAATTAGGCACTCGCACCCCGATGAGCGATTCGGAATTGGTGCGCACTCGCCTGCCTAACTGATCGCTGATCGCCGGCAAAGAGCCTTTTTCCTTCAGTTGAAACAGCAATTCCATCGTGCCCAGCGACGACGCCGAAAACACCACGCCGCGACAAGTGAAGCGCCGGGGATGCCGGTTAAACCGGGCCGTGGACTTCACCGTGGAAACTTCATATCCGTCGCTGCCGTCGTTCCTTCCATTGAGCGGCCTAACGTTTACCACTCTTGTCTCCGCGAAAACTTTAGCGCCGTGCTTCTCCGCCAGATAAAGATAGTTCTGGTCGAGCGTGTTCTTAGCGCCGTGATGGCAACCCATCATGCAGCCGCCGCAGCCCTTGCAGGTCGTCCGCTCCGGCCCCTCTCCGCCGAAGTAGGGATCAGGAAACGTCTGTCCGCCAGGCTCTCCTTCAGGAGACTGAAAGATGGCGACATGCGTCCGGTAGAAGGTTTCTCCGATTCCCGCAGCGTCGGCCACCTGCTTCAGCAGACGGTCGGCAGGTCCCAGGATCTTGTTCTCCGTAACCCCCAGCATTCGCGAGGCCGTCGCGTAATGACGTGGCATCTCCGCCTTCCACTCCGCTAACCCTTGCCACGAGCCGTAGTCCCAAACTTTGTCAGGAGGTTGAAGCAGGGTGCAGGCATACGTAATGGATCCGCCGCCTACCGCACAGCCGTGCAGAATGGTGACATGCCTGAAATAGCGCATGTTGAAGAAACCTCGCAGCGCAAGATTGGGACTCCAAAACCAACGATGAATAGACCAGCTCGTACGCGGCAGATTCTCAGGTGTCCAGCGGCGGCCCATCTCCATTACCGCAACCCGGTAGCCCTTCTCCACCAGCCGGTGAGCGGTAACGCTGCCGCCAAAACCTGAGCCGATCACGATGAAGTCGAAATCCCATTCGCCGGTTTGAGACATCATCGCGGGTCCTCTGCTGCTGGGATCAATGCTTCCCTCATTGTCACGGAGCTCGATCAACAGCAAATTATCTCACCGGCGGTCAGCCTAGTTTTCACCAGAGCGGTTGATTCGTTGGCGCTCGTGCCGAATCGGATCGAGCAATCATTCCCAAAACGGGAATCACACCTAACGGGTTCGCTCGTCACTGCATCCCGGGTCTTAGATACCGCATTATGAAGAAGTTCCTGTTTCTCATTTTGGGAACTTGGCAGTGGGCGACCGGCAAGGAACGGCTGGGGCGCAATCGCAGGCGGATTTGAAAGGAAGTAGAAGCATGGCAGAGATCGTTGCGAGCCTCAGTGAAGAACGGATTGCTTACCTGGAAGGACTGGTCAGCCAAGCCGGGACCGCTGCCGCCGTGTTTACGCAATACACCCAAGAGGATGTCGATCGTATTGTCAAACCGATGGTCCTGGCTGGACTGGAACAAGCGCAATATCTCGCCCGGCTTGCCATTGAGGAAACCCACCTTGGAGTTGTGGAAGACAAGGCCCTAAAGAACATGGTGGCCACGGAGTTCGTTTACAACTACGTCAAAGACAAACGGACCGTTGGCACAATTCGCGAGTTTCCGGAACGCGGTGTGGTGGAGGTGGCTGAACCCATCGGCGTCATCTTTTCGCTCACCCCAATTACGAATCCCACTTCGACCGTCCTGTTCAAATGCATCATGGCCATCAAGACGCGGAACGCGGTCATTTTCAGTCCGCATCCCAGCGCCGGGCACTGTTGCTACGAGGCGGTACGGATCATGCATGAGGCGGCGGTGAAGCACGGCGCGCCCGAAGGCGTTTTCACTTGCTTGGAATCGCAGACGCTGCAAGACAATGCCTACCTGATGCGGCACAAGGACGTCGGCCTGATCGATGCCACAGGTGGGCCGGGCATGGTCAAAGCCGCTTACAGCTCCGGCAAACCCGCCTTGGGTGTAGGCCCGGGCAACACACCGGTCTATCTGGAAAAAACCGCGGACCTGAACATGGCCGTGGTGGACATCATCACTTCGAAAACCTTCGATAACGGAACCATTTGCGCCTCCGAGCAGACGGTGGTGATCGATGACGAGATTTATGATTCCGTGCTGCAAAAATTTTCAGACCTGGGCGCGCACATCTGCAACGAGAAAGAAACGGAACTGCTGGGACGCACCGTAATCGATCCCAACACTGGATTCATGCAGCCTATGGCCGTCGGTCAGAAAGCCACCGACATCGCCCGCATGGTCGGCCTTAAGGTCAAGCCGAAAACCAAGCTCCTGATTGCGCCGATTCAGGGTGTGGGTCCGGGATATCCGCTGTCCGTCGAGAAGCTGTTTCCCGTGCTCGCCGTCTATCGCGCAAAATCGGTCAATGAGGCGCTCACCGTATGCGTGGACGTAAATCATGCCGGTGGGATTGGACATACGGCGGTCATTTTCTCGCGCAACGACGAGATCATCCAAAAGTTCGGTGAGCTGATGAACGCGGGCCGGATCATTGTGAACTCACCGGGTTCCATCGGCGCGCTGGGTGGGGTTTACAACGACATGGTGCCCACCTTCTCCTTCGGCTGCGGGACCGGCGGGGGCAACAGCACCACCGACAACGTAAATGTGTACAACTACCTCAACATCAAACGCGTGGCGCGAAGGACGCAAGCCCATATGTGGTTCCGAGTTCCCAATCAGATTTACTTCAACATGAACGCGGTGGAGAACCTGCGCCAGTTCACCTCGCGCTCCACCGTCATCATCACCAATCCCGCCATGGAGCAGATCGGCCATGTGGACACTGTCCGTCGCCATATTCCAGCGGAAACTCTGGTCCACGTCTCGGTCATTCCCGACGCGGAGCCGGAAGTCAAGGTCGTCATGCAAGGAGTGGAGGCGCTGAATTTCTACAAAGCCGACCAAATCATTGCGCTGGGCGGCGGGTCGGTGATCGACGCGGCAAAGATCATGAAGCTCAAGTACGAATCGCCGCAGGCGGACTTAGAGGAACTGGCCGCGCCGTTTCTGGATCTGCGCAAGCGCGTGGTCCAGTATCCAACCGAGAAAGTTGCTCAGGCGCGTTTGATTGCCATCTCGACCACCAGCGGAACCGGAAGCGAAGTCACGCCGTTTGCCGTTCTCCTCGACAAAGAACACGGGCGCAAGGTGACACTCGCGGACTACTCGCTCAGTCCGGATGTGGCGATCGTCGATCCGCAGTTCGTCATGTCAATGCCGAGAGGCCTGACTGCCGACACTGGCGTCGATTGCTTGACCCACGCGCTGGAAGCTGGAGTATCGATTTTCGCTTCGCCTTATACCGACTCCAACGCCATGCAGGCCATTCGCATGGTGTTCAAGTTCCTGCCCATCGCCTATGAACATCCCGGCGATGAAGAGGCGCGCACCATGATGCACAATGCCGCCTGCATTGCGGCGATTGCCTTTTCCAACGCCTCGGTGGGCGTGAACCACGCGCTGGCTCATGCCTTCGGCGCGCGCTTTGGCGTCGCGCACGGTCGCGCCAACGCGCTCATGTTGCCACACGTCATCGCCTTCAATGCCGGAGTGCCGACCAAGTTCATGCCATCGCCGAACCAGCGCGGATATATCGCGCACAAGAAGTATGCGATGGTGGCCGACCTGCTCGGCCTGGGCGGTCAGACGATCGAGGAAAAGGTGAAGAACCTGGTGGCTGCGACAGAACAGCTACTCGACCGACTGGCCATCCCGCGTTCCATCGCCGAGTTGGGGATCTCCAAGGAAGAATTCGAGCAGGCGATGCCCGAGCTGGTCAAGATTGCCTTTGACGATCCTTCGTGGCGATCGAACCCGCGTATGCCGCTGTTGAGCGAATTGGCCGAGCTGTTTTGGAGCGCTTATCGGGGACGAAGCCTGCCCACCGTGGCTAAGGCATCGCAACCACAAACCGCTGAGGAATGGTCGTGCGTATGACAGTCAATGCCGAGTGGCTTGAAATTGATGGAGAGCGTGTAGTCCAGGGCTTGCAAGCGGCCCGTGAGACGCTGGACACTGCCCAGGGCGATGTGGTCCTGAATTTCTCTTCCGTGCGTCGCATCGATCCCAATGCGCTTCGGGCGATGGAAAAGTTGGCCGGGTTGGCCGACGGGAAAGCCGTCAAGGTCGTGTTGCGCGGCGTCAATGTGGATATTTACAAAGTGCTCAAGCTGGTGAAGCTGACGTCGCGGTTCTCCTTTCTGGCCTGAGGGCCGTTATCACCCGAGCGAACCGGAGCGGGCGGACCATCACGAGATTGCGCCCCTTGGCATGAGCCGGAAGCAAGCTGGGAAGAGGTATCTACTATGACGAACGGGAACGGAAACAACTCCTTCTCTTGGGGCGATGCGCTGTTTCTGCATATCGAACGCCCGGGCCAGCCGCTCAATATCGCGGGCGTCAGCATGTTCGAGGGCGAGATAAAGCTCGCAGACCTCCGGGCTTTCGTCGAATCGAAGCTTCCGCTGATTCCCCGCTATCGTCAGCGCGTGGTGGCGTCTCCTCTCGATTTCGGCCTTCCCAGTTGGGAGTTCGACCCGCAATTCGACATTCGGAACCACGTTCGAGAAGTGAAACTCAAGCACGGGACGGAAGACGAACTCAAGGCGTTGGCCGGCAAGATCGTGAGCGAGAGCCTGGACCGGCAGCGGCCACTGTGGGATTTCACTCTGGCGCGTCTGAAAAGTGGGCGCACCGGAATGGTGACTCGAATCCATCACTGCCTGGCGGACGGAATTGCCGGCGTGGGCGCGATGAATGTCATCATGGATGCCTCCCCGAACCCGCCTCCGGTCTCGCGAAAGAAATCGAAGGCGGCGCCTTCTCCGGCGCCCAAGGATGCAGGAGCGGCCCTGCTCGACGGGCTGGCTAAGTCCTACCTCTCCCTGTTCAACGGAGCGCTGACCCTGCATTCCGGACTAATGACGATGGCAGAGCAGGCTGTGGCCAATCCGGCGAGTACATCTGCCGAGCTGCTTGGCCTATTGTCCGAGCTGGCTGTGCCGGCAGAGCGCTTGCCCTTCAACGTGATCTGCAACGGGCCGCAGAAGTTTGCCTGGACCGAGGTGCCGCTCGCCGACATCAAGGCGGTCAAAAACAAGTGCGGAGGCACGGTGAATGATGTCGTCCTGGCGACAGTGACGATGGCCTTTGGCCGTTATGTCTCGCACCGCGGCGTTGACCTGACCGGGCGGTCGCTGCGAGTTGTGATTCCGGTGAATGTGCGCGGCGACGGCGACGCCACGGAACTGGGAAATCAAATCTCCTTCGTGCCGGTGCCGCTCCCGCTGGACCTGCGCGATCCCGTGAAGTTGCTGGCCGTGGTGACGGAACGAGTGGAGTTCCTCAAGCACGCGCGCGCGGCCGAATTTGTCGGCTTGCTGGGCGGTCTGCTGTCAACTCTGCCCAATGCATTCTGGAAAAATATTGGACCCGTGGCCAGCCAACTGCCGCTGAGCCTGTGCAACATCATTTGCACCAATGTTCCCGGCCCGCAGGTCCCGCTCTACCTCATGGGTCACAAGATGCTGTCGTGGTATCCGTGGGTGCCGATCGGCGGCCTGATGGGCATTAACTGCGCCATCCTCACCTATAACGGTACCGCGTTTTTCGGCTTTACCGGCGATGTGCACGCCGCGCCCGACCTCGAGCGCCTAGAGAAGTTCGTGGATGAGAGCTTTGCCGAGTTGCGGGCAGGTGCTGAGAGCGCCGCCGTCGCCGAAGCCAAGCCGGAGGTGCGCAAGCACGAGCGGCCGCACGCGAAGATTCCGGTGGGACATGCGAAGACTCCGGTCGCGAGGAAGAGGACGATTCGCAAGAAGCCGTCACCAAAAGGTGCACGCACCCACCCGGCGGCACCGGTTGCAGCTCCGGCCATGTCTGAGCCCGAGCCGGAGAAAGCGCTGGCGGTCGGCGCTTGATCCGGCTTAGCTGCTAATCTCACAATTGAGCTAGACAGCCAACGAAAGTGACACACCTGTCGCATTCCGCCCCGTTTGTTTAGAATTGCGCCGTACTCATTTCAACGTAACGATATTCGTCTTTCCTTTGAGGAGGCATCCTGTGACTCGCCTATTACGTCATTCTTCTGCCCTTGCAATCGCCCTAGTCTGTTTTTCCACCGTCGCGTCAGCCGACCTGAAGATCAAGACCCGCACCACGGTGATGGGCCACTCCACCGAGAGCACGGTGTACATCAAGGGAGGCCGCCAGCGCACCGAGACCAGCTTTGGGGGTCACGGCGGCGCGGTCAGCATCATCCAGTGCGACCAGAAGCGCATGATCACTGTCACCGGCGATCAGTGCATGGTCATGTCGATGGGCGGCGGCGAGTCGTCTTGTCCCGCGACGCCGAACATGGGGACCATGATGCGGGGAATGGGAGAAGGCGAGCCCACGCCTCGTAAGGGCGGGGTTGTAACCATCACCCGCACTTCCACCGATACCGGCGAACGCCAGGACATGTTCGGCTACAAGGCGCGCCACATCAAGAGTTCCATGGCGATGGAGTCCACCCCCGACGCCTGTAATCAGTCGCACATGAAGATGGAAATGGATGGCTGGTACGCCGATCTGTCGGCGGGGTTTTCCTGCGGCGACGAGTCGTACCGTGCTTTGGCCTGTGGCGGCCCTGGCGCCAAGCGCGGTTGCAGCGACCGCATCGTGATGAAGGGCGGCGGTGGCGGCGCGCTGGGCTACCCGCTTAAGCAAACCATGACCATGGCATCGGGACAGGGGACCTACACCATCACGACGGAAGTGGTGGAGCTGACCAACACCAGCCTGGATGCGCCGCTGTTCGATATGCCGCCCGGCTGCAAGGTCATGGACATGTCAGCCATGATGGGCGGCACGCCGCCAACCGCGCATGCCGAGACGGCGCCTGAACCAGCGGCGGCTCCGGCTGCGCCCGCAGCAACTGCACCGGCGCCACCTCCCGCGCCCGTGGTTGCGGCCAAGACTGCTGGCGTGGTGCGCATCGGCGTGGTCAAGATTAAGGACATGAGCGGCCAGGGCCTGCCCACCGACAACTTGCGCCTCAACTTGATCGACGAGATCCAACGCCACCAGCATGAAGCCGTTCCGCTGGACGCCGAAGCCCCGCACGCCGATGTGGAAAGCGAAGCCCGCGCCAAGCAGTGTGACTACATCCTCTACACCGTTCCCACGCAGGTGAAGGAGCCGAACAGCGGCGGTCTGCCACCGGCTTCTCTGCCCAAAGGAGTGGTGCTGGATCCGGCCAAGTTCGAGGCCTTGACTCACGTGACTTTGTACAAGGTAGGCAAACCGCTGCCCGAACTCAAGGAACTGCCGCTGGCGGCTGACGCCGGTCAGTTCGCCGTTGACGCGGTCATGACTACGTTTGTAATGGAGTCCGACCGGGTTGACCAGCAGATTGCCGAGGATGCCCATCCCAAGCCGGGCTCAAAGCCTTCCAAGGCTCCGGCGAAGCCTGGGACAAGCAGCACCAAGCCGCACTGAGCGGTGCATCGTTGTAGAGAACTCATGGTAGTGTCACCCTGAGCGAGCGGCCGTTTTTGCCGCGAGTCGAAGGGCCCCTATGGTCACCCCAGCTTTATGTATCCAATAGGGGTGCTTCGACTCGCGCCGCCAACTACTGCCGCGCTCGCTCAGCCTGACAGAGGGTTTGCCGCAAGCGATCGACGAATCGCAATCAGCGCAATCCTTCGATAACTCTCTTGATCCGCTCGAACGCCCAGAAGATATCTTCGCGCGTAATGACCAACGGAGGCGCGATGCGGATGACGTATTCGTGGGTTTCTTTGCACAAGATTCCCAGCTCTTTCAGCGCCTCGCAATAGGGCCGTGCCGGAACGTCAAGTTCAATTCCGATCCACAGGCCTTTGCCGCGGACCTCGCGTATGTGCGGGCTCTTCAGCGTTTTCAGCTTGGTGAGGAAGTAGTCGCCAAGTTCGGCAGAGCGTTCGATCAAATTTTCCGCCACCAGCACGCGCAGCGCGGAGCGGGCGACTGCGCACGCCAGCGGATTACCGCCGAAGGTGCTGCCGTGGTCGCCTGGGTGGAACACGCCGAGCACTTCCTCGGACGCCAGCACCGCCGATACCGGGTAGAAACCACCCGACAACGCCTTGCCCACAATCACCACATCGGGAGTGATGCCTTCGTGCATGTAGGCGAAAAGCTTGCCGGTGCGGCCCAGACCCGACTGAATTTCGTCGGCGATCAGCAGCACGCGATTCTCGCGGCAGATGGCAGCGGCCTCTTTCAGGAATCCCGCAGGCGGGAAAACAATCCCGGCTTCTCCCTGGATGGGTTCCACCAGGAAGGCACAAGTGTTGGGCGTGATCGCCTCGCGCAAAGCGTTGGCATCGCCGAAGGGAATGACCTTGAATCCGGGCGTGAACGGTCCGAAGCCGTCGCGGTACTGCTCGTCGGTCGAGAAGCTGACGATGGTCACCGTGCGCCCGTGAAAGTTGTTGGCGCAAACGATGATTTCAGCTTTGCCGTCGGGTATGCCTTTGAGCTTGTAGCCCCACTTGCGCGCTGCCTTCACGGCGGTCTCCACCGCCTCCGCGCCCGAGTTCATGGGCAGCGCCATCTCGAACCCGGTCAGGTCGTGGAGTTCCTGATAGAACAGGGGCAACTGATCGTTGCGAAAGGCGCGAGATGTCAGCGTCACCTTGCGCGCCTGCTCGATCATGGCCTTCAGGATTTTCGGATGGCAGTGCCCCTGGTTGACGGCGGAGTACGAAGCCAGGCAATCGAGATAGCGATTCCCTTCCACGTCATAGACCCAAACCCCTTCCGCGTGTTCGACAACAACGTCGAGAGGATGATAGTTGTGGGCGCCGTATTGATCTTCGAGTTCGATCAATTCGCTGCTTTTCGATTGCTCCATGATTTCCATAAAGACCTCAAGCCTTTCCTTGGTGAAACCGGTGCCGTCCCTAAAGGCTGGAATCGGTTTCGCAGTTGCTAATTGCTAAGTGCTAAATGCTAAGTGCTACCTGCTAGTCCAGCAGCATCGTGAGCAGCGCCATGCGCACATACAGTCCGTTCGCCGCCTGCCGGAAATACAATGCGCGAGGATCGTCGTCAACTTTCTTGTCCAACTCCACGGTCCGCGGCAGGGGATGAAGAATCATGGCATTGGACCTGATGTGCTGGAGCACGGTGGAGTCGATGGCATAGCGCAGCGGTCCCCTAAGCCGGTCGGCGCGGATACGCGTCTGGTAAATGACATCCACTTCTCCGATCACGCGGTTGATGTCCGACTCCAGTTCATAGCTGATGCCATGCCGGTCGAGGTACTGCAAGATGTCGGGTTTCATCTGCAGCTCGGGCGGGCTCACGAAGAAGATCTTCACCCGTTCGAATTTCGCCAACAGATAAGCCAGGGAGCGGACGGTGCGGCCACGATCAAGTTCGCCGATGAAAGCCACGCTCAATCCGTCGAGCGGACGCTCACGGTAAATGGTGTAGAGATCGAGTAAGGCTTGCGTGGGATGCTGGCCGCCCGCGCCGTCACCGGCATTGATGATCGGCACCGGCGAGACCTTGGCCGCGCGGTGCGCTCCGCCCGGCTCATGGTGACGAATCACGATGACGTCGCAATAGCTGCCAATGATGCGGATGGAATCCTCGACCTGTTCGGCCTCGATCTCCGAGGAAAAAGCATGCGCGTGTTCGGTGGAAAGCACCCGTCCGCCCAGCCGGTGCATGGCCCCTTCAAAGCAGAAGCGGGTCCGGGTGGACGGCTGATAGAACAAGCTGGCCAGAATTCGATTCTGATAGTCCAGCGTCCCGCCGCGCGCCACGATTCTCTCCATCAGCCGCGACCGGTCGAACAACTCCATCAACAATGGGACCGTGAACTGTTGCGACTCGACTACGTGCTTCAAACTCATACGGGAACGTCCTGGCTTTGCTTCCTGCAGTCTAGTGCTTCGGTCTGTCGTGAGCATCGTTCACCGGATAACCGGCACCTCAAATTCCTGTTCTAGCGGCCCAGTCTTGCGGCGTCGCTTTGCGTCCGCCACGATGTGCGTACCCGCGGAGCCTTGCACGGCTTCGCACAAGCGCTCATACGAGGTGATTACCGCTTCGTTGCCGCCGCTGTGCAGGAAGCGCAACACCGATTCCACTTTTGGTCCCATGTTTCCCGGGGGAAAGTGGCCCTCGCGCAGATGCTCTTCCAACTGCGAAGCGGTGACGTAAGTGAGCGGCGTCTGGTTCGGCTTCTTATAGTTCAGAAAAACATATTCGGTATCCGTAGAGATGGCGAACAGGTCCACTCGCAACTGAGAAGCCAGCAACGCGGACGCGCGGTCCTTGTCGATGACCGCTTCCACGCCTTGCAGGCGGCCGTTCACGCGCATCACGGGAATGCCTCCGCCCCCGGTGGACACCACCAGCACTCCGCGATCGACCAAGGCACGAATGACATCCAGTTCCAGGATCTCGACCGGCTCCGGCGAAGGCACCACGCGCCGATAGCCGCGGGCTGCGTCCTCAACAATCTGCCATCCCAGCAGGCGCTTTTTCTCCTCGGCATCGTGCCGCGAATAAAAAGGCCCGATCGGCTTGGACGGATGTTGCATGGCAGGGTCATCCGGCGAGACGAGGGCCTGGGTCACCAGGGTCGCGACGGGAACCTCCATGCCGGCTGCGGCCAGTTCGTTCTCCAGCGACTGGGCAAGCAGATAACCGATCTCGCCTTGGCTCGCCGCGCCGCAAACATCAAGGGTCTGCCCATACACCACGTCGGAGGCGCGTTCCGAGCGTAGCAATTGCGCGCCCACTTGCGGCCCGTTGCCGTGCGTGATCACCAGGTTGTATCCCATGCGGATGATGCCGACAATCGCCTGGGCGGTGCGGCGGGTGTTGGCCAACTGCTCGGCAATCGTGCCCTTTTCTCCGGCACGAATGAGAGAGTTGCCGCCCACCGCGACTAGCGCAGTCTTTGCCATAAGGTCCCTACAGACGCTCTTCGCCAGAGGTTCCTGGGCTCCTTAGCGAAGAGCGAAAAGCAAACAGCGGTTTTTCTACCTCGTCAACTCCAGCGTTGATTCACGAGCCATCTCGCGTTCCGCGGCCCGGTCTTGCTTCATCAGTTCCAGCATGATTGCTTTTTGGGCATGCAGCCGGTTCTCTGCCTGCTGGAAGACGAACGAGCGCGGCGAATCGATTACCTCGTCGGTAACTTCATCGCCCCGATGCGCCGGCAGACAATGCATAAAGATGGCATCGGGCTTCGCCTTGGCGAACAACTCGGCGTTTACCTGATACGGCTGGAAGATGTTGCGCCGCGCTGCCGCCTCGGCTTCCTGTCCCATGCTTGCCCACACGTCGGTGTAAACCACGTCAGCGCCGAGGACCGCAAGGCTGGGATCGTTGGTGATGGTGCAGCTTGCGTCGGTCGCGCCGCAGCGCTCCATGGCCCAGGCAACGGCCCCGCTGTCAGGCTCGTAGCCCGGCGGCGTGGCTATCCACACCTCCGCGCCTAATTGCGCGCCCGCAAATAGTAGCGAGTGCGCCACATTGTTGCCGTCGCCGATGTAGGCCACCTTCAGTCCGGCAATTCGCCCCTTGACCTCGAGCATGGTCAGGTAGTCCGCCATTGCCTGGCAGGGATGACTGTAATCGGTGAGGCCGTTGATGACCGGAATGCCGGCGTGCCGCGCCATGTCCACGACGATGTCATGGGCGAAGGTGCGGATCATGATCCCCTGCACCATGCGCTCCAGGTTCTTGGCGACGTCATAGACCGACTCTCGCTTGCCCAGACTGATCTCGGCCGGCGAAAGATACAGCGGATGCCCGCCCAGTTCCTCGATGCCCACGTCGAAGGTCACGCGTGTGCGCAGTGACGGTTTTTCGAAGATCATAGCCAGCGTCTTGCCCTTCAGAGCGCTGGTATATCCGCCCGGGTGGGCCTTGAGCTGGCAGGCAACATGAAGAAATTGCCCGATCTCCTGCGGCGAGAAATCGCGAATCGAGAGGAAATCTTTTTGCAACATGCTACGTCCCCACTTCCGCCAGCGCCGGCTTGTAGGTTTGGGTGAACTGCTCCAGCATGGTGGTGATTGCGGGCTTGCCGATCTCCTCGACTTCGTAGCTCACCCGCACGCTGACTTTATCCAGCTTGATAGTGCGTGCCAGGTCGATCGGCGTCGCCACCAGCACTAAGTCGCACGGTACGCGCTTGATGGTTTCTTCAAGTTCGTGCCGCTGGACATCGCTGTATCCCATGGCGGGCAGAACTCTCCAGAGGTGGGGAAACTTCTCAAAGGTTTTCTGGATGGAGCCCACAGCGTAAGGACGAGGATCGACCAGGCTGGCCGCATTGTAGCGATTGGCTGCCACCACGCCGGCCCCGTAAGGCATTTCTCCGTGCGTGAGGGTGGGACCATCTTCGATCACCAGCACCCGCTTGCCCCTAACCGCCTCGGGATCGGCCACCGTGACCTTGCAGGCGGTCTCAATGACCTGCGCCTTGGGGTTAAACAGCGCGATATTCTGCCGCACGGTCTTGATTCCATCGGGATCGGCCGTGTCCACCTTGTTGATGATGAGCACGTGCGCGCTGCGGAAGTTCACCTCGCCGGGATAGTAGGCCAACTCGTGTCCCGGGCGATGCGGATCAAGGACAACGATATCGAGATCGGGACGATAGAACGACGTATCATTATTTCCGCCGTCCCACAGGACAACATCGCCCTCCTTCTCTGCCTGGCGCAGGATTTCCTCGTAATCGACCCCGGCATAGACCGTGGTGCCCTCAATGATGTGCGGTTCGTATTCCTCGCGCTCTTCGATGGTGCAGAGATTCTTGTCGAGGTCGGCCAGCGAAGCGAAGCGTTGCGCATGCTGCGCGGCCAGGTCGCCGTAAGGCATAGGATGACGGACCACGACGGGGTTCCAGCCGAGCTTGCGAAGCTCGCTGGCAATCCGCCGCGAGACCGGGCTCTTGCCGCAACCGGTGCGGACGGCGCAGACCGAGATGACCGGCACTTTGGCAACCAGTTGCGTGCGTTCGACGCCCAGCAGCCAGAAGTCGGCGCCAGCGGCGACGGCGCGCGAGGCCAGATGCATCAGCGTCGGATAAGCGACATCGCTGTAAGAGAAGACCACCACGTCCACCAGCTCGTCGTGGATGATCTCTTCCATCTTGTTTTCTTCCATGATGGGAATGCCATCAGGATAGAAATCGCCCGCCAATTGCACGGGATAACGACGGCCGGCGATGTCGGGAATTTGAGTTGCCGTGAAGGCGACTACGTGAAATTCAGGGTTGTTTCGAAAAACTACGTTGAAGTTGTGGAAGTCTCGTCCAGCAGCTCCCAGGATAAGCACTCTTTGCATAGTGCATAAAAAGCGTCATTAGACCCATGAAGTGGGGACACTTTTCTCCTGCCTCTATGGTGCGCCAAGCGCGAACTTCGCGCTGTGAGAGCGGTCACACAGCAGTGAGACATGGGTTGTGGAGGATCTTGCGTCCCGAATGGGTGGACCGCCAAGAAAAGGCTGGGTGCCTCGTTCTAGGCTGCTTTTGGCCAAGGCGGGGCAGTCACGTTCGCAGGTATCACCCATCGCTGACAACGCTCTTGTGGCCCTGGTGGGGAACCGGAAATGTGCGGTCAGCGGGTCTCCTCACTACCTGAGGGCGCTGTGGAAACCGTACAACCTGACTTATGGCGAGATCTCGAAGACGACACCGCATCCTTGAAAACAATTCGACGATGTGCCGCCTTGCGACGTAGTGCCGTAAAGATTGCCGTGGGCGTCCATGGTCAAGCCGTCAACCGGCCAGCGGCCATCGCTGCCGCCGCTAAACTCATGCAGCAAACTGTACGTCCACACGCCGCCCGAACGCGTCAGCTTGAAAACCGTACCAGCGTTGTGGGCGCCGGTGGCGTTGGTGGTGCCGTAAAGGTTACCAGCGCCGTCCATCAAGAGGTCGCCATCAGGCCCGACGGATCCAAAACCGTTGCCGGTGAAGCTGTAAAGAACGCGAAAAGCCCAGCTCGCGCCGGCCGGCGTCAGCTCGAATACCGTGCCCCCCCCGTTTGGCCCCTGGTCGCTTGTGGTGCCATAAAAATTGCCCAAAGCATCTGAGATGAGGCCTGAAATCGGATAACCTCCATCGCTTGGTCCTGTGAACCCGTGGATGGTAGTTATCGTCCAGCCGCCGCCGGCGGGGGCAAGCTGGAAAACCGACCCATCGTAATGTACGTCTAGCGAGGTGGTACCGTAAAGCTTGCCCGTTGAGTCGAAAATCACCCCGCCGTAGGGAGTCTGCCCCTCGGCATTGCTGAAGCGGTGGAGGACGCTTTCCGTCCAGCTTCCGCCCCCGGGTGTCACCTTATAGACTGTGCCGCAGTCGCAACTGCTCCCGCCATAAGTAGTCATACCGTAGAGGGCCCCGGCCTGATCGAACACGAGGTCGCCAGATCCGGGCGACAGCCCGTCGTTGCCTCCCTGGAACGCGTACAGCACGGTTTCGCTCCACGAACAGAGGCGGGCTCCACAGACAGCCGCCGCTGGAGGCCGCAAATTGAAGGCTACGCCGCACTGGCCGCAGGTTGGGTCTCCACCCGCGATCGCGGTGCCATACAAAGTTCCGTCCGGGCCGAAAACCACCTTGGCGTAAGGCGAAGCTCCACCCATGCCACCGGTAAAGTGGTAAAGCGGACTAAAGACCCAATCGCCCCCCTGGTTCGTCAGCCTGTAAACGTCCCCGCCGAATCCCGGTCCACTGGTGGTTCCATAGAGGTTCCCACCTCGATCCAGGGTCACTCCGGCTTCCGGAAATGCTCCGTCCTGTGCGCCGGTGAAGTTGTAAATAACGGTATAAGTCTGTGCCTGCGCCGATTGCGTCAAGACACCGGTCAGCGCAGATACGATTGCCATCGCGAGCGCAGCCCGTGCCGCGATGGAGCGCACGCCAAAAATCAAGTTCCGAAATCGCCCATTACCGTGCACTTGGCTCCCCTCCTTGACATCCATCTAATTTGAAAGAGCCCCGAGGAGGAACTTGCTGAGTCTGACCCAGGGGAAGACAAATGTCGAGGGTTTTGTTGGAATATCAGCCACTCTTCCCCCACAGTTGCAGAAGCTCGCACCGCGGGACGAAGAGCGACCAGCGAGTGGGGGCAGGGCATCTTCCGCGATCTGGGGTTTCATGCTAGAATGCAAGCATGACAGCAAGCAAGCAAATTGCGGTACTCTCAGTCAGACTGCCCGAACCCGAGTTGCGCCGCATCAAGAGCCTTGCCGCCAGTCGTGGCGTGACCTTGCAAGAAGCAGTCCATCAGGCCCTTGAAGTCTGGGCTTCCCGCCTCCGGCCGGCGGTCGCATTACCCCTGGAAGCGCTCCAGGGTTCCCTCGCCCGGCTCGACGTAGAGAAGCTGCTGCGACAGGAGCGCAAAGCCGAGCTTGCGAAGGACCGGGGACGGTCGTAGATGGGCGACTTGGTTCTGGACGCGTGGGCGGTCATGGTGTGGCTGAAGGGCCAACAGCCGGCGGCGGGCCGGATGCGCACTCTGCTGGAGGCCGCCGAGCGCCGCGAACGCAGGCTCGCGATGAGCATCGTGAATCTTGGCGAGGTCTTCTATCTTTGCGCGAAGGCCCGCGACCTAGCCTATGGGAGGCGGGTCTTGGAAAGCCTGCATCCGCGGGTGATGACCATCTCGGCCCATGACGAATTGGTCATGCTGGCCGCCACCCTCAAAGCCCGGCACGCCATTTCTTACGCCGACGGTTTCGCGGCGGCCACAGCCCTTCTACAGGATGCGCCGCTGGTGACGGGCGATCCGGAAATGAGGGCCATGGCTGTCGCGGAAAAGTCGCTGCAACTGGAGTGGATCGGTCGCTAGGCGGCCGGCTGCCGGTTGGATTTTGCGCAATCGTTCCACCCCATCAACTCAACCCGAGTTCTTACACGGCTCCGGGCTGCGGGCAAAAGCAAAAGGGCGGCACACAGCCGCCCTTGAGCAAAACCCTACACCTACGGCTTCTTCTTGGGCGGCGTCTTGCTTTTTCCGTAACTGGTTTCCACCGGAGCGCCAATGCTGGCCAGCATCTGTTTGGCGGGATCGGCGTACTTGCCGTTAGGCTCCAGTTCCAGATACTTATTGAAAGCTTCGGCGGTTCCGGCGGGCGCGACCATCTTGTCGCCCTTGACCGTGGCTTTGCCCATCAGGTCGATGCCTTTCCAGTAATAGGCATCGGCACGGGTGGGATCGGCCTGCAGCGCCTTGTCGAAGGCCGCGATGGCTTCGTCAACCTTGCCAGTGTTGGTGAGCACCGCGCCCTCGTTGAAATAGTAGGCTCCCGCATTGGGCGGATCATTCTGCACGGCCGTGGCCCACTCCGCCACCGCTTTGTCGGTCTGGCCCGATTTGGCGTATGCGTCGGCAAGCGCGCTGTGGTAGGGGCCGTTGGTGGGTTTGAGGGCAATTGCCTTCTGATAAGACTCGATGGCCTCTGGGTACTTCTTGGCCCCGCGTTGAGCCTCACCTAAGTTTGCCCAGATCACATCCTGATTGGGATCGGCTTGAGCCGCTTGCTGCAAAACGGCGATGGCCTGGTCATAATTGCCCGCCGTTTCCAGTTGCTTGGCCTCGGCCAACTGCGTGTTCAGGCCCTTAATTTTCTCGTTTTGCTTTTGCGCTTCCTCAGTCTTTTTCTGCTGCTCCTCCGAGATGGCAGGTTGTTGCGCTCTGTCCTTCGCCAAATCGAAATCGATTACCCGCTCCTCGCCTGGGTTGACCACTACTTGATTGACAAAGTCGATCACCTTGCCGTCTTTGATCAGACTGAACTTGTACGTGCCAAAAGCAACCCCAATCGAAAAATACTCGCCTTTCGAATTGGTCTTCAGATTGACCTTCCGGCCGTTCTCGGCGTTTAACAGCTCCACCGTAGCGCCTTCGATCGGCTTGCCGCTCTGGTCCTTGGCAACGCCCTTAACCGTGCCCGTAATCTGCGCCCAGACCGGAGCCGCGCAGATCGCGACCAGCAATGTCAAAACTATGACGAGGGCAATATGTCTCTTCATTTTTATTTTTCCTCCAACCATGAAACGGAATGATGACTCCTACAGCAAAGGCGACTAATCGCGCAACGGAGTCACGGTTTGCGACGCATAAGAAATAGGATCAACGGCCCCGGCGGTGGCGAAGGCCTTCCGCCGCAACACGCAACTCTCGCAAATGCCGCAAGCCCGATCTTCCGCACCGTAGCATGACCAAGTTAAATCGAAGGGAGCGCCCAATTCAAGGCCAAGCGTCACAATCTGCGCTTTTCGTAATGCGATCAACGGCGTTTCGACGCAAATTCTTCCCTCTTTGGTGCCCCTGCGGATCACTTCATTGAACGCCTGGTAGAACTCAGGACGGCAATCGGGATAGCCGGAGCTGTCCTGCTGCACCGCGCCGATGCAAATCCGGGCTGCGCCCAGCACCTCTGCCCAGCTCACCGCCGCCGACAGGAAGTGGGCATTGCGAAAAGGGACGTAGGTAACGGGGATGTGCAGACCGATCTCCGGGCCAGCCTCGGGAATCGAGATCTTGTCGTCGGTGAGCGCGGAGCCTCCAATGGCATGAAAGAAGGGAGTGCGAACGCTGAGGCGCTGCGGAATCTGTAGCCGGTCGCAAATCGCCTGAAACGCGGCCAGTTCCCGGCGCTCGGTGCGTTGCCCGTAACTGATGTGAAGCGCAGCGGTCGCGTTGGCCCCGAAGTCGCGCACGGCGAGGGCCGCACAAACGCAGGAGTCCATCCCTCCGCTGAGCGCCACCACAACCTGTGCCTGATCGTGCATAGAAATTCCCAGATATTCTCTGTCATCCTGAGCGAGCGTAGCGAGTCGAAGGACCCCTATTCCCCGCAGGACCATCGCCACCTGGTACTGCAACAAAGCGGAGATTGCTTGGGGACAAAGAACTTCAAACTACTTGCGCTCAGGAATAACCCCGCTCAAACGCCTTTCCGTTCGGGCTCCCAAATGAACTTGTGAATCTGCAGCCCCAGACGCGCGTTCAGTCCATCCGCCAGCATCCATTCGGCCAGGTGCTGCGGATCAACCACGCAATGCGAAGCATCGCGGCTTCCGGATGCGTCCTTGCGAAACGCCGGGGACAAAATCACCGTGCCGACGCGCGAATTCAGCCCGTGCTGCCGGATGAAGTCGCGCGCGAATTCATAGTCCTGACGGCTGGCAATGACAAATTTCACTTCATCCTGGCGGCCCAGCGCATCAAGGTTTTCGATGCGAAAGGTATCGCCCTCGCCGGAGTCAGGACATTTTACGTCCATAATCTTGACCACGGCGGCGGGAACGCTCTCCAACGGCCGCTCGCCACTGGTCTCCAGCAGCACCGTGTAGCCGACGCCGAGGAGCCGGCCCATCAAGGCGACCGCTTCGCGTTCCTGCAAGAGCGGCTCGCCGCCGGTGATCTCGACCAGGCCGCCAGCGGGCGAGAGGCGATGCACCTCAGCTTCGATCTCTTCGAGGCCCATGCGCTGGCCACCCTTGAAGGTGTATTCGCTATCGCACCAGGTGCAACGCAGATTGCATCCCGCCAGCCGCACAAACACGCAGGGCAGGCCGGTGTAAGAGGACTCACCCTGCAGCGATTTGTAAATCTCGATGATCTGCATGGAAGCCGAGCTATTCGCTATACCGCGCGGTGGTCGTGTCGGTCTCCCAAATGGTGACGTCTTTCACTCGGACCCGGCCATTGCTGGCCTGCTTCAGCCGCGAGTTGGTTTCATCGTAGAAATACTTGGCCAGGTTCTCTGCCGAAGGATTGATGGTGGTGAACGGCTCCAACTCATTCATCATCTGGTGGTCGAGATAGTTCATCACCGGGCGCAGAACGTCCTTCAGGTCCTTGAAATCTAGCAGCAGCCCGGCACGGTCCAGGGTCTCACCGCTGAGGGTGACGCGAACCCGGTAGTTGTGTCCATGGGGCTTCTCGCACTTGCCGTGATAGTTGCGCAAGTAATGTCCCGCGGAAAAGGTATCTTCTACAGTGACTTCGAACATGGTCTCCCGCCGCAACGGCGCAAATAGGCGGGTTACGGTGAAGTTACTATTTTAACGTGTTTGGACGCATTAGAGGTGGATCGGGAGTCGTCGGTAGTGCCCTAAACCTGCGTTGCTGGGTCAGGCTAACCATGGCGCTTCTGAAAAATTAGAAATACCACGGTGGAGGGAATAGCTCCAGCTAGAAACCATGTCCCGATGCACAAGAACGCTCAGGTGCTGTATTCAGACGAATCGTTCCCAAGCCAAACCGGTAACCAGTAAAGGGAACACGCAAGAATTAAGGGCACGACCACGAACGAGATTCCACGTAAAGCCGGTGGGAGCACGAAGCATAGCAACCAAACAACACCCACCGAAAGCAGGGCTATTAGAACGGCTCCAGAGCCAAGAGACAACGACTCGACAAAGGATTTCATTTCAGCTTGCGGAGCGCTTTCAGGTCGTTTTGCTTTTGTGCCATGAGCAAACCGTAGCACCGCAGAGATGTGGTTGCCGCTTGCTGTTACGCTAGCAACTCAACTTCAGAACCGAGTTGTCATTACGGGCGCAGCGAGGAATGCTTTGGCTATCTTCTAGCCCTCCACCGCTCGTTGCACGACTTGGACGCATGTGATTGTAATTAGGAGGGGCATGGCCATGAGGACGGAACTGGTGCGCATCGGAAATTCTCGCGGAATCCGAATTCCCAAACCGATCATCGAGCAATGTGGCTTCGGAGAACAGGTAGATCTGCGCGTGGAAAACCATCGTCTCATCGTTTCTTCCCAGCGCGCACCACGGCAGCGTTGGGAAGAAGCATTTCGCGCCGCGGGCCCGGCGACGGAAGCCGAATTGCTGTTGGAAGACGCCGGGACGAATGAATTCGATCACAAGGAATGGAAGTGGTGAGCGATCCGTTTGCCCGGAGATAGTTTCAAGGGAAACATCCCCGGTGACGAGCCCCGTTTTCCCTGAACCACCCCCATACCCTGCGCGTATAACCACGTAGCCGGACCCGCGTCCAACTTGCGGGTCATCTGCTGCTCATGGTTCTCCGCGACCTTATCCGCGATGTATTCCAAACCCTCTGGGCGCACAAGCTGCGCACCACGCTAACCATGTTCGGCATTGCCTGGGGCGTCATCTCGATTGTCCTGATGGTAGCCGCGGGCGAAGGCCTGCGCGTTGGCCAGGCCAAGGTCTCGCAGAATTTCGGCCGCGACCTGATGATCATCTTCGCCGGACGCACCAGCCTACAGGCCGGTGGCACCCGCGCCGGGCGGCGTATCGAGTTCGAAGATACGGACATCGACAGGCTGATGCAGGAAAGTCCCGACTGCCAATGGATCCTGCCCGAAGTCGGCCAGAACGATGTCCGCATCCACAGCAACTTCAATGCCAGCGCCCAGGAGGTCACCGGCTCCTATCCGGCCTTCGCCGGCATCCGCAGTGTGGCCATTGGCGAGGGACGCTTCTACGACTGGAACGATGTCGCCAACGAACGGCGGGTCGCGTTTCTCGGCACCGAGGTCAAGAAACAGTTGTTTGCCGGGCGCAATGCCATCGGTGAAACCATTTATCTGGACGACATTCCGTATAAGGTCATCGGCGTGATGAAGGCCAAAGACCAGGACAGCAGCTACGACGGCTTCGATGTGAACAAGATCTTCGTCCCCTATCCCGCCATGCACAATGACTTCCCCAACAAACCGCCGGCCAAGCCCCACGGCCTGGATCGCCTTCTGGTAACGCCCAAGTCGGTGGAGCAGCACGAATCTTGTAAGGGCGAGATATTGGCGTCGCTCGGCCGAATCCATACCTTCGATCCCCACGATAAGGAAGCCGCTAATGTTTGGGACACCATCGAAGAGGCCCAGGCCTTCCAGACCATGACCGACGGCATGAAGTACTTCCTGGGAGCGGTGGGGCTCACCACGCTGTTTCTGGGCGGGCTCGGGGTGATGAACGTAATGCTGGTGGCGGTGCGGGAGCGCACGCGCGAGATTGGCGTGCGCAAAGCCGTCGGGGCGCAATCGCACAACATCATGATGCAGTTCTTCGTCGAGACCGTGATCGTGGTTTTCGTCAGCGGAGGCCTGGGCATGGGAATTTCCTTCGGCGTTTGCAAGTTATTTAACCTGCTGCCCATGCCACAGTACTTCGCCGGATTGCTGCCGACCTGGCAGTCGGGACTGCTGTCAATCGGGTTGCTGGGGCTGATTGCGGTGCTGGCTGCGATGTATCCAGCGCGCCAGGCTGCTTCCATCGATCCCATCGAGGCTTTGCGTTACGAGGCGGGCGGCTAATGCGATTGCAAAGTATGTTGCGAGCAAGCATGCAGGGGCGACGTTGGGTGGAAGCCCCCTGCTTCAGCAGGGGGAAGCTGGACGTTAGTCCAGCGGAAAAGAAGTCGATTTTGAAAAGGGCTTTAGCCCCGGGTTTTTCGATGCCCGGCGCTAAAGCGCGTGATCAAAACATAAGCCCTTCCCGGAGCGCTGAAGCACTCCTTCCCCCGCATAAATGCGGGGGCTCCCGCCAAGAACAACGTCCCACGAGCTGTACTCTGAGGTTCTTCGCGGCCTGTGAAGCCGTGCCCCTTCAAAGCGAATGCGGACTCTGCCACGAGGTCCCATCGACTCTGGAGTTGTCTTGATGCTGAGCATGATGAAGGAAATCTTGCGGGAATCGTGGACGGCGCTGGCGCGCAGCCGCACCCGCAGCCTGCTTACCATGCTCGGCATTGTGTGGGGGATTGTCGCGGTCACGCTGCTGATTGCCTATGGCAGCGGCTTTCGCGCGGTGTTGGTGAACGCCTTCAATGCGTTCGGCAAGAGCACCGTCATCGCGTGGCCCGCACAGACCAGCGAGCAGCCCGGCGGCCAGCGGGCCGGCAAGAAGGTCAAGTTCGAGCTGGCCGACCTGGAAGCGGTTCGCAGTGAGGCCAACATGGTGAAGCACGCCTGCCTGGAGACGGTGAAGTGGCAGCCCATCGCCTTTGGCGATCGCCTGGTCAACACCGCGACCCGGGGCGTGTGTCCCGAGTACGGCGAAATGCGCAACGAGAACGCGGTCGAGGGGCGCTGGCTGAATTCCAGCGATGAAGTGGAACGCCGCCGCGTGGTCTTCCTCGGCTATCGCGTGAAGGACCAGCTTTTCAGCGGGCGCAATGCCATCGGGGAAACCGTCGAGATCGCTGGCGTGCGTTTCACCGTGGTCGGAGTGATGGACCGCAAGCTGCAGCTCTCCAATTATTTCACCAGCGACGACCGCTCCGTGTTCATTCCCTTCTCCGCGGCCGGTGACCTGTGGAACACGCGCTATGCGCAGGTGATGGTGTTCACGCCGGTAGCGCCGCAATTCGAGAAGAAAGCCAAAGCCCAGGTGCTGGCGGCCATTGCCGAGCGCCAGGGATTCTCCGCCACCGATGACAAAGCCATCCAGATGTTCGGACGCGAGGAGTTTCGCCCAGTCATTGATGGGCTCACCATCGGACTGCAAGTGCTGCTGATGTTCATCGGGGCGCTCACGCTGGGCATCGGCGGAGTGGGCGTGATGAACATCATGCTGGTGTCGGTGGACGAACGCATCCGCGAGATCGGGCTGCGGCGCGCCCTGGGTGCTCGCAAGTGGCACATCCGCTTTCAGTTTCTCGCTGAAACTATGCTGCTCATGTTGCTGGGCGGCGTGATCGGCATCGTGCTGTCGTACGTACTCTCTACGGTGATTCCGACTTTGCCCATGCTCGGCCCGCTGTTCGAAGACACTTCCGGCAAGGGCGACATTCACCTGCGCGTCTCGGCAATGGCGGTGATGGGTTCGGCGATTGTGCTGCTGGTGGTCGGCGTAATGAGCGGCATGGTGCCGGCCCTGCGCGCCTCGAAGCTCGACCCGGTCGAGGCGCTAAGGTATGAGTGAGTGCTGATCGCTGAAAGCTAGTTGCTAATTGCCAGTTGCTAGTTGCTACCCTTCACCAGCTTTTCCATTTCACTCTCGTCAATCACGCTGACACCTAACTCGCGCGCCTTGTCGAGCTTTGATCCGGCCTTTGATCCGGCCTCTGCTCCGGCGACCACATAGTCGGTTTTCTTGCTCACTGAACCGGCAACCTTGCCCCCGGCATCTTCGATCAGCTTCTTGGCTTCGTCGCGGGTATGGCGCTCCAGGGTTCCCGTGAGCACGAACGTCTTTCCGGCGAGCGTGGTGGCGCGCTGTTTCTTGTTGCCTTTGAAGGTCAGTCCCTTTCCACGTAGCCGTTCGACCAGCGCTACATTTTTCGGCTCGTCAAAAAACTCGCGAATGCTGGCCGAAACGCGCGGGCCAATCTCATTCACCTGCTGCAGCTCTTCCTCCGTCGCCTTCATGAGCTCATCCATCGAGCCGAAGTGCTCAGCCAGAAATTGCGCCGTGCGCTCGCCGACCATGCGAATGCCCAGCCCGTAGATGACCCGCTCCAGCGGCAGCTTCTTCGAGTTCTCGATTTCGAAGAGGATGTTCTGCGCCGACTTCTTGCCCATGCGTTCCAGCGTGAGCAGCTTTTCTTCGGTCAAGTCATAGATGTCGGCGATGTTGTTGACCATCCCGTTCTCGACCAACTGATTGACCAGCGCGTCGCCCATGCCTTCAATGTTCATGACACCGCGCGAGGCGAAATGGCGAATGCTTTCGCGCAGCTTGGCCGGGCAGTTGGCGTTGACGCAGCGATGGTCGGCTTCGCCCTCGGCGCGGACGACGTGTCCCCCGCACACCGGGCAACGGTCCGGCATGTGAAACTTGCGATGGCCGCGCGGCTTGTCTTCCAACACCTTCACAACTTTGGGGATGACATCACCGCCTCGTTCAACTAATACCCAATCGCCGATGCGGACGCCCAGGCGATCGATC
Source organism: Acidobacteriaceae bacterium (assembly GCA_003152695.1). GTDB lineage: Bacteria > Acidobacteriota > Terriglobia > Terriglobales > Acidobacteriaceae > Bog-257. The sequence continues at coordinate 69,147 of PMAT01000046.1, forward strand.
TCGTCCATGTTGTGCAAGGTGGCGCGGCTGACGGTGGTGCCGCCGATTGCGACCGGCTTCAGCGCGGCCACGGGCGTCAGCTTGCCAGTGCGGCCCACCTGCACCAGGATGTCTTCGATCTGGGTGACGCCGGAACGCGCGGCGAATTTGTAAGCGATCGCCCAGCGCGGCGCTTTGCCGGTGTAGCCCAGCTCCTCCTGCATGCGAGTGCGGTCCACCTTGATGACGATGCCGTCGATTTCGTAGGCCAGGTTGTCGCGCTTGGCTTCCCACTCGTGGATGAAGGCCCAGACCTCATCGAGGTTGTGGACCAAGCGGTGATTGGGATTGACTTTGAAGCCGGCGGTTTGCAAAGCCTTCAGAGTTTCCGAGTGCCGCTCGAAGAGGGTGCGTCCGTTGACGAACAGCGCATAAGAGAAAAAATCGAGCCGGCGCTGGGCGGTGATGTTCGGCTCCAGCACCCGTACCGTGCCGGCCGTGGCATTGCGCGGGTTGGCAAACTTCGGCAGGCCCTGCTGTTCGCGCTCGTCGTTCATGCGCTGAAAAGCGGCCAGCGGCATCAGCAATTCTCCGCGCACCTCGAAGTCGGGCGGCAAGCTGGCCTTGGTCAACGTCTTGGCAGGAATGCTGAGCGGCACACTGCGCACGGTGCGCACGTTGAGGGTCACGTCTTCGCCCACCGAGCCATCGCCGCGGGTGATGCCCAGCGCCAGCTTGCCGCCGGCAAAGCGCAAGGCCAGCGACATGCCGTCGAGCTTCAGTTCGCAGACGTAGTCCACGCGCGACTCGCCGCTCAACTCGTGCACGCGCCGCTCCCAATCGCGCAACTCGTCCTCGCTGTAAGCGTTGTCAAGCGACATCATGGGCGTGGAATGCGGAATTTTGACGAAGCCCTCGCGCGGCTTGCCACCCACGCGCTGCGTGGGCGAGTCGGCGGTGATCAGCTCGGGATGCTGGGCCTCCAGCGCCTTCAGCTCGTTCACCAGGCGATCGAATTCGGCGTCGCTGATCTTGGGATCGTCGAGCACGTAGTAACGGTGCTCGTGGTGGCGGATCTTCTCGCGCAACGTGTCGATCTTTTGCTGCACATCTTTACTGGATGGCATGAAGCAATTATGCCAGTAGTCAGCAGTCAGTAGTCAGTAGCCGGTAAAGACGCGCTGTCGACCCGACGCTTTAGCTCTTGCAAGAAACAGGTTCCTCAGGGGCTGAAGCTCAAGTCGTTGTTGGCCGCTGCGGCATGGCTGAGCCGTGCCCTGATACAAAACAATTTCTCACCTGGTTTGATATCTTCTAGGTTCGCTACAATTTTCCCGAGGGTATCGATTTGATCCGTTTCTTCATTGCTGTGCTCGGTTGTGCTCTCTTCTATTCGCCGCCGGTTCCCACTCAGGAGAAATCTCAGGCTGAACCATTCACACCGCCTACGGCAATATTCGGATTTCGTGATCCCGGCCCTGAGTTGAAAGCGGAGAAGACATTTCTGGCGGTGCCCGACCCGCAGTTGGCCCGGGAGCATCTGCAAATTCTGACCTCCGCGCCCCACGTCGCCGGATCGCCGGAAGACCTGAAGACGGCTGAGTATGTTTTGGAGAAATACCAGGCTGCCGGACTCGATGCCTACATCCAGAAGTACAAGGTTTGGATGAACTTGCCTCTCGACATCAAGGTGGAGGTGGTTGCGCCCAAGGGTGTCACCATGGTCGGCCCATCGCCCGAGCATGTGAGCGACGATCCCTTCCAGGACGACCCGCGCATTTTGCCCGCGTACAACGCATTCTCGCCGTCGGGCGACGTCACCGCCGATGTGGTTTACGCCAACTATGGCCGGCTGGAGGACTTCAAGAAGCTGCAGGAGATGGGCGTTGACGTGAAGGGCAAGATCGTCATCGTCCGCTACGGAGAGAACTTTCGCGGGGTGAAAACCTTTGTCGCGGAGCAGTACGGCGCGGCGGGGGTCATTATCTACTCCGATCCCTGGGACGACGGCTATTTCAAAGGCGACAAGTATCCCAAGGGGCCGTGGCGCCCCGATACCGCCGTGCAGCGCGGCTCCATCCAATACGTGTTCCGCTATCCCGGCGATCCCACTACGCCGGGGATTGCCTCCGTACCCGATCTGCCCGACAGCAAGCGCATCGCGCCCGAGAACGCAACCAACATGCCTAAGGTCCCGACTACGCCGCTCTCCTATGCCGACGCCACTCCTATCATGGCCAACCTGGGTGGACCGGAGTCGCCGCGCGATTGGCAAGGTGCGTTGCCCTTCACCTATCACCTCGGTCCGGGGCCGGTGAAGGTGCACATGGCGCTGAAGCAGGACTATCAGTTCGTCACCATCTTCGACGTAATCGGCATGGTGCGCGGATCGCAGTTTCCCGACGAGTGGGTAGTCACTGGCAATCATCGTGATGCCTGGGTGTACGGCGCGGTGGATCCCAACAGCGGCACCGCCGCGCAATTGGAAGCGGTACACGGCGTGGGGCAGTTGCTCAAGACCGGATGGCATCCTAAGCGCACGATTGTTTTCGCCAGTTGGGATGCCGAGGAGGAAGGCCTGATCGGTTCGACCGAGTTCGCCGAGCAGCACGCCAAGGAACTCAGCCGGGCCGTCGCCTACTTCAACATGGACGTGGCCGTTGCCGGCCCCGACTTCGGCGCTTCGTCGGTGCCAAGTTTGAAGCAGTACCTGCGCGAGGTGGCCAAGTCCGTGCCCAGTCCAAAAGGTGGCAGCGTTTACGACCAGTGGAAAGCCACCGCCGCAAAGAGGGAGCAGGAGCGCCCCAAACCGCCGGGGCCTGAGTCCTCAGGTGCTCCAGCAGTCGAACCGGCAGCCCCGGTCCAGCAGGATGTTCGCGTCGGCAATCTCGGCAGCGGTTCCGACTACACCGCCTTCCTGCAGCACTTGGGCGTGCCTTCGGCCGACATCGGCTCCCACGGGCCATACGGTGTCTATCATTCAGCCTTCGACAACTTCGCCTGGTTCACCAAGTTTGGCGATCCCACATTTGTCTATGAGCAGGAGATGGCGCGGGTCTATGGACTGGAAGTGATTCGCATCGCCTCCGCCGACGTTCTGCCTTTCAATTATCAGGACTACGGCAAAGAGATCGGCGAGTACTTGAAGGCTGCCGAGCCGAAGGCAAAGAAAGCTTTCGGCGAACAGGCGCCGTCGTTCGCCGAAGCTTCGAATGCGGCGGCGCGCTTGGAGAAAGCTGGCGCCGCTGTGTTGCAATTGCAGAACAAGCCGCTGGGAAATCCCGGAGGCATGAACCTGATTCTGCGCAACACCGAACGCGCATTCCTCATCGACGGCCTACCCGACCGTCCGTGGTTCAAACACGCGATCTATGCGCCGGGCGAATACACCGGGTACGCAGCCGTGGTCATTCCCGGAGTGAATGAGGCCATCGACAAGAAAGACCTGCCGACCATGCAGCAGCAATTGCAGTTGCTGACGAATGCCATCAACCGCGCGGCGGAATTGTTGGAGAGGGCGAAGTAAGCCATCTAAACTGCGAGACGCAGGGCATGCATCCTGCCCTGCCAACCGGGAATCCATAGAAACGATGTCGATGATGACTCCTACGCTACCAACCCCGGGGACGCTTCCCAAAGTCGGGCAACGGGCGTGGGATTTTGAGCTTCCGGGCTCTACCGGAGCGATACGCCGGTTATCTGAGTTGGCGGCTGGTCGTCCGCTGGTTCTGCTGTTCTATCGCGGCCATTGGTGACCGTTTTGTCTCCGCCAGTTGGCGGAATATCGCGATCACTACGAAGCTATTCGTGCCGCCGGCGCCAACTTGGTGGCTGTTTCCGTGGATGCCCCAGAGAAGTCGGAGGCGGTTCGGAAGCAACTGCGGCTGCCCTTCCCCATCCTGTCCGACACGGAGCGCCGCGTCGTTCAGGAATGGGGCATTTACAATCCGAAGGAAAAAGGAGGCATTGCCAAGCCGGCGGTGTTCATCCTGGCGTCCGATCGTACCGTGCGCTTCGACTCTGTAGACGACGTTAGCGATCGGGTTCCCGCAGCCGATGTTGTCAGTATGCTGCAGGAGCGCAGGGAAACGATGCCGACAGGGCGCAAGCGGCTGGTCCCAAGCCCGGCAACGTTCTTGCGCGCCATCCGCAACGCGCTGCACCTCGGCGCGCGCCAGCCAAGAGCGCAGACATAGCGGATAGAAGCCAGCGGTATCTCACCGAACCACTGACTCTTGGCCACTAACGCTGACCACTAGTCCCTGGCCTGCCCTTCCGCCGGTAGCGACTGAACTGATGGTCACCGGCCTTGCGGCAGCTCAGCCAGCTCCAGCGCGTCAAGTTCTCTCTTGTATATCCTGGCCCGCCGAAGACTGTTGGACGCAGCAACACCGGAGTGGTTTGCTCGCCGGCAAGGCGCTCCTGCTCGGGGGGAACGAGTTGTCCCACTTCGATCGGCGAGACCGTCATGAATTTTTCGTCCACCAGATCGGCGCGCGCCAGACTGCCGTAGAGAGTTGGCCCGCCTTCGCACAGCAGATACTTCACGCCCATCTCCTCGCGCAGCTTGCCGATAGCGCGTGGCAAGTCAAAGGCTTCGCCTTCGCCGGCGGCGATGACCGCGACCTGCGGATGAGAGCCCTGGGCGCGCAAGCGTTCAGCCCCGGCTGGAGAAGTAAGTACCGCGGCGGCCACCACGTCGCCATCGAAAACTTTGTGCCGCGACAGATCGAGATTGACCGCGCGCGTCACGAAGATGTTCCGCTCGCGCCCTTTGCCCAGGCGATCACGCAGCTCGCGCAGCTCCGGGTCGGCGACCTGGAAGACGATGCCCCGGCTCTGCGGCCCGCGAATGCGCTGCTCCTCCAGCAGAGTATTCATGCCCATCAGCAGGCCGTCAGCGTGAGCGCGCAACAGGTCCATCAGCCAGCGGTCTTCCGGCGACTGCGAGATCTCGCCCCCGGAGGCGTGCTTGCCCAGCAGCGTAGTGATGCCGTCAAGCGATTGCACGAAGTTGGAATAGATCCAGGGGCGACCGGGCGGAGGGGGCGGGAAGCCAAAATTGCCGTAAGGCGCGTAGGCGTCGTCGGAAACGAGGCTGGGTTCGGCGTTATCGAACAGAACTGCGAACCGGCGGTCTGGGATGGGTTTCTCCACTACTGCCCGGTCTAGGAATTCCTGCGAATCTGACGCGAAGCGAGGGCGCTCATCCAACTTGCACTTTCTCACGATAGGCTGCCACCTGCACGTCCCATCCCAAAGCTTTCACCATGGCGTCGCGCAACTGTGCCGCTGCCGCCGGTTCGCCGTGGACGAGGTATGTCTCCTTCGGCGCACTCTTGAAGGTGTGCAGCCACTCCAGCAATTCCGGCGTGTCGGCGTGATCGCTGAACTGTTCCAGTGCCGCCACCTGGGCGCGAATCGGGACCTGCTGACCGAAGATCTTGACCTCCGAGGCGCCACCCTTGATGGTGAATCCCCGCGTGCCCGGCGCCTGAAACCCGATGAACAGCACCAGGTTTTTCGGGTCAGGCAGCCGCTGCATCAAGTGATGTAACACGCGTCCTCCGGTGACCATGCCGCTCGACGACACGATGATCGCCGGGTAGCTCGACTCATTGATCTTCTTGGATTCATCCTGCGTGGCATCGAAGTAAAAGTTTGGCCACTCCAATGGAGAGCCGTATTTCTGGATCAGCGCCTTGGTCTCGGAACTGAACTCTTCCGTGTGCTTCAGGAAAATCTGCACCGCCTTGATCGCCATGGGACTGTCGGTGTGCACGGGCACGCGCGGCACCTGTCCGGTCTCCATCAACTCCTTGAGCAGGAACAAAAACTTCTGCGTCCGCTCGACGGCGAACGATGGGACGATCACGCTGCCGCCGCGCTGGAGCGCGCTGCGGATCAGTGCCGCCAGTTCGGGACGGGGATCGGTGTGTGGGTGCAGGCGGTTTCCATAGGTGCTTTCCATCACCAGCAGATCGCACTCCTCGCCCTCGGTCGGACCGGAGTGTACAACTTTGCCGGGCGCGATCTGGCTGTCGCGCACCCGGCCGATATCGCCGGTAAACAGCAGTCTCGGCGACTTGCCGTTGGAGGTGAGTGTGACCTCAGCCATTGCCGAGCCGAGGATGTGGGCGGCCCGAACAAATCGGAACCCCAGCGTGCCCGTGAGTTGCTTGGCTTCGTCGAAGTTCACCGAACGGAAGAGCGTCATGCACTGCTGCGCCTCTTCCATGGTGTAGAGCGGCAACGCTGGCACGTGCTTGCTGGCCCGCGTCTTGTTGTAGTACGCCGCGTCTTCTTCCTGCAGGTGTCCGGAGTCGGGAAGCAGGATGCTGCACAGATCGATGGTGGCCGGGGTCGCGTAGATGGGCCCGTGAAAGCCTTGCTTCACCAGGCGCGGAATCCAGCCCGAATGATCGAGGTGAGCGTGCGTCAGGATCACGGCGTCAATCGCATTCGCCGGCACCGGCAGGTCTTGCCAGTTGCGCAGCCGCCATTCCTTTTGTCCCTGGAAGAGGCCGCAATCCACCAGTACCTGCAACGGTCGCGCGCCGTCGTTGTCCACATGGATCAAATGCTTCGAGCCGGTAACTACTCCGGCTGCGCCGAGAAACTGGATGTAGCTCAAGCGGTCCTCATTCCTACGAATTAAAGAGCATTCTTGTCGCGGAGACGCGACTCAAAATGATAACAGCGTCTCCGGTAGAGCTTTTTCTTCATGGCTGCTTGCCTGGAATCTCATACACATTGTTGCCCAGGTTGGCTTCCGGAACGCTCCCGTCGTTGACCACGATCTTGCCGGGCGCCACTGGCACCTGGATGCGGCCCGTATCCTTTTGTCCTGCCTTCACCAATATGCGGACACTCTTCTCACCGGAAGGAGTCTGAATCAGCACCGGCACCTCCGCTCCTGCGCCGCCGCGGTTCTCGATGGTCACGGTTACCAGGAAGCTCTTGTTGGTCTCGCTGAGCAAGGGGCGAGTGTACGCCGACGCCACGTGAAACTCCGGCAAACCGCGGTCGCGATATACCCAGTCATCGAAGAACCATTCCAGATCGCGTTTGGCGCTAGTTTGCACTAGATGCTGAAAGTAGCTCGGATCTTTATCGGCGCCCCCGCGAAAGGAAGCAAGGGCGCGTTGCATGGCTTCATTGCCGGTCATGTCGCGCAGCATCCAGAACACGAAGCTACCCTTGCCCCGCAGGTAGAGCTCGTCATTGGTATTGAGCAGAGTGTTGTTGGCGGCGTTGCTGTCTGGCGAGGATTTGCTGGCTTTCGGATGCGCGGCTTCTTCCACTTGCACCAGCGGCCCGCAATATTGATCGAGAAACTCCAGGGCTGCATGTCGTCCGCTGCGGCGTTCGACCGCGAGGGTTTGCAGGAATCGCTCCAGCCCATCCTGAATCCAGGCGTGTGGAGAATGGAACCGCGCCGCCACCTGCGCTGGAAGCAGCAGAAGCTGCAAGGTCGCGGTCGGCGCCTCGCGCAGCGGCGTGAACAGCACCGCGCCATTTTGCCAGGGATTGGCGTTGGGATCGGTTAGCTCGATGATTCGCGCCGGTTGAGCCGGCTCGTCCAGCCAGTCGTGCAGCAGGGGATCGTTGGCTTCGGCGGCCAGCGCGTAATCGCGGGCCAGTGAAGTGTGATCGGCAACATGAAAAAGCGCGACGGTAGGCCTGGCCAGCTCGACGTAATCGGCGACCGCAAAAGCCGGGACGGTTTCTCCCAGCCCAGGCAAACTTGCCGTGGCCACCAGCCGGTAGGAAGTCTTGTCGTATTGCACCTCCGGCACCAGCTTGCCTTCGCCGGAGTTAGCCATGTCGGTCACAATTCGCACAGGCTGCTTGCCATCAACGGCTTCGATCGCGAACGCAGCGTCGAACTCGCTGCGGTCGTGGCGCTGCTTCCAGCGCGCGATGGCGTCGAAGACGGCGTTGCCATCGCTCAGGCTCGCCGCTTCGATGGCCACGGGATACCACGCGACATAACCGAGTCCGCGCACGGCGGTGAACGAATCGCTGATCTCGTCCCAATCATTGCGCGCCGCTACGTCGGCAGGAGCGCCCATGCGCGTAAGGCGCGTCGCATCCGGTGTGATGGTTCCGCCGTATTGCACATCAAGCGTGACCGTAGCTGCGGGAACAACTTCTTTGGGCAGCGTGACGATTGCCTCGGAAAGGCTCCCCGTGTGATCGATGTCGGAGGTGTAATTGTCGCCCAGCCACTGCACGGGTTTGTCATCCAGAGCGATGGCATTCCATGCCAGCGACGACGATACCTGCAAAGTAGCCAGCTTCTGCGGCTTGTTGGAATCATTGCGCAGCGTGAGCTTGCCGGTGACCACGATCACATGCGCGGTGCGGTCCACTTGCACTTCAAGCTGATATCGCGAGATGGTGAAAGCCTCGCGGTCAATTGCAAGCGCAGGCAGCGCCGTTGCCAGCGCCAGTAACAACAATAGTGGCAACCGCTTCATTTGGAGGATTGGGCCTTCCCGGAGTTTTGCGCAGAGCGGCGCTGCCTGACTAGCTCATACATCACCACCCCGCCCGCCACCGACACATTCAGCGATGGCACATGGCCGAGCATGGGAATGGAAACCAGGAAGTCGCAGCGCCGGCGGACCAAATCGTGCAACCCTTTGCCTTCGGCGCCCAGCACGATGGCGCAGTGCATGTTGTAATCCACTTCGTCATAGCTTTGGGTGCCGCGTTCGTCGAGGCCAACCATCCACACATTGCGCTCTTTCAACTCATCCAGGGTGCGCGAGATGTTGGTCACCCGCGCAATCGGCAGATGCTCGGACGCTCCGGCCGAAGCCTTGACCGCAGTGCCCGTCAATCCGGCGGCGCGGCGCTCCGGGATAATGACGCCATCCGCGCCGGCCGCATCGGCAGTGCGGATCAGCGCGCCCAGATTGTGAGGGTCCTCCACGCTGTCGAGCACGACCAGAAAACTATGCTCACCGTGGCGCTGGTCCAGCAGCGTGTCCACGTCCGCGTATTGCTTGCTGCTGGTGACAGCAATGACGCCCTGATGGGTGTTGGTGTTGGCAGTGCGATCGAGTTGTTCGCGCGGCAGGAAACGCACCTGCACACCGCTGGCGCGGCAGTCGTCGATAAGGCGCTGCACCCGCTGATCATGCCGCTCGCGTGCAATGCCGACGTATTCAAAGCTGCGCGCGCCCGACTTCAGCGCCTCGCTGACCGAATGGATGCCGTAGATGACGACCATATTTGAATCAGTGTACGACAAGGGAGCTGTCAGCTGTCAGCCAAGATGCGCATCGCTCCGCATCCCACCGGCAACTTCAGATATCAAATCGCCATGAGTCTCTTGGAACATTTCCGCCGTCAGTTTGAATACGAATTCTGGGCGAATGCTGAAGTGTTGCGCGTGCTCGCTGGCTTATCTGATCCACCGGCTTCGACCAGGTTGTTGGCGCACATTATTGCAGCGCAGCATCTCTGGCTCAACCGGTTGCAGAACAAGCCGCCGCGCCTTGCCGTGTAGCCAGACTTCACGCTCGCGGAGTGCGCCGCCGAGTTGCGCGAAGGGGAGACGGCGTGGCGATCCTATCTGGGCGGGCTGAGCGACGGCGATCTATCCAGCTACTGCAACTACGCCAACTCCAAAGGCGAGGCCTGGAAGAACAGCATGACCGACATCCTCACTCACGTCGGCCTGCATTCCTCCTATCATCGCGGACAGATTGCGCTGGAGATCCGCCGCAGCGGAAGCGATCCGGCTTACACCGATTACATCCACGCGATGCGGCAAGGGTTCCTCGAGTAGCCGCGCAGGTTGGTTCCGGCGCTCCATCTCGGTATAGTTAAGGTTGAGCAGTTCTGGATTCAGGAGACTGGATGTCACTATCCGCTGTCATTGTGGATGACGAGCAGCTTGCGCGTGACGAGCTTGCCTATCTGTTGCGCGATCTCGATGTGGACGTCGTGGCGCAAGGCAAGAATGGCATGGAAGCCGTGAACCTGATCAAGGAGTTCTCGCCGGAACTCGTGTTCCTCGACGTGCAAATGCCTGGGCTTGACGGCTTCGGCGCCATCAAGAAGCTGCTCGACAAGAAAGTGCCGCTGCCGCAGATCGTATTTGCCACCGCCTACGACCAGTATGCGGTGAAGGCCTTCGAAGTCAACGCCGTTGACTACCTGCTCAAGCCGTTCGACAAGAAGCGGGTCGCGAAGGCTGTCGAGAAGGCGCGGCAAAAGCTGGAATTGGCCGGCTCGCCCGGCGACCAAATCGGCACCATCGTCAAGATGCTGGAGCAGCAGGCGCGTCCGCCCGCCGCGAAGGTCCTGCTCAAGTCGGCCGGCCGGCTCTTTCTGGTGGACCAGAAGGACATTTGCTACGCCTCGATTGAAGACGGGATCATCACCGTTGTGGCGACCGGCATGGAAGGCCAATCGAACTGCCGCACTCTGGAAGAACTGCTCGACTCACTCGATCCCAACATGTTCTGGCGAGCGCATCGCTCGTATCTGGTAAACATCAATCGCATCAAGGAAGTCGTGCCCTGGTTCAAGAGCTCGTACCAGATCCGCATGGAAGACAAAAAGCAGACCGAGGTCCCGGTCAGCCGCGCCCAGACCAAACGGCTGCGGGAACTGTTTGGGTTGTAGGAAGCACTCAGCACTCAGCACTCAGCCATGACCACCATCTCGGAACCACGCATCCCCTGCATCGGTTGCGGAGCGCTGGTTCCCGACCAGGCCGGCCCGACCCATCGTTACCTGGAGTCGTCGTCGGGCTGCTGGGCCATCTACGGCGAGGTCCTGGCACGCGAGTATTCTGACGTTGCCTTTGCGACGGTCCACCGCTTGACGGTTGATGCCTATGCCGTGCAGCATCCCGGAACGCCGTCGCCGCAAAGCATACAATCCGTCGGCGTTCACCTGCTTCGGCTTTGCCTAATTCTGGAACGCGGCTTCACGGATGCAGCGGCAGCGAAGGCAATGCCAGCGCTGTCCCGGCAAAAACGTTCGTTCCATTGGCTGACTCCGCCGAAATCGCTAGGCGACAAGACCCTTTTGCATGTATGGAACGCTCGCGGCGCAACCGAGCACACGCAAGCGGTTTGGGAATGGGCGCGTTCAGCGTGGCAGGCATGGGACACGCATCATGAGCAGGTGAGACGGTGGTTGCCCGAGGGGCTGAGCTAATTGCTAATTGCTAATTGCTAGTTGCTATTTCGACTCCTGAATTTTCCGCACCACCTTGGTCACCATCTCGCGCGGCGACAAGCGCAGCATTTGCACGCCAAAGCGGTTCTTCCATCCCGGAATGACCACGCGTTTGCCCTGCTTCATGCCTTCGTAGGCCACGCGCGCCACCTCGCGCACGTCCACCAGCAGAGGACTGGTTGCCAACTTGGTATCGCCGAGATGGGCGCGCTTCTGAAAGTTTGTCTTTACCGGTCCGGGACAGAGGCAGGTCACGGTGACGCCGGTGCCGCGCAACTCTTCCGCCAGCGCTTCGGTGAAATGCAGTACAAAGGCCTTGCTGGCGTAATAGACGGCCATGAACGGCCCAGGCTGAAAGGCGGCGGTACTGGCTACGTTGAGCAGTTTGCCTTCGCGCGCGCGAATCTGCGGCAGAAATAACTTGGTGAGGTGAGTCAGCGCCACCATGTTGACTTGCATCATCTCGGCTTCGTTGTTCCAGTCGGTGGTAAGAAACGCGCCGCCGCCGCCGAAGCCGGCATTATTCACCAGCACGTCGAGGACGATGCCGGCTTCCTGCAATTCCTGGTAGAGTTCGCTCGGCGCTGCCGGATGTGCCAGGTCCTTGGGCGAGATACGCACGGTCACGTTGTAGCGCGACTGCAGATCGTCGCCCAGTTCACGCAGGGCGCCGCGACTGCGCGCCACCAGCACCAAACGATAGCCATCGCGAGCGAACAGGTGCGCCAGTTCCAGTCCAATGCCGCTGGAGGCGCCGGTGATCAGGGCCGTCTTGGGAGCGAAAAAAGGATTGCTTGCACTCACCACTCTGTTATAGCGGATTTCGCGTATCGCAGCAGTGACAAGTCATTTCGCAGCGGCCTTGGCGTTATCCTGCGACTCCAGGAAAGTCACGATCTGCCAGCGCTCCTGTTGCGGCAGGTTTGCCCACGAGGGCATGCCCGATTCCAGCTTTCCTTTGGTGATGAACCAGAACAACTCTCCCGGCTTCGCGTGTTGGACGGGAGCGCGGTCAAGTGCAGGCGCCGGTCCTATTCCCTGGAGATTGCTACCGTGGCACTGCGCGCAATTCAGCGCATACAGCTTCTTGCCGGCTGCCGCGGAGGAGGCGCTCTTGTAGGGATTCTTCATCTCCGCGGCCGAGGCAGGCGCATTGCGGAAGCTGGAATTCTGGGCGGCAGCGCAGGGCGCCAGCCAAAGCGCCGCGCCGACGCTCACAAGTGCGACCGAGGTGAAAAAAATGTGTGCTCGTGAGATCACGGAATCGACTCCAATTTCATGCATTTCACAGATGTCGAAGTCGCAGCAGCGATGCCGCTGGCCTGCCACAGATCCACAACAAAGGCGCGCAGAGGTTTTCCGCGCGCCATAGTTTCGCAAATGTTTGACTGTCCTCGCCCACGCTGCTCTACCGCGCTGCCACCGCTTCCGGCACCTCGTAGATGCTGTACCAGGGAGTCGCGGCCTTGAGCGCATTGTTCACGTTGCCGATGTTCTTTACGCCTTCGTCTTCCAGCCAGGCGCGAAAAGCGGCTCCGCCCTTCTCGGCGAAGATGGGGATGCCGTCTTTCCAGGTGGCGCGTCCGCAGAGCACGCCGTTAAATTTCACGCCCGATTCGGCGGCGAACTCCAGGTCTTCGATGAACTCGGAATTGCTCACGCCGGCCGACAGATAGATGAACGGCTTGCCGGTTGCGCCAGCAGCGGCGCGATAATGGTCGAGCGCTTCCTTCTTGGTGTAAGCCTTGGTGCCCTTGAACGATCTTGCGCCCTCAACGAACTGGAGGTTTACCGGGACCTCGACCTTCAACACATCCACGCCGTAGCGGTCNNTTGCACTCGTCGCCGATGCGCTCGGTCCATGCATGTTTGTGATCGTTGATCTTCTGGTCGTCGTACGGAGTGTAGTAGAGCAGGATTTTTACGCAATCGGCGCCCGCTTCCTTCAGGCGCTTCACCGACCACAGATCGAGCAGGTCAGGCAGGCGGCCGGGCAGAGTCTTGTCGTAGCCGGTCTTCTCATACGCCAGCAGCAGGCCCGAACCCTTGGCGCGGCGCCTGGAGGCAGGCAGTCCCCACTCGGGATCGAGCAGAATGGCGCTGGCGTGCTTGGTCAGCACCTCAGTCACGTGGATCTTGAACTCTTCCAGGCCGGCGTCAGTGGCGTACGTGCCCAGCGCCTTCTTCAGCGAACCGCGCTGGTCCATGGCGGCCGCGGCGATGACGCCGCGATCGTTCGAAACGGCCTTGATGCCCGCAAGTTTTCCAGGAGTAAGTTTCATGACAGAACCTTCCTCAGGCGCGGCGCGCCCGGTATGAACGGATTTCGAATTTGGTCCGGCAGGACAGCGGTTGGGCCCGCAGTTGCAGAACAGAGAATTCTAACTGAATTCCCGCACCGCGTGCGAGGACTTCTGAGCGGGGTGGAGGGCTATTTCCGAGCGCCAGTCACGTACTAGTCAGAAGATTGCGAGCGTAATGGCGATTTGCACTCGCAATCTTCAGGGTTGACCCACCTAAAGATCACATCGTCCATGGAGCCTGTACCAGAACGTCGTTGCTCTGCGGGTTGAAACATAGAAGCTGATGCTTTCGCGCCAGCGTGCTCACGACTTCGACAAGTTCCTCGGCTCTCGACGGTACAATCGTCATAAGAACGTATTGCCCCGAGCGGACTAGCGCGCACGCCCAGGGTGATCCATCCACCTCGTCCTCTGAAAGCGTATCGATCTCCGGATACCGACGCGTGATTTCGTCATAGAAGGCGCTCACTTTTGGGCTATTACCACTTGAAACTGTGCTGCCGCCACATAAACGAACGTAAATCTCACCTGCTTCTTTCCTTCCGAGAGATTTGTCACTGCGCCAAACACCCAGATCAAAACCCATTTTCCCTCCGACGTAAAGTCCATTGCCTGGGGCACCAGGCGACCCGAATTCAGCGGAGCGCTTCTCGGTAAAACGCAGTCAATTCCAGAGACGGTGGTATGTGTCCCATCGCCCGCATAAAACCGGAAGCCTGGCCACGGTGATGCGTTCCGTGATTAACCACATGCAGCACAATTTGCCAGATCGGGGTTACAAACGCATCGCCCTTTGTACTCTTGTAGGAAACATCTCTGTGAATGGAGTCCTCGGTCAGCAGGGCAGCCCAGTGCTTCCACCGCTCGAGCAACGCTGGCCAGTCACTCTTAAGCACCGCCAGATTCATATCCTGCTCCGGAACGATAAAACGTGCTGGAGGGTCCCCTTCAATTCGGCCAAGCCAGAGGCGATCAGCGGCATAGACGTGCACCAGGGTGCCAAGGACATTGTGATCGGCGGTGGCAAAGTCCCTCATCAGTTCCTGCTGATTTAGGGCGCTTGCGGCTTCCACCAATCTGCTGCTGGCCCATGCAGTGTAGTTCAGATGGTGCCGGAGTACATCCACTGTCATTGCCATAGGTACACGTAAGTGTAAATGCGGAACAGGGCCTCCGAAAATCAGAGGTGAGGATCCAATCAGGCCAGACAGACTGGCTTAAGAGGTCGGCAACCATCACTGCCTCAGATGCAAACCCGTCAACACCGCTTGCTGGCGCACGATCAGCGACTCGATGCCACTTCTTGCCAGCGACATCATCTTCGCCAATTGGGCATCGTCGAAGGGGCGGTGTTCGGCGGTGGCCTGCACCTCAACAATCTTCTTGCTGCCGGTGATGACCAGGTTCATGTCCACGTCGGCGCGCGCGTCCTCTTCGTAGCAAAGATCGAGCATGATCTCGCCATCCACGATGCCGACACTGGTGGCCGCAATGTAATCGCGGATGGGCGCGACCGTCAGCGCCCCCGACTCAATCATGCGGCGCATGGCCAGCCCCATCGCGATGAAGGCGCCGGTGATGGACGCCGTGCGCGTGCCGCCGTCGGCCTGAATCACGTCGCAGTCGAGGAAGATGGTGCGCTCGCCCAGCTTCTCCAGATCGGTCACCGCCCGCAGCGAGCGGCCAATGAGCCGCTGGATCTCGTGAGTGCGCCCACTCTGGCGTCCTTTGTTGGCCTCGCGCGGCGTGCGGGTCAGCGTGGAGCGCGGCAACATGCCGTATTCGCTGGTGACCCAGCCTTTGCCGCGGTTGCGGAGAAATTGCGGCACCGTGTCTTCAATGGTGGCCGTGCAGATAACGCGAGTGTTGCCGAGTTCGATGAGGCACGAGCCTTCGGCAGTGGAGATGAAGTCGGGGACAATGTTGACCGGCCGCATCTGCTCAGGCGAACGATTATCGGAACGATAGATCATAAGCGGCGATTGTATAGCTTCCGCCTTTCGCTTTTCGCCTTTCGCTATTCGCTAAAAGCCAGGAACGGCACGAATCGGTGCCCCATTGGCCGAACAGCGCGGTAGAAAATGCAGCGCGCAAAACCCAACCCAGAAGCGACTGGCGAACAGCGAAGAGCGGAGGTCAGCTACCCGCCTAGGTCCACATGTTCGACATGGTCCACCTGACGGCCGAGAAAGCGAGTGGCCAGGCGTTTGAACTTGTCGGTGGAGTCGGTCGCATAGAAGCGGAAGGTGCGATGCTCGGCAGGAGAGACCTTCGCATCCATAGGGGTCCTTCGACTGCGTTCGGCCGCTGACGCGCCCTCACTCCGCTCAGGGTGACAAATCACATCCTTCTCGATGATCTTCTTGACCACGCGCGCGGTGGATTCGGCGGAATCCACAATCTGCATGTGCTCGGGCACGATGCGACGCAGCAGGGGCGCGATGAGCGGATAATGAGTGCAGGCCAGCACCAGCACATCTGCCCGCTCGGGCGCCTGCGCCAGCGCCTCGGCGAGATAGATCCTGGCAACCTGCTCGGTCACGGGATGCTCGATCCATCCCTCTTCCACCAGCGGCACAAAAAGCGGACAGGCCTTTTCATGGGTTGTTAGGCCATGTCGCTGCAACGCGTCGCGGTAAGCGTGGCTGCTCACCGTGGCTTCGGTAGCGATCACGATGGCCGCGCGACTCTTGCTCAGTTCGGCTGCCATGGCCGCGCCCGGTTCGACCACGCCCACGACCGGCACATGCGCGGCGTCCTTAATGCGCGGGAACGCGAGCGCGGTAGCGGTGTTGCAGGCTATAACCAGCAAATCGATGTTCTGCGCTTCGAGAAAACGCGTGGCTCCGATGGCATAACGCGCAACCGTTTCCGCTGACTTGGTGCCGTACGGCAGGCGAGCGGTGTCGCCGAAGTAGAGGTAGTGGGCGGGCAACTGCTCGGACATGGCCTTCAGCACGGTGAGGCCGCCGACGCCCGAATCGAAAACGCCAATGCGCGGTAAGGTCACTGCAAGTCCTTTACGACCTGGCCAATATTGCTGGCTTCATAAAATCGACGCAAGTCAGCATGCCCGGCAAGCGTTTCCCGCTCCTGCCCGTTGATCAGGATCTTCACCCGTGCGATCTTGCTGTCGTTGGCGTTGAGCGTAACCACGATGGAGGCAACGGTCAGCTCTTCGGCGAGCACGCCCGAAGGATGCGCATCCCCAAAGGCGGCATTGGTGTCCACTACGGCGGTGTCATCGCCGAGCAGGTAAACGTCGCGGACATCGGCGCCAGCGCCAATGGGATGTGGCGACGAGGATTGTAGATACTCTCCGAACAGAGCCCGCAGCACGGCGCGGGCGCGTTCGGTCCGCTCCGGCGGCAAGGTCACGTTCACCCGGGTGCGGCGCAGTGTGCCATCGCTGTCGGAAGCGATGTAAAGCGTGACCGGCGTGGGCGGACCATTGGTGAGCGGAGCCAGTGCCCGTTGTTGTTCCGCGGCGAGTTGCTCATCGCGGGCCACTTTCCTCTTCAGGTGCAGGGCGTAGAAGGTGAGGCCAAGCGCGATCAGCGCCAACACCGCGAACATCAGCAGAACGCGCCGGGTCACGGTCTCACCTCGGGCAGCTTGGCGCGGATGGCGGCAACGCCGGCAGCGATCGATTGTGCCACCTGCTCCTGGTAGGCCGCGCTGGCAATTTCGTCCACGTTCCCGGCGGGAGGCGCGATCTCAACCGCAATGGCAGGAGCCGCAATGTTGTTCATCGGACGAAGCGGCGCCAGCAGCGTGGCATTGGGCAGTTTGCGGGACTCCAGTTCCGCGGCCACCGAGCCGGCCACCGAGCCGCTTAAGTCCAGGAATGCGGCTTGCGCGGTGTCCCACGGCAGAAAGCCTTGCGGCGAAAGGTTGGCCGCGGGCAGCATCGCCGTGAATACGTGGACGCCCTGTCCGGTATTGGCGGCGTGCAGTGCGATGTAGAGCGCGGGACGTGCTGCATTCGTCCAGGTGGCGCGCTGGTCGAGAGTAATTGCAATGTCGGAATTGCGCAGCAGGCCGGCGGCGATGCCGCGATTGGCGAGTTGGTGCTGCACCCGCCGCGCCAGCGCCAGCACAACATCTTTTTCCGGAAGCGAAGGGGTGATGGCCGCTCCAATGTCGTTGCCGCCGTGCGCTGGATCAATCAGCACCAGGAAGCGTGGCCCGGCGGGCTGCCGCGGCTGCGGCGATGGGTTTTGCGGATTGGCCGGAGCGGGTGGCGGCGGCGCTTCCTGAGCAACCGGTGGCGGAGCGGGAGCACCGGTGATGATGATCGTCCGGCCTCCGTCGGCAAAGTTGGCCATCAGGGCAGCCGTTCCCGTCACATCGAGTTCGGCCAGGCCATCGTGCTCGGAAAAGTTCACTCCCGAGATCAGCGGGTCGCTGTAAGGCACGTTTTCAGGGCCGCTGGAAATGATGGGTTCGCGGCGAAAGGTGAGGCGCACCCGTCCCGGTTCAGTCGCGATGCTTGGATTGACCGGAGAAGAGAAGCCCAACAGCAATCGCGAGGGGTTGTCTTTGTGCAGTTCCAGGGTGTAGCGCGCCTGAACATTGCCGATAAACAGACGGCGCGCTGCCGAGTGTAATTGGGCATCGCTGCCGAGCAGCCTGGAGATTATTTCGCTGGTAACCGACAGCGGGACATAGCCCCGGCCATTCTGAAGCACGAAATTTGCCGGCAGTTTGTAACCGTTTCCGCGGACCTTACCCTTGTCTTTTCCGCCGGTAAATTGCACCTCCAGAGGACGGCCACCCGGAGGCGTAAAGTGCAACTTGTACTTCTTGCCGTCGATGCGGGCATCCACCGAACCCAGCGGCTCCAACAGTTCCACCAAACCCGCGTAAGGCTGGCCATTCACGTCCAGCAATGGAACCGAGTACGAGGTCTGGGGAGAATAAACCGTAAGCTGATTCTGTCCGGGCGCTTGCGCGTGGACGCCGGCTTGGCGAGTCAGAAGGGCCGCGAACAGCAGAGCCAAACCGGCGGTGATCGCCCAGGCAAGCCGCGATCTGCGACCGGAAAGCGGCAATCTAGTGTCCTCCCGATGCTGGGCCTTGCGCGCTCCCCTCCACGGAATAGATGGTCAGGCCGCTCAGCATCTTGGGATAGAAATCCGTGGACTTTTGCGGCAAAACTTCGCCGGCGAAGGCCACGTCGCGCATCTGCCGCATGCGCACCGGATTGATAAGGAACGCGACATTGGCGCCGTTGCGCACTTCCTCAATCGCTTCGCCCGCGTCCCGCACATATTTCAGGTACTTCTGATCGCGAATGTCATCCTGTGACATTCCGAGTGCGTCTTCCAGCACCAGCTTATGCAGTTGCACGACATCGAGCGCGCGCTGGCGTTCCGACAGACCTGCGAGGTTTTTCGAATGCTGCTCGGCGCGCGAACGCAACAGGAAGCTGCCATGTGACGTAACCGCAAGTATCGCGGTGGTGTCTTTGCCGGCGGCACGCAGCCGATTAAGAGCGGCGGCAGCATCAGTCAGCGGCCCCAGATCCTCGACCGCGAAATTCTCCTCAAGCTTCGCCACCATGTCAAAGATCGCAAATCCCTCCATACCGAACACCACGCGATGGGTTGGCAGAACCACCAGTCCGGGAGCATCCATATTGACAAAGGTCATCATCAGCCGTTCGAAGGGGGCCCGAAGATCGGGACTAGCCTGTTTCCTCATTTCGTTGCGATAGGTCAGGGCTGTCTCGTAGCGATGGTGGCCGTCAGCAATGATCAGCTTCTTATCGGCCATCTTCGTCTGCACCGTTGCAATGACGGCGGGATCGGAAACCTTCCAGATCCGATGCAATACGTCGTACTGATCGCGCACCTCCACCGTCGGAGGACCGCTCTGCCGCAAAGCATTGTCGATCTCGCCCGCGGGATCGGTGTACAGCATGAAGATCTGTCCGCAGTGGGCCTGTGTGGCCCGCAATAAGTTCAGCCGGTCCGCCTTCGGCTTGCTGAGCGTCTGTTCATGACGGAAGACGACCTTGCGGTCATAGTCCTCCACCTGCCCCAGAGCGATGAAGCTGCGCCGTTCGGCGATCGCGCCGGAAGCGTCGCCGGGGACCTTAAAAGTCTGGGTGTAGAGATAAATGCTGGGTTGCGGGTCGGGCACCAGAACGCCTTCGGCCCGCCATTGCCGCAAGGATGCTGCAGCTCGCGTGTACACATTCTGCTGCTCGTTGTCACCGGCCTGCGGCTTGCCCAGAATCACGCGCACCAGGTTGTACGGGCTGGCTGCGTAATACTGCTCCTGCATGGCCCGGGTGATTTTGTCGTAGGGCTGGGTTACAACGTCAGCGGGTGACACCTTGGAAGGGTCATACCGCAGGGCTTGGAAAGGAAAAATATCCGCCATATATAAGGGCTCCGCCTCCCCTAAAAATGCGATTCGGTAGCAGAAAAATTTCTTCGAGAGGCACCCCGATTGTAGCAGTTCAACAAAAGGAAACCCCAAGCGCTGGAACTACATCAATAGGGGGAGAAGTTCCGGCAAGATGGCTTGTGGGTCGGTTGCCGACGGGTTATCTGACTCCCCAAGCTGTGATAACATTCAGCCCACAGTCCAGAGGATCTTATGGCCCGCGGTCGCAGTTCGGGGTTTGGGTCA
This sequence comes from Acidobacteriaceae bacterium, assembly GCA_003152695.1. Taxonomy (GTDB): domain Bacteria; phylum Acidobacteriota; class Terriglobia; order Terriglobales; family Acidobacteriaceae; genus Bog-257. The sequence goes on from PMAT01000046.1 coordinate 89,276, forward strand.
AGTTGCTCGGCGATTCGGCACCCGTTTCCGCTGCAACGGTCGGAACGTTTTTCGAGACGGCCCGTCCAAGCCCTCGTGCGCGCCGCAAAAAACTTGGCTCTATTGCTCGCGATTTGTTGTGCGGCCTCGTGGCTGGTTATTCCGAGCTACGCACAAGACGAAGATCAGAACGTACATCTCGTTCCTCACGAAGCCAAGAAGCCTGACCCGATCCCGAGCACCGGAATTGCCGTACCGCCCGGGGTCATTGTCGATCCGAGCCTCAAGACACATACCAAGCCGATCCGGAAAGACGTGGATCTAGTGCTGGTCCCGGTGACCATCACCGATCCCATGAACCGGCTGGTGACCGGATTGGAGAAAGAGAATTTTCAGCTCACCGATAATGGAACGCCGCAGCAGATCCGGCACTTCTCCAGCGAAGACGCGCCCATTTCCCTGGGCGTCATCTTCGATATCAGCGGCTCCATGAGCGACAAGATCGACAAGTCGCGCGAGGCGGTGGTGGAATTTTTCCGCACCGCCAATCCCCAGGATGAGTTTTTCCTGATCACCTTCTCGGAAAAGCCCGAGGTGCTGGCCGATTTTACTTCCTCGGTCGAAGACATCCAGAGCAAGTTGGTTTACGCCATTCCCAAGGGCAGAACTGCATTGCTCGATGCCATTTACCTGGGCATGAATCGCATGCGCAAGGCGCACTGCGAGCGCAAGGCGCTGTTGATCATCTCCGACGGGGGCGACAACCACAGCCGCTACACCGAGGGCGAGATCAAGTCGATGGTCCGGGAAGCCGACGTCCAGATCTATGGCATCGGCCTGTTTGACCTTAATGGTTTCAAGACGGCAGAAGAGCGCGAAGGGCCGGCCTTGCTAAGCGATGTGACCGAAGTGACGGGAGGACGGACATTTACCATCGGCAATCCGAACGAACTGGCGGATGTGGCGACAAAGATTGGCATCGAGCTGCGCAACCAATATGTGCTGGGATACCGTCCAACTAGTCCAGGACGAGATGGCAAGTGGCGGAAGATCAAAGTGAAACTGAATCCTCCGAAAGGTCTGCCACCGCTGCACGTGTACGCCAAAACGGGATACTATGCACCAACCGAATAGACGCCGACCCCTCTCGACAATACTGGCTGGACTGGCCCTATGCTTGGGAACCTGGATGGTGGCCCAGAATTCGACTGCCTCGGGGCAGTCCGCTCCGGCTGGCAGCGCCGCGGGCCAGCAAACCGCGCCGGCGCAGAATCCGCCCGCACAAGTACCACCGGCAAATGCCCCGGCCCCGAGTAGCGAGCAGGAAGCCGCTCCGGTACCGCCCGCACCCAATCAGCCCGGGAACACAGTCCAAGTCCCGCAGCAAGGCGAAGCGCCCGCAGCCCAGCAGGGCGACGTCTTTGTCTTCAGGAAAGAGGTTGACGAAGTCACCCTGCACGCCACCGTGGTGGACGATCACAATCGCCTGATCACCAATCTGGCGAAGAGCGACTTCACGGTGTTCGAGGACGGCAAGGCGCAGAAAATCACCTCGTTCCGCAACGAGGACATTCCGGTCGCCATGGGCATCGTCATCGATAATTCAGGGTCCATGCGGGAAAAACGTCCGGCGGTGAATGCCGCAGCCATTAATCTGGTGCAATCCAGCAATCCTCAGGACCTGGTCTTCGTGGTGAACTTCAACGAAGACTACTACCTCGACCAGGACTACACCGCCAAGATCCCCAAGCTGAAGGATGCGCTGGAACGGATTGAATCGCGCGGCGGCACCGCGCTCCGCGACGCGGTGCTAGCCTCGGCGGACCACTTAAAGCAGAGTGGCGCACTGGAAAAAAAGGTGCTCTTGGTGGTGACCGACGGCGAAGACAACGCCAGCCGCCACTCGCTGGAGGAAACTGTGCGCCTCCTGGAAGAGAAGAACGGTCCAACGATTTATACCATTGGATTGCTCCAGGATGAGCATGCCAAGCAGGCGCGTCGGGCGCTCCGCGAAATGGCAGAAGACACCGGCGGGGTCGCGTTCTTTCCCAAGGACCTCAGCGAGGTGCAGGCGATTACTTCGCAAATCGCACACGACATCCGCAATCAATACACCATCCAGTACAAGCCCAGCACGCCCCAGGGCGCAGGCGGCTATCGCACGGTGAAGGTAGAAGCCAACGCCAAGGGCTACAAGAAGCTTCAGGTCCGTACGCGCAGCGGGTATTACGCCGGCCAGCAACGGGCCCCGGTGACCGAGCAAGCCGGCACTAAGTAGTGGTTAGTGATTAGTGGTTAGCACAGCGTTTCATTTTCCTATCCAAAACAGATCCACGGCGATTTCCGCGGCGACGAAAGCCCACGCATTGACCGACCGATTCCGATTCACGTAGGCTTGGTGGTTCGCGCTTAGGTGCTCATGAAGACTGCTGAAATGACTTCCCTGCGAGTCGCCGAAGACATTACCGAACTGGTTGGCGAAACTCCAATCCTTCATCTGCGGAAAATCGTTCCACCCAATGTTGCCGATGTCTATGCCAAGCTCGAATACCTGAATCCCGGCGGCAGCATCAAAGACCGTGCCGCGCTGGGCATGGTCCTCAAGGCAGAGCAGGCTGGGTTACTGAAGCCTGGCGCAACCATCTTTGAGGCGACGGCCGGCAATACCGGGGTCGGGCTGGCGCTGATCGGATCGGGCCGCGGTTATAAGACCGTGCTCGCCGTGCCGGAAGGCTTTTCCCAGGAGAAGGTCACACTCATGGAAGCGCTGGGCGCGGAGGTGATTCGCACTCCACGGGCAGACGGTATGGAGGGCGCCATCCGCTACGTGAAAGAGCGCGCCGCCAAGACGCCCAACTCGTTTGTCGCGGGACAATTTGAGAACCCGGCCAATCCTGACTTCCACTACGAGACCACGGCCCGCGAATTGTACGAGCAACTGGGCGGGCAGATTGACGCGGTGGTGATCGGCTCCGGCACCGGCGGCACCTTTACGGGCGTGGCGCGTTACCTCAAGGAGCGCAATCCGCGGGCCTTGGCGATCGTGATTGAGACCCAGGGCTCGGTACTAGGCGGAGGACCGAAAGGCGAGCACGAGGTGGAAGGCATTGGCGCCAGCTTCATTCCCAAGACCTGCGATCTGTCACTGGCGGACGAGATCATCGCCGTCAGCGATCACGACGCCTTCGATATGGTGAAGAAGCTGGCCGCGGTGGAGGGGGTCCTCGGCGGATCGAGCGCCGGCGCAGCCGTGTTTGGCGCCATCGAGATCGCGCGACGACTGGGTCCAGGCAAGCGCGTGGCAACGGTCATTCCTGATTCCGCCGAGCGCTATCTGTCGAAAGACATTTTCCACTTCAACGAAAAGCATTAACCACAGAGACACAGAGAGAAAAAGAACTCTCTTTTCACCACGGAGGAAATGGCTATCGCTGAGTTCCTATTGTTATTTCTTCTCCGTGCCCTCCGTGTTCCCCGTGGTGACAACATTCTTCTCTGTGCCTCTGTGTCTCTGTGGTGAGATGGTTTCTTATGCCAAAACGTAATCTTCCTGGATTCTCTACTCGCGCCATCCATGTCGGCAACGATCCCGACCCGTCCACCGGGGCCGTTGCTCCTCCTATATTTGCCACTTCCACGTACGCTCAGGAAGAGTTGGGCAAGACCAAAGGCTACGATTACTCGCGAGCCGGTAATCCCACGCGCACGCGATTGGAGCAGAACCTCGCCTCGCTGGAGGGCGGCATCGCCGCGCCAGTCTTTGCCAGCGGAATGGCGGCGGTGGGCGCGCTGTGCCAGTTGATGAAGTCGGGCGACCACGTCGTCGCTTCCAACAATCTCTACGGTGGTGTGCCCCGGCTGTTCAACCAAGTAATGGTGAACTTTGGTCTCCAATTTACCTACGTGGATACGGCTGACGCGCGCAATGTGGAGCGCGCCATTCGCAAAAACACGCGCTACGTGTACATCGAGACGCCCACCAATCCGCTGATGGGCCTGACCGACATCGCCGCGGTCAGCCGAATCGCGCACAAGCGCGGTTGCGAGGTGGTGGTGGACAATACCTTCATGTCACCCTACTTTCAGCAGCCGATCAAGCTGGGCGCGGACATGGTGCTGCACTCGACTACGAAGTTCCTCAACGGCCACAGCGACGGGCTGGGCGGCGTTCTGGTGTGCACCACAAAAGAACAAGCGGAGAAGCTGGCGTTCATTCAAAAGGCCGCGGGCGCCATCATGTCGCCGTTCGAGTGTTGGCTGGTGCTGCGTGGGGTGAAGACGCTGGCCGTCCGCATGAAACAGCACGACGAGAGCGGGCGCGTGATGGCCGACTATCTCAGCGGCCATCGCAAGGTGAAGCAGGTCTTCTATCCCGGACTGAAGAGTCATCCACAATACGAGCTGGCGTGCCGGCAGATGTCAGGTTTCGGCTCCATGATCACGTTTGAGACCGGCTCGCTTGGCAATGCCAAGCGGCTGCTGAAACGGGTGCGCGTCTGCACCATGGGCGAGTCGCTGGGCGGAGTCGAGACGCTGATCTCGCATCCCGCAAGCATGACGCACGCAGCGATTGGGGAGAAGGGCAGAAAGGCGATCGGGCTCACCGATGGAATGGTACGAATTTCGGTGGGAATTGAGGATGTGGAGGATTTGATTGCCGATTTAGAGCAGGCGCTGGGATAGCGCCCGCTGTTCGAGGGACCTGCTTTTTCCCTTGGCGCTGCAGAATCTCTTCTTCGGCCTCGCGCGGGTGATTGAGACATTAGGGGTTCGTAACAGCTATAGGGGTCCTTCGACTTCGGCAGCCAACATCGGGCCGCCTCCGCTCAGGATGACAATTGAATGTGCGTTGGGCTGAAGGTTGAGTGCTGAAGGCTGAGTGCTGAATGCTTCCTACTGGCCCGGCGCCTGCGCCTGGCCGACGAGCTGATATTGCTCCTTGTGGCCCTGCGCGTTAATCACGGTCGCTTTGTTTCCTTTCACCTCAAGCTGAACCGTGTCGCCGGGCTGCATCTTCGGCTTGTTTTCCTTCTTGCGGGCGACCTCATAGGTGGTTGCGTCGATCTGGATGTAGTAAACGACCCACTGCCCAACTTTATTTTTCTTCACCTGATAGGTGGAGTTCTCCCACTTCACGACCTTGCCGGTTTGGAAAGTGTCAGCGGCCACGACAAGGCACGACAGCAAAAGCGTTATCAAAAGCGCGGAAGCAATCTTCCTCACGACGTCTCCAAGAGAGGCTAGCTAGCGTTCAAACCGCAGATCCCTCGACTCGGACTGAAGTCCTCGCCCGGGATGACAGGATAAATCATACGGTAAGGTCTCAGCTGACAGCTGACAGCTGACAGCTACTCAAAGAACTTGGTTACGCCCTCTTCCAGCACGCAGATCTTCTTTTCGACGCCGCGCCGCTTGGCGTCGGCCCTCAGACGCTCAACCGGCTCGTCCACCGGCTCGTATGAGAGGCGAAACGTCCCGTAGTGCATCGGAACCATCCAGCGAGCGCCCAGGTCCAGGAACGCCTGTATGGCGTCTTCGGGACTGGTGTGCACTCTGCGAAACGAATCGGGATGGTAAGCGCCGATGGGAAGCAGCGCGACCTCAGGCTTCAGGCGCTCGCCGATCTCACGGAAACCGTCGAAGTACGCCGTGTCGCCCGCGTGATAGATCGATTGCGAGCCTGAACGCACGACGTATCCGCCATAACCGCGATGCACATCGCGCACAATGCGGGCGCCCCAGTGGCGCGACGGAACGTGCGTAACCTCCACATTGCCGAGCTGAAAGCTCTGCCACCAGTCCAGTTCAATAACGCGTCCGTAGCCCATGTCGCTGACCAGGTCGCGCACATGCCTAGGCACGATGATCGCCGGCCGTTTGCCGGTCTTGCGTCGCGTGAGCCACGCAATCGCGCGCAACGACGGCCGGTGCAGGTGGTCGAAGTGCGCGTGTGAAACCAGCACCGCGTCGATGGCGGGCAACTCCCGCAGCTTCAATCCCGGACGGCGCAGCCGCTTGAGAACGAAAATCCAGCGCGCGAAGTTGGGATCGACCAGGATGTTCTTTCCCCCGATCTGGAGGAAGAAACTGGAATGTCCGATGAAGGTTACGCCCAACTCGCCACGGCGGGCGAGCACAGGCTTGCGGGCGACGCCGGTGCGCGGCGTCAGGGCGGAGTGCCGCACCAAAGTTCCAAACTGCCTGGCCTTACGACGGATTGTGATTCCTAACATGGGGTTCGTGATTATTAGACGCCACTAGGGGCGCTGGCGATGCGGCGACGCGGCTCCCGGTTTCGACCCTTTGCTTGACCTTAGCCAGCTACTCAGCTTAAATCAAGTGTTTGGTTCCCTTTGCTGGCAAGCGCCACTTTGCCGCCGCGTGGGGAACTGCGGAAACAAGGAGCAGGAATGAAAATCGCCTTTCTCGGATTGGGCATTATGGGACGGCCGATGGCCTCCAAGTTGGTTGCGGCAGGACATGAGGTCTCGGTATGGAACCGCAGCGCCCGGCAGCACGTCGATGGCGCAACCACGGCGGTCTCTCCCGCCGACGCCGCCAAAGACGCTGAGGTTGTCTGGGTGTGCGTTGCCGACACCGCGGCCGTCGAGCGCGTTGTCTTCGCCGAAGACGGCGTCGAGCAGTCGCTGCGCGAAGGCATGATCGTGGTGGACTCCAGCACCATCTCGCCCTCGGCGACCCTGCGCTTCGCCGAACGCGTGAACGCGCGCGGGGTCCATTGGGTGGATGCTCCCATCACAGGTTCAAAAATTGGCGCAGAAAACGGACAGCTTATCTTCATGGTGGGCGGTTCGAACGAGGCCGTTGAGGCGCTTCAGCCGCTGTTCAAGGCGATGGGCAAGCTGGTCATCCACATCGGGGAGACCGGCAAGGGGCAGGCGACGAAGATCAGCATGAACTTGATGATCGCCCTCATCTACGAGGGCTTCGCCGAAGCCTTTGTGCTCTCGTCCAAGCTTGGGGTCGATCCGCACAAGCTCATCGAACTGATCCAGGCTTCGATGGTGCGATCGGGAGTGGTGGATTACAAGGCGCCGTTTGTGCTGCGGCGCGATTATTCGCCGAATTTCCCGCTGCGCCTGATGCACAAAGACATTCACCTCATGCTCGACACCGCTAAAGAGGTCCGCGTCAAACTTCCCGCGCTGGAAACCGTGGATGAAATCTACGAGTTGTCCAGCGAAGAGGGCTGGGACGATCTGGATTACGCCGCGACGCTCGGTCTGCTGGAGAAGTGGGCGGGATTGGGCGGCCCGCCGAAATAGAGCGAGGGCCACAAGACGCTAGCGGCCAGCATCAGCTCGGCTTGGGCGCATTTACCACATACCAGCGGTTGGGATTGCCCGGCTCGATGTGATTTTTTTCGAAGCACATCTTGACCCGCCGCCGCAGCTCGCGGCTGACCGCATACTGCGATCCCGGTCGCGTCTTCACCAGCAGCAGGTACTCCACTTCGCTGCCACTTATCTTCTCGATGCCGGGCACCTCCGGCCTGGCGACGATCATTTCGGCGAAGCGCGGATCTTTGGCCACGTCCTCGCCAACTTCCTGCAGCAACCTGATCACCTGATCGCTATCGGCGTCATAGGCCACGGAGACAAGCATCGCCAACTGCGTCCAGTCGCGGGTGAGATTGGTCACAATGGTGATCTGCCCATTGCGCACAGTGTGCAGGCTTCCGTTGTCGTCGCGCAACACGGTGCGGCGCAAGGTCATGTCCTCAACCGCGCCCTGCACGCCGGCAATCTTGATGGTGTCGCCGATGTCGTACTGGTTCTCGACCAGGATGAAGAAGCCGTTGATGAAGTCGTGGACCAGCGCCTGCGCTCCGAATCCTATGGCCAAGCCGGCGATGCCGGCACTGGCGAGCAGCGGCCCCATGTTGATGCCCAGCAGCGGCAGGATTTGCAGCGCCGCCAGGAACATGATGACGAATACTCCAACGCTGTAGATGATGCTAGACAGCGTCCGAAGCTGCTGTGCCCTGACTGCAGATGGCAGTCCTTCACGGTTGCTGAGTTCGGCCAGATGCCGCGATGCGATCTTGAGCAGCCGGGTGAGAATGAATGCGATGATCAGAACGCCGATGATGCGCGGCACCTGGTGGCGCACGAAGTCAAACGCATCATCGCCCCAGGCGCTGAGCATCTGGAAGAGCCCCTCTTTGGTGCGGTGGGGAAACATCAACATGGCTTGCAGAGCTTGTAGCACTGGGGGCAGCCTTCTCCTTGGTTCGTAATCGAGTTTAGAGTAGCGGATGACGGCGCAAGTGGCAAAGTTGCCCCTCCCCTCAGAGCCAGCGCGCGGAATATAATCTCGATTCTTATGACATACTCATCCGCCTTCGTGCGCAGGCTGATAAAGCCTGCCGTTCGTGCCGCAGTGCTCTTCCTCATTTGTGGAATCGCGGGTTGGGCGCAAACCACCGGCGAGTCCGCTCCTCAGCTTCCGGGTGTGTCTCGGCATCGGGGCGTGTCTCAGCCCTCCGATGAGGACGCGGCGACGGCCCAACAAGCGCGCGACATGGCGAAAAAGCAAAACCTGAAGCGCCAGCAGGACCTCAAGAAGGACACCGACAAGCTGCTGGAACTGGCAACCCAACTCAAGCAATACGTGGACAAAACCAATGAGAACACGCTGTCGCTGGAGGTCATCAGGAAAGCCGAAGAAATCGAAAAACTGGCCCACAGCGTCAAAGTGAAGATGAAGGGGGAATGAGGGAGTCTTTCAGGATTGAGCAAATCGCCTTGGAGTTGTCATTACGAGCGAAGCGAGGAATCTGCTTTTGTTAAGGCTGGAATCACCGCTGACGAAACAGCAGATCCCTCACGGCCTGAAGGCCGTTCGTGATGACAACTCAAAATCCCGACCGCCGAATGTTTAGTGCGTGGCTGCCGGGTGCTGCTGTAGCAGGCCAACCGCCGCCGCCACCTTCTCCAGCCGGGCGCGATTTTCTTTCTTCATCGGCACGAGCGGCAGGCGATAGACCTCCTCGATGCGGCCCATCATCGCCAGCACGGCTTTGGCCGGACCGGGATTCGATTCGATGAAGTTCGCCTGCATCAGCGGCAGATATTTGCGGAAGAGCAGGCGGGCGGTGTCCCACTTATTAGCGAGAGCGGCCTGCGTCAGGCGCGCCATCTCCGCCGGGATTTCATTCGATGCCACCGAAATAATTCCCACTCCGCCGAGTCCAATCACGGCCAGCGTGACGGCGTCGTCGCCGGAGAAAACCAGAAAGTCTTCCGGCACCGTGGCGCAGACCTCGGCAATCTGCGAGATATTTCCGCTTGCCTCTTTCACCCCGGCGATGTTGGGAATCTCCGCCAGGCGGAGAAGTGTGCTGGTCTCAATGTTGGTTCCGGTTCGCCCGGCGATGTTGTACAGCACCAGCGGCTTTGCCGAGGCTTCGGCAATGGCCTTGAAATGCTGGTACACGCCTTCCTGCGTGGGTTTGTTGTAGTAAGGCGTCGCGGTAAGGACATAATCGACGCCCGCACGCGCCGAGATTTCTTTCGCCTTGGCTACGGCTTCGCGCGTGTTGTTCGAGGTGGCGCCCGCCATGATGGGCACGCGGCCCGCCGCTGTCTCGATCGTCAAGTCAACGACGCGCAGCCATTCCTCGTGGGACAGAGTCGGCGTTTCGCCGGTGGTGCCGCACGGAACCAGAAAGTCGATACCCGATTCCACCTGCCAGCGCACCAGTTCGCGCAATGCTGCTTCATCGAGACTTCCATCCAGTTTGAAAGGAGTGACCAGAGCGGTACCGCATCCACGCAGTTTCATCTAAGCAGGATAATCCAAAAACGAGATTCAGAGCTGCGCGAAAATATCCTTGAAGTCGTAGAACCCTATTCGGCCGGCAATCCACTCGGCGGCGAGCACTGCGCCCTCGGCAAAGGTGCGGCGGGACTTGACTTCGTGGGTGAGCACGATACGATCGCCGGACGAGACCAACTCCAGGGTGTGAATGCCGGGAACATCGCCTTCGCGCTCGGAGGCAATCTCGACGCGGCCGTCCCCTGACTGCTCCAGCAACCGTTGCAGAGCGGCGGCAGTGCCGGAAGGCGCGTCCTTCTTGTGAATATGGTGCCGCTCGGTGATGTGCGCACGGTAGTCGTGCGCCAACGCCGGCGCCGCAGCTTGCGCGATCTGAAAAAACAGGTTCACGCCGTAGGAGAAGTTTGCGCCGAAGACAAATCCAGTGCCGGCTTGCTCCACCGCCTGCCGCACGCGATCGAGTTCGCCGTACCAGCCAGTGGTGCCGACCACCATGGCTTTGTGCGCGCGCACGCAGGTTTCGATATTCGCTAATACCGCATCAGGCGCAGTGAAATCGATCGCCACATCAACGTCGCGCAGGTTCTCGGGTGTGAGCCACGCAGCGTTCTGGTTTACGTCGGCATCGATACTTTGCACCTGGTGTCCGCGTTCGCGTGCAACGTCGGCGACCAGCGTCCCGGTCTTGCCGAGTCCCAGCACCAGCAATCTAAGAGGGGCGGAGTTCAATCGAACACCTCGGGATCGACCTCAGCAAAGAACTTGGCATGTAATCGCCGCACTGCTTCCGGCACATCGGTTTCGTCGATCACGAAGGTCAGGTTGATCTCCGACGCACCTTGCGAAATCATGCGCACGTTAATGTCGCCGATGGCCTCGAAAACTTGCGCCGCAACTCCGGGCGTGTCGCGCAGGTTCTCGCCCACCAGGCAAACGATGGCTTTGCGGCCCGCGTACTTTACGAAGGCGAGTTGCTCCAGGTCGGCGGCGATCTGGGGAATGGCTTCGTTGGAATCGACGGTGAGAGAAATGCTGACTTCCGATGTCGATACCACGTCAACCGCACAACGGTGGCGGGCGAAGACCTCGAACACCTTGGCCAGAAAGCCATGGGCCATGAGCATCCGTGCGGCAACGATTTCGACAATGGTGATGCGGTTCTTGGCGGCGATTGCCTTGAACAGCGAATGCGAGCGCGGGGTCCTCGACAGGATGCGCGTGCCCTCATTCGACGGGTTGCGCGAATTCAGTACCAGCACGGGGATGTTCTTCTCGACTGCGGGAAGCACGGTCGCCGGATGCAACACCTTGGCGCCGAAGTAGGCCAGTTCGGCAGCTTCTTCGAAGCTGATAAGCTTGATGCGGCGCGCCTCGGGACATAGGCGCGGGTCGGTGGTCTTCATCCCGTCCACGTCGGTCCAGATCTCGATGCGAGCGGCGTCCAACCCCGCGCCGACCAGGGCTGCGGAAAAATCGGAACCGCCGCGGCCAATTGTGGTTGGAATGCCCTCCCGCGTCGCGCCAATGAAGCCGCCCATGATCGGCACTCGATGCTGTTCCAGCAGCGGCTTGACGCGGCTTTGCAGGCGATCGTTGATCTCCTCGACGTGAGGAACAGCCCGGCCGTGCTGCGAGTCGGTGATGATCACCTCACGCGCATCCACCAGCGTTGCCGGGAGCCCGCGCGCCAGAAAAGCCGCGGTTGCGATCATGCTCGACAGGCGCTCACCGAAGGAAACCACATAATCGGAGGTGCGTGGCGTAAGCTCACCGACTGCGGCAATGCCTCGCAGCAACTCGTCGAGCGCGTCGAACTCCGCGCCCAACTCACTGTGCAATTCGGTATGCAGTCCGGTGCCGAGCAATTCGCCGGCCGACAGATAATGGCGCTCACGGAGATGGCGGCAAAGGTCGAGGGTCTGCTCGCGTTCGCCTCGTCCGGCGGCCGCCGCCATGGCCAGCAACTGGTCGGTCACCCGGGCCATAGCGCTCACCACCACGAAGGGCCGCTCCGGCAAGCGCGTTTTCACAATGGCCGCGACGCGATCGATAGCGGCAGCATCTTCCACCGACGTGCCGCCAAACTTCATGACGATCACGGCCTCACCCCCGGCAAAGGAAGTGGGAGCTCTCGCCTCACGACAGGAAGCCCTGCGCCTTGAGGAGTTCGGCGTTGAGAATGGCGGCGCCAGCGGCGCCCCGGATAGTGTTGTGCGAGAGCACCGTGAACTTGTAGTCGAGCACACCGCAGGGACGCAGCCGTCCCACACTCACCGTCATCCCATTGCCGCGGTCCACGTCGAAGCGCGGCTGCGGCCGGTCCGGTGCGGCATCATAAAAGATCGGTTGCGCGGGCGCCAGCGGCAATTTCAGCTCTTGGGGAGTTGAGCGGAACTCGTTAAATGCCGCGATCACCTCTTCAGCCCCGGCCTTCCGCTTCAACTTTACCGACACGGATTCGGTGTGGCCGTCTTCCACCGCAACTCGATTGCAGTGTGCCGTCATGCGAAACGTTGCGGGTTCGACCCGGTCGCCGGCCAGTTGTCCAAGAAGTTTGCGGGTCTCCTCCTCCATCTTTTCTTCTTCCTTGGCAATGTAGGGAATGACATTGCCGAGAATGTCGAGGGAAGCCACTCCGGGATAGCCTGCGCCGCTGACGGCCTGCATGGTGGTAACGAACAAGGACTCGATGCCAAATTTCTGGTGCAGCGGCGCCAGCGCCACCACCAGTCCAATCGCCGAACAGTTTGGGTTGGTAACGATGTAGCCGCCCGACTGCTTGCGCCAACATTGTTTCTCGATCAAGGCAATGTGTCCGGCGTTCACTTCGGGCACGACCAGGGGAACGTTTTCGTGCATTCGAAAGGCGCTGGAGTTGCTGACTACGGCGCAACCGGCCGCGGCAAACCGAGGCTCGAGATCGCGCGCGATGCCCGCATCCAGCGCGGCGAAGATGACCCGTGGCGCACCTTCCGGAGCGGCATTCGAAACTCGCATTTGGACTACAGATTTAGGGATGGGAGTCTTCAAACGCCAGCGCACGGCGTCCCCATAGGCCTGTCCAGCGGAACGATCAGAAGCTGCCAGCCACGCAACTTCGAACCACGGATGGGCTTCGAGCAACTGCAAGAAACGCTGGCCGACAACGCCGGTAGCGCCCAGAATTCCGACGGCAATTTTCTGCTGAGACATAGTGGTGAAAGACCAAGTTTATACCACGTTCAAGCGCCGATAGAGGACGAGCAGCGATGGCGAGACGATCAGCGCCAATGGTGGGACAGATGCAGACTCAGGACGATTTCCTGCGCCAGCTCATCGACGGTCTTGCCGGTCGCGTTCACGGTGAGCTCGGCGGTGCGGTAGAACGGAAGGCGCTGAGCGTAAAGGGCGCGAAAGACTTCGGGCGTCGCCGCGAGTGGCCGAGAGCTTTGTGGCGAGTGCTGGTTAGCGGCTTGGCAGCGCTGGAACAGTTCCTCGATCTCAGTTTCCAGGAAAACGACGCGCGCTCCGCGGCTACGCAACAGCTCCGCGTTGGCGGACTGAACGAACGTGCCGCCGCCCAGCGCAATCACGGTTGGAGCTGATGCCTGTTGCAGGACTGAGCGCAAGGTTTTAGTTTCGATTTCGCGAAAACCAGACTCGCCGCGCAGTTGAAATATCTCGCGGACCAGCAGCTTCTCTCTCAGCTCAATTTCGTAGTCGAGGTCAAGGAACGACCAGCGGAGAAGATTTGCCAACGAGCGGCCAACCGTGGTTTTGCCAGCGCCCATGAAACCCGTGAGCGCAACCATTTCCGGGCTGGGAGCTGGCTGGCCGGCTTGATCGTCTGTGCACACGATAATGGTTGGTCAATAGCTGCTAATAACCCGGAGAGTATGATTGCAAGCTGTTCGTGGTTCCTGAATTCTAGCATCCACGACGAACCGGTTTTGGCGACGGGCGCGAGCTGTAATACGGAGGTTGTAGAGGCCCTGCAACCATCAGGGGATGACCTGCCTTGCAACTTCATGTAACGTGTGCAGCATGCAACTCATACAGATTGGCGTGACCAAGCAGAAGACGATCATGGACCTGATTCAGGAGATGTCTGCGAGTCAGTTTTCCGAGATCGAGCGACTGAAGGCTGATGCGCGTTCCAGGGCGAAAAGCAGGCGGACTCGTCGCCCCGTCCGGCGCTGTGGTTCTTCCGAGCCCCAGCGGTAGCCGCTCACCGTGCACTTACCTGCTGTAGCTTTGTGACTATTCTCGTCTGACTCCGACTGCATCTGGCAACCGTACACGCTCCCAATCCATCGCACTAGCAACCGCGAACCATATGCCGTCTCGGTTGTTTCCACCTACAGGCGCGCGCTCGAAACCCGGTGAGTTGTTCTCTGTTGATCAGCGGCTGTGCAGGGAAAGCTACTACCTCCGTGCCCGCACCGCGGCTACATATTTTCGATAAATGCTGTAGCATCGCTAGAGAGGTGCTACCAATGTCGTTTCGCAATGGGGACAAATCGCGCGAGCATCGCCTGCGCAAGGCGCGCCAGAAGATGCGCCTGAAAACCCGTGGTCTGCAAGGGAAGGATGACACCAAGGCGCAATCTGCTACGACCAGCGGTCCCAAAAAGTAGTCGCCTGTTCGTTCTCGATTACGAGTTCGCCAGCCCGACGCCATCGCCGGCCAGGCGGAGAAAGCGGTCGGCCGTAAGTGATTGAAGAAATGGTAGGCACGAGGAGACTCGAACTGCTGACTTCTACCGTGTCAAAGACCGTACGAGCAATACGTTCAACGACTTACGCGCCTTCAGGGAACTCCTAGCCACGCCGAAATAAGTGTAAGCCGAACATTCAACGGTACGGAGAACGGTACGGGATCTTCGATACCATACTCACCCGCTCAATCCCTCAGGTGCCCTGAGAGGCACGTCCGTGACGGCCATGAGCCGTAGCCAGTGCGACGGATCGACTGGCCGACTCAGACTTCTTTCTAATTTACCGGACCCCTTAGGCGCCTCCCTTATCTCTGCTACCTGTTGTCCTGACCTGCCCATCTCTAGTCCAGGGATCACTGCTGTCCGAGGAAACTTTTGGCGTGAAAGTGCAAGCGATTTAGTTTGAGCGCGATACATGCGTTTTGGAGCAAAAACGATTTGAAATAGAAAAGCGCTAAAAGCGTTCTTGGCAAGTCCCTGCCAGCGGAACGACAATGCCGGATGAACGCCG
>PMAT01000017.1 GCA_003152695.1 Acidobacteriaceae bacterium
CGAAAGTTGCAACACATCCGTCTACCCTAGAACAATGCGGACCTGATGATCCCCGCCATCGTCGGTGAGCGGGATATTGGGAAACTTGGCCAGCGGTTTACCGTCCATTTCAACCGAAGTTATGCCGCGCGAAACGCCGCACGGGTTTTCAACCCTGATTTTGTAAACGGTCGAGTGATAACGAAAACTCATCGAGTAGTTTGGCCAGCTTCTCGGAATGCACGGGTCGATCGAGAGCACCGTTCCGCGAATGCGGAAACCCAGAAGCCATTCAACAGCCGCGCGATAGAGCCATCCGGCTGATCCGGTATACCACGTCCAGCCACCGCGCCCGACATGCGGAGGTTCGGAATAAACATCACCTGCCACCACATAGGGTTCCACTTTGTACCGCTGCACGGTCGCTCGCGAGGCCGTGTGATTGATAGGATTCAGCATATGAAACAGCTCAGCCGCCTTGTCTCCGTCGCTGAGTGCCGCAAATGCCAGGACCGTCCACACGGCAGCATGCGTGTACTGCCCGCCGTTTTCGCGGATACCAGGCAAATATCCTTTAATATAACCGGGGTCGTGGTCCGTGCGATCAAAGGGCGGCGTGAGCACCAAGTCCAGTCCCTCCGGACGCCGTACCAGAAACTGGTTGACCGCAGCCATGGCACGCGCTCCGCGAGCCGGTTCCGCGGCGCCACTGATAACTCCCCAGGACTGAACAATGGAGTCAATGCGGCACTCCTTGTCTAAGGCGGTGCCCAGCGGCGTACCATCATCAAAGTAAGCGCGGCGATACCACTCCCCGTCCCAACCTTCCCGTTCGAGTGCGGCCTTTAGTCCACTGACATGCAGCCGCCAAGTCTCCGCGCGCTTGTGCTCACTGCGGGCGTCCGCAATCTTGGCAAACTCCCAGAGAATCGTGTGGAGGAACCAACCCAGCCAAACACTCTCGCCCTTTCCTCCCGGTCCGACGCGGTTCATACCGTCGTTCCAGTCGCCGGTGCCGATCAGTGGAAGACCATGGCTGCCGGCCGTGAGGCTCCGGTCCAGGGCTCGCGCGCAGTGTTCAAACAGTGTCGCGCGTGTCTCTGAGATCCGCGGCTGGAAGTAGGATTCGAGTTGTCCCTCAGCGAGGGTGTCCCCTTCCAGGAACGGTACGACCTCATCGAGCATGGCCACATCACCGGTCACCTCGATGAAGTGGATTACGGCGTAAGGCAGCCACAGCAGGTCGTCCGAAATGCGCGTGCGCACTCCTCGTCCCGACGGCGGATGCCACCAGTGCTGGACATCGCCTTGGATGAATTGCCGCGATGCGGCACGCAATAGATGCGCCCGCGCGACGTCGCGTTTGGCCACAGTGAGCGCCATCACGTCCTGCAGCTGATCACGGAAGCCATAGGCTCCGCTCGGCTGATAGAAGGCTGCCCGTGCCCACACCCGGCAGGAAAGCGTCTGGTAGAGCAGCCAGCGATTCACCAGAATATCCATCGACCGGTCAGGCGTGGTGATCTGTACGGTGCCGAGCACCTCGTCCCATTGCCGGGTGACCTCGGCCAACACCTCGTCAAGGTTCGCCGCGCGATAGCGATCGATCAATTCGCGCGCCTCTTCCCGGCTTTTCCCCTGACCCAGAAAAAACACGACTTCGGTGCGTTCACCGGGACGCAACTCAAACAGCGTTTGCATCGCAGCGCACGGATCAAGACCCGCACCCACTCTTCCGGAAAGCAGGCCGCCGCGCTGAAGTGCCGCAGGCCGCTCCATCACTCCGTTGCGGCCCAAGAACTCCGTACGGTCGCCCGACCATGAACTCTGCCGTCCGCCGAGATCGGAAAAGGCAACTCGCCCGCCGAACTCACTACCCCATGCGCTGTGCGCAAATAGAGCTTCCGTCTGCGCATCGAGTTCCGTGATAATGTGCGGAGCCGCAGCGCTGCGCGAATTCCCCAGCACCCATTCCGCAAATGTAGTAACGGAAAGGCGACGGGTGCGCCCCGAATAGTTTTGCAGAACCAAGCGCGAGATCTTAATCGGATCTTGAATCGGCACGTACTGGAGCAGATCGGCCAGGATGCCCTGCGAGCCATTCTGAAACTGGCTGTAACCCTGGCCGTGCCGCGCTACATAGGACGAGGTTTCATCCCGGACCGGCAGCGCCGTCGGGCTCCACAGGACCCCTGTGTCCTCATCACGGAGGTAGATGGCCTCACCGGGCGGGTCAGTCACGGGATCATTCGACCAGGGAGTGAGTTGATTCTCCCGGCTGTTGCCTGACCAGGTGTAGCCAGAACCGGATTCTGAAACCAGAAAACCGAACGAAGGATTGGCAATCACGTTGATCCACGGAGCTGGGGTGCGCAACCCTTCGCCAAGGGCGATCACGTATTCACGGCCCCCTTCGGCAAAGCCACCCAGACCGTTAAAGAATTCGAGGTCCGGCATTTTTAACGATACCTCCGCGTCTTTTCCCCGGCGAGGCGGACGAGGAGCGGGCCGTGTCACAGTGTCGGAGCGCTGCGATCGGATAACTTGCTCGGCCAATGTGCCGTGACGGCTGAGCAGCACCGCACGAGCCGCGGTCTGTAGGACCGTGCGCTCCTGCGAAGAGATCAGGTCGCCCCGAAGGAGAATGATATTGCCATGGACATCGTCCAGGTCCGGAGAAATGCGCTGCTGGCTGGCGCGTACAAGGTCGTCCAAAGAACCCTGGAGCTCCTGTTCGTACGATGGGGGTTTCTCATTGAGAATAACTAGGTCAACCGACAACCGCTTCAAACGCCAGTATTCATGCGCCCGCAACAGTTGATGGATGATCCCGACATCCTCGGCCTCGTCGATCCGTGCCAGGACGATGGGGAGATCACCCGAAATCCCGTGCGCCCATAGAGCGGAAAGCTCGAGCGCGCTCCGGCTCAGCACATCGGAAGACGGCCGCAGGGAAGGATCTGAGTACAGCACGGCATTGGCGAGCCTCTGGAACAAGTGAGCTTCATCCGGAGTGATACTCAGATGATGAAGTTGTACTTGCGCCTGCGTCCAAGCTGACGTCAGAGTACGTTCATAGTTCCTTGCATCCCGATACTTATCTGCCAGATCCATTACTTGCTCACGTGTCGTGGCGACTATGGTAGAAAAGACAATCCGTGCGGTTGTGCCTGGCGGGATGCGTACCGTACGCCTCAGACTCATCACGGGGTCGAGCACAGGGCCGGCGGAATTCGAAAGAGGGCGCCCATCCGTGATGGATACGGCGTCGCGAACCTGATGCCCTCGTCCAAGAAACCGGACCCGATCCGTCTCAAATTGCAAATTTCCAACGGATTCGCCCTCCACAACCGCCGCATGTGCAACCCAGACCGCCGTTTCTTTTTCAGATTGCCGGCGACGGGTGGCGAGAAGCGCGTCCACGCTGGCCACGAATTCCGTTTCCACAAACAAATTGGAAAACGCCGGGTGCGCCTCGTCGGTGGCCTGGGGTGCTATGGCAACCTCAGCATACGAAGTGACCTGTACTTCGCGAGTGCGTGTTCCCAGATTGGCGATCGAAACGCGGCGCACCTCGGCATCGTCTTCGGACGAAACGACCACCTCCAGCGTGGTGGTCAGTGCGCCGTCACGCCGTATGAATTCGGCGCGATCTTCGCTAAAGCTAACTTCGTAGGCGTCGGGTTCGACGCCGCTCGGCTGGTAGCCTGCCGACCAAACCTGGCCACTCTGTGTATCGCGAAGAAAGATGTAGAAGCCCCAGCAGTCCCGGGTGACATCCTCGCGCCAGCGCGTGACCGCGATATTCCGCCATCGGCTATACCCCGAGCCCGCCGTTGTCACCATCACCCCATAGCGCCCGTTCGAAAGCAGATGCGTCCGTGGAACCGATTCATGTGGCGAGGTGAACCGACGCACGACCGGCGGAACGAGTTCGCGGACGTGCGCCCCCGCAGAGACTTCTTCCGCACGCGGTTGTGCGACTAGCACGTCACGCGGCGTGCGCTCCTGGAGTAGCATCTCAGTGGCTTGCACCATCGGTTCGGCGTGAAAACGGGCCCTCATTGTTCCATCGTTCAGCACGTTGGCGAGCGCAACCAGCGACATTCCCTGGTGGTGCGCCAGGTAAGCACGCACCACCGCGTTATCTCTTCCTTCGGGCACTCGCTCGCTGGTGTAATCGAGCGCTTCGTAGAAACCGTAAATACCTTGGCCACCGGCCGCGGCGAGTTGCGCAAAGTTCTGCGCCGCCGCATTTGGGTCGATCATGGACGCCAGTGCAGTGGCGTAGGGCGCAATAACGAGATCTTCGCTGAGTCCGCGCTTGAGCCCTAATCCAGGCACACCAAAAGCCGTGTATTGATATGTGAGGTCCAGGTTTCTCGCGTTGTATGCCGACTCTGAGATTCCCCAGGGGACTCCACGCTCCTTGCCGTAGTCAATTTGCCGGCGC
This sequence comes from Acidobacteriaceae bacterium, assembly GCA_003152695.1. Lineage (GTDB taxonomy): Bacteria > Acidobacteriota > Terriglobia > Terriglobales > Acidobacteriaceae > Bog-257. The sequence goes on from PMAT01000017.1 coordinate 4,433, forward strand.
ACGATCAATTCGTACGTCTGGTTCAGCAAGCTGCCGGTCGGCGAAATCATCATCAGCGCCGGCATAAGGTATTCGAACATGGAGCCCGACCACGAAATGAGGGCGGAGCCGCGGCCCACTGGAGTGAGCGCCCGGCCCAGGCGAAACCAATGCGAGGACGGGACATCGCCTTTGGCGATCGCAATGAAGCTGGTTAGGCGCGCCTCGGAAGCCAGCAGGTCGTAACAGTTGGCGTCCAGAGTGCTGTCAGCAACACGGTACCCAATGGAGAACTGCTTGCGTGTGTGATCAAAAAGAAAGCTGAAATCCATCGACTGGAACATGTCCTCAGCCTTGTGAGTGATAGCAGAGAGGCGGCGACTGAGCGAGGCTGCATCCTTCGCTGATTGTCGCAGGGCCTGCTCTAGGGCATCGACGCGCGCCAGGATGTCGGTAGTTGCCGATGAATCGTTGAGCAAGCCAGCTCGCAACACGGCAAGAGCCCGTAGTGCGCCCTCGCAACGTTCAGGGGCATCCGCCAGCGTGGGCAGAGACTCAAAGAACGGCACGATCGCTGCCCACTCCGGCGCCTGCTCCATAGGACGTTCTGCCAGGGCCATAACGATGTTCGAATTCGGGCGCGCCCACGGAATAAGAATCCCTGCGTCCCGTGCATGACTTTCGACACAGGCCCTGGCAGCATCGGCCCAGACGCGCAACTCGGAATCGGGAGCGTCACCGCGCTCCTGGGCAAGGGTTTGCGCAATGTCAGCTACGGTCAGGGCACGCGTCCTGAGTTCCACGAACCGCGCCGCCCACTCCGCCGCGTTCGTCGGTGCAAATTCCAGCGAGTTCGCCAGGGCGTCGATGGTGTTGCTGAGCTGTTTCCTGGTGACGGTATTCGTCCGCCGCGTTTCTACGATCTTGCTCAATGCTTCTCGCAAGAGCTCGATCGCGTCTTTCAGTCCCGCGAGCGCACGGTCTCCGAGACAAGATTTCTGGATAAGCTGCCGGCAGCCGTTGCTCAGGGCCAGCAGATGCCCAGCAAGGTTTCCGCTGTCCACGGAGGAGACATACTTCGGATTCAGGGGGTGAAGATCGCGAGTGTCATACCAGTTATAGAAGTGCCCTCGAACCAATTCCAGTTGGCTCATCGTGCCGAGTGTGGCTTCTAATCGCTCAACTGCGTCTAGAGTGCCCAGGTAGCCCAGATCGTGCGCCGCCAAGGTGGACAGCAGATACAGCCCCATATTCGTCGGCGAAGTTCGATGGGCAACGACTGGCTTCGGGTCTTCTTGAAAGTTATCGGGAGGCAAGGCATGATCGGCCGGGGTGATGAAAGTCTCGAAGAAACGCCAGGTCTGGCGCGCAATCGAACGGAGAGTTCGGGCATTCGCCGCAGTGAGCGGTTCGGCACCCGTGCGCCGGGGCGGAAGACTGATCTGCCGTGCGATTGCCGGAGCGGCAATCCAGAGAATGATGAACGGAAGCATGACTGCCCGTGCAGGGCGACTTCCAAAGGCGATAACCACCAGCGCCGCCACCGCAAGCAAGACGCCTCCGGCCATGCGTTTATACATTGCGGTAAGTTTCAGAGCGACCGCGTTCCTGGCCTGGGTCGAGGTCACCCACTCCAGCAGATGCCTGTGCGTAATGAACATGCGAGTAAGCGTGCGCAGAATGGCATCAAACATTAGCCATGTCTGGTACGCCAACATCGTCACCGTAATAGCAATCTGGGAGACACCGAGTGAAAGGTCAGTAAGCAGCGCCCGAAAATGTGTGCGTTTAGAAATTCCACGTCGCGGCGGGCTGATTCCAATCAGGAAGGGTAGCAGTGCGGGAATCGCAATCGTCGCTAAAATAAATCTCGCCCACACCCAGGGAGAAGCTGACGGCAGCAGGCAGGCGGCGACCAGCGCAAGAAACGCGGCCGGTGCCGACATAGACCGGCGCAAATTATCGAACATCTTCCACCGGCCAATTGCGCGAATGTTAACAGGATGGCGTTCTCCCGACGCTGCTCGCCCATGCCCGAAAATCCAGGGCAGCAGTTGCCAGTCCCCACGCACCCAGCGACGTTGCCGCGCGGCGGCCGCCTCATAGTGCGAAGGGAATTCTTCGAACAGCTCTATGTCTGATGCCAGCGCAACGCGCGCGAAGATCCCTTCAAAGAGATCGTGGCTCAACAGCGCGTTATTCGGCACTTTGCCCGCCAAGGCTGCCTCAAAGGCATCAACGTCGTAGATTCCCTTCCCGGTGAAAGAGCCTTCGTGGAACAAATCCTGGTAAACGTCCGAAACCGCGGACGCGTAAGGATCAATGCCGCTGGGGCCAGAAAACCATGTCTGAAAAAGCGATTTATCGCGGTCGGGAGCCAGCGAATGGGTAATGTGCGGTTGCACGATCCCATAGCCTTCCACGACCCGCCCGACGCGGGCGCTGAACCTGGGTTGATTGAGAGGATGTGCCATGGTACCGACCAAGCGGCACGCGACACCTCTCGGCAGACGCGTGTCCGCATCGAGCGTGATGACGTACCGCACACCCGCAGGAGCTTGCACTGGGCGTCCACCGATGGGAAGAAACGTAGTGTTGACTCCGCCGCGCAGAAGCTGGTTCAATTCCCGGAGCTTTCCTCGCTTGCGCTCCCATCCCATCCATTTGCCCTCGCTCTCGTTCCAGACACGCTTTCTGTGCCACAGCAGGAAGCGCTCGCCGCCGTCGGGAGTGGGACCATGGATCTTGTTCAGCCGCGCAATACCGTCAACTGCGATGGCGAGCAGTTCGTCATCGCCAGGAAGGCTCTCGCTCGCTGCGTCCATCCAGTCAGAGAGCAGCGCAAAACGCAGATCACCGTCCGAATTCGCCAGGTAGTGGACCTCCAGCCGCTCCACCAATTGTTCTATGTCATGCTGGCCAGTAAGCAGGGACGGCACCACGACGATCGTTCGCAGTTGCTGTGTCACGCCGTGCCGCAACTCCAGGCGAGGCAGCATTCGCGGGCCAAGCATGTCCGTCACGAGTCGGTTGACGAGTGCGATAGCCAGGTCGGAAGCAGGCACAGCAGCAAGGAGTCCAAGCAAAACCAAACCCCAATCTGCGACTCCTGCCTTTCTTTGATGGAGCAGCGGGAGTGCCACGATCAAGGCGGTACCGAGGGCGATCGTCCCCAGGTAGCCGGCCACCGCGCTTCGCATGTAAAGGCGCAGCAACCGGCTTTTCCACGGCACCCGGAAGCCGAGTTCATGCTCAAATGCCTGGCGTCCCCTTGAAATCAGATAATAGCCGGGATCCGCACGTCGGTCCTCGCGTGGCCGTCCATTCCCAGACGACTCTGCGCGGGCCCGCTTGATGCGGTGCATAACGTGTTCCGCCACTTCGATTTCCGAATGGCGCGAGCCCCGCGAGAGATCCTCGATCGCATGGCGGTAAGAATCTCGCGTAGCGAAATCCATCTCGGCGAAGTTGGTGTCGCTCCGCAAAATTTGGTCTGGCAAGCTGATGCCCTCGACGAATTCTTGCCAGTCAAAGTCCGTCATCAAACGCATGCTGGGGATAAGGTTCTGCACGGTGACGTTCATTGCCGTCTGTTCCTGGTGCTCGGCGCGGACAATTTCGTCAGCCGTGGTCCCCTGCTCAGCCAGACGCTGGTCGAGCCAGCGCAGGACCGCTCCCATGTTCGGGTCGACATCGCGCAGACGTTGGACGAGCTGCACGACGAATGCCCTGGGGAGCGGCGTTTTCTCGAACCTGCGCAGGGCCGTTTCTGGAAGAATGGAAATCTGTCCGCCTGTGCCTAGCAGGCTGTCAGCCAATGTGTCGGCATCGTGGCGTTCGGCGCGGGTTCGGACAATTCGATCGGTGAGCCGGCGCAGATTTTCCACCAGTACCACGCGCAGGGTGATAGCCACTGCCCATAGCTCACCGATGTCGAGCGGTTGTACCCGCTGGTATGCCTTCACAAAGCGGCGCAATACTTCCGGATCGAAGTGGCTGTCGGTATGCGCCACATAGGCCCATGCCACTCCGTAAACTCGCGGATACCCTTGCAAGTGACCTGAGGCCAGCTTCGGTAGTTTGCGGTAATAGCCGGGAGGCAAATCGTCCTGGATTTCGCGTAGCTGCTCTTCGACGATGTGGAAGTTGTCGACCAGCCACTCAGCCGCAGGCGTGATCGCGCGCTCCTCCTGAATCGCCCGCGCAATTGCCCGGTACGAATCCAGCAGCACGCGGCCGTTCTCTACCACCCGCGGGATGAGCGGACGGCCCTGGTACGTTTCCTTGGTGACCGTCTGCGCCGCCGCAAGGCTCTGGGCGTGCTGCTCAAGCCGCTCCACGCTGAACAGCTCGGCGCGGATGGGCTCGTCCACAGCACGAATCGTCATCGATGGTTGGTTCTTGTTTGGAAGAGCCGTTATCGACCTCCTGTCCCTACTGAAAAATCCATCCGACTCTCAATGGTACCCCTCGGACCGGATCTCAAGACCCGCGTGTATTCGAATTGTCGATCGCAATCTGGGGAAGGTCACGTAGAACCACTGACTGCTCCCGTGCGAGTGCGGCAACGTGAAAGCAGACCACAATTCGAGGTTGGTTCGTCAGGCCGCACGGCGTTCGTACCTGTGGTGCAGCCCCCAACTTCGGGCAGCTCCACCACTCTCCCCAGCCTGATCCGACCCCTTCGCTCCAGCTGTGGGTGCCGCAAACTCCATCCGGGTGTTCGGCGGTTGGACTTTGCAGATTCAGATGGGGCCCATTTCAGTTATGAGTTATGAGGCATCGCAAATTGGAGATCACGCCGCGGTAGCAAAACGCACAAGGACGAGAAGCGCCCCAGACTTGAATAGAGTGAGCTTGCTATCGCAATTTCTAGGCTGGCTCAGAAAACAGAGGAAGCGGAATGTTCCTGGACACCGGCAGCGACATTCACAAGGCTAAGCGGCGCGCCGCTGATAGCGATGATGCAGTCCTCCCACCTGGGAAATAGCCTCGATACGGCCGTTCTCTGGCTGGTCCACCGCCCCGGGACACCGGCGCATCTTTGGCCAATGCTAAATGCGTGCGCGAGCGCTCATAATAATGAATATAGCTGTGCAGAATCCGACACAAGGATCTCTCGTTCCATACGATGATGTGATCCAGGCACTCCCGGCGAATCGATCCGATTAGCCGCTCCACATACGGATTTTGCCAAGGCGACCGCGGCGCGGTAACCACTTCTTCTATGCCCATCCCCTTCGTGGTTGCGACCATGTCTTTTCCGAAGATCGCATCTCGATCGCGGATCAGGTACCGCGGTACTTCGTCCCACGGAAACGCTTCTCGAATCTGCTGTGCGGTCCAGTTTTCGGTTGGGTGTTCCGTAACGCTGAAGTGCACGATGCGCCGACGGTCGTGCGATAACACGATAGAAGACGAACAGCACCCGCAAGGTTGCCGTCGGCACCGTGAAGAAGTCCATCGAGGCCATCTGCTTCATGTGGTTCTTCAGGAAGATCCCCCAGGTCTACGAAGGCGGCTTCCGCTGTCGGCGCAGATGTTTGCCCACCGTTGACGGGGCTACCTCGATTCCCAGCTTGAGTATTTCCCCGTGAATGCGGGGTGCTCCCCACAAGAAGTTGGCTTGGCACATTTGTTGAATCAAGTCGCCAATCGCTGAGGCCACACGCGGTCTTCCCGGACGACGGCGGGACTTCCAAGTCCAGTAGCGGGCGAACCCGCTCCGATGCCAGCGGACCACCGTGTCCGGCTGCAAGATGTGCATCTAATGCCGCCAGTCCGGCCAGAGCCACGACAACAGTATCCACAGCATTCGATCTGACTGCTTCAGGCGCAGACGGCGCGGTGCGCTGCGTTGGAGTACAGCAATCTGGTGACGCAAAGCCGCAATCTCGGCCTGTTTGGCAGCGCTGGTCTGAAACGTCGAGCCGACCAGCGCAACAAGTGCGATGAAAACAGGACTCATCTTGAGAGCGATGATAATCTCACAAACGGTCGTAACGTATGCGTTATCAGTCCTCAGCAGACTCTGGTGAGCTTAGTAGTCGCCGCCGTCGAGGCGGTGGAAAAGTGGAAAGCGTTGTTGGCTTTCCAAGCGGAGCGTCTTTTCCACGGCCCGCTTTACGTCGTGCCTACAGGCTGGTGTTGATAAACTTCGCCGCTGGATAGCACAGCCCATGCGATCCGTGCGAGCTTGTTAGCGATGGCGACGATGACCTTGTTGCGTGGGGCTCGTGCTTCGAGTTGATGCACCCATCGTCCGAAGCCGCCGGTGTCGTACTTCACTCGATACAGCACAGCCCGTGCGCCATGGATGAACATGCGGCGCAGATATTCGTTGCCACGCTTGCTGATCCCACACAGTCTGGCCTTCCCGCCGGTTAAGCGTTGCTTGGGGCCCAAGCCGAGCCAGGCGGCAAAGTCGCGCCCCTTGCGGAAGGCAGCGCCGTTGCCGATGGCCGCAACCGTTGCCGTGGAAGCCAGCGGCCCTATTCCGGGGATCTGTAGCAGTCGCTGGCAGCTTGCATCCGCGCTTGCGATGCGCTCGATCTCGTCGTCGGCCTCGTCAATGTCGGCCTCTAGTTGCTTCCACTCTTGCCACACCCCTTCGGGATGTGTTGCAAATTTCAGGGTTGCTGGCTGGTGACGTGAAAGAATCGCGAAATGATAACCCGACCCGCGATCTTCAAATGGCGG
>PMAT01000038.1 GCA_003152695.1 Acidobacteriaceae bacterium
TTACTCAGACACGCTCCTAGCTCGACTCCCTCGCCGGGTATATAGAGTGGACCAAGTGGGGACTAAGAATCCCGGATCAGGAGATAAGCATGAAAAAGTTGCTATGCGTCGTTTTGTGGTTTCTCCCTGTCATGTTGTTTGCACAGAGCCCGTTCGACGGCACTTGGAAGACCAACATGGCGGAGTCCAAGCTGTCGCAAAAGCCCTACGAGTTTTCGCTCACCAATGGGATGTACGACTGCGAAAGCTGCGTCCCCAAAATCAACATAAAGGCCGACGGCCAGGACCAGGCCGTTAGTGGCCAGACGTACGACACCCTCGCGGTAAAAGTTACCGACCCGAATGCGATTCAATTCACCGCGAAAAAAGCCGGCAAACCCGAGTTCGAATCGACCAGGACCGCATCGCAGGACGGGAAGACGCTGACCATATCCAGCACCAACTATCCTGCCGACGGTAGCCAGCCCTTCAAGTCGGAAGCCAAGTACATGCGAGTTTCCAAGGGCCTGCCGGATCCAATGCCGCGTCGGGTTCCTGGCGTGTTCAGAACGTCAATGAAGACACCGCCGGACTCACCAGCACCTGGAAAAGTGAGGGCGATGGACTAAGCGTGTCCACCCCGACCGGCGAAAGCTGGGAAGCTAAGGTCGATGGCAAAGACTACCCAGTGAAAGGCACGTATGCGAACGAAACCGTATCGCTGAAAAAGTTGAGTGACCGCTCGATCGAAGCGACTTTCAAGCGCGACGGCAAGGTCGAGAGCGTCGATAAGATCACGGTCTCGCCCGACGGAAAGAAAATGACCACCGTCGCCGACAACAAACGATTAGGAAGAGTCTCGACGTTTGTTGACGAAAAGCAATAGCGACGTTGAATGCGAAACCTGAGTCGAGCAGCCGCTTCCCGAGCGCTTTGAGGCGGGAAGCGCATTCCTTCGAAGAGGACGCTGAAAACGGGGTTCTTGCGATGGGTTCGACGGAGGCGTTTGTGGCTGATGCTGCGCCAAGGCTCGCTCCTGACATCCTTATTACTATTGATGAGGAGCGCGTGTTGATTTTCCAATGGCGGCGGCTTGCAACTCGCGAATCACCCAGAACAGCCGCCGGGCCGAGACATAGCTGTGCTGGCCACCATTGCGGAGGTCCGTGATGCGGGATTTCGAGATCAGCTTTTGGATTTTCCGCTGCGACAGTCCCAACCCTAGCTCAGAGTGCACGGTATCAGCTGCTTCCTCTTCTGAGATGCCGGGGAGCGCCTGGCCAGCATGAAACCGGGAACGCCATTGCTCCAGCTCCAAGGCCTGGCGGGTGAAGATTTCCTCCAGCTCGTGGGTGTCGGCGAACAGCAACCCGCAGTGCGGCGGTTGATCCAACAGTTCCCGTAGGGTCTCCAGGCACTCAATTGACAGATGCTGGGCTTCGTCAAAGACCAACAGCTGTCGTTCATCAAAACTAAATGCCGCCGAGTTTTCGATGCAGGAGGCCCTTTCACTGGACAGCAGGGCTTTGCATGGCGTGGTCTTCGACCGCTCTGCGCGTCCCAGAAACGAGTGGAAGAGGCTCGACTGCCAGGATCCGGGTGTGAATCTCCGTCCGATCCTGACAGCGAACGAGTCTAGTTCGGAGCTGGAAATTGTTAAGCCGCGACTGTATAGCGGTGATGCAGCCCATCAAGTCGTGGCAGAGAAATAACCTTGTGGCGATTCGAAGGCCCTGATGCTGCAACTCGACCACCGGGAGTGTCCTTCCCAAGTCCGAGATGAGTCCGGTCCTCGTGGTAATAACGAACATAGTCCTTCAGCAACCGTCAAAGGTGTCGCTCATTCAGAACAATCACGTGATCGAGCAAGTCGCGCCTTACGCTGCCAACCCAGCGCTCCGCAATTCCATTCTGCCAGGGACTGCGGAATGCGGTGCGCACTGGCTGGGAGCCGATTGCCTTCACGGTTGAAACCACATCGGCGCTGAACTTCGAGTCGCGGTCGAAGATCAGGAAGCGCTGCGGCTCCTGGCTGTATTCCCAGGTTTCGCGCAGTTGCAGGGCAACCCAAAGCGCGTTGGGATTACGCGTTACGTTGTGGTGAAGGATTCGACGCCGGTCGTGGCCGATCACGAAGAAGCAGTACAGAATGCCGAAGGTCAGCGTCGGCACAGTGAAAAAATCCATCGCTGCAATGGCCTCGCGATGGTTCCTCAGGAATGTCAGCCAGCGCTTCGCCGGGTCTGGAGCTCGGGGTGCTCGCCGAAGCCATCTCGAGATCGTCGGCTCTGACAAATCGAAGCCCAGCATGAGCAACTCGCCATGAATGCGTGGCGCCCCCAGGTTGGATTCTCAGCAGCCATGCGAAAGATTAAGGCTCGAACTTCTTGGTTCACAGGTCGGCGGCCGCCCCTCTGGCGAGCTCTTGAAAGCCATTTCCAATACAGCCGAAAACCAGCACGATGCCAGTTAACAACGCTTCTGGGTGTCACTAGGATGAGAGGTTCTTTCCATCGTGTCCAAAGACTTCGCAACACGACCCAGAACAGCTTGTGCCATGCCGTGAGTCGTCGGCGAGGTCGTTGGCTGTGCAGAGCGAGGAGTTGCTGACGCAGGGCGAGGTTTTCCAGGATGAGATCCTCGCGGGCACAAAAGGCACTGCGAAGCCAGCCGAGGAAGTGCCGGAGCCACATGATCATGCCAGAATCTTACCGGAACGTTGCCAATCGAGCTTGGTGCCAAGTCATTGATATTGCGGGTGTACGATGTTTTGATGAATGACAGCCTTCAAAACCGCCCCGGAACCCTCCTATTCCATACTCCCGAATGCTGTGATGCTAGTGACTGGGGAGCTCAGCAGCGGCCCGCCCTCGGGGAAAATCAAAAGGCTCCCCATCTGAGCTCGTGTCAAAGCTGCTCGGAGCTCCAGCCGTGACCACAACCTAGCGCCATTATGCAAAGCGGGTCAAGGGACGGCAATACTGACTGGACATGCTCGTAAGCGCCACGTCGGCGAGATAGCAGTTTGTCAAACCACCAACCTTTAAACCGGGCCTCAACTCGATGGAGCGACCCCATCCGTAAGCTCTCTCGGGACCTTGGGGTCGGGTTCCCAAAGAGCGTGAATGTCTTCTATATGTCTCGTCGAGGCGGCGCATACCCATGAATCACATCATTCGGGTCTGCTCTTGGACAGGCTATTCAACTTCGCGGAAGCCGACTTCCCATTTACCATTATTCCCAACCGGAGGATGCTTCAGTCATGCGCTGGTAGCAGCACTGGAAACTTGGCCGCGAAAAAGCGTGGCCACAAAATCCAGAGGCGTGGCTACTGCAGCCAGCTCCTTTCACACATGACCTGTGCGAGTGGTTTGGAAGATTGCGCGGACCATAGCCAGGAGGAGATCTTGGCGAACTGTGATCTCGCCACCGCGGGGAAAGGAAGACGAGGGCGAAGCATAGCTGGCCTCCAGCGATCTGGCCTCTCTTTAGTAAATGACCATGCTGCAATTGTTGGGGGGAATGGACCGATGCATGACTGCGTGGTATACGCTACAGTGTGGGATAAAGGCCCCCACCCAAGCAAAGGCAGCTTGGATGGGGCATCCGGCACATCTTTCATGGGCATTGTGTCTTCTCGGGCATACACTTGGCGCAACCTTTGGCGCTAGGATCGCAGCAATGTTCTCCCTTCTGGCAACCGCCGTTGTAGATAACCGACGTCGCTTCCGCTGAGATTAGACAAATAGCTACGTTCCCCTGCGTGAGTGTGACGTGACCCGTGTCATCACATGACCCTCCGTAGAACATTTTGTAAGACCCAGGGAAGCCTGTTAGGGTAGCCGAAACGGAGTGAGACCCAAGTGGGAGTGTCGCAGGCACACCGCACTGCGTAGCCTTCCCATCAATCTGGGGCCAGAAAGTGGCGGGCGGTGTCGTTGAAGGAGTTGTCTCGCCGCAATCCACCCGTAAAGTTGAAGCAGGAGCAGATCGAACTGCGATACTAAGGCTTTGGGTTTGAGTGAACTCGCCAGTCGAGGTGTCTGTCGCAACTACTGAAAAGGGGAAAGTTCCAGTATGTGACGGGATGCCGGAGATGGTGCCTTCCGAATTATTGAACAACAAACCCGGCGGCAGGGATCCAGTAAGCGTCCACGATGGGGAAGCCGCTTGGAGCACCGACAAGTTCTGGTTGTAAGATTGGTTCACGACAGCAGGAGGCAATACTGTCGTAGCGATCCAGGGTCCGGGTGGGAAGACTTGGTTGGGACCTCCTTGGGTGTAGGTAACGAAAAAGCCATCACGATCTCCGTCCGGATTTGACGGCGTCGAATAGCTTCCACTCAACCCAAGTTGGTTCATCGATACTTCTTCGGCGGGAACGAACTCTGGTGAGTTAAGCGGGTTGCCGCCTGTGGCAACACGGTCCTTAACATCAAACTCAACCTGCCCATAGTTTGCCAAGGTTTGAACACCCGACGGTCCCGACGTCGCCTCTTCTATCCACTCTGCGGAAGAGAGGTCGCCGGTGTAGTTTACTGTTGTGGAGAATGTCCACTTTTGGGTTTGATCGGTGAACTCTATCAGCCACTGGCCTGGGCGACCAGCGACCGGAGTCGCGGCGCCGAGGATAGGTTTGATACTTACTTGAACCACGTCGCCCGGCAATAAGGTGTTGGAAGTCGCGCTCCCGAGCACGTTTGAAAATGGCGCCACCGAAATAAACGTTTGCCAGTTCGGAAAGAGCTCAAACCAAGCATAGTAAATGGCACCGCCTTCCGAGTCGTACCATGGATTAAAGTCTTGCTCGGTCCCAGCCTGCAGGACGGTGCTATTCCCCCAACCGTCTATGCCAACCCATGTGCTCGACATCCCGTGTGGAGAGTTCTGTGCAACAGTGGGCACCTTCCACTGAGCCGTTACTCCAGTAAACGACTGGCTAGCCTGGCTCAGTACGTATCCAGCCCAATTTGGGCTGCAGTTTGCGACGGCTCCACAGATCTCAGCTGGACCCGCATAGGTAATAGTGATAACAGCGTTGCCGGGTTTTTTCGCCTCAAATATGCCTTGCACATTACTTGGGAACACGTACGGTCTTGCTGGCGAGTCCAATACATCTGGCATGTCGCTGGTGAAAGTGACGCGGCGGTTACCATGCAAAACGATGTAGGAGTTGGCAAGCACGGACATGCTTGCGGCCTTCTCCGGCAGAACTATATGCACGACGGGGCGGCTATCGTTAAATTCGCTGGCTGTCGGAAGCTTCTTTGCTTCCTCAGTTGTTGGATCGAGAACTCGAACTGTAATTTGAACGTCATTTTCGGTTGCTGTGGAGGCTAAGACCGGGCTGCCTAGGCACAAGATTGCCAGTAGAGTCATCGTGAGACCGAGCTTGAGCCTTCCAACTTGAAGGAATGAGAGCCCGGTCGCTTGGACAATCCGGATTGATTCTGTATCGAATTTCATAGTGGTCTCCTTAGTCTTGCAATTTGTTTCGAGCCACCGAATTCGCGCCGCTCAAAGCGTCACGTTCGGAATCGCGGCGAGTGTGCGGCCTAATGCATCCGCAAGCAATGCACGGGAGGTGAGTTGTTGGTGAGTCGTAGGTGAACCTTGGCAAACCACTCATTCCAAAGCCTTGGGATGGCCGCTGCGAAGACTACAAAGACCGAGGCACTCTGTGCGAGAGTGATTTCGAACAGCCGCAATGCGGCGGCCCTCAGCCCGGAAACTCCGCTTGGAACTGCCCAATACCGGTAGTAGAATCCATTCACTCCGGCTACGATGCATGCCCCAGACCCTGCCAGCCCGGGTTCGCTTCGCTGAGTTCGAGGTCGATCTCAAGACTGCAGAACTGCGTGGAGGAGGTCAGACAGTGCGCCTGGCGGAGAAGCCGTTCCGGGTGCTGCTGATCCTGGTCGAGGGCGGCGGAGAACTGGCCACACGCGAGGAACTCCAGAAGAAGCTCTGGCCCGGCGACACCGTGGTCGACTTCGAACACGGCATCAACACTGCGATAAAAGTGTTGCGTCGCGCGTTGGGCGACTCTGCGGACGAGCCGAGATACATCGAAACCATACCGCGGCGTGGCTATCGGCTAATGGTGCCGGTCGAATGGATAAGAAATCCTGATGACGGACTGTCCGGCAAAGATGGGGTGGCCGTCGGCGTCCAGATTGACACTGCTGGCCTGATCGGCAAGAAAGTCTCGCACTACCGAGTGCTGGGAGTAATCGGTGGCGGCGGCATGGGGCTGGTGTTCAAGGCCGAGGACCTGAAGCTGGGCCGCCAGGTAGCGCTCAAGTTTCTGCCGGAAGAGTTGGCGTGTGACCCGGCCGCGTTGCAACGTTTCGAGCGCGAAGCTAGAACGGCATCTTCTCTGGATCACCCCAACATCTGCACCATCTACGAAGTTGAAGAGCATGAAGAGCAGCCGTTCCTGGTGATGCAGTTGTTGGAAGGCGAGACGCTGCGTGATCGTCTTGCCAGAGCCTCAGCCGCTCACACACCACTACCGTTCGATGAAGCGCTGGATATTGCGTTACAGGTGTCGGCTGGACTCGAGGCTGCACACCAAAAGGGCATCATTCATCGCGACATCAAGCCAGCCAATATTTTCCTGACAAGTTCGGGACAGGTGAAGATCGTGGATTTCGGATTGGCAAAGCTGGTGACCGGTTCAAAGGAGCTTGGAAGCGATGGTTTGTGCCTCGAGCCCGCAGGCCGCGACACGCCCCAGTCGACCCGGCCAGCGGCAGTCGACGAAACCATAACCCGACTCGGTACCGCGATGGGCACGGCAGGCTACATGTCGCCGGAGCAGGTGCGTGGTGAGAAGCTGGACGCACGCACTGACCTGTTTTCATTCGGACTGGTGCTGTACGAGATGTTTACTGGGCAACGGGCGTTCAGCGGCGACACGGCTGCGATTGTGCAAGACGCGATATTGAACAACTCGCCAGTCCCGCTGCGAGAGCTTAACTCGACGCTACCGGCCAAGCTGGTCAGCACTATCGATAAGGCGCTGGAAAAAGATCGCGCGTGGCGCTTCCAGTCAACATCAGATTTGGCTTTCGCTCTGAATACTCTGGCAGAGAACTCCGAGAACGCTGTGGCGTATTCAAGAACATCGCCACCTCGATCTAGGCTGTTCACCTTGGTCAGCGAACACCAATTAGTACTTACGACCGGGCTCCTCCTCATTGTCGCCTTGGTCGGGGTGCTCCTGTACTCAACCCGGGATTTGCGCTCGAGTAATGTTCCCCATACCAAAATAACGCACCACCAATTCACGTCCCTGGGGTATGCATATGAACCGGCGCTCTCACCGGACGGACTATTTGTGGCGTACGTATCGAGGAAATTCGGCGAACCGCAGAAATTGATGGTACGCGCTTCTACCGGAACCGAGGTTGAGCTTGTGCGGAGCTCTTACATAGCATTTCCGCGATGGTCGCCCGACGGCTCCGAAGTACTTTTTACTAGCTACGAGCACCCACCTAACGATGCAGAGCTTGCAGCGAAGATTCGCAGCATTTCAGTCGTTTCTCGCCTAGGCGGCATTGTCCGACCAATATTTGCGGGCTTACATGCCTGTTGGCTTACTGCCGACGGATCTCAGATTGTTACGGCTAATGAGTCGGAACCCAAAGGTAAGGGCCTCAGGTTGGTGAACAGGCCCACGGGGGAGGTGAGGGACATTAACCAATCTGATTACGGATTCGTGGACGATATTGACTGCTCTCCGCGGGCATCCCTGATTCTAGAGGTGACGGATACCTCAAACAAAAATCATATCCGCACGTTGAAGCCGGATGGCAGCGAGGAACGCGAGCTGGCGGCAGGAAGCGATGAAATCTATTCGGCAAGGTGGTCTCCCAGTGGAGACGCAATCTATTACCTGCACAAAACGGGTAACACGAATGAGCTTTCAAGAATTTCTGCCACCCGCGGGGATGCCGACCCGGAGGTACTAGCCGACGGCCTGCAAACTGGCACCTTTTTCACGCTTTCCGGCGATGGATCTCAGCTAGCATACACACGAGAGGAGAATACTTCGAACTTATGGCGAGTTGATCTCAGAATTGCAAAGACCAGCGCAAAGCCGGAAATCGGACGCCTGACATCTGGAACCTCTTATCACAGCGCCCCAAGTTTTTCTCCTGATGGCCGCTGGATATCATTCGCTCTTGGGATCAACTACAGTGAGACAAATATTTTTAAGATGGAAGCCACAGGGGGCGAACTCATCCAACTCACATTTTTTGAGCACGCCTGGACTGAAAGTCCGGCGTGGTCGCCCGACGGCCAACGCATCGCTTTTATAAGCACTCAGAATGGCCCGCCGAGAGTGTGGACGATTGGAGCCAATGGAGGCGTGCCGAAAGCGATTGCAAATACTGACGCTTCGGACGCCGCGGGGAAAGTTAGTTGGTGGCCGGGCAGCGACATTGTCTACCAACAATCGAGAATGCGAAATTTCCTGAGGATCGACACCAGAACGCAAGAGGAAATACCCCTGATTCCGCAAGGCGAATCAGTAGGAACGCTCTTTCCCCACAAACCAGTATTCTCACCAGACGGCAAGAAAATGGCATTCTTCTGGAATCAGAAGAGGAAAGGTCTTTGGATGATTTCCTTGAATCCGTATGCCGAAACGTTCCTGCTGCCCGGAATCATTAATCCTTTTGGATGGTCACCTGACGGAAAATACGTGTATGCGATCAGATCAGGGACAGTGGGAGAGGGACGAGAAATTGTCAAGGTTCAGCTCAGCAATCCGAACGAAGTCACTTCCGTGGCAACATTGCCCGGCGATGTTGTTAATTTTGATGGGGCCACCGTGAGCCCTGACGGTCACGAAGCTATCGTGAGCGTTCGTGAAGATAAATCTGATGTATGGTTGATGAAAACCTCCGAATCCCCGCGGAAATAGCTGCACCCAGCGGCCGTAACCCGGTCTTCCTTCCGAGGCGCGACCAGCTTGCTCAGCAAGACGCCTGGTTGGGTCGAGGACTGG
>PMAT01000021.1 GCA_003152695.1 Acidobacteriaceae bacterium
GCTTAATCAGAGTCTCCCTAGGTACAGTTCATAACCGTGCTGGTTATGACCGAGATCAATGTTGTAAATGGCGTTGTAGGTGTAGACGTAGCCCTCGAAGGGGCTGGTGCCGAGCTGCACGTCAACGGTTGTTAGAACGTCGCCTTGGACGGGATCCCAGTAGACGAATTGCAGGCCGGTGAAGCCGTTACCAACGGGGTAGTAGGAGTCGGAAACGGAGAAGCCAAAGTTAATTTCCCAAGCGGCGGTGTTGCCGTTGTAGGGACCGTTAGAATAAACTAGCGCTGCGGTAGCCGGAGTAACGGCCAGCACCAGGCACAGAATTGTGAACAACGATAAAGATGCGGTGCGCATGGAAGGGGTACCTCCTAGGTCTCTTAGAAGACACCCCCATTCTCGTCCTCTCTTCGGGCCTTGCGGCGTGGAATTGTTACGAGAGTGGGGCGCATTCCCAGTTTGGGAATCACCCACGGAGGCCCGACAGGACCCCGTGTCAACGCTATTTCTCATGCCGCTCTTTCCGCCCTCCGCTCGCACTGCTCCCAAAAGGCAACGAGGTCTGACACGTCTCCCAGCCGATCTGTAACGCCAACGGCCATCGCTTGGGCTCATCTTGGTAGATTTTCAAAGTAGCCCACTACCATCATTTTTTCGCGTTGACATTCGTGACCCGTATGAGTCCATGTACGTCGGGCTTGGCCGCCGGTCGCGTCTTCCTGGCGAAACGGGCGGCCTTATTCGTTGCAGCATGAACCTTTGGGCACTTTGGTGCGTATTACACAGAGGCCACAGCAATTCATAACCGCGGGGAACACAAACCGGCGCAAATGCCGGTTTCAGGAGACAAGGAAATGTTTGTTGCCAGATTGGTTGACTGCGCGCTCCGAAAGGCGGTCGCGCTGGGGATCGTGGGTCTGCTTGTAACAGCGAGTTATGCGCAAAATGCAACTCCACAAAGCGCCCAGGCGGGCATGCCACCGCTGACGCCGCTGACGCAGTCGCCGGCGCCGCAGCATAATGCTCATTTGTATTCTGACCAGGACTACTCGAAGCCAAAATCTCCATTCCCCGGTGTGCTCGCACCCTACACGTCGCGCAGCGTACCGGCGCCGAACCTGAGCAACTCCGCGCGGACCGATCAGCTGTTCCGCGACGGCAAAATGTACTTGTCCATCAACGACGCGGTGGCGATGGCGCTGGAAAATAATCTGGACATCGTCCTGCAGCGTTACAACCTCTCCATTGCCGACACCGATCTGCTGCGCACAAAATCGGGCGCAGTTGCCCTGGGGGTGAACGCCAATATAGTGCAGGGCACCCCGGGAGGCGCAACCGGCGCTACCTCGGTGGGAGGAACCGGTAGCTCCGCAACCGGGGCAACGGGCACGGGCGCGGGCGGCACGCAACTGGGCACGGGCGGGGCTGGGGCTGGCGCCTTGGGCATCGTGACCTCCACCCTCGGGGCCGGCCCGCTGATTGACAGCTTCGACCCGACCCTCACGGGAAATATTCAGGGCGAGCGCGCCACCACGTCGCAGTCCAACATCATCTTCACCGGAACCCCCACCCTGGTGCAAAACACCAACCTCTACGACTTTGGTTACACGCAGGGGTTTTCCACGGGCACCTTGATGACGGTGGGATTCAACAACAACCGCATTACCACCAACTCGCTCTTCAGTTTAGTTTCGCCGGCCTTGAACCCAAGCTTCCGTTTTCAATTGCGGCAGCATCTGCTGCAAGGCTTCGGGTTCGATCCCAACCTGCGCTACATCCGCATCGCCCGCAACAATCGCGAGATCGAGGACGTGGTGTTTCGCCAGCAGATTATCCAAACCGTTTCGCAGGTTGAAAATATTTACTGGGACCTGGTGACCGCCTATGAAGCGGTGAAGGTGAACGAGCGCGCGCTACAACTGGCGGAGAAAACGCTCTCCGACGATCAGGAGCAGATCAGGATTGGCACCTTGGCTCCCATTACCTTGCTGCAGGCCCAGAGCGGGGTTGCCACGGCGAAACAAAACCTGATCGGCGCGCAATCCAATCTTCAGCTCGAGCAACTGTTGATGAAGAACGCCATTACCAAGAACATGGGAGATCCCATGCTGGCGGTGGCGCCGGTCATTCCCACCGACACCTTGCGATTCAACGAGCAGTACGAGGTCCGTCCAGTTGAAGACTTGATTCAGGAGGCCCTGCAGGCGCGTCCCGAAATCGCGGTGGCGCGCATCAACCTGACCAATCTGGAGATCTCGCGTAAGTCGCTCAAGAACGCGCTGCGCCCGACGCTGGATCTGTACGCGTTTTACGGGGCCTCGAGTTTGGCGGGTGACCAGAATCCAGGCTTCCCAGACTGTGGCCCGGGAGGAATTCCGGGACAGAACTGCCTGCCTCCCGGCACCATTCCCAGGAGCGGCTACCCAAACGCTTTTCACGATCTCTTTAACAGTTCAGCGCCCGACAAAGGAGTCGGAGTGAACCTCAACATTCCTCTGCGCAACCGTGCCGCGCAATCCGAACAGGTACGGTCGCAGTTGGAATACCGGCAGTCGCAGGTTGCCCTGCAGCAAACGGAGAACCAGATATCGTTGCAGGTGCGCAACGCGCAATTTACCATGCAGCAGAACTATGCCGCATTGCAGGCGGCGATCGCAGGCCGCGACTATGCCAAAGAGAGCCTGGCGGCCGAGCAGAAGAAGTTCGGCTATGGAGCTTCAACCCCTACTCTGGTATTGCAGGCGTCCAGCAACCTGACCCAGTCCGAATCCAACGTTCTCAACGCTGCCGCCAATTACGAGAAGTCGAAAGTGCAGCTCGATCTGTACACGGCGGAAACCCTGTCCAAGCTGGGTATTGATCTGTCGGATGCCGAAGCTGGCCAGGTCAAGCATGCGCCGGCGGTGAAAGGTGTTGTCCCGGCCAATGTGCAGGAGTTGACCTCGCCGACGCCGCCCTACGTGCCGCCGCCGAGCGCGCAGCCGCAAGGAGCGACGCCACCTCCGCCCGGCCAGGGCGAGGCCGAACCGCATCGTTAACCTCCGCGGCCGCATAAAAAGAAAAGCCGGAGCTGGTTGGCTCCGGCTTTTCGATGTGAACTGCAAGGAGGATTAACGGTTCAGTTTGCGGCGAATCACTCCGAATGCTCCCACCAACCCCGTGCCGAGTAGCAGCAGGGAGCTGGGCTCCGGTGTGGTGCCTCCGCTTGGGGTGCCTTGGATATCGAAGGCGCCAAGCGCGTTCCCGGTGCCATTCGAATTCCATGCGCAACCGGTCCCGCTGCCGTCCTGGCATCCGCTAGTGGCATATAGATCCAGACCGTTTACGCCTTGGCTGTTCCAGTTCCACGCTTCCCAAGTGGTACTGGTGTTGGTCATGGCACCGAGGATCATGAAATACGACTGTCCGCCGGTCAGAGTGACTCCGTTAATGCCGGTGACAGTAACCAGGCCGCAGCAGCCTCCGAAGTTTTGGCTGCTAGCCAGGTTGCCCCAATAGGCGCCCCCTACCTCGGTTCCGGGAAGGCCGGCGTTGTCTGTCCAAATGCTGGCGAAGAACGCGTTGGTACCCTCCACGTATCCTACGCCGAGGTCAAACGACGTGACATTGAAGTTGCCACTGCCACCCACGGTAAACAGGTTGGCACCGGTAAAGGGAATGCCAACGAACCCGGATCCGGAGACCGTCCATCCAGTACCGCCGTTGTAGACGTTGCCGGGAGGTCCGAGATCGCTGAAGAGTGTATCGGCCATCGCTGGAAGACTGCTCACGCAGAGGGCGAGAGTCAACAAGCATAGCGTCCATCCAAGTTTCTTGTTCAAGTTTGTTCCTCCGTTCAGAGTCATGACTTGCGAGATTGAAGCTTTAACCCAAACACTTACGGCGTTTACGGGATCCCATGGAGCCTAAAGCAGGAGAAGACGCAGCCAACCCTGCTGCAAAGGCGGGTCTGTTCAAGGCGTTAGCCGAATGGACAAACCAAGCCACTGCGGACAGTGCAATTTTGCTTCCGTTGCAAACTATTGAAGAAATGAGAGATTGACTGGCGGCAGTGCAAGATATTGCAACCAGAGTGCCAGATTACTTCCCTCCTCGTCTGATGGCGGAAAACTACCGCACGGGATTTATCTGGGAGAACTTTATGAAGACCCACGAAGTCCAGCGGGCGATGAAGTTGGTGGGATTCCGTCCGTCAGTCCCAGCCGCGACGGGGAATGGTGGGAGCCCCCGCATTCATAAGGGGGAAGGAGCGCTTTGGCGCTCCGGGAATAGTTCGATTTGATGGTGCGCTTTAGCGCCGGGACCGAGAAACCCCGGGGCTGAAGAGACTGTGTCGCAACCTCTGCCGTCCCTACGGGACTCGTCATAATTTCGCACTTTACCCAGCGCCGGAGCGCTGGGTAAAGCTCGTTCGCGCCTACGGCGCTCGTTTTCGTGCTGTTTGTTCCACCCGCGGAGTCTGGCCTAGGGTTGCGACACAGCTTCTGACGCCCATTCCTTAAGGTCGAACGCTTCGCCGTTTGGACTAAAGTCCAACTCCCCTGCTGAAGCAGGGGGCTTCCATCAATATCTCAGAGTTTTCTCGCAGCCCGTGAAAACGTTCTCCACCCCTTGCCCAGACATGGGCCTCCTAATTCGGTGCCTTGCCGATACTGAAAGTTGACAAGACCGGATTCGTGTCGGTCGAGAGAATGACGACCTTGGTCGGCGAAACCACAAACAGGATGCCCTGCAGGGTCCCGCCCGGATTCGAATCGACGAGCGCCCGGCCGGTAACGTCCACCTGGTAAGTGACCGCAAACTGTTGACTCTGCGGACCACCGGGACCGCTGCTGTCTTGCGAAATGTTGATGTTGCCATTCCCGTCGGCAAACAGCCAGTCAACCTGATTGGTCACCGTTGGCAAGGCTGGCGTCACCGAGCCTCCCACATAACCGCCGAGGACCGAGACATTGCTGGGAGGCACACCCGTTGTCCCCGTCAGTAGCGGCGCCAGCAGTCCGGACGTGACATTCCCATCGGTGCCAACCAGGAACGCCTGGTTGGTGTTTACCAGGTATAGGACGGGCGGAGTACCGCCGAAGCCGTTCAAGACTACTCGTCCATTCACCGGGTTTACTCTGTATTGACCGCCCGCAATCTGCTGCTGGGCCACGGTTCCACCGGTGTTTTGGTCAAACAATAGGGTGGCGTTACCGAAACCGTTTCCGTCGGTGGTGCCATCGCCGGTGAATACGCCGGCAACGCCAATCGCCTCCGGGCTACCGCCATTGGGATTAACCCCGTTGGTTTCGACAACACTTGCCCCTCGCAAGGCCAGGTTGGTGAAGATCGTGCCCGCTGAACTCCCCTTGAATACCGAAGTCAGCGTCAGAGGAGAAGTACCCGATACCTGATCGATGCTGACCTGAATCAACTCATGAGACGACACCTGGTAGTAGCTGAAGTTTTGGGCTTGGCCGCTGTTAATGCTTAGGCTGGCCGTGCCCCGGCCGGTGCTGGGATCAGGCGCGGAGTACGAACCGCCCAAGATAGCGGCTGTCATCACTGTGCCCCCGTCATTGGTGTCGATTGTACCCTTCGTTACAGTTCCCGAGGCATTGGTCTGGAAAGCTCCGGCGCTGGCGAACCGATTGCCCCCCAGGTCGACTCCGCTCGCACCGAAGGCAAAACTGCTGGCAGCCAGCGGAACAATCGTTTGCGGCTTAATTGCACCGGAAGCGTACTCCTGCGGATTAGAAGGATCACTCTGAATGAGCATGCCCGCGCCGGTGCTGTTCACCGCTACCGCCAGAACCAGAGCCGGCCCGGTGCTATTGAAGGTCATCGTCCCCAGGCCATCGGCACCGATCGAGTAGGTTCCGGTGAAGGGCAGGCTGACCACCGGAGGGGCCCCGGCTGTATTGGAGTCGAGCAAGCCGTTGCTGATCAACCCGGTTCCGTCAGCCGTGAATCGGCCGGCCGCAAAGACTGGCGTTCCGTTGTTGTAGCCGCTGAACGAGAAGGCATAATCGCCGGTCAGGACCGCATTGGTCAGGGCAGGATTGATGGTGAAAAGAAGAAGTCTCGAGATGGCCATGGCCGGTGGGATAGCCGAATCCTGTACCCTCACCTGAAGAGCAGAGCTCCCACTCGTGGTCGGCGTTCCCGTGATCACGCCGGTGCTGGAATTCAGCGTTAATCCGCTGGGCGGGCCGGAGAGGGCCGTCCAAGTGTAAGGTGGAGTTCCCCCGGCAGCTCCCAAGGCAGCGCTGTAGGGTACCGATAGGGTGCCCGCCGGCACCGCTGAGGTCGTAACCACCAATCGCCCGGCAGCAATGGTAAGGGTCAAGGGAGCAGAAGCCGTGTTCATCAGGGTGTCAGTCACCTGTACCGTGATAGGAAAGTCGCCGCTGCTGCCGGTGGGCGTCCCGGCGATCACGCCAGTGCCGCTTAGCGTCAAGCCCGCCGGCAACGGTCCACTGCTAAGACTCCAGGAATAGGGCGGAACTCCGCCCGTGGCGGCCACCGGGTTCGAGTAGTAAACGCCTTGGGTAGCCGCCGGCAACGAACTGGTGGTGATCTGGAGCGGCGGCGTCGGGTTGATGGTTATGGTGAAAGTCCCGGTCGCCGTAGCGGGAGTTATTTCCGAGTCGGTTACTAGCACCGTGATCGGATAGCTGCCAGTGGTGGTAGGCGTTCCCGAGATCACGCCGGTGGCGGCAGTCAGAGACAGTCCGGGGGGCAAGGTGCCGGAGGTGATGGCCCAGTTGTAGGGTGTCATTCCGCCGGTGGCCCTTAGCTGCGAGTCGTAGAAGATGGCCACGTTGCCATCCGGCAAGGACGTCGTAGTGATGGTGACAAGGCCTTCGATGAAGATACTTAACGGACCCGAGGTTCCGGTGGCAGGCGGCGTCTCGTTATCGGCTACCTGGAGGGTGAACGTCGAAGTTCCCATGAGGGTAGGTGTGCCGGAAATCGTGGCCGTGTGATCAGCATTTCCGGTGAGCGTGAGTCCAGCCGGCAGGGAACCGCTGCTGACGCTCCACGTGTAAGGCAGTACTCCGCCGGTCGCAGTCAGGGTGGCGTTGTAGGGGGTGCCCACCGTGCCTCCCGGCAGTGTGGGGGGCGTGATCGATACCGCACCGCGGATGTTGATGCTCAGGATCTTGCTCCCGGTGAGAGACTTGGCATCCGTTGCCTGCACGGTGAAGGTGGCATTGACAATCGTAGTCGGGGTGCCGGTGATCGCCCCGGTGCCGCTGTCCAAGCTCAATCCGGCGGGCAAACTTCCGGTAGTAATGCTCCAGGTGAAGGGGGGCGTTCCGGTTCCATTGGTTACATGCACAGCCGCGCTGTACGGGACATTGACCGCGCCATTCGGCAAACTCGATTCGAAGATCACCGGAGGAACTGGCGGGGCGGGCTTGGAACCACCGCCGCACGCCGCCAGGAACACGCAAAGAATAAGTGCCAACCCTAGTGCTGCAAATGCCCTATATGACCTCATCGGATCTCCTCATGGACCTGGTAATGCGTGCTCCGGCCAACTCCCATCACAGCAGCCGACTGGCATTCTACACGTTGGATCGGGAGAAACTGGAAGTGCAGAGTGCGGGACCTGCTTGCGTGCTCCACTCTTCGACCAACGCGGATGCAGCCCCGCCGCGGCGGGCGACGCTTCCATGAAAAGAGTTGTGGTCCATGGTAACTCGCAAGCCCGGAATAGGCGAGTGGAAAGTTAGGGGAGGACTTTAATGTTGGTTCGCAGCCGAGGATTCTTACGCAATCGCCGGGTCGATCTTCTCGTTGTCCACGCCGAGTTCCGCAAAGGCTTTGTGGGCGCGCTGCACATCGAAGTTTCCGTCGCGCGCCAGCCGCGATAGGGCCGCCGCGACAATCGACTCGGCATTCACTTCAAAGTGCCGCCGCAAATGCTCGCGGTTATCGCTGCGTCCGAAGCCATCGGTGCCCAGCGTGACCAGCCGCCGCCCCAGCCACGGTGATAGCTGGTCGGGGACAACCTTCATGAAGTCGGTGGCGGCGACGATCGGCCCTTCCGCTCCCTCGAGGACGGTCAGAATATGCGGCCGTTTTTCCGGCTCGGCGGGATGCAGCCGGTTCCGGCGCTCGATGGCCAGGGCGTTGCGCCGCAGCTCGTTGTAGCTGGTTACGCTCCAGACGTCAGCCGGCACACCATACTTTTCCGCCAAAATGTTTTGCGCGCGCAGGGCCTCATTCAGGATGGATCCGCTGCCAAACAATTGCATCGCCGCTTTACCGGCGGCCGCCGACTTGTACTTGTAGATGCCGCGCAGGATTCCTTCCTCGCAGCCCGGCGGCATTTCCGGCATGGGATAGTCTTCGTTGTACAGGGTGATGTAGTAAAAGCGGTCTTCCAGCTCCTGATACATGCGGCGTATGCCGTCTTGAATGATCACGGCAATCTCGTACACGTAAGCGGGGTCGTAGCTGCGGCAGGTGGGGACGGTACTGGAGAGCACCAGGCTGTGGCCGTCCTGATGTTGCAAGCCTTCACCGGCAAGCGTGGTCCTTCCCGCCGTGCCGCCCATCATGAATCCTTTGCCGCGGGAATCGGCAAATGCCCAGACCAGGTCGCCGATGCGCTGAAACCCGAACATCGAGTAATAGGTGAAGAACGGGATGGTGGGCACTTTGTAGTTCGCGTAGGCCGTGCCGGCGGCGGTGAACGAAGCCATGGAACCGGCCTCGGTGATTCCCTCTTCCAGGATCTGCCCGTCCTTGTTTTCCCGGTAATAGAGCAGCATGTCCTGATCGTGCGGCTTATAAAGCTGTCCCTGGCTGGCGTAGATGCCCACCTGGCGAATGATGGATTCCATGCCGAAGGTGCGCCCCTCGTCGGGAATGATGGGGACAATCAGCTTGCCGATTTCCTTGTTTTTCATAAGCTGCCGCAACATGCTGACGAAGCCCATGGTGGTGGAGACGGCACGTCCCTTCGAGCCTGCCAGCGCGTCGGCGAATTCCGTGAGTGCCGGAGGCTGGAAGCTCGGTGGAGGGACCTCCCGCGTCAGCACGAATCCACCCAGTTCCTCGCGGCGCTTACGCGCGTAAACAATCTCTGGACTATCGTCGGGCGGACGATACAAGCGTCCTTCTCTTGCCGCCTCCTCAGGAATCGGGATGGCAAAGCGCGAGCGGAATGCGGTCAGCGCCTGGTCGGCAAGCTTTTTCTCCTGATGGGTCGCGTTGCGCGCCTCCGCCGATCCCAGGCCATAGCCCTTCACGGTGTGCGCCAGAATTACGGTGGGCGAGCCCGCGTGTTCAACCGCGCGCTTGTAAGCGTTGTAAACCTTCTGTGGATCGTGGCCGCCGCGAGTCAGGTGATGCAACTCGTCGTCGCTCATGTCCGAGACCATCGCCAGCAGCTCGGGATATTTGCCGAAAAATTGGCGCCGAATGTATTCGCCGCCTTTTACCTTGTAGGTCTGGTACTCACCATCCACCACCTCGCCCAGGCGCTTTACCAGCAGCCCCGACTTGTCGCGCGCGAACAGGCGGTCCCAATCGGAGCCCCAGATCACCTTGATGACGTTCCAGCCTGCGCCGCGGAAGGCCGCTTCCAACTCCTGGATGATCTTGCCGTTGCCCCGCACCGGCCCGTCCAGACGTTGCAGGTTGCAGTTGATGACGAAGATCAGGTTGTCGAGCTTTTCGCGCGAAGCCAGAGTCAGCGAGCCCATCGACTCCGGCTCATCGGTCTCGCCATCGCCAACGAACGCCCACACCTTGCGGGGCGTCTTGGGAATGAGGTTGCGATGTTCCAGATAACGCATAAAACGTGCCTGGTAAATGGAGTTCAGCGGCCCCAGCCCCATCGAAACCGTGGGGAACCTCCAGAAGTCGGGCATCAGCCAGGGATGCGGGTACGACGACAGCGCCGGAAGGCCACGCAGCTCATGGCGGAAATTCTGCACCTGCTCCTCGCTGATTCGTCCCAGCAGGTAGGCGCGCGCGTACACTCCCGGCGAAGCATGACCCTGGAAATAAAGAAAGTCGCCCGGCTGATCTCCGTAGCGGGCATGAAAGAAGTGATTGAAGCCAACCTCCAGCAACGTCGCCAAGGAAGAGTAGGTCGAGATGTGGCCGCCGATCCCCGGGTCCTTCTTGTTTTGCCGATGCACCATCGCCATCGCGTTCCAGCGAGTCAAGCTTTTCAGGCGCCGCTCGAGCAGGCGATCGCCGGGATAGGGAACTTCCTCGCTCACCGGAATGGTGTTGACGTAGGGCGTGTTCAACTGCACGGGAATCTCGACTCCCGACTCGCGCGCCCGCTCAATCAGCGCTTGCAGAAGTTCGCATCCGCGGGTTGTGCCTTGGTTTTCGACCACCTGATCGAAAGCTTCCAGCCATTCCGCGACTTCCTCTTCCGTATCCGCTTCCGGCTGCAACGGAAACTCCAGTACCCGATTGTTGACTTCCTGCGTTGCCAAGTTGACCTCTGCGATCTGCGAGCTGATGGCTGCGCCTCCGGGCGAAGCACATTCAGCTTCGATGTTTGCGAAGACTCAATCTCCGGCTATTTTCCCTGACTATTTTCCCGATTATTTTAAAGATGCGCGCCATAACGAATCGGTTCTTCTTTCAGAACGTTGACGCTGAGTTCTGACCAGCTGAGGGCGTGTGAGAACTGTGCCGTCCCTCAACCACCCCACAACGACAAACGCGCAGCGGGAGCGCTGCGCGTTGTTGCATTCCTGTTTTTCAGGCCCAGGCATATTCCCGTCCCCGGCGATTTACTCGTGGGAACGAATCACCGGCCAAATTTTGCCGGGGTGAGTCGGCGTTCAGCACGAAGGACTCAGTACACCTTGTTCATCTGCTGCCACACGGCCATGCCGGCGATGAACAAGATCAATAGACCCGACGCCGCGCCCAGGATGCGCACGTACGGAGTCACCCGCTTCATCCGAAGCTGCAGTTGCTCCTGTTCGACGCGCATAGTGGCGCTGGCGTCGTCCAAGAAGAGTTGATCGTCCTCGTGCAAGGTCAGGGTGCTACGGTAGATGAGGAGCAGGACCAGTATCCCCGTCAGAACCCCCCATACGATCAGCAACATCATTATCATTGACATCAGCCACCTCGGCTCACAAAGAACCGGTCCCACGTCCCAGGCAGTCGTAACGCCCAGCCGGACGGGGGCCCTCACTTGTGTACATTATATCTTCGGCTGGGGACGGGCAAGCGCAATTATTTGCGTTTAGCAACCGGGCTAAGGGGGCTGCCCCCGCCGCCCTCCCGTCAGGTGGCGGGCCGGAGTCCCTGCAGGCAAACAACGCTGCTAAGCACGGGGTTTAGTCATCGTTTTTCCTGCGAAACGTCGCAAGAAAATAGGTGTCAGCAGCGACTTAATGCGCGAAAGTGCTGTGCCTGGGCACCCCATCCGTGGTCTTGACTCTGTGAAGAATTGGTGACAATGTCACAAGCCTCGGAACCACTCTCCTTTAGGGGTGCTGAGCGAAGCGCGGTACTTGGGCTGCTATCCCGGCGGGGGCAGCCCTTTTCATCTCAGGGTATTGCGGCGCGCAGGAGACGGCTGGTATAACTCCTGCGACGGAGGGCAGGTCCGCTGCATCCAAAATAGAGGCACCTTTGCGGCAGCGCCTGACTGGCGGGCCACAGATCTGCAAGAGTTTGCTATAATCCCGCTAGTTTCAGAGGAGAAACCATGGCTACCACAACCACGACGCCGAACACCGCCCCACCCACTGTGCCAACCCAGCCACTCAATCTCACCCCGACGGCGATCGCCAAGGTGAAAGAGATCATGGCGCAACAGAACCCAGTTCCGGCGGGGCTGCGCGTAGGAGTGGTCGGCGGCGGATGCTCCGGCTTCTCGTACTCGATGTCCTTCGAGAACGGCGCCGGCATGATGGACAAGACCTTCGACTTCGAAGGCCTGAAGGTTTACGTGGACGCGACCTCGCTGATGTATCTGAAGGGCGTCAACGTCGATTACATCGAGACCCTGGAAGGCGCCGGCTTCAAGTTCGACAATCCCAACGTGAAAAGCACCTGCGGCTGCGGATCTTCCTTCAGCGTCTAACGTTGGTGTGGAATCGCGGGTTGCAACTAATTTCAAGGGCCCTGTCGCCACCGACAGGGCTTTGCTTTTGCGCGCTACCTTACGGCCCGTGCGAACGGTCACTTACGGTTTACGCCGAAGCATGATAACCGCAACCCTTGCGCTCCCCTGGGGTTCCAGATTGGGGGGCAGCCGAGCGGCTATACCCGGCGGGCGCGCCCCTATACAATGTATTTTCCTGTTATGCATTCGGGCAGGAGTAGCAGTTCATCGTCAGGAGTATGGATGAAGGTCCTCCGCAAAACCATTTTTTTGTTGTTGGCTGCTTTCCTACTGTTGTTATGGCTGGGCTGTGGCGATCAATATCGTCCGGTGGCCAATCCCATTATCGGTCCCGGCGGCCAGCCGCAGAGCGCGCACTTCGCCTACATAGTGAACTACAACCGCAACGGCAGCGGCTCAACCACTACCATTGATGTTTCCGGGGACTCCGTCAGTTGGCTGCAACCCTTGGGCGTCGGTTCCATCTATGAGGCGTTGCCGCCCTCTTCGAACGCTCTTTTTATCGCCAATAACGGCAGTGACACGGTGAGTGATTTCCCGGCTTACATCAGCGGTGCGGTTACGACCGTGGGGCTGCTGTCGGGATCGCATCCCATCTTCCTGACGTCAACTAACAATAGCAACATGTACGTGCTCAATTCGGGCTTCAATTCAGCCTGCCTGACCACCGGATCGGTCAGCAACATCGTGACGGCCACGGGATCGGTGGGGAATACCGCGTGCGTGGGACTGAACCCGGTTAATATGGTCCAGGCGGCCAGCGGCGGGCAAATCTTCGTCCTGAACCAGGGCGACAACATGGGCCAGGGCTCGGTCACGGTTTTGAATCCGGTAACGCTGGAATTGGTGAAGACCTTAAACCCGGGGGACGGGCTGGGGCTGAATCCCGTGTACGCGACTTCCAGTGTCGATGGCGTTTACATCTTCGTCGTGACCCAGGGCGACGGCGTCCATCCCGGTGCGCTCGACATCCTTACGCCGGGCAGCTCCCCGGTTGTGGCCGCATCGGTTCCGCTGGGCGTGGGACCGACGTATTCCTACCTCGATCCCCATCTCAACCGGCTGTATGTCACCAACGCGGGCGACAACACCGTCAGTGTCTTCGATGCCTCGAATGTCAATGTTGCCAATACGCCGCCCATCCCGTCGCTGTCTGCGCCGGTGGCCGTGGGTACGACCCCGGCGGGAATTGCCGCGCTGCAGGACGGGTCACGCTTCTACGTGGCTAATTCCGGCTCCAATGATGTGTCGGTCGTGAGCGCCACCAGCTTTGCGGTGCTGAAGACCGTTGCTGTGGGAGTTGGTCCCACCTTCGTCGCCACCGAACCCGGATCGACCAAGGTTTACGTGACCAACCCGCGCGGCTTCTCCACCAGCATCATCCAGACGGTGAACGACACCGTGTCAGCGACCATAGCCGCGCCTCCGCAAGTCCCTGGTTGTACCGCTTCCTGCGCGCTGCAGCAGCCGACGATGGTAGTGACGCAGTGATTACGTGAACATGAATTCCTTGGTGCGCAGATCGCGAATGGTATCGCGCAGCCGGGCGGCCTGTTCGAACTCGAAGCGCTTGGCCGCTTCTCGCATGTCACTCTCCAGCTGGGCAATGTAAGCGTCTAATTCTTCCTGGGAAGGGAACTCCGGCAGACCCTCCGCCTCATTGGTCAGATCGACATAGTCTGCGTTGGCGACGGCCACCAGCGTCATGTCGAGCGGCCGCACGATGCTCTCCGGCGTGATGCCGTGCTCTTCGTTGTAGGCGTGTTGAATGGCGCGCCGACGGTTGGTCTCGTCCAGCGCTTTCTGCATGGAGTCGGTCATCCTGTCGGCGTAAAGAATAGCGCGGCCGCTCAGGTTGCGCGCGCAGCGGCCAATGGTCTGGATCAACGATCCCGCCGAACGCAGGAAGCCTTCCTTGTCGGCATCGAGGATCGCCACCAGCGAGACCTCCGGCAAGTCGAGACCTTCGCGCAGCAGGTTGATGCCGATGAGCACATCGAACTCGCCCTTGCGCAGATCGCGCAAAATCTTGATGCGCTCCAGCGTCTCGATTTCCGAGTGCATGTAACGGCAACGAACGCCAACCTCGCTGTAGTACTCGGCCAGGTCCTCGGCCATGCGCTTGGTCAGCGTGGTCACCAGCACACGTTCGTTAATCTCCGCGCGACGGCGAATCTCGTGCAACAGGTCGTCAATCTGTCCCTTCACCGGACGCACTTCCACTTCGGGATCGACGAGGCCAGTCGGGCGGATGATCTGCTCCACTACCACGCCTGCCGACTTGGTCAGCTCGTAAGGGCCGGGCGTCGCGGAAACGTACACCGCCTGATTCACGCGGTGCTCGAATTCCTCAAACGTCAGCGGACGATTGTCGAGCGCGCTGGGCAGCCGGAATCCGTACTCGATCAGGTTCTGTTTGCGCGAGCGATCACCGTGCCACATGCCGTGCACCTGCGGGACCGTCTGATGCGATTCGTCGATGAACAGCATGTAATCGCGCGGCACATAATCCAGCAGGGTCGGCGGCGGCTCGCCCGGCAGGCGCCCGGTGAAGTGGCGCGAATAGTTCTCGATGCCGTGGCAGTAGCCCATTTCCTTGATCATCTCCAGATCGAAACGCGTACGCTGATGGATGCGTTGCGCCTCGACCATCCGTCCCTGCTTCTCCAACTCCGCTTCCCACCACGCCAGCTCTTCCAGGATGGTTTGCACTGCCGCCTGCTTGCGCTCTGGCTTCATCACGTAGTGGGTCTTGGGATATACCGGCAGGCGGCCGTACTTTTGCTTCACGGTTCCGAACAGGGGATCAATCTGCGCCAGCGATTCGACCTCATCGCCCCACAACTCGATGCGATACGCGTTGTCCTCGTAGGTAGGGAAAATTTCGATGATGTCGCCGCGCACCCGGAAGGTCCCGCGGCGGAAATCGCCCTCGGTGCGCTCGTAGAGAATTTCCACCAGCTTGCGGACAATGTCGTCGCGCTTGATCTTCTGTCCCTTTTCCAGGAACAGCAGCATGCCGTAATAGGCTTCCGGCGATCCCAAACCGTAGATGCAGCTTACCGACGCGACGATGATGCAGTCGCGCCGCTCGAACAGCGACTTGGTGGCCGCCAGCCGCAGCTTGTCGAGTTCGTCGTTGACGGTGGCTTCCTTCTCGATGTAAATGTCGCCCGCGGGAATGTAGGCTTCCGGCTGGTAATAGTCGTAATACGACACAAAGTACTCGACCGCATTGTGCGGGAAGAACGACTTGAACTCGTGGTAGAGCTGCGCCGCCAGGGTCTTGTTGTGTGCCATGATCAGCGCGGGGCGATTCAGCTCCGCGATGATCTTGGCCATGGTGAAGGTCTTGCCCGAGCCGGTCACTCCCAGCAGCACCTGGTGCTTTTCGCCGTCCAAGATGCCGCGCGTCAGCGATTCGATCGCCTTGCCCTGGTCGCCTTGCGGCTGGTACGAACTGACTAACCTGAATTCCATACTGGTGCCTGGTTCCCCAGCGGATTGCTTCTGTGGCTGCACAGAACGCAATTTCGTCGAATGGGTATCTCTTCATTATACGATGGGATAGAAGCGGGCCGCGCGGCGTAATGGCGGAGCGGTCGCGATCCAGGCATCGGCATTTATGTCGGGGGGAGCGCTTCCACCATGCTTGGCTTGAGTGCTCCAACCTCCCAAAATCTAAACTGTTGCAGCCGGATTCGGTTGAAGGCTGTTGACATCGAGAGCTTTCGCGATCAGAGCCTTGGAGCGATAAATAATTAGATATTGCTGAAGTTGGCACTTGACTTTATCCCACGAGTAGATACGATTTGTGCACGAAATGAGCGGGAACTGCGCCAGTTTCAACAGAAATGACCCCAAGGGCCGAGCCGTGCCCATCGTGTCGCTTCTGGCCGATTGTAGAGCGCTTCCATCAAGGCAGGATGGCTGCTTGGGATAGAAGAAGCAACTGCCGCAGTAGTGAATCACCCGAGCGATGTGGGAGAGTAGCCAGTTCTACCCTCGTTAGATCAACCACCCAAGATCAGACACGATCCGGCAATGGAATGCCGGTCCAGGAGGGAGCTATGTGCATCTATCTGAGAGCTACTTTTAACAATGATGTCGGAGCAACGGCAGCAGTTCCACGACAGGTACGCGGGCGGACCCGGTTATCTGGCAGCCTTCTGAGGGCTGTGCTACGCCAGTTGCATTGTGCTCTGTCCCGTTTGTTGCATGCAGCACTTAACAAACGCGAAAACAGCTGGACTCGGGTTCCGCTGCTCCGTCGACTTCTGGAAACGACGTTCTCTCTGATCTGCTTTGCGGTTTTGGGGGTGAGCTTGTCGGCCATTGCCGCCGCGCAGATGGTGATGGACATCGACCACGAAGCACAGGTCAACCGACTCCATCCGGACGACTCCCCGATCATCACTTGTCCGGATGCGATAGGCAACAAATCATTGCCGGCTGGCAATTATGACTCGAATCTGCATGTCGTGGGAGAGTGCATCGCTGACGGGACGCAGGGAGGTGGCATCTATAAGTATCACTGGGTCTTCATCCACAATGGCGGCGCGCTCACATTTCAGGACAAGAAGCTCGACCTGTACGCCTCGTCCATCCTGGTGATGAACGGCGGCGCGCTACGCGCGGGCGTGCCGGATGACCTTGGTGCCATCGCTGGGCCGCTAACCATTCATCTATGGGGTGCACCGGGCGATCCCGCGATTCCGTGCGAAAAGGCCGATGGAACCAACGATCCCACCTGCGACGTCGCTACATGGAATGACTCCAATAAGATGGGCCAGATCTATCCCAGCGGGTGCAAAACTGACCCGGTGCTGGGAGACTGCTTCTACCAATACGATAATCCCAACAAGAGCGACCTCTATTTCGGACGCAAAGTGCTGGCGGTCTCGTACGGCGGGACTTTGCAGCTCTTCGGCAAAAAGGGATCCACCTTCGACGGGTTGGATCCGACGCCCTCGAGCACCGGCAAGAGTTGGACAAGATTGACGACCAATCTAGCCATGGGCGAGATGACATTCCAGGTCGCCGGGCAAGTGGACTGGACGGGCGGTGATCACATCCTAATCAGCCCGACCGATTACCTGCCGGGCCATGCGGAAGAAGCAGTCATCGCTGACGCTGAGTATGATTCGGCAGCTGATAGCTCCAGCATCACGATCAGCGGAGTCGTTCTGGACACTGGAAAGTTTCTGGAGGGAGGCGTGCGCTTCCCACACAATGGAACGGCCTATCCCGTGCCGGCGGACGTCAAAGCCAAGCTGGAACTCGATCGTGACGTGGTCGACACTCGCGCAGCAGCAGCGCTGCTGTCGCGCAGCATCCGCATCGTCTCAGAGGGCAACACCGGTCCGGATACTTCGAACGGCACCGATCCCTACTTCCCGCCTACCGTGGGCAACTACTTTGGCGGTCATGTGATCTTTCGCCAGGGATTCAAGCAAGTCCAGTTACAAGGTGTTGAGTTCCGCCAGTTAGGACAGGGCGGACTGATGGGCCGCTATCCGGTGCACTTCCACATGGACCGCAAGGTCCCACCGGATACCTTCGTAAAAGACTGTTCGATGAATGAGTCGATGACGAGATGGATCACGATCCACGGCAGCCAAGGCGCGCTGCTGGCGCGCAATGTAGGGTGGAAGTCCATCGGCCACGGGTTCTTCGTAGAAGATGGTACGGAAACCGACAATAAGTTTTACGCCAACATCGGCGTTCTGGCGCGCGCGGGAGTACAGAACATTGAGAACCCGCGCCAGGTCCCCGGCATCCTGGCCAACCAGGACGCTGGAGAAGTCCGAGCGCCGTTCAATTCCGATTGGCAGCATCCCAGCATCTTTTGGATCATGAATGGGTGGAATGATTTTGAGTACAACATGGCGGCGGGCGCGGGTTCGTGCGGCAATTGCTACTGGCTGCCTGCTGGAGCTAACAGCGGCCCTTCGCGTTATGAGTACTGGACCGGATATGCCTCGCGGCAACGCGGCTTACAGAACCTGCCGGGATTGCGCGACTACAATGTCGGCACCTCTCCGCTGGAAAAGTTCGTTGGGAACTCCTGCTCGACCGCCATGTTTTCGTTCATGGAGGTAGGCAATCCAGATTTCACCTGCCAAGGATTCGGTCCCAAGTCGACCAACAGCGTAGCTGCCATTCCGGGCAACGGCCCCAGCATTCCGGCCGCCGGCGTAATTCCGGCTTCCGCATACGACTACTACCCCATCACCTCCGGCAACCGTGACCCCACGAAGTGCAATAACCTTGACAAGGACTGCGGCAGCAATACCGATCCCAACAACATCAAGTGCGGTGGATCGAACGATATCGCAGAAGCCAACTGCATGGTCACCGTGCTGGATCACTACACCACTTCCTTCAACTGGTCGGAGAAGAACTTCTCCTCCATCTGGATGCGCAACTGGTGGAAGCTGGTAACTGACAGCGCCGTCACCGATCAACTGGGAGGCGGTTTAACCATGGTGACCGGTGGCGGTTATACCCGTTCCGATAATGCGATCGGCAACTGGCTGGTGGGCTTGAGGAACGTGTATGTAGGACAGACCCAGAAAACTCCCACCGCCCTAGCACAAAAATTCTATGCTTCTAACGTCGGCCCGGTCACCCCTCAGGGCATCAGCTGCGATAACGGAACCAACCCCCAGGGATATTGCCTGTCCGCCGCAAATGGCATCAGTTTCACTCTCACGCCCTTCAACTCCGGCCAGCGCATGTTCAATATCTACGATGGCCCGTCCTTCCAGGACTCCAGTGCGTATCTCAATATCAAGGCGGGAGCCATCTCGGACTGCACTCCCGGTAAGCGGAGTCCGGGCGACGGGGTGTGCGACGACAGCAAGTATATGTACGGGCACACCATCGGCCTGTTGCAAGGCACGCCTGACATCCACAAGCCTGACGTCAAGGAGTGCTATATACCCAACGCGGCCATCGCCTGGAAGCAGGAGAACGGTTTTTACTATCCTCCCGCCTTCTTCTCGCGGAACCTCGTCTTCCGGGATGTGGATATCCGGCATTTTGTTATCGAGCCGTTGTTCGAACTGAACACCTTCAAGCTCGATGTTTCGTCCACCAAGGCGCGCTATTGCACCTGGACCAATGATATCTTCAAACCGTTTAACGATATCGACCGGCAAACGGTTCTCAACGATACCGATGGCTCATTGACCGGGCTGCTGGCCAACACGACCCCTCCGCGGGAGACGTTATCGGTCAACGAGGACCTCTTCTTCCGGGCTCCCAACGTGGTGCCAGAATGCTCCTCGGACAAGCACTACGCCCCGCTTGGAATGCCCGTTGACCAGAGGGGCAAACCGGCGACGGCGATCACCAGCCCCCACGAATATGTCACCACGGCGATCATTGCCGACTGCGCATTGAAATCGGTGGTCGACAAGTGTCTCGATCCTCCAAAGTGCACTCAATGGGACCGCAAAGCCGAATGTGGCATCGGTACGGACGGACAGAGAAACTGGACTTGGGCCGGAACTCACGCCTACGGCGCACCCCTCTTCCGGCAGTACTGGACGGCGGAGGACAACAGCGACTGCGAAAAGGATCCGCTCTGCAAGACCGATCCGCTTCACCGCCCTGGTCGGATCACCATGATGGGACAAGACTCGGGCCAGCGCAGTACCCTGACCTCGAACGATACCTGGTATTACATTGACACCACCGTGCCCGCCAGCCAGCAGACCGGCGTCCCCGATCAGAACGGCAGGAGTGTTTTCCTCTCCGGGCACACCTACTACGTGTATCTCGTCTATGGAACACCTACTACCCACATGACCTACTGGATGTATGTGGGTAGTGGGGCGGACGAAAAGACGGTCGAGGACGAGGTCGGACGCTATCGGGTAAATGTGGATAGCCAGATCTATGGGTTCAATCCGGTAACAATCGGCACTGGCAAGAACCCGGAATTCTTAACCGATGTGAACTACGATCCGATGAGCGGCTGGTTGAAGGTGACCCTCGATTTGTCGAAGTACGGATGCGGTGGCGATGATCAAACCTGCGAGTTCCAGAATGACAAAAAGAACTTCTGCAAACCAGTCTCGTATTGCTCCTGGAACAGTGACACCAAGAGCTGCGGGTGCGCTGCCGGGTCCGACTGCAAAGATCCTTCGGTTTGTGCCTGGGGAACCCAGCCGCCCGATTGCCCCACCGGAGGCTGTTTTGGTTTCAGCTTTCAAATACAACCGCAGTTCGACCAGGGCAATAAACCGGGGCCTCCGATGTGGCAGAAGTTCCCAGACGACGATACCTGGAAGGTCGCTCTGTCGGGAGTCAAAGAAGGCACCTCGGGACCTGAGTGCTACTACGGGGGGGGACAGCCTAAACAAAAGCAGTAAGGTTTGCCCAGACTCGCCCGTTTCCGTGCATGGCTAACGCGCCGTGACGAGGAACGGGCTTCTTTTGCTTACATGACGATGCGTATGCTTGCCCCCGGCATTCTGTCGCCGAGCTTTGTCAAATCCGCTTGGTGATTTATCCTGTTACTTCTGGCCGAAATTCATAAAGCAAGTGCTCGCGTTTCTGCAAGATACTCATATTCCGTTTCATAGAAGGGCCTCATGAAAATTCTGGTAATGGGTGCAGGCATGATGGGGTGGGCTGCGGCGTTCGACATGGCCCGCAGCCCCCGAGTCGAGGCAGTCACGCTCGTCGATTCCGACGCAAGGCGCCTAGATGACGCCGTCGCTCGGATCAACAAACTCACGGGCAATCACAAGGTCACGCCCATGCGGGTGGACGCCGCTGACACCGCAGCGGTGCTGCAGCTCATGCGCGGTCACGATGGCGTGCTCTCCGCGGTTCCATACTTCTTCAACCTGGAACTGGCCAAGGCCGCGATTGAAGCCGGGTGCCACTTCGCCGATCTCGGCGGCAACAACACGGTGGTCAAGCAGGAATTTGCGCTGCACGACCAGGCGCAGGCCGCGGGCGTGGCAATTGCTCCCGATTGTGGTCTCTCACCGGGCATGGCCTCCATCCTTGGAGGCGAGCTGCTGCGCCGCATCGGCGGCAAGGCCGACGCCCTGAAGATTTACGTTGGCGGTCTGCCACAGACACCGCGCCCGCCGTTCAATTACCAGCTTGTCTTTTCTGTCGAAGGCCTGATCAACGAGTACAGCGAGCCTGCCAAGATCTTGCGCGACGGAAAGCTGCTCACGGTCGAGCCGCTGACCGAAGTCGAACCCTTCCGCATGAATGGCTTCCCTGAGCTGGAGGCGTTCCACACCTCCGGTGGCACCTCTACTCTGCCCGAAACGTTCCAGGGCCGGGTGGGCGAGTGCTTCGAGAAGACGCTGCGCTATCCGGGACACGTTCGCATGCTGCGTTCGCTCTACGATCTGGGCCTGTTCTCCAGCGTGAAACGCGTGGTGAACGGGACGCAGGTGGCGCCCCGCCAGATGATGTCTCGCTTGTTCGAGGAGAAATTTGCCAGCGCGGAGCCCGAGGTCACCCTGCTGCGCGTCGAAGCACACCATGATACTGTTGTTGCCTCTTTCAGCATGGTGGATTACACCGACCCGGTGACCGGCATTACTTCAATGATGCGGACCACGGCGTGGCCGGCGTCGATTGTGCTGCAAATGCTGATTGGCGGCGGGATTTCCCAGCGCGGAGCTGTGCGCCAGGAGGTCGACGTTCCGGCGCAGCTCTTCCTCAATGAGATGGCTTTGCGCGGAGTGGTGATTAGCTATCGTATCGAGTCCGTGCAGGAACTCCCCGAGGAAGTTCTGGCCGCGGCACAGGAGAACTGATTGAACTTCGCAAATCGCCTGCAACCTTTGGGACTGCTGGTTCTGCGCCTGGCGCTGGGCACGGTCATGATCGCGCACGGCTATCAGAAGGTTTTCGGGGGCATGCCTCAGTTCATGCAAATGCTTTCGCACATGGGAATCCCGGGATGGATGGGATACCTAACGGCTGCGGCGGAGTTTGGCGGCGGCATTTTTCTGGTGGCGGGATTTCTGACGCGAATAGCGGCCATCGCCATTTTCCTCGATATGGCGGTTGCGATTTCCAAGGTGCATTTGCAGCACGGGTTGTTCTCCAAAAACGGGGGCTATGAATTTCCCATGATGTGCGCGGCCGCCGCGTTTTCGCTGATCTGGAGCGGCGCCGGACCGATCGCCATTGATTGGCTGTGGGGGACTAAGGGCGGGCGCTGACGCCTAGTCCCTGACCCCAAGCCCCTGCCTTAATACCCCGCCAGTTCCACCATCGCCTGGTACACATCTTCCGCCTGCGGCAGAATCTCATCCTCCAGAATTGGCTGATAGGCGACGAACGTGTCTTTGGCCGCCACGCGCTTCACGGGCGCATCGAGCTTGTCGAAGAGTTCGTCGGCGATGCGGGCGGCGATCTCCGCGCCGTAGCCCCAGCTCAGCATGTCCTCGTGCGCGACCAGCACACGGCTGGTCTTGGTCACAGATGTCGCAATCGTCTCCCAGTCGTAGGGGTTGAGGGTGCGCAGGTCGATCAGTTCCACGCTGACGCCATGCTCGCGTTCGGCGCGTTGTGCCGCTTGCAGCGCGCGCGGGACCAGGGCCCCATAGGTCACCACCGTGAGGTCATGACCGGGACGAACGATCTTCGCCTTGCCGAAGGGAACCATGTAGTCCGGCCCCGGATACGGCGCGCGGCCAAAGGTTTCGCGATACAGCCGTTTGTGCTCCAGAAACAGCACCGGGTCGTCGCAACGAATGGCGGTGCGCAGCAAGCCGTTGGCGTCGAGCGCATTTGACGGGAAGACCACGCGCATGCCCGGCGTGTGGGTGAAAATGCTTTCGCCAGATTGCGAGTGATAGATCGATCCGCCGGTGAGATAGCCGCCGATGGCGACCCGCACCACGGCAGGCGAGGAGAAGGCATTGTTCGAGCGCCAGCGTATCAGTGGCAGTTCATTGCGAAGCTGCTGCATGGCGGGCCAGATGTAATCGAAGAACTGGATCTCCACCACCGGCTTCAGGCCGCGGGTCGCCATGCCCACGGCGCGGCCCACGATGTTGGCCTCCGCCAGCGGCGAGTTGAAGACCCGGTCACTGCCGAACTCGGCTTGCAGTCCTCCGGTCAGCTTGAAGACGCCGCCCTTGCCCTTCACCTGCTTGTCCTTGAGATATTCCTCGCGGCTGCAGTCGGCCACATCTTCGCCAAACATCACGATGCGCGGATCGCGCTTCGTCTCGTCACGCATACAAGCGTTGATAAGATCGGCCATCGTCCTCTCAGGAGCAGCGAGCGCGCCCTTTTCGGCGGGCCGGGGATGGACCGCCTCGGTCTGAAACGCCGCCGAAGTGGGATCGAGATCGGGCGAGTACACGAACTGCTTGTACGAGTCGGGCGCGGGCAGAGCCGCGGCGACGGCCCTGTCCGCCGCGTCCTGGATCTCTGCGTCCGTGTCCTTCTCGAG
Source organism: Acidobacteriaceae bacterium (assembly GCA_003152695.1). Lineage (GTDB taxonomy): Bacteria > Acidobacteriota > Terriglobia > Terriglobales > Acidobacteriaceae > Bog-257. The sequence goes on from PMAT01000021.1 coordinate 23,556, forward strand.
ATTGTCGATGCCCTGCTCGTCGAGAATGCCTTCGCGCACCAGGAAAAGTTGGAAGCGCGTGATGGGATCGCGTTCCACTTCCTGCTTGCGCTCAGATTCCGGCCGGTAGAGTTTTTCGTCGTCCGACAGCGAATGCGAGTAGGGACGGATCACGTGGCCGTGCACGAACGCCGGGCCATGACCGGCGCGAATGTAATCGACGGCGGTCTTGAGCGCGGCATAGCTAACCAGCGGATCGGTGCCGTCGAATTCCGCAAAGTGGAAGTTGGGAAAGCCCTTGACCAGCTTGCTGATATTGCCGCCGGCCGTGCCCACTTCCACCGGTACCGAGATGGCGTACTCGTTGTCTTCGATCAGGTACAACATCGGCAGCTTCAGGTTCGACGCCGTGTTTAGCGACTCCCAGAACTCGCCCTCGCTGGTGGTGCCATCGCCGCCGGAAACGTACACCACTTCGTCGCCGTAGAACTGCACATTTTTGAACTGGCGGTAATCGCCGCTGCCTTTTTCCGCAGCCTGAGGATAACGGGCGAAGTACCGTCCCGCTTCGGCGCAACCTACAGCTTGTAAAAACTGCGTTCCCGTTGGCGAAGACTGGGTCACGATGTTCAGCTTCTTGTGCCCCCAGTGCGAGGGCATCTGCCGCCCGCCGGAGTTGGGATCGTCGGCCGCGCCCACGGCTTCCAGCAATTGCTCGTAAGGCGTCATGCCCAGCGTGAGACAGAGCGCGCGGTCGCGATAGTAGGGATAGAACCAGTCGTAGCCCGGACGCAGCACCATTCCGGCGGCCACCAGCAGGGCTTCGTGTCCCGCGCCCGAGATCTGGAAGAAAATCTTTTGCTGGCGCTTGAGCAGGATTTCGCGATCGTCGATCCGGCGCGACGTGTACATCAGCCGGTAGATGTCGATCATCTGCTGGTTGCTGAGCCCTTCATACTTGTTGCTGGGAGCAGCCTGCGCTACCGCAGCTTTAGGCTCTGTTCTTGTGGTGGCCATCCATTACCTCAGGTGTAAGATACAAACCCGATCACGGCGCCGAACGTCCCATCATTGTAAATGTTCTGCGGGGTTTGTTGAATTCTTGGTTGTGGGCCAGAGTTTTGGGCCGAAAACCGAATTGTCATCACGAGCGCAGCGAGGGACCGCCTCCGGCGTTTTGCAAAAACCGCCATCGCCCGGAATCAGCCACAGGTGACGCTGACGGTTAGGTTCCGGGTTGCTCGTCATCCAGACGCAAACCTCCAGAAATCATGGTGAAAGATCGTGCGTACGGCAAGCCGACACTCCTGGGACGAAAGGCTCCGAATACGACTCCCGAATTGGCGACCTGTTGAATTGAGACTGGGCCCTCGCCCAGCATCAGAGCACCTTCAGAAATTCGGACTCAAGATCGGAAACCAACTTGTCCCTGTAGTTCTTAAAGTCAGCCGGTAATGGTTTCAACGCTCGCTTGGGATTCAAGAGATCGGAGACATAAGAGTTATAGCGATCCAGTATGGCCCGTCCGAATCCGGCCTTTTCAAAGGGGGGCATTGTTCCGTCAAAAACAGCGCTTCTCAGCAGCTCTGCCACTTTCAAGAGGACTCCGTCCCTTGAGCACAGAACGGTTAATTCATTTGCTTTTTCCTGAGCCTTGATTCTCTCGAACCACTCGGTAATGTAGACCAGATCCCAGGCGGCATTCTTAACCCCAGCAAGCGCCCTTCTCCGATCCATTGAACCAATATTCTTGAAGATGTCCTTGGGCGGGTCGTGCGACAGAGCTCGTGTTGCCAAAAGTGTTGCCGGTGCGCTGAAGTGCCAGCAATGGTACATCCAGTCCAGTAACTCGATCATCTTCTTGTCGGCCTTGCCACCCGCCATGCTGATCGTTGCCATCTTCAGTGCTATCGGGTAGACGAACCCATAGAACCGTAGCTTCGCAGCTGGGTCGAAGTTTTTGGCAAGCTCGGACCGAAGACGCTTACCTGGAATACGGCGATCAAACCGCTCGGCATATCCGAGAGCCAACGCAGCCCAGTTCGCAGGATGGATGTCATCGGCCTTATGGAAGATCTCTAGGTCTCGTTTCCAAGCCCTGCGGGCGCCAGAGGCTGCTCCTTCATAAAGGGCGAGATTAGGCTCAATTTGAGTATTTGCGCATGAGGCGAAAGCCATCACCGCGGCAGCGAAACGGGCATTCTCGGTCGCACGGCTCCCCTTGGCAAGCGCGACGACCTGTGAGTATAGGTTGCGATCGAACAGGAATGTCGTTTCGGTTCGTTCCCTCGCATATTGCGCGATGTAAGTCTCGACCGAGTAGGCATCTGCATCAACAAATGACGGAACAAGGCAGTTGGCTTGGCGGAGAAGCTCCTGCAAAGCTGCAACGTCTCCGGGAGGGAGAGGGCTGTGGTAGATGATCTGATCGTCGTCGAGAATTATGAATTTCACGTCTGAACCGACCCCCTCTTTATGTAACCGATGCCATTCTGGCCGATTTGTCGGTTACTCGGAAACTGACCAGCTACTACGAGCGGGGATTCTGTGACTTTCGCCCGAGGGCGAAAAGCAGATGCCTCGCTGCGCTCGTCATGACAACTCTAAGGCATGGATGGTCCCGCCTCGAACCCGTTGCATGGCTATACTGGAAGGCAATGATACGCACGCTTCGTCCGCTTCCGGTCAAGAACATCAAGCTCATCATCTTTGATCTGGATGGCACCCTGATCGATTCCGAACTCGACCTGGTGGCCGCGGTCAACGCCATGTTGCTTCACTACGGCCGCAAGGAGCTGCCCCTCGAGGTCATTGGCACCTACATCGGCGATGGCGCGCCCATGCTGATTCGCCGCGCGCTCGGCGATCCCGCCCATAGCGAGTTCCTGCAGGAGGCGCTCAATTATTTTCTGCTCTACTACCGCGAACACAAGCTCGACATCACGCGCCCCTACGAAGGCATCAGCGAGATGCTGCAAAAGGCTAAACAAAGCGACGGCGTACCGCGCAAGTTGGCGGTGCTCACCAATAAGCCGGTGCGGGTGTCGCGTGACATTCTGGCCGGGCTGGGACTGGCCGATTTCTTCACCCAGGTTTACGGAGGCAACAGTTTCGAGACCAAGAAGCCCGATCCCCTCGGCGCCAACACCCTGATGCGCGAAGCGGGCGCGGTTCCCGGCGAAACCGTGATGGTCGGCGACTCCGGAGTGGACGTGCTCACCGCCCGCAATGCGGGGTTGTGGAGCGTCGGGGTGAACTACGGATTTGCGCCGCAAACGTTGCAGCAGGTCCCTCCCGACGTGCTGGTGGATACGCCGGCCGAGCTGGCCCGTGTCTTAACCGCGAGCGAGACGGCGAAACCGAAGGCGTGAAGACTCGCCCCCAGCTACTCTCGATCGGTCAAGTAGGTTCGGCTGATGCGATCGTGCCAGCAGAGAGAATCCACATCAACCAAGGCCCAGAGCAAGCCCATAACGAAGGAAGCCGTGGAGAAATAGAGAGCCATCACGCGCTGGCGACGCTGCCGCCGGCAGGGCGAGTTTCCCTTGAAAGTGCTGAGGCGAATTTTCGCTATACGCATTCCCGCAGTGGCTCCGCCATAAACCAACAGCACGTACTGATAGACGGCCCACAGCAGCAACGGCAGCGTGGCCGCCGTCAACAGCACCGGCTTGGTGAAGGTTAGCTTGGGCAGCATCTTGTAACTCACAGTGGCGAAGACCACGCTGGCCGCAGCCACGAGGACGCAATCCAGCAACCCCGCGTACAGACGGTGCGCCTTGCCGACAGCCCGGAAAGGAAGCTCCACGTTGTCGGCGTGGACCGCAATGACAGGCTGCGTGGTTGGTCCGAATTGCAATCCGTCGAGGAAAGGCGTGGTGGGCAACGCTTCCAGTTCCTCAGGCACATCCAGGATGCGCGGCTGTTCCAGCAGGACCGGATCGGCCAGACGATGCATTTCCCGCGCTTCCGCCGCCTGGCGGGGGAAGGCGATGACCTTACGCTGCGGCCTGGGGCGCGGCAGACGAGGCGGAGACGGCTCATGATCAACGTCAACCAGAACCTCTGGAAGAGTCGGCGGTTGATTCTCTGCCGGCAATTCTGGAAGCGCTGGGGATTCGGGGGGCGAGGCTTTTGATTCCGTAGCGGCGGCGTCAGGTGCGAGATCGCAGGTCTCGGAACTGGCAACTTCGATAGTGGACACTTGCTCAGCGCTGGCTTGCTCAGCGCTCGCAATGTTAGCTGCCACGAACTGTTCCACCTGCTCCGGGTCCGCTGGCGCGCAGGTTCCTGAACTAGACACGTCGTGCTCAAGAGGAGGGAAGGGAAAGCGCATGCTAAACGCTCCCTCGATCCGGCGTCCCCGGCGCGAGCGATAGCCGGCCACGCGGGCGTGAATCTCATTCCTCCAGATGTTGGCAGTGGTCTGCGTTAAATTTTCAGACGCTTCAGAATGCAAGGTTTGCTGGTCGGTCATGTCGTGGCGCGACTATTCCTTCTACCCGCGTCCTTGGCAAAGCCCTTAAGGTGCTTTGCCCTCCGAGCACGGATGAATCATGAATGGAAATGAGAAAAAGAGACCGTCGGCTCGCGTCCGTGGGGCGTAGCAAGCTGGACACCGGATCGCCGGAATCGCGCAACCAGTGGACATCGAGCGGGTTTAGGAGAAAATCCAGAGCCGCGTGAAACCAGCGCAAAGCGGATTGCGTTTTACCTCTCCGTAGGCAACGTGCTAAGTTGCAAGGTTCTGCTCAATCCAAACTCAACCCGGTGAGGGGACGCCCGCTTTTCGATGATTGCCCGCACTCGAATGATTATCACGGCGCTGGTGGCATGTCATCTGTTTCTGCAGCCTGGCGTGTTAACCAGCCAGTTGCGCCCGCCCGAGCCGCCCAATAGCTCGGCGCAAGCTACGTCCCAGACCGGCGCGTCCGATGCGGCTTCGGCCCCTGAAACTCCCGCCGGACCGCAATTGCCGAACGACTCGACCTCGGAGGGTGGGCCTGCGCAGCAAAATCCGGCAGGCAAGCCCGGAGTCACAGTGAGAACCGATACCGGCCAGGAAGACAAACAAACCGAAGAGATCATTCAGCAGGAAATTCAGTCGGAGAGCAACGAACAGGAGTTGGGACCTGCGCGGCCCGCCATGAACGTTGCCTTGGGCCGGGATGAAGTGCTGATTCGCGGCGACCACCAGGATTGGAACCAGGACATCTATAGGGCGCGTGGCCATGTTGTGATGCGATTCCGCAACTACACGCTGCACGCCGACCAGGTTACTTACGATTCCACCACGGGGCAGGCCAAGGCGGACGGGCACGTGGTCTTCGATGGGGGCGCCCACAACGAACACCTGGTGGGTACCCACGCCACCTACGACGTCAGCCGCGACACCGGAACGTTTTACGACGTAGTCGGATCGACTGGGGTCAAGGTCAAAAGCAAAGACATGTTCCTTACTTCCTCGACTCCTTTCTTCTTCACGGGGAAGATCGTGGACAAGCTCGGCCCCGACCACTACCGGGTTAACCACGGCTACGTCACTTCCTGCCAGTTACCGAAACCGAAGTGGCAATTCAATTCCCAGACGGCATTCGTGGAAACGGGCGCCGAAGCCACCATGCATCACGCCACCTTGCGCATCGAGGGCATTCCCATCTTCTATTTTCCCTGGGTGGAACACCCGGTCGATAACCTGGGGCGCCAGAGTGGCTTTCTTATGCCGCTGTTTGGGCAGTCGAACACCCGGGGTACCATCCTGGGAGACGCGTTTTACTGGGCCATCAATCGGAGTAATGACGCCACCATCGGAGCCTCGCTTTACTCCGCAAGGGGATGGGCACAACACGGGATCTTTCGCTCTGTCGGTTATAACTACCAGTTCAGGGCCGAATATTTCGGAGTGATTGACGAGAACGGCGCCCCCAAGGGGCAACCGAACCCGGGGCAGAACCAGGGTGGCCAGGAACTGAGAGCCAACGGATCGATCCAGTTGCCGGAGGGATTTCGCGGGGTGATCTCGGTTGACTATCTCAGCTCCTATCTGTTTCGCGCGGCGTTCGCCGAAGGCTTTGCCTTGCAATCCATCAGCTCGGAGGTCCGCTCCTACGGATTTCTCAGCAAGAACTGGAATGGATACGCGCTGGGTTTGCAAGCTGGGCTGTATCAGTCCTACCAGAGTACGAATCCGGGAGAGGTGATCGATATCGCCCACACTCCCACGCTGGAGTTTTCCTCGGCGGAACGGCCCTTCCGCCGCTCCAACCTGATGTACGCCTACGATCTGGCTACGGAAGGAATTTCCCGCTCCGAGGTGGGATTTGAAACCGCGCCGGTGGTCGGTCGCATCGACGCCCATCCTTTCATTTCCCTGCCTACATTTCTTCACGGGTGGACGTTTCGACCGGAGGCCGGGGTGCGCGAGACGTACTACAGCCAGCGGCTGGAGAGCGGAGGGCTGGTAGCGGCGGCGAAGGCGATCAGCGATCCGATCAACCGGAATGTTGCCGCCGCCGCGCTGGAGATCAGGCCGCCAACGTTATCGAGGATCTACGATCGCAAACTGTCTGGCCGTGTGATCAAGCATACGATCGAACCGCAGGTGGTCTATCGCTACCAGGGGGGCATCGACAACTTCAGCCAGATCATCCGTTTCGACCAGCGCGACATTCTGGCCGACACCAACGAGGTGGAATACGGCGTGGTCAACCGGCTCTTCGTCAAGAAAACGAAGTCGACAGGCGAATGTTTTCACCACCCCAAATACGCGCTCCTTTCCCCGCAGAACGAACTTGTACCCAAAGGGACCACCGACGAAACCGAGCCTGGTACCTGCGATGACAAGCAAGGTCCGGCGCGTGAACTCGTTACCTGGGAGCTGGCGCAGAGGTATTTCTTCGATCCGACTTTTGGCGGGGCCTTGGTACCCGGTCAGCGTAACGTGTTCGACAGCACCGTAGATTTCACCGGCATAGCGTTTCTTACCGAGCCGCGCCACTTTTCGCCGATCATCTCCCGTCTCCGGGTGCAAGATTTGAGGACCGACCTCTCGTGGGCCCTGGATTATGATCCGGTGCTGCATCAACTGAATGCCAGCACCCTCTTACTGGGCCGAAGGATTGGCGCTAGTGGCAAGTGGTATGTCGCGGGTGGACAAACCTACATGCGTGAGCCCGCGGAAACGACCCCGATCGCCGGTCAGCCGACGCTGGGCCTCAGCGTGTACAACCAGTACCGCGTCCTGGTGCAGTACGGAAACGTCGCCCTGAGGGGGTTGAGTGGCGCGGTAGGCGTGGCAGCGGATGCAGGCCTCAGTTACGTGCAGGCGGCAACCGTACAGAGCAACTACAACTGGGACTGCTGTGGCGTGGCCTTCGAATATTCGCGCTCCGCCTATGCCCCCACCATCAGCCGGGAGAACAGTTATCGCTTCTCGTTCAGCCTTTCCAACGTCGGGACCTTCGGCACCATCCGGCGGCTGCAAAGACTGTATTAGCTCGCAACCTTCTGTTCCCCCGCCAGTGTCTTACAATTGAGCGATGTCGGTGGTGAATTCCAACCTTCCAGTCGAGGCCGGAGATCTTGCGGCCAAGTCACGGGCTCTGGCGGAACACTTGTGTTCCCTGGGGAAATTGCTGGTGGCCTATTCCGGAGGCGTGGATTCCGGATTCCTGGCGTGGGCGGCGCATCGCGAACTGGGCGGCGATATGCTGGCGGTGCTGGCCGACTCTCCCAGCCTGGCGCGCTCGCAAATGCGCGATGCTATTGCCTTCGCCGACGAACAAAGCATACCTCTCAGCGTGGTTGCCACCGCGGAGATGGAGCGCCCCGAGTATCTGCGCAATGATGGCGCACGTTGTTATCACTGCAAGGACGAACTATTCACTGTCATGGAAGAGCGGCGGCAAAGCTTGGGATTCGATGCCATAGCCTACGGCGTGAACCTCGACGATCAGGGCGATTTCCGGCCCGGCCAGCAGGCGGCCCGCCAGCATGGGGTGGCCGCGCCCTTGCTGGCAGCGGGATTGACCAAGGCGGATATCCGCCAACTGGCCGCGCAAGCGGGATTGCGTATCTGGGACAAACCAGCATCGGCGTGCCTGTCATCGCGGATCGAGTATGGGCGCGCGGTCACGCGGCAGGCGCTCCTCTCGGTGGAACAAGGCGAAGATGCGCTGCGAGAACTTGGTTTCCGCCAGGTGCGGGTGCGTCATCACGGCGAAATAGCGCGCATCGAGATCGCGCGGGAGGAGTTGCCCCGGGCCATGACCATGGAAATGGCCACCGAGTTCACGCGAATCTTCAAGCCGCTGGGGTTTACCTATGTGACGCTCGATCTCGAAGGCTTTCGGTCGGGCTCAATGAATGCATTGCTGCCGGTGGGCATGCTGAAAATTGCGGGGAAGGATTGAACCACATCCCTGGGCTGCATCGCCTCCACACGCGCCGCCGCAAGTGCTGGGAATGCGCTCGCCATGAGATAATTCTTAGTTCTACTCTCGAAGGTGGTTCTTATTTTGCCCTTGCGACGACTGGCTGTCTTGCTGCTATTGTTCTGCGCCGGATGTTCGGCGCAGTCGAAATCAAATCCCGCTCCTGCCGACGTGGCCCAAAAAGTGGAGCGCCAGGTCCGGTCCTACTTCAATATTCCTCCCGACGTGAACATCAAATTGGGACCGCTGACGCCCAGCGAGTTTCCCAACTATGACAATCTCACCGTTACCTTGAGTCACGAAGGCAAGTCGCAAGCCATCGAGTTCCTTCTTTCGAAGGACGGCAAGAGCCTGATTCGCATAAGCAAGATGGACCTGACCAAGGACCCCTATGCCGACACCATGAAGAAAATCGACGTAGCCGGCCGTCCGCAGCGGGGCAATCCGGACGCCAAGGTCACCATCGTGAATTACGACGACTTCGAGTGTCCGTTCTGCTCTCGCATGCACAGCACGCTGATGAGCGAGATCCTGCCGCAATACGGCGACAAGATAAGAATCATCTACAAAGACTATCCGCTGCCCATGCATCCCTGGGCGGTGCACGCCGCCAACGATGCCAACTGCCTGGCCAAGGAAAGTGGCAAGAGCTACTGGGAGTTCGCCGATTATGTGCACGCCAATCAGCAGGCGATCAGCGGCCCGCAGAGGGACGTGCAAAAGGCTTTCGGTGAATTGGACCGCATTACATTGGATATCGGCAAAAAGAATGGGGCCGATGCGAACCGGCTGCAGGCGTGCGTCAAGGCCCAAGCCGACGGCGCGGTGAAGTCCTCGGTGGCCGAGGGTGACTCCGTGGGAGTGAATGCGACCCCAACCATGTTTGTCAACGGCGAACGGCTGGAAGGGGCATTGGACGCTGACCAGGTGAGAGCGGCCTTGGACCAGCAGTTGCTGGCGGCGGGAGTGAAGCCACCTGCGCCGGGGCCGACCCCAGCATCGCCGCCAGCGACCAGCAAATAGGACCCGAGTCCGGCGCCCGAATTCATGTGGATTCGCCAGTCGAATGAGGCTGGCAAAAAACCAGCCCCGAATGGGGCGAAAGAGCTTAGCCCGGCGCGCCGCGGCGTGCTGGGTAAAGTGGGAGATGAGTCGAGTCCCGTAGCCGGGGCCCCCGACAAGCGCCCCGCCGTGGCGGGCTTGTTGGGGTGGTCACAAGGAGCGGAGTTTGAAATTGAAACCCAAGAGTGTGGCGATGGTAGCCACCCTGTCGATGGCTGTTATTGCGCTGCTGTCGAGCGTGGGCTGTTCCGGAAAACAGGAAGGCGCAGACGAAATGGCGCGGGTGAACGGCCACAAGATTACCCGCACGGAGGTGGAGAAGTATTTCGACAACCAGACTGCCGACTCGCCGGAAAAGCCCAGCCAGGAACAGGCGGATAGTTTGCGGCTGAGCATTCTGCGCGAGCTCATCGATAACGAAATCCTGATGCAGCGCGCGGAAAAGCTGGGCCTGCTGGCAACCGATGAGGAAGTCAACAGCAAGCTGGCGGAAATCAAGGCGCCCTATACGCAGGAGGAATTCGATAAACGGCTGAAGGAGCGCAATCTCACGCTCGACGATTTCAAGCGCGACCTGCGCCGCTCCATCACCGTGGACAAGGTGCTCAACAAGGAAGTCACCTCGAAGATCAACATCACCGACGACGACATTACCAGCTACTACAACCAGCACAAGGCCGAGTTCAACCTGATTGAGCTGCAGTACCGCCTGGCACAGATCGTGGTTACAACCCAGCCCAACCCGCAAGTGAAAACCATGAAGGCACAGAATGAGGGCGACGCGCGCAAGAAGATCCAAATGATCGCCAATCGCCTCGACAGCGGCGAGGATTTCGCTACTGCGGCCATGAACTACTCGGAACAACCAGAGACCTCGCAGAACGGCGGCGACTTGGGGTTCGTTCCGGAATCGCAGCTGAAGTTGGACAGGATCGCCTACGACGCGATCAATAAGCTGAAGCCCGGGCAATACACCGCCGTGCTGCCGGTAACCGATCCCAACAGCCATCAGATTGCCGGATACCGCATCGTCAAGCTCATCAGCAAGGAGACTGCCGGTCAGCGCGAGCTCAAGGACCCGCGCGTGCAACAGGCGATACGCGAGCAGTTGCGTGACCGCCGCGAGCAGTTGCTGAAAGCGGCGTACTACGAATCCATCCGCGACAAGGCCTCGGTGGAGAACTATTTTGCCGATGAAATTCTGAAGAAGGCGGCAACCATGAAGTAGTTTGCGCGATGGCGGCCAGAATTGCGGGGGCGAAGAGCTCCCGTTTTTTTGTCGCTGAGAATCTCCCGGCGCTATTCGATGATGGCCAGCGTGTCGCCCGCATTCACAATTGAGCCTTCCGCCGTCAGGATCTTCTCTACCCGGCCATCCTTAGGCGACTTCATCTCGTTCTGCATTTTCATGGCTTCCATCACGAGGATGCCCTGGCCGGCCTTCACCTCGTCTTTCTCGTTGACTAGGATGCGGACAATCTTACCCGGCATGGGCGCCTTGAGCTTCTGCGGCCCGGCCTCGGCGCCGCCGACCGCGCGGCGCGTCCGCAACGAGCGCGGATCCTGGACATCCACGGCATAGCGGGCGCTGCCGATCACCACGTGCAGCTCGCCCTGCAGCGAGCGCTCGCGTTTGATCTCGTAGGCTTTGTCGCCGACCAGCACCGACAGCACGTCGCGCGCGGTGAGCGCGGCGTCCACTTCAATCTCCTGGCCGTCCACCTTGCACAGCCAGGTCTTCTCGCCGCGCCTCAGCTCCACTTGCTGCGTTTTTCCGTCTACCACTACGTCGTAGGTCATGTTTTAGCAATCAGCAATCAGCGATTAGCTTCTTATAGCAGGTGTCGCGCCGCAGTAATAGCAAGTCTCCTACTGGCGGAGGTTTTCGGGCACCTGCCATGGCGAAATCTTGCGGCGGGGCCAAGCCCTGTCGCTAACCTGAACCGCTGGTTGGGCCACTCGCTCGCTTGTCTCTGCGCCAAAGAAGCCGCAAAGCATAAAAAATCGGGGCTGTCCAACCTAGGCCAAAGAGGACCCACAATAGAAAAAAACAATTTCACGAATTCGAGAAGGCAACATGTCAACATCCGTGGCAATAATGCCGACAGCTGTCGCTCGCATTATCACGTGTCCTGTGACAACGAACACAACAATGCCGAACCAGAGCCCACCTGCGACCGTCAAGGCATATGCCTTTGTCTGTGCGCTCAGCATCCCTCCCCAATCGACCGCTACGGCTCAACGAACAGGACGTTCTCTGCCCGGCTACGTCGGGGGCTAGTTCGTTCTTATGGACGGGGTACACCCAAATCCTTGCAGATACGTCCCGCAGTAGGAGCCTTGATCTCCTTATGCCGAGGCACGGTGGCAGTCCGCTGCACCTTCGGGTTGTGATAGACGGTATGTTTGGCGCCTTCGCGGAGGAGAACGCAACCGTTACGTTCGAGATGGCGCAACAGGTCAACACGCTTCATCGACTAAGCGACGACCTTTATCGACTCTCGGGTTATCCGTTTCCCGTACTCGGGCTTTGCTAGCTCACGATTTGCTTCTAACAACAGGGAGATCGCGTCTCGCAGGTTTTCGCGCGCCTCGTCCAAGCTGTCGCCCTGTGAAATCGCGCCCGGCAATTCCTCAACATAGGCGACGTAACCACCGCCCTCGGATTCGGATACTTCCTCAAAAATAGCGGTCAGCACCATTTCCATAAATCTCTCCGCGTTGATTATAGGTGAATAACAATCATCCTTCCCGTACTGCTTCGGCGCGGGCGGCACGCCGCCAATTCGAGGCTGGCGGCGGAGCGGCGTTGCCGTTCACCTGAGTGGCGCCGTTCGCCCCTGGCAACGTCGCCTTCGGTTCTAGGCTCGCAAAAATCGCCGCGCCAATGGCCGCCACAATCGGACGCCGCGGGTCAGTCTCATTGCTGGGTTTGGCCAGCAGCCGATCAAGGAAGCCCGTGTCCAGGTTGCCGGCGCGGAAGTCTGGGTCCTTCAGGATGCGGCGAAACAGCGAGATGTTGGTCTTGATACCGCCCACGAAATATTCGTTTAGAGCGCGCAGCAGGCGGTTGATCGCCTGCTCGCGGTCCTCGCCATAACCGACCAGCTTGGCCAGCAGCGGATCGTATTCGATGGGCACGTTCCAGCCTTCATACATGCCGCTGTCGCGGCGGATGCCGGGTCCCGAAGGCGAAATCAGCCGCGTGATCTGCCCCGGCGATGGGAAGAAATTGTTGTCGGGATCTTCAGCGTAAACGCGGCACTCGATGGCGTGTCCGCGCAGCCGGATGTCTTCCTGCCGGAACGGCAGTTTCTCGCCCGCGGCGACCCGCATCTGCAGGTGGACCAGGTCAAGGCCAGTCACGAACTCGGTGACGGGATGCTCGACCTGCAAGCGGGTGTTCATCTCCAGGAAATAGAAGTTGCGCTGCTCATCGACCAGGAACTCGATGGTGCCGGCATTGTAATAGTTGGCGGCCTTGGCCACGCGCACGGCGATTTCGCCCATACGGCGGCGCATGTCTTCGTCCACGATCGGGCAGGGCGACTCTTCCATCACCTTCTGATGGCGGCGCTGCACCGAGCACTCGCGCTCGCCCAGGTAAACAACGTTGCCATGCTCGTCGCCGAAGATCTGCATCTCGACGTGCCGCGGATTGATGATGTACTTCTCCAGGTACACCTCGTTGTCGCCGAAGGAGCGCTGGGCCTCGGAGCGCGCGTTTTCGTAAGCGGAGTGCAGCTCCCCGGCCGACTGCACCAGGCGCATGCCTTTGCCGCCGCCTCCGGCGGCCGCCTTCAGCATAACGGGATATCCGATCTGCTCCGCCAGCCTTTCGGCGGCATCGATGTCCAATCCATGCTCCGAGCCGGGAACGAAGGGCACGCCGGCGCGCTTCATGTTCTGGCGGGCGCGCGTCTTGGAGCCCATCATCTCCATCGATTCGGGGCTGGGGCCGATGAACTTGAAGCCATGGTCAGCGCAGGCCCTGGCGAAGCGGGCGTTCTCGGAGAGGAAGCCGTAGCCGGGATGGATGGCTTCGGCCTGGCTGCGGCGCGCCACGTCGAGGATCTTGTCCACGTTGAGATAGGACTCGCTGGCCGTGGCAGGGCCGATGTGGTAGGCGTAATCGGCTTTGCGGACGTGCAGGGCCTTGCGGTCCACGTCGGAGAAGACGACGACCGACTCGATGCCCATCTCGCGGCAGGCGCGAATGATGCGCACCGCGATTTCACCACGATTGGCGATCAGGACTCGTTTGAACATGACTGGCGCTACGAAGCAACTTCATGGAATATTCTGCCGGGACCGAGGCATAACGAGGGCAGCCCACCCGCACATTGCACAGAACATGGATTGTACTGCATAGGCGGGCGGCGGGGAGGGGCGGCGTCACAGGGGCGTGTGATGGAGGGCGGCCAAGGAAGGTTGACAGCGAGGAAGAGCCGATCCTCGTTCAGGAACGGGAGGGCCTGTGGTGCGGAATCTTGGCGGGATCGATCCCGAGCTTGCGCACTTCCTCCAATGCGGCGTCATAGTCCTTCGCATCGACCGCGTTCGATAGTAAGAACTCAGCCCGGCGCTCGGGAGTATAGATTTCGACAGGAATGGAGGTAGTGCTTTCTGCTTTCATGCCACCTTAGTTTCGCACGCTCTTGCTAAATCGCGAAACCAGCAAAACGCCCCTCCTGAGAGGGGCGTTCAAGTTTCGGTTGCAACTGCAACAATCTTACTGAGGGGTTTCGGTGGTGACGATGCCCGAGGGACCGGCTTTCTCGGCCTTGGCCTTCTTGGTGGCCATGGTCTTGTCAACCCAGTCGTCAGCCGCCTTGAGATCGGCCTTACGGGCGTCAGGATTGTCGCACTCGTACTCGGCGCGCTGGCGGTACAGCAGGTTCAGATAAGCCATGGCGTCGTCGTAATCGGGCCGAAGCTGCAGCGCCTTCTGCAGGTTCTGAATTCCGTTTTCGACCTTCTGCTCGTTCTTTGCCTGGAGCTCGGAGCAAGCTTTCTTGTCCTTGAGTTCGTCGGTTGGCTTCATCCCCAGGCTGGCGCGCACGGTCTGGTCGGGCTGGTAGGCCTGCATCCAGTCGATGACTGCGAGCGAATAGTAGGTCTCCGGGTCATTAGGATCCAGCTGAGCGACCTTCTCGTGGTACTCCCTCGCCTGATCAAACTTCTTCATGCCGAAGTAAAGCGAGGCGATGCCCTTCAGGGCATTGACCTGCTGTTCTTTGGGCGGATTCTGAGCCAGGACCTGCTTAAAGACATCGATGGCCTGTTCGGCATAGCGATTGTTGTCGGGGGAGTCGGCGCCGGGGATATATTGCTGGGCGTATGCGGTGGCCAAATAAAGACGGGCCGTTACCAGGCTGGAATCAAGGTCCACCGCGTTCTTGAAATGTTCGATCGCGTCTTCGAATTTTGCGTTTTTGTAGGCCTGAACGCCTTTGTTGAGCTGATCGCGTGCTCTCAGCTTGCTGCAGCCAAGGGTTGAGAACAACGCAAGCAGAACCATAAGTACCGTCAGTACCCGTCCGCTTTTGTTCATGTTTGGTATCACTCTCCGTTGCCGTAGTTCGGGTTTCAGGGAGGCACGGGGCGGTTACTCAACGACGCCCCGCTTCTCGAGAAGGAAGATGGCAGCCCGAATCACGTTCCTAGTTCTTTACCCCTGAGGCGACCGCCGTGGCGGGGCGCGCAAAGGGGGCGCCGATTCAGCCTCAGTGACGCGCAACCTTGGCGCGCCAGCAGGGCCCCGGCTCGCAAATGGCTAACCGCCGGCTTCGATTTTGGCCGTTATCAGCCCAACTTTATCGACACCCGCTGCGTGGGCGATGTCGATGACTTGTGCCACATCATTGAAGGTCAGGTCCGGATCAGCCTTGACGAACATGATTTTTTCCGCGCGGGTCTTGAAGATGTCGTTGAGACGGCCTTCCAGATTCTCCCACGTGACGTCGTCCTGGTTGATCTTCAGCGCCGGCTTATCGCCGCCGCCTTTCAGTACCTGCACCACAATGGTACGGTCGTTGCTGGGCGGTTGCTGGTGCTGGTCCTTGGGCGGTTGCGGAACCAGCGCGTCTAAACCTTTCGGAGTCAACGGCGTGATCACCATGAAGATGATGAGCAACACCAGCAAGACGTCAATCATTGGCGTTACGTTGATGTCGGCTCTGGGACCCTCGCCGGGCCCCCCCATTGCCATACTCATAAGGAACTCCCGTTACTGGGCGCCAGCGCCCGTGCTGGTACCGGTTGTGGGCGGCTTCTTCCCGGCGGCTCCAGTTTGTCTCTGTTCGGTCAACAGACCGACATCATCCACGCCGGCGGAGCGCACGTTGTCCACTACGTCCACCACGGCGCCGTATTTGGCGCGAGCGTCGGCTTTGATAAAGACCCGCTTGTCCACTTTATTGGCCAGGCGGTCCTTCACTTTGGCGGTGAGCTGGTCGGCGGTGACCTTATCGGTGCCAAAGAAAATCTGCCCGTCACGCATGATGGCCACCAGCAAGGCATCTTCCTTGTCCGCGTCCTGCATGGGCACCGGGTTATTGACCTTGGCCATGTCCACGCTCACGCCCTTCTGCAACATGGGCGTGATGACCATGAAAATGATGAGCAGCACCAGCATCACGTCCACCATGGGGGTGACGTTGATGTTGGAGTTGACCTTCTTGCCTTCGGCGCGCACTGCGATTGCCATAAAATTCAACCTCCTTCAGACCGGCCCCAGCGCCAACCGATGACGCTGAGTTCCAGTTACCGGCGGACCGTGCGACGCTTGAGGAAATAGTCGATCAGCTCGCTGGAACTGTTGTCCATTTCCACGTCGAAGGCTTCCACCTTGTTGGTGAAGTAGTTGAACATCATGACGGCCGGAATGGCGACGAACAGCCCGATAGCGGTGGTCACCAGAGCCTCCGAGATGCCGCCGGCGACGGCGCCCAAGCCGGTCGCTTTCTGGGTGGAAATCTCCTTGAAGGCGTTAAGAATGCCCACCACGGTGCCCAGCAAGCCGATGAAGGGAGCGGTGGAGCCGATGGTGGCCAGGCCACCCAGACCGCGCTTCAACTCGGCATGAACGATGGCTTCGGCACGCTCCAGAGCACGCTGGGAAGCTTCGATCTGCTCGCCGGGGATGTCGTTGGAATCGCCGTGGGCCTTGAACTCCTGCAGGCCGGCGACGACGACCTTGGCCAGATGGCTTTTCTTGTTGCGCTCGGCGACCTTGATGGCTTCCTCGATTTTGCCCTCACGCAGCGCGCCGGCCACGGCGGGAGCAAAGGCGCGCGACTGCTTGCGGGCCGCACTGTATGCCATGGCGCGATCGATCATAACGCCAATCGACCAGCCCGACATAATGAACAGAATGAAGACAACGATCTTGGCCAAAATTCCCATCTGCTTCCAGAGGGAAATGGGATCCCAGCCCACGGTGGCTTCCTGGAAAATCCAGGCGGCAGCCGTCGGTACGTGGCTGAGAGCATAGGTGGCAAGGTTAGCTAGGAACATGGGTGGACTTTTCCTCCTCAGAACTTGGGTTACGGCAGACCAATCTGCTTGCTATTGGTCGTGCAGGTGATTCGAATCTCCGGGCCGAATACTTTGCAAAACGACTTACCAACTCTTGACCCGCTCACAAGCAACAAAACTAAAAGCCCTGCCTGGATCGCAATGCAACCCTGCGCAGGCCAGGCATCGAGTTAGATGCGCGAAATGCTCACCCGCACATCGACTAACCACCACCCGACAACGAGAAGATTACGTTGACCGTGGTGTCGACTTCCACGGGCTCGCCATTGAGGTAGTAAGGCTTATACCTCCATTGTTTGACGGCATCCAGCGCTGCGCCCGTGAGCATGGGGTGGCCGCTGACTACGTGCAGGTTCTGAATGGCGCCATCTCTGCCGATCAGGGCCTGAAGCACGACCGTCCCTTGAATACGGGCCTGGCGGGCCAGCGCCGGGTAGACCGGCGTCACTTTGTGGATCAACAATCCCTGCGAGACGCCCTGAGATACGCGCACCCGCTGCGGGGCGGCCTTGGGAATGGCCACCGGCGTGGAGCTGAGCATTCCGCCCAGAACCCCGCCCATGCTGCCCCCGGGTACGCCGCCCGGCACGCCGCCCACTACACCCGCGACTCCCGTGCTCGGCGGTTGCTCGTCCTCTTTTATCATCTGAATCTTTTTCGGAATGGCCGTGGGTGTCCGCAACTGGCCGTTGTCCAGCTCGCTTTGGAGCTTCTTCACAATGTGCACTTCAGCGGCCGGTGGAGGCGGCGGTGGGGGTGGAGGCGGAGGCGCAACCAGGAAGGTCATCAGTTGCTGCCGGGGCAAGGCCTCGGTGAAAATTAAGGGCAACAACACCAGAACGCCAATCAGCAGGAGTTGGAGCACAAACGAGATGGCGGTAGTTGTTCCCCGCTTACCCCTAAACCTGCCGCCCGATTCCATAAGGCTGTCTTCAAACATAGACCGCTCTCCGTCCAACGCTTCGATTACTTAGACACCGGGTAACAGCTTTTTGCTCCCAGGGGGACCGCCAGCCGCTGCTGCCTTCGTAGCCGGCGGAGCTTGGCTGGACTTCAGCCCGGCTGCCTCAGAAGGGCGAACCGAAGTATACACCCCCGCCTAGGCCTTGACCTTCACCTTTTCCCTTGACTTGTCCCGGGCCGAGGACAAGCGCTGGACGGCCGACTGACCGGCCCGCTTGGCCCGCCATTCCTGATAGGCGACCAGCATCGGCGCCGCCACCGCGATCGACGAATAGGTCCCGATCAGGATTCCAATCACTAGAGCCAGGGAAAATCCCCGCAGCACTTCGCCGCCGAACACGTACAAGGACAGCACGGTCAGGAAAGTGAGGCCGGAGGTAAGAATGGTCCGGCTCAGGGTCTGGTTGATGCTCTTGTTGACGATGTCGGCCAGCGGCTCGCGGCGCAGCAGCTTGATGTTTTCGCGGATGCGGTCGAAGACGACGATGGTGTCGTTCATCGAATAGCCGATCAGCGTGAGGATGGCGGCAATCACCGTGAGGCTGATTTCCTTGTCCAACAGCGAGAAGAAGCCCACGGTAATAATGGTGTCGTGGAGGCAGGCTACCACCGCGCCCACGCCATAAATCATCTCGAAACGGAACCACAGGTAAACCAGCATGCCCGCCAGCGAGTAAAGCGTGGCCATGATGGCTTGACGGCGAAGCTGCGAGCCCACCTGCGGACCCACAATCTCCACGTTGCGCACCACGAAGTTGGAGGCGTAGAAGTCCTGCTGCAGCGCGCCAACCACCTCGGGAGGAACGATTCCGCGCAGCTCATCGACGGAAGTCAGAATTCCGCCGCGCTCCTTGTTGCGGAAATCCTCAATTTGTTTGGCGATGGCCTCGTACCTGGGGGCGGCGTCCACGCCCAAGTGCAGCGGATCTGTTTGCAGCAGGGACTTCTGCAAGCTGGGAGCGCCGGTGTTATTCAGGTCTTGCTTGCCTTCGGCGACCGGATTACGCGCCTGCAAGGCATGGATGATGGTGTTCTTGCCCTGGTCGAGTGCCGCCTCGCTGGTTTCCTGGATGCCCAGGTCCACCAGCACCTCGTTGTCGGAGGTCGGACCGAAGCGCTGGATGCGGGGATCGTGCAGCCCGGCGCGGTTCATGTCGTTACGAATCTGGTCGAGATCGGGCGTCTGCGCGAATTTGACGTAAACCAGCGTGCCGCCGCGAAACTCCACTCCCAGCGGGATGTGGTGCCAGAACAGCATGGAACAGATTCCAGCGACGCTGAACACCAGCGAGAAGGCAAGGAAATACCACTTCTTGCCGAGGAAGTCGATATTGGTATTGCGAAATAACTCCACCGCTAGCCCCTTAAATGCTCAATGGCTCGCCACGCTGATGGCGGCTGAGAATGAACTCGAAGATCACGCGCGATACGAACACCGCGGTGAACAGGTTGGCCGCCAGACCGAAGCTGAGGGTCACCGCAAATCCCTTCACCGGACCGGTCCCGAACAGGAACAGGATGACGGCGGACACGATGGTGGTCACGTGGGTATCGATAATGGTCGTCATAGCGTGATGAAAACCTTGTTCCACCGAGGAGGAAGGCGTCTTGCCATGCCGCAACTCCTCGCGAATACGCTCGAAGATCAGGACGTTGGAGTCCACGCCCATGCCGACGGTCAGGATCACACCCGCAATCCCCGGCAAGGTCAAGGTGGCTCCGCTGTAGCCGAGGAATCCCAACAGGATCACCAGGTTCAGGACCAGGCCCAGGTCGGCGTTGATGCCAGCCGCGTGGTAATAGAACAGCATGAAGATCAGCACCGCGACCATGCCGATGACCGCTGCCCGCACACCCTCGCGAATGGAATCGGCGCCCAGCGATGGCCCCACCGTGACCTCTTGCAGATACTTGATTCCCGCCGGCAGCGCGCCGGAGCGCAACGTCAATGCCAGGTCCTGGGTCTCCTCCGGACTGAAGGAGCCGGTAATGCGGCCCTGATCGTGGATCTGCTCCTGGATGGTGGCTACCGATTTCACTTTGTTATCGAGCACCACCGCCAGCTTGTCGCCTACGTGGGCCGCGGTAAACGCGGCGAAGCGCCGTCCGCCGTCTCCGGTCAGGGTGAAATTGACATCGGGACGGCCATTCTCATCGCGGCCGCCATCGGCAGAACGCAGATCGGCGCCGCTCACCGCCGACGAGCGGCTGATGAGCCAGTACACCTCAGCAGCTTCCTCGGGATTTTGCGCGTGCGGAGTGGTGCCTTTCATCAGGAGGGTGTCGGGAGGAAGCACGCCGCCGTTGTCCTGCATGGCCGCCTGCTCACTGGGATAGGGCCCCTTGACCGCCTGCCGGATCTCCAGCATGGCGGTGGACTGCATGATCTCTTTCACGCGCGCCGGATCGTCCACGCCCGGCAATTGCACCAGGATCTGATAGTCGCCCAGTCCGTGCTCCTGGATCACCGGCTCGGAGACGCCGAGCTGGTCAATCCGGTTGCGGATGGTTTCGATGGCCTGCTGCACCGCTTTCTTCCGGGTGTCGTTGGCCACCGAGTTCTTCATGGCCAGGGTGTAGCCGTTCTCGGCGCCCGAGGCGAGATCGTAGTCGCCTAGTTTCTCGTTGACGATGCGCCGCAGCTCGGAGGATGACTCCGGCGGCACGCCCTTGATCTGGACCAGCTCCGGGTGGTTCTGCGGATCGGGCTTGGAGATTTCCCCGAAGGCGACGTTGGCGCTCTTGAGGGCGTCCTTCAGGCGCTCGACTGCACGGTCGCTGTCGGCGTTGATGGCGTCGTTCACCTGCACCTGCAAAATCAGGTGGGTGCCGCCCTTCAGGTCAAGGCCCAGGTGGATGCGCTTCTGCACCGCAGACCGCAGGCCTTCACCCGTGAAACTGCCGGGGATGCCGATGATGCCGAAGAGAAAGAAGATCAGCACCGCAACGATCAAAACTGTCTTGAGGAGGAGATTCTTATTCATGAGAGGCTGCAACCCTTAGGACTTGGCATGGTCCTCCGCGGTCGTCAAGGTGACGATGGAGGAACGGGCCACTTCAATCTTAATGTTATCCGGGGGAACCCGCAGGACGACCGCATCATCCTTAACGGACATGATAACGCCAATGAGGCCGCCGCTGGTGACTACCCGGTCGCCGGACTTAATTTGCTGCAGCATCGCCTGCCATTTCTTCTGCTTGCGCTGCTGCGGCATGATCAAAAGAACATAGAAGATGGCGAAGATGGCAACCATCATCAGGATCGGGGCCGAGCCGCCGATGCCCTGCACGAACATACCTGCCAATGTAGCCATTTTGCTTTCGACTTTCTAGAAACCTTAGGGGCCAAAAGCCCCAACTATTATGAACCGCCTGGATGCTGGCCCGAAGGCCCGCACCACCCGAACGTCGCTTTTCAGCAACCTGTTCAGCCAGCCAGAGGAGAGCCCTGACCTTCTATGGTATCGCGCTTTTGCCGGGGACCTGAACAGCGAAGGCTGCTAAGGAACACTCAAATGCGGTGGCCGGACGCCAGAAAGAAAATTCGCGACTTTCCCAAGTATTATAGCTTGCCGCACCTTACGCATGGTGTCAAGGTAATATGCCAGATTGTGGACGGTGTTCAGCACCTGCGCGAGCAATTCGCTGGAGGCATACAGGTGCCGCAGATAGGCCCGTGAGTAGCGCGCGCAAACCCGGCAAGCGCAGTTGGGGTCGAGCGGACCATCGTCGGTGGCGTAGCGCGCGTTCTTGATGGCGAGACGGCCTTGCGAGGTGAAGAGCAGCCCGTGTCGCGCCGCCCGCGTGGGTAGCACACAGTCCATCATGTCCACGCCCATGGCGACGTAATGCACAATCTCTTCCGGAGTGCCCACCCCCATCAGGTAGCGCGGCTTGTCTTCCGGCAGAAATCGCATGGCTGTTTGCACCATCTCGTAGGTCATGGAGCGCGGCTCGCCCACGCTCAAGCCGCCAATCGCGTAGCCGGGAAAATCAAGCTCCACGGTCCGCTGTGCCGATTCGCGACGCAGGTCGGGAAACATTCCACCCTGCACGATTCCGAATAGTGTCTGCGTCTCACCTCCGCGCTCGGCAAACCACGGGACTTCACTCTTGTGGTCCTCGAAATATTGCTTGCTGCGCGCCGCCCAGCGCAGCGTCATCTCCATGGACGCCTGAGTGCGCGCGTACTCCGCCGGATGCTCGGTGCACTCGTCGAACGCCATAATGATGTCGGCGCCCAGTCCGATCTGGGCCGCAATTGCACTCTCCGGACTGAAGAAATGCGACGAGCCGTCGAGGTGTGAGCGGAAGGCCACGCCCTCTTCGGTGACCTTGCGCAGATCGCTGAGGCTGAACACCTGAAAGCCGCCGGAGTCGGTGAGGATGGGATGGTTCCACGCCATGAACTTCTGCACCCCGCCGAGTTGGCGCACCGTCTCGACGCCGGGCCGCAGATAAAGATGGTAGGTGTTGTTCAGCAGGATTTGGACGCCGAGTTCTTCCAGTGTGTCCTGAGGCACGCCCTTGACCGTCGCCAGCGTTCCCACCGGCATAAAGACTGGGGTCTGGACTTCACCGTGCGGCGTGAAGAAGCGTCCGGCGCGGGCGGCGCCATCGCGGGCTTCGACCTGGAAGCGGAAAGACATCGCAGACGATTGTAATCGGATCACCACAGGGGCACAGAGGTACAGAGAAATCGGAAACGATTCTTAGGCTTGCGGGAAAGGGTCCGGCCGATTCTGAGGACGTAAGTTCCTTTGCAGATGCGCCGGGGCCCATTGCATACTGCGAGCATGGAAATGAAAGGCCTTGTGCTGTCAGGCAAGCATGTTCGACTGGAACCGCTTGAGCACCGCCGCATCGGCGGTTTAGTTGCCGCTTCGGCGGCGGACCCCACCTTCTACCAATGGAGTCCCGTCCCGCAGGGCGAGGTTGAGGCCACCAGCTATGTCGATACCGCCCTGGCTTGGCGGGACGCCGGCAGCGCGGTGCCGTTCGCAATCGTTCGCCTGGATGACGGCGTCGTCATCGGCTCTACCCGCTTCTTTGACCTGGAGCGATGGGCGTGGCCGCAGGGACATCCGCGATATGGCTGCGCTCTCGACGCCTGCGAGATCGGCTACACGTGGCTGACCCGCTCGGCAATGCGGACCGCGGCCAACACCGAGACCAAGCTGCTCATGCTGGCCCATGCGTTTGAAACCTGGCAACTGCTGCGGGTCTGCTTGCACACGGATGTGCGCAATCAGCGTTCACGCACGGCAATCGAACGCATTGGCGGGAAGTTCGAAGGCATTCTCCGGGCCCATCGGATGGCCGCTGAGTACATTGCTCGCGACTCGGCTCGCTATTCGATCGTGGCGGCGGAGTGGCCAGAGGTTAAGCAACGGCTGCGTCAGATCCTCGATCAAGCGTAATCGCGTCTTCACTGCGTCGCACCGGTGCGGCATAATTGCAATGGCAGGAAGTAAGCCGTTGCCAAATGCTAACTGCCAAGTGCTAACTGCCAAATGCTAGCTGACACACAGAAGATCTTTGACGGCGTTACGCTGCACGGCATGCCGGTACGCATCGAGCTGCAATGGCCATTTCATTCCTCTGGCGGGGGCAGCGACTGGTACGTGCTGCATGGCACCCTGCGCCTGGCCGACGGTGGTCCGCTGTACGCCGACATTGCGCTGAATCTGGCGCAGACCATTCGCGAAGTGCTGCCATCCCTCGACAGCGACCTGACGTTCTGGCTCGCCATCAACACGGCGCGCAAGGCGCTCGACGATAAGCAATTGGAGTTGCTGAAGTCGAGCAAGCGGCAACCGGTGCCCGTGTCAAGCCGCTGCTACAGCATTCGCGATAAGCACTTCCGCTTCTGGCAGGCCACGCCGCAACAAGTGGAAGAGTTTGTGGCGCGCAAAGTTTTCTGGTTGAGCGGCAACCAGCGTGGGCCGGTGATGATCGCCGATCCATGCGACGCGCAGTATCTGGGCGCCGCCGATCCCAACATGGTGGACAAACTGCTGGCTGCGGCCAACGATCTGGCGGCGCGCGGCATGATCGAATTGGCCGGCGACTACGCTCGCGCGACCGATGGATTGCTGGCGCAAGCCCAGGCTTTTCATTCCGCCAAAGATCGCGCCCTGGAAGAGTTGCACGCCAAGCACGCCTTTGAGCGGGCATAAGAAGGCGACCACGGACTTCTCCGCTAGAATGGATTTATGCGGCCGCAGCGGCGGCCGGGTGGGGTAGTTCGCCTTTGCAGCCGTTATCGTCATTTACCGAAACTTACGACGTAGTTGTAGTGGGCGCCGGACATGCCGGTTGCGAGGCCGCCATGGCCGCGGCACGCATGGGCCTGAAGACCGCGCTATACACTCTGAACCTCGATCTGATCGCGCAGATGTCGTGCAATCCCGCGGTCGGCGGCATCGCCAAGGGGCATCTGGTGCGTGAGGTGGACGCCCTGGGCGGCATCATGGGCGAGGTGACGGACGCGGTCGGCATTCAGTTTCGTCTGCTTAACACCTCGCGCGGGCCGGCAGTGTGGTCTCCGCGGGCGCAGTGCGACAAGCAACAGTACCGGCTGAAGATGCGCGAACTGCTGGAGTCGGAGCCCAACCTGCACATCAAGCAGGCCGAAGTGGCAGAGCTGATTGTGGAGCAACTAGCAACTAGCAATCAGCAACAAGCCAATACTCTTGTCATCCCGAGCGCAGTCGAGGGACCTGCTGTTCGAACCGCAGATCCTTCGACTCGGACTAAAGTCCTCGCTCAGGATGACAATTTTGGCGGATCGGACTCTGGCGAAGAGCGAAAAGCGAAAAGCGAAGAGCGAGGAGAGCGCGCCGTCCGAGGTATACGCCTGCGCGATGGCCGCACCGTTTCCGCGCAAGCCGTCATCATCACCACCGGAACATTTTTGAACGGGCTCATCCACTGCGGCGAGCAGCAATATCCCGCCGGCCGCAGCGGCGAGCCGAATGCCGTATTGCTGGGCGAATCGCTGAAGGCGCTTGGCCTGCGCGGCTGCCGCCTGAAGACCGGCACTCCGCCGCGTCTCGATGGGCGCAGCATCGACTGGTCGAAGTTCAAAGTGCAGCCCGGCGACGACGATCCCACGCCCTTCAGCTTCCGCACCCGGCGGGTGGCGCACCACGACAAGCAGGTGCCGTGCTACATCGCCTTCACCACCCCGGAGACGCACCGCATCATCCGCGAGAACGTGCACCGCTCGCCCATGTACAGCGGGCAGATCCAAAGTATCGGGCCACGGTATTGCCCGTCGATCGAAGACAAGATCGTCAAGTTTCCCGACAAGGAAACCCATCAGCTCTTCCTCGAGCCCGAGGGCCTGAAGACCCACGAGATTTACGTCAACGGCATGAGCACCTCGCTGCCCATTGACGTGCAGCTGGCGATCATCAAGTCGATCCCCGGCCTGGAGACCGCCGAGATGCTGCGCCCCGGTTATGCCATCGAGTACGACTCCATCGACCCGACCGAGTTGCAGCGCACCCTGGAGACCAAGAAGGTCGCGCGCCTGTTCCTGGCCGGCCAGATCAACGGCACCAGCGGCTACGAAGAAGCGGCGTGCCAAGGCATCATGGCGGGCATCAACGCGGCGCTGAAGGTAAAGGGCGAGCCGCCGCTGGTCCTCGACCGCACCGAGGCCTACACCGCCATCCTCATCGACGACCTCATCAGCAAGGGGACCAACGAGCCTTACCGCATGTTTACCTCGCGCGCTGAGTTCCGCCTGCACCTGCGCATCGACAACGCCGACCGCCGGCTTACCCCGCACGGACGCCGCGTCGGCCTGATTAACGATGCCGCCTGGGCCGATCATCTGGCCAAGCAGGAGCGCATGCGGGCCATGCGCGATTTGCTGGAGCGCACTCGGGTAAGTGGGGAGATGCTGAACGCGCTGAGGAAGGAAGTTTCGAGTTTCGAGTTTCAAGTTTCGAGTGAAGAGATCCCCAAACCGCAGGCGGGTACCTCGAAGCCGGAACCAGACTCGTTGCTGGGACTGACATTCGCCCAACTGCTCAAGCGCCCCGAGGTCCGGATCGAAGCGCTGGCGCCGCTGCTGGCGAGGCTGATGCCGGCGTTCTTCGAACGAGGGGATAGTGGGCAGTGGGTAGTGGATAGTAAAAGCGTGGAAGCCGGGGATTCCGTGCTATCCACTAGCCACTATCCACTATCCACGGTTGTTCGCAACGAGCTGAAAGCGGTGGAGACCGAGATCAAGTACGCCGGCTACCTTGACCAGCAGAGCAAAGCCATCGAGCGCTTGAAGCGCTCGGAGCAGCGCCTCATTCCTGACTGGTTCGACTACACCCGAGTGAGCGGCCTGTCGCGCGAGATGAATGAGAAGCTAGCGCGCGTCCGCCCGCGCACCCTGGGCCAGGCCAGCCGTATCCCGGGGGTCACGCCCGCCGCCGTCTCGCTGATCAACGTGTACATCGAGATCCAGGCGCGCCAGCAGGCGGCCGCATCCTCCCTCGGCTGACGGCGACCGTGGATTCGGAATGGCTGGGGTCACGGAATGGAGCACGTTGTCTGGCCACTTAAGTGCAAGTGTTTGCACCCTCGATAGTTTCGGCTCCATATTTTCCAATAAGTTACAGCGGAGACATAATTGCAACGTTCACCTCAAGGTCTGTCTCGGACTGCCGCAGGTTCTGTGTTTGGAGGGCAGCGTCGAGAGGGCCCGGCAACGAGCGTCTGCTAGGTTCGAACCCGCTCGTTGAGCAATACTGGCCCCTGAGCACCGCAAGGTGTTCGACTTAAGTCTCAATTTCGCGAAGTAAGACTCTCAACTGCGGAGGATACAAACTTGAACAGGAAACTTGGATGGATGTTTTGTCTACTGGCCCTCGCCGTTTGCGCCAGTTTACCGGCGATGGCCGATATCGCCTACACCAACATTCAGGATGGCAGCTACAATTGCTGTTCTGGCTGGACCATTGGCGGTTCGGGCTCTCTTGTCGGACTGGTCGAGGACGCCCAGCTATTCACCTCGGCGGTGACTGGCAACGCTAATTCGATCACCGTGGCTTTGGGCTTTGCGGCAGGCGACAACGGCGCGACCATAAGTCTGTGGTCCAACGCCGGTGGCACCCCGGGTACAAATTTGACCGGGTTCATCACTGCTCCACCCGCCCCTGTCTTCGGAACCTGCTGTCAATTCACGACGGTAACGTTTGCGGGAGTTCCAATTACCGCCGGACAACAGTATTTTGTCGTAATCGAGGCCGACAACACCACTTGGGACGCCTGGGCTTGGAATGACACAGGCGCCGTTGGACAACTTGACCAGAACTCCGGCAGCGGCTGGAACCAGTTTGCTGGCGAAACTCTGGGAGGCATGGAGGTAGACACCGGTGGCGCCACGACCCCGGAGCCTAGCTCCCTATTGTTGCTCGGCACCGGATTGGTGGGAGCATTCGGCGTTATTCGTCGCAAGTTGAATCGCTAACCCTTCGGTAGTTCACGTTGACAGCCGGAGCTAACCAGCTCCGGCTGTTCTTATTTTTGCAATGGTTTCAGGAACTGACAGCGTCTGAGAAGTTCACGATACGGGGTTTAGCCGAGCAGCGCACCGGGGTCCTTGCGGACAATGTGCAGCAACTTGAGCGTGGCCTGGCGCGGCTGCCGGATACCCTGCTCCCAGCTTTCCACCGCATTCGAGCTGACGTTCAGCAGGCGCGCAAACAGCGCCTGGCTGGCATTCATGGCCGTGCGCATGGCCCGGATCTCGGCTGCCTTTAATGGCCGGGGACGAACTGGTATCTCCACCGAGCGCAGGTCCAGGCTGGCTGGGGTTTTTACGGAGGATGCCGCCTTTTTGCGTTTGTTTTTCTTCTCTTTTTTCTTGCTCTTCTTGCTCATGCCTTCCCCCAGCTACGACAATGTGACACATCAGACAATGTAGGATATTGGCGGATGCAATGTAAATAGCTCTCAGGTGGGGGCGCACCCAAAGCGGGTGCGGCACTGCAAGAATTCACGGTCTGCGCGAATCGACCGGGACCGTCTCCTCGCCCACCGGCCTGGCCACAGGACGTCCCTTGTCGCCCATTTCCAGGTAGGCCCACGGCGTCTCGTGGTCGTGGGTAAACACCACCAGCCACTGCTCTGGAATGGCCACGTCATAGAACCGATGTTTGTTGGCGATACTGTCCAGCGGATAAAGGTCGTAACCCAGCGTCCAAACCGGATCGAGGTGCTTGGCGTCTGACACCAGATCGCTGGGATAGCAAGCCACCCGGCCGCCGCTGCGCACCATCACCGCCTGCAAGTCGCGGGTGTGGCCGGGATAAACCTTCACCGAGATCCCCGGAGCAATCTCGGCGTCGCCCTTGAGCAACTGCATCTGTCCGCTCTCGACCAGCGGATCGTAGTTGTCGGTCATGTAGCTGACGCGGTCGCGCTCGTGCTGTTCGCGGGCGTGGCGCCACTCGCCCTCCTGCACGTAATACCTGGCCCTGGGAAACGTGGGCACGGGCTTGCCGTCTTTGTAATAGGTGTTCCAGCCGCAGTGGTCGAAGTGCAGGTGGGTGTTAATGACGATGTCAATCTCGTCAGGCGAAACCCCGGCCTCCTCGAAACTCTTCAGCAGGCGTGGCTGGTTCTGGTAGATGGACCGGCTCTTTTCGCTGAGCTTGCTGCCGATGCCGGTCTCGATGAGGATGTTCTGCTCGCCGGTGCGGACCAGCAGCGAATTGAGCGCCAGCGGAATGGTGTTGCGCTCGTCCGGCTGGATGCGCTTTTCCCACATAATCTTGGGAATGATGCCGAACATGGCGCCACCGTCCATGCGATAGGTGCCGTCGGAAAGGATGGTGAGTTCAAAGTCGCCCAGCGTGATTCGGTGCACCGATTTGTCTCCACGGGAAAGTTGATTTTCCGATCATACTGAATGAGCACAGCAGCTACAAAGCGGGCGACAAGGCAGTTTTCGGATCGAAGTGTGGATTCCTTGTAAGATGGGCTGGGTTATCGCCAACAGTCTCACGGTTCTTGAGTGTGCGATGCCTAAGCCTTATGATTAACAATGATGTACAGCGAAACGTCGTCGGGAAAACCAATTCGGGTGCAATCCAGAGCATTCATCAGTATGTGCAGCTTTTTTTGCAACTGATTACTTTGCACAACGCTGGAGCGTTCAAGCGCGATGGACATTGGGACAGTTTTGCTGAGCGCGGGGGTCGCAGTCATGACAAGTGCCGTGACGGCATACCTCACCTCTAAACTCAAGACTTCCGAGGAACACAAGAAGTGGAACAGAGAGCTTGCCCTTAAGTATGCAAGAGTAGTAAATACCAATCCTGCGTTTGCTCAGAATTTGGCAAAACCGGCTGCGGTCGGCTATCTGGTTATCGACGAGCCGGAGGGTGTTCCTGTAAGCGCGGAGGGACCGAGGAAAGTCCCTATTCCTCCCAATTGTCGCCTTGTGGTGGGCAGGAGTGCTCCTCCCGCGGACATCGCGGTGGAGGATGAATGTGCCTCTATGAGACACGCCGCAATCTCTTCAGATAGTGTGCACGTATTCGTCGAGGATCTGGATGCGAAGAATGGCACTT
Source organism: Acidobacteriaceae bacterium (assembly GCA_003152695.1). GTDB lineage: Bacteria > Acidobacteriota > Terriglobia > Terriglobales > Acidobacteriaceae > Bog-257. The sequence goes on from PMAT01000021.1 coordinate 53,113, forward strand.
GGGTGAACCGCAATCGCGTGGAGGCAACCTCCGTGCGGCTTAAGGATGGCGACGTGGTCAAGATTGGGTCCACACGATTGCGTTTGCAACTGCACACGAAGTGAATGTTCAGTAAATGTGGATTCACGCCGAAGAAGCGTCTCCGCATGTTGCTATTCGCGGGTATACTCGATTGTGACTTTCTCAGATTCTGTGAAAAGGGAAACGTAAGTGGACCAGACGCTTGCGTGGTAGATCGTATGGCTGCCAACCAGTATATCTGTAAGTTTGTCCCTGCAGATATTGAAGCTGCGCTGGGTCGGCGCTACATCATTGGTTCCGAAATTGCCGTTGGCGGCCAGGGAGCAGTTTTCAGGGCGACCAGAACTTCTCAGCCAGACGGCACCGCGGCAAATGACGCTGTGGCGCTGAAGTTGCACTTCGATCGCAGACGGAACTTTCGCGTACAGCCCGAGATCACCGCGATGGAGAACGTCTCGCATCCAAACTTGGCTCGGCTGATTGAGCATGGCTATTGTGACGTGGCCGGTAGAAACACGCGATACGTAGCGTCGGAATTCATAGAGGGACAACCACTGAGCGTTCAGTTGAGAAGCGGACGGCTGCTGGAATCCGAAGTGCTGGCGATAGGGCGCGATGTCTCGGCTGCAATTGCGGAAATTTGGTCGCGACGCATTGTTCATGGGGACATAAAGCCCTCGAACATCATGCTTAGAAACTCCGGCGGTCACATGATGTTGGGCTCGGTGGACAGCGCTGTCCTCATCGACCTCGGCGTGGCCAGTTATTTAGATCAACGCAATGTTAGTACACTCAAGCCTTTAGATCGACGCGACCGTCGTCGTTCCGCAGGTAGGCCTCTCGGAACGTTGGGTTACTTTTCGCCGGAGCAGATCAGAGGGACAAAGGCATTGTCGTGCGCTTCGGACGTTTTTTCCCTTGGCGTGGTAATGCTGCAATGCTTACTGGGGCGGCATCCCACGGACGATGACCAGACCGCCATAACCGACGGCATCCGGGCGAGCGGAGGCAAGGTTGCAGCAAGCGTAGGCTTGCTTTGCGCGTTGGATATGATGCTGTCGCCACTCCCGACGTTTAGGCCGAATCCTGCAGAACTCAGCCGCCGCTTCCAAAGCATACGGCAAACGATGCAAGCGGACTTCGCCAAGGGCACTCGCGCACCCATGAAATCTCAGGACTAGAGCTGAACCGAATGGGAGCGCCTTTTCTGATCGGGGAGAGTCACACGACCTGTGCAAGTTGAACTGCAGGGTTCGGGAGAGCGGTAGATTGCGGTCGATAAGTCGCAATTGCACTCACAATCGAAACTCGGCTTTTCGGAAGTAGGTGCGCTTCCGGCTGGAAACCGAGCTCGCCTCACAGAACGGGCCCAAGACAGCAAAGTCCCTCGCTTGCGCGAGGGGCTTCTGCGGTTGCGCCCGTTGCTACTACTGCTATTGCTGCGACTGCGGAGGGTTGCTGTTGGCGGGGGCCGAATTCATGTTGTTCGATTGCGGCTGCGCCGGAGCGGACTGGTAACTGGACGGAGCTGAGTAGTTGCTGCGGGGTTCCTGCATATTCGGGTTCATCTCGCCACTAGGCTGGTTCGCCGATGCCAACTGATCGACACTGTTCCTCAGCAGGCTGACCTCGACGCGATTGCCGTGAGCCGGCTTAGCGCCGGTTTCGTCGGACACGGCAACGCGCGCATTTCCCATCCCCATGACAAAGACGCGGTACACGGGAATCTCATTCTTTTCGACCAGGTAGCGCACGACGGAGTTTGCCAGGGCCTGTGAACTCTGGATACCAGCCTGTCCGCCGCTGGCGGAGAAACCCTGTACCTCGATGATGTAACCCTTCTGGTCCTTAAGGTTGGTGGTCATGCCGTCGAGAGCTTCCTTCGCCTTCGCGCTCAGCACAGTGTGGCCCGACCGGAAGCGGATCTCAGTTTGCGAAGTGGGCTGGTACTGATCAATGTTGCCCACCACCTGCTCCACGGTATTCAGGCGGTTGCTGGCCTGTAGTGCGGTCTGGTTGGCCTGTTGGGCACGGTTGCCGGCGTCGGTGGCATGCTGGTCGGCTTCGTTGGCTTTGGCGGACGCCTGGCGGATACCTTCCTGCGCCCGAGCATCCACATCTTTGATGTTCCTGGCGTTGGCGGCAGTGAGGTCGTCGAGTTCATTCACCCGGTTACGAATCGGGCTAAGCTGGCGCTGCACGTATTTCTTGCGCGCGAAGGGATTGATCTTGCCCCAGAATCCCTGGCGCAGTTCGGGTTGCAGTGGCTGGTGCGCGGTCATGTTTTGGTCCGAGCTGGCACTCTGGCTCGAATCGGTTGAAGAAGACGACGAGGACTGCGAGCTGCTCTGCGACATGGCCGGCTGTTGATTGTCGGCAGGCGCTTGCTGGGCCATGGCCGGCAACATCAGGCTAGCCGCCAACGGCAAGGTGAACAGAATGCGAGATTTCATTAGAGAGTTCCTCCAAAATCCTTTGGCAACGGTGCCAGACGTGCTGGCCGCGGTAATTTCCGCCGTCCTGCGGCGGTTCGCCTATACACAATCGAGCCGCGCCAGCACTGTTTCTATTACAGGTTGGTTGCCAAACTTGACAGCCGGAGGCTCGGCTGTAAGCCATTTATTTTCATCTACATAGATGGTCCGCCGATTCCCTGTTTCGGCACTGGTTGGGTAGGAAGGGGAGGCGGTAGGTAATTGTTACAGATTGGCTAAGTCAGCATTTTCCGGCGGAGAGCCTACTGCTCGGCTCGTAACTGCATGGCGTGATCGTAGGCCTGGCGGGCATTGCCAGTGTCGCCCAGGTCGCGGTATGCAACCGCCAGGTTGATCCAGACTTTTACCCTGTCCTCAGGAGCGAGACTGTCGTCGTGCAAAGCGCGTTGGTAGCAAGCTATTGTTTCCCTCAAATTTCCGCGTTTCTGCTCGTCAACTGCGATTTGGATATTGCTGAGGCTATCGGTGGGGTTTATGGCCGCAGCGCGCAAAAAATGGGCGATGGCTTCGTCGCGTTTGCCCTGATTCATCAAGATCGCACCTAGGTTGTCCTCCGCAACCCAGTTATGTCTTATCACTTTGGCTCCGTGTTCCCACAAGGTGAAATCGTCTTGCCAATAGCCGATCTGCCGAAATGTGACCACGGTCAGGACCAACACAACGACGGCGCTTGCGCTCGCCACCCACGCCACTGAAACGCGACGCTGTTCCTTCCAATCGGACACACCCCAGCACACCATGATGAAGAGCCCCAAGTAGGATACGTAAGCGTAGCGGTCAGCCATGCCTTGCAGCCCCACTTGCATGAGTCCAATGTTGGGTATCAGAGTTCCCAGAAACCAGAACCAACCGACTGGCAAGTAACGATGGCGCCTCTCCTTTACGACGAGCACGGTGATCGCTGCCAGGAAAAGGATGGCCGACCACAGTTGCCATGCGCTCAGCAACCCGCCCAGGTGCGGGTAAAAGGGAGCCATGTCCGATGGCCAAAAGAACTTCCTGACGTACAACCAGTAGGAAAAGGCTGCGTTGGCCAACCGACTTGGAAGCGGCGGCTTAAATTTCCACCCTGACTGGATTTTCATTGTGAGCAAGGCGTCCATCCCACACAGGAAGAGGAGAGGGATCTTTTCCTTTATCAGCCAGGAAATACTCTGGACGGGATAGATGAACGTTGCTGTTGAACAGGGCCGGGTCTCGCCAGGAAGAACCATGCGCCGCAATGGCCAGTAATCCCAAAGCAACAGAACAAAAGGCAGAGTTATGATTTGTGGTTTTGCCATTAAGCCGATCCCAAACAGCAACGCCACCAGCAAATAGCGACTCACCCGTGGCACGCGCGCATACCAGCCGTACGCGCCCAGCGCGAGGAGGAAAAAGACCATGCTCAACATGGTCTTGAGTTCGGCCACCCAAACCACCGGCTCCACATTCATCGGGTGAAGCGCAAACAGCGCCGCCACCATAAAGCTGCGCCCGGCGTACCCGGTGGCATGCTTCAGCACCAGGAACAGCAGCACAGCGTTGAAAGCATGCAGCAACACATTAACCATGTGGTGTCCAGCCGGATTCAACCCGAACAGACTGTAGTACAGGGCGTGAGAGAGCCAAGTCAGGGGAATCCAGTTGACCATGTAGAGCGTTCGGAAGGACCAGTAAATCGTTTTCCAGTTCACTCCGTGGTGAAGAGCGTCGGTGTTTACGACGTAAAGAGCATCATCGCTACCGAAAAAAGGGTGGGTGTGGACAGGGTAGTAAACCGCCAAGGTGGGAATTACAAGAAAAAGGCAGAGCACGAACGTGCGCGCGCCTGAGTCGGTGAAGAAAAACTTGCTGCGAGCTTCAATCACACCCTGAGGCTGGGCGCCAGCCGAAGCCATGCGAGACCCCTTTCCTGGCAGCGTTGTCGAATTATACCCACGTTGCCCCTGCGCGGCTTTTTGATTTGTGCAGCCATCCCGCGGTTCAACCAGGAGGCGGTTCCCGAGTTTTAAACCTTTCAGTCTGCCCGACGTCCAATCCAGCGAGCGTTTGAATAGGCTGCTAAAAGGGCCGGACAAGCAGCAGATCCTCCAAAGCAATGGAACTTCGACGACCTGTATGGCGAATAGTAGAAGCTGAGAAACCATTGTTAAGAAAGTCTTACCTGCTTTTCGCGTTCCCGGCTTTAAGCGGATAAAATATAAGAAGACTTCGGTGTGAGCCGCGGCATCCAATCGCTGTTGAGTGGCTGGTTATTGAATGACCCTGAATCGTATTGTTGTTTGTCTTACTTTACTTCTGCTCGCCGGCTCGGTGAGCGGTATCGCCCAAAATACCGACATTATATTGACCCCATCGGACTCCCAGCAGAGTTCGCCGGCTGCGGATCAGGCACCACCAGGCTCCGCTGTCCCTCCGCAAGCTGAGCCGCCCCCAGCGGCAAGCCAGGACCAAGCAAGCTCGGCGACGCCAGCCGAATCGGCTCCCCCGAAGTCGCCGGACAAGGCGGCGGCGTATTACCACTTCACCATGGCGCACATGTACGAGGAACTGGTTTCCATGTACGGACGCGCCGACTACGCCAATAAGGCGATTGAAGAGTATCGGCTGGCGATCGACAACGATCCCAATTCCGATTACCTGAACGCCGGCCTCGCCGAACTGTACGCCAAGACCGGCCGCATTCGTGATGCCGTGCTCGAAGCCCAGGACATCCTGAAGCGCGATGGCAACAATCTGGAGGCGCGCCGTTTGTTGGGACGCATTTATCTGCGTTCCCTTGGCGACATGCAGGCCGGGACGCAGTCCCAGGAAGTTCTGAAGCTGGCGATCGAGCAATATGAGCAGATCGTGAAGCTTGATCCCAAGAGCGTGGAAGACCACCTGCTGTTGGGGCGCTTGTACCGGCTCAACAACGAGCTTCTGAAGTCGGAAGGCGAATTCAAGACGGCAGTAAACATACAGCCCGACTCGGAAGAAGCCGTCACCACGCTGGCTTACCTTTACAACGAAGAAGGCGACTCCGCCCGCGCTCTGCAGGTGTTGAGCGCGATACCGGAGAGTGCGCGCACCGCCAAGTTGTACTCGGCCCTGGGGTTCACCTACGAGCAGGAGAAAGACTATAAGAAGGCGATCGACGCCTATCGCCGCTCGACCGAACTCGACCACGATAATCTGGATTCGGTTCGTGGCCTGGCCCAGAACCTGATGAACGATGGCCAGACCGACGCCGCTCTGGAACAGTACAAAGTCATCGCCGATGCCGATCCCTCGGATGCGCAGACCTACATGCGCATTGCCGAGATCGATCGCCGCGACGGGAAATTCGATCAGGCCCTGGAAGCGTTGAAGAAAGCCACCGCGGTCGTGCCCGATTCCCTCGAGGTGCAGTACAACATCGCGGTCATTGACGAGGCCCAGGGAAAGTACGAAGACGCCATCCAGATTCTCAACCAGTTACTGCAAAAGACCGAACATGACGGCGAATACAGTGTGCCCGACAAGAACAACCGGGCGGTTTTCCTGGAGCGCCTGGGCACGGTGTACCGCGAAGCCAACAAGCACCAGCAGGCGGTCGACACCTTCCGCAAAATGCTTGACCTCGGGGATGAAAACGCCATTCGCGGCTATCAGCAAATTGTGGAAACCTACCGCGACAATAAGCAGTGGCAAATGGCAACGGAGGCCGCGGCGGAGGCCGCCAAGAAGTATCCCAATGATCGCGGCTTGCAGATGGTTTCGGCCTCGCAACAGGCCGACATGGGCAAGTCCGAGGTGGCCATCGAGCATGTGAAATCGTTGCTCAAGGGGAACGCCGACGATCGCGAGGTTTACATTGCGCTGGCCCAGATGTACAGCCGGGTGAAGGATTGGCCGAAAGCGGAAGAGAATGTCAGCAAAGCCATCGATCTGTCGGGCAAGCCCGAAGACAAGGATTACGCGATCTTCGTGCAAGGCTCCGTCTATGAGCGCCAGAAGAAATATGATTTGGCGGAAGAGGCCTTTCGCAAGGTGCTGGCCGACGATCCCAAGAATGCGATGACGCTGAATTATCTGGGATACATGCTGGCCGATCGCGACACGCGGGTGGAAGAAGCCCTGGGGTACATTCGCCGCGCGGTGGCGCTCGATCCGCAGAATGGCGCCTATCTGGACTCGCTGGGCTGGGCCTATTACAAGCTGGGCAAATACGACCTGGCGGAAGAGAACCTGCGGCGCGCCTCCGAGCGCATCGCCACCGACCCAACGGTGCATCAGCATTTGGGTGAGCTTTACCAGAGGACGGGACGGCTGAAGCTGGCGGCCAGCAATTATGAGCGCTCTCTGGAAGAATGGAACAAGACCATTCCCGCCGAGGTGGACCAGGACCAAGTCGCTAAGGTGACTAAGGAACTGGAGACCACGCGCGTCAAGCTGGCCAAACAAAGCGGGACGGCCAAGCAATAGCTGCTATCGGGGACCAAGGCGCTGCTGCGGTAGCGCCTTTTCTTATGGAGCTGTGCCTGGCGGCCCATTCGCGTCGCTGCTAAACTCCTCCTATGCTCGCCAGCTACGCCGTTCGCGTGGACGATTCCCGCGGACGCCGCTATCCCGAGCCGTCGCACCCCTATCGCAATCCTTTTCAGCGGGACCGCGATCGCGTGATCCATGCCCGCTCCTTCCGCCGCCTGGAAAACAAGACGCAGGTCTTCACCCGCCGCTACTCCGACCATTTCCGCACGCGCCTGACCCACACCATGGAGGTGGCGCAAATCTCGCGCACCATTGCCGCCGCGCTCAACTTGAATGTTGATCTGGTCGAGGCGCTGGCGCTGGTCCACGACATCGGCCATCCACCGTTTGGACATGCCGGCGAGCGGACACTGGACCTCTTGATGCGTCGCCACGGGGAGTTCTTCGATCACAACTTACAGGCGCTGCGCACCGTGGAAGATTTGGAGCTGAGATATGCCGATTTTCCCGGCTTGAACCTGACCTTCGAGGTTCGCGAAGGCATCATCAAGCACTCGCACGACTACAGCGAAGCCGAACATCCTGAACTCGCTGAGTACCTGCTACATGAACGCCCGCCGCTGGAAGCGCAACTGATCGACCTGACCGACGAGATTGCTTACAGCACCTCCGACCTCGACGATGGCTATGAGGCTAGGCTGCTGCGCCTTCCGCAGATTCGCCAACAGGTCCCGGTCTTCGAGCGCTATTACGTTGAGTCGGAAGCCAGGTATCCGAAAGCTCCCGAGAAGTTGAAATTCAACGAGGCTTTGAAGCGCGTTCTCAATCGCTTTGTGACCGATTTGATCGAGAATACGCGGCAGCGTGTGCAGCAGGCCGGCATTGGCAACCTCGACGAGCTGCGGCGATTTCCCGAGCGGCTGGCGTCATTCAGTCCGGAAGTGGAGACAGAGCGTCGCGAGGCCAAGAGCTTCTTGTATGAAGCGCTCTACAACTGCAAGCCTCTCGATCCGGAGAAGCGGCAGGCCGAGAAGGTGGTCAGCGAAGTGTTCGACTACCTGGTCGCCCATCCCGAAGCCCTGCCTAGCAGCTATCGTGAGCGGTGCGAAAGCGAAAAGGTAGTCAGGGTGGTGTGCGATTACATCGCGGGTATGACCGACCACTACGTGGAAGACCTGCGGAAGAAGCTGATGGCGGGAAAGAAGCCGGAGTCGTTGGGTCACTGAGAAAAATTGTCTGCGCGCTGGACGGCAGACGCGCACGAATTCTGCGATTTGGTCTTAACCAGTTCACCGGCGGCCAGAGGCGGTTGACTGACCGCAGAGAAGTGCTAGCGAAAAACCAGCACAACACTATTGCAATTTAGCTCGCACCATGCTATCGTACCACTAGCTGAATCTATGGCGTCCCTGAGTGCGCCCGCCCTCACTCAGAACTGGAGGGTTTATGGTCACTATGATGAAGAATCCAGAGAACGACGACACCCCAAGCCGAGGCCGGCGCAAGCGTAGCCGGGATCACAACGACCTCGCCGATAAGGTAATCTTTGCTCGCTTCAAGGCGACAGAATTTGACATCGTTGATCAAGCGTGCGACATCGAGCACCGCAGCCTGTCCTCGTTTGCCGTAGATGCGACGCTCACCAAGGCCGAGGACATTGTACGGATCTACAAACGCGCCATAAGTGAACGCGAGAAATAAAACCCTCGGCCATAAATGAACGCCGGGCCGCGTGGGCGTGACTAATGCCTGCGAGCGGGAGCTAGCTCTCGGGAGGCTCTTCCAGCGCGACTGCGGAGCTGAGGCCGCCAGGTCCGCGAGGAACCGGCACCCGCACCCGAGCATAGGGATCCTGCGGTTCAGCCGGACCGCGCCGCAACAGGCGCCGCATCAGTTGTCGCAATTCTTGCAGGAGTTTCATCGGCATAGACCTCCGAATAACCAGATGAGCTGCGACTCGTCAGTCGTTCGCAGCCATCGCGGGCGCAATGTCTTCAACCCCCACAATGTTGGTCGGATACTTGCCGGTGTAGCAGGCGGTGCAGAAGAGATGCTCGTCGCCGTCGCCCGCCGCCTTGCGCAGGCCCTCCAGCGAAAGATAGGCCAGCGAATCGGCGCCGATGTATTCGCGGATTTCCTCCACCGTCTTGTTGGCGGCGATCAACTGGTTCTTGGAAGGCGTGTCCACACCGTAGTAACAGGGCGAGATGGTCGGCGGACAGGAGACGCGAAAGTGTACTTCCTTTGCGCCCGCCTCTCGCACCAGGCGAACGATCTTGCGGCTGGTAGTGCCGCGCACGATGGAATCGTCGATCAGCACGACCCGTTTGCCCTCCAGCACCTTACGCACCGGATTCAGTTTGAGCTTCACGCCAAAGTCGCGGACGCGCTGCTCCGGCTCGATGAAAGTACGGCCGACGTAGTGGTTGCGGATCAACCCAAACTGGATGGGGATGCCGGCCTGGTAGGAAAAGCCGAGGGCGGCAGTGACGCCGGAGTCGGGCACCGGAACCACAATGTCGGCGTCCACCGGCGATTCGATCGCGAGCTGGCGGCCCATGGCATCGCGCGTCTGCTGCACGGCCTTGCCAAACACGATGCTGTCTGGCCGCGAAAAATAAACATGCTCAAAGATGCAGCTCGATTGCGGTTGCTGCGCCGAATAGAAGCGCGAATGGACGCCTTCCGGTCCAACGATCACTAATTCGCCGGGCTTGACCTCGCGCTCATAGGTGGCGCCGATCAGGTCGAAGGCACAAGTTTCGGACGCGAAGACGATGGTGTCGGGCCGGTGCGCCGCCTCTCCCGAAATGCGGCCCATCACCAGCGGACGAAAGCCACGGGGATCGCGGGCGGCAAAAATGCGGTCGGGGGTCAGCATGACCAGGGAAAATGCGCCTTCGACGCGGCGCAGGGAATCCGCCATGGCATCCACCAGGGTATGCTCGCGCGAACGCGCCACCAGGTGCACCAGGACCTCAGTGTCGCTGGTGGTCTGAAAGATGGAGCCCTGTTGCTCCAGTTGGGCGTGCACTTCGTGCGCATTGGTGAGGTTGCCATTGTGCGCCAGCGCAATTTTGCCCTTGTTGCACTCCACCATGATGGGCTGGGCATTGAGCAATGCGGAATCGCCAGCGGTCGAATAGCGGGTATGACCAATGGCCAGCGACCCGGGAAGCCGGGCCAGGGCGTCGGCGGTGAAGATGTCGGATACCAACCCCATGGCTTTGTGAAGTTGAAGCTGCTCGCCGTTAGAGGCCGCGATGCCCGCCGATTCCTGACCGCGATGTTGCAGCGCGTACAGGCTGAGGTAGGCGAGCTTGGAGGCTTCGGGATGGCCGTAGATGGCCACCACGCCACATTCTTCGCGTAGCTTATCGGAAGGAATCAGCATCGCTCACCTGATCGAGTATTTCGAAATCTCGCAACCAAGTTATCGTTCTAGCTCTTCTGCAACGTGGAAGGAACCAGACGCTCCTCGGTTTCCACGTGCAGAGCGCGTTCCAAGGCACCGGCCCATGCAGCCTTCAGTTCGGAGACGCTGGCTTTGACGGCGGCTCTTCCGTCAACCTGGATCTCCAACTGATCAGGCCCTGTATTTCCTATTGGTTCTACTGAGAGCCCACATTGTACCGCTATTTGTTTGATTCGTTCGACGTTTTGCGGGTCGCAGGAAATGAGCACCCGGCTGGCGTCCTCGCCGAAGAGGACGTACTCCGGCACTAACCCAGCAGAACTAAGGTTGACCTCAGCGCCGATGCCGTGGGCAAAACCGCACTCCGCCAGAGTGACCGCCAGCCCGCCTTCCGAGCAGTCTTTGGCCGATTCCAGCAGACCAGCGCCGATCATCTCCACAACAGCCTTCTGGAGCGCAGCTTCCTTCTCCAACTCGAGCGACGGCGGAAAGCCCCAAATCTCGCCCAACAGCTCCTTTGCGTACTCGGACGAGCCGAATTCGGCCTCAACGTCCGAGGCGTCTCCCGGCTCAGATCCGCGGATGACGAGTAGGGCGCGTCCCGGCTGGCGAAAATCGGGGCCGATGGCTTTGTGTACGTCCTCCATAATTCCGACGATGCCGATCACGGGAGTCGGATAGACACCTTCGCCGAGGGTCTCGTTGTAGAAGCTGACATTGCCGCCGGTGATCGGTGTCTCCAGCTCTTCGCAGGCTTTGGAGATGCCATCGACGGTTTGCGAGAACTGCCACATGATTTGCGGTTTTTCGGGATTGCCGAAGTTCAGGCAATTGGTGGCCGCGACCGGGGTTGCGCCGGTGCATGCAACGTTGCGGGCCGACTCGGCCACCGCGTGCATGGCGCCCAGCTTAGGATCGAGGTAACACCAGCGGCTGTTGCCGTCGAGCGCCATCGCCAAGCCCCGCTGGGTGCCCTTGATGCGAATCACTCCGCCCTCGCCGCCCGGGCCCTCCACCGTGTTGGTTTGCACCATGGAGTCGTACTGCTGGAACACCCAGCGCTTGCAGCAGATGTTGGGGCTGGCCAGCAATCGCGTCAGATCGTCTGTGAATTCCGTCTTGCGACCCAACTCGACGTTCGCCGGAACATCGCGGGGCACGGGCGGCTCCCAGCGTTCCAGTGGCCGATGGTAAAGCGGCGCGTCGTCTGTCAGCGCGGCATTGGGAATTTCTGCGACTACTTTGCCGTGCTCCAACACTCGCATGGCGGGCTGATTGATCACCCGGCCGATAGTGACGGCGTCGAGTCCCCACTTCTGGAAGACGCGGAACACTTCGTCCTCGCGGCCTTTTTCGGCCACCAGCAACATGCGCTCCTGCGATTCGCTCAGCATGATTTCGTACGGCGTCATGCCGGTCTCGCGTTGGGGCACAAGATCAAGCTCAATTTCCAGTCCCACACCGCCCCGCCCGCCCATCTCGCAGGTCGAGCAGGTGAGACCCGCCGCTCCCATGTCCTGGATGCCGACGATCGCGCCGGTCTGCATGGCTTCCAGGCAGGCTTCGAGCAACAATTTTTCCAGGAAGGGGTCGCCGACCTGCACGTTAGGACGCTTGGCCTCCGACGCTTCGCTGAACTCTTCGCTGGCCATGGTGGCGCCGTGGATTCCGTCCCGGCCCGTCTTGGAGCCGACGTAGATCACCGGATTGCCTTCCCCGGCGGCCTTGGCGTAGAAGATCTGGTCGCGGCGCACCAGCCCCAGCGCAAATGCGTTGACCAGCGGATTTCCGGAGTAGCAGCTTTCGAACTTCACCTCGCCACCGACGTTCGGCACGCCGAAGCAGTTTCCGTACGACGCAATGCCGCTCACCACGCCCTCCAGCACAGAGTGGTTCTTGTGCAGCGTGGGCTGGTCGAGACCCGGCTGCGGCGTGATGGGGCCGAAACGCAGCGAATCCATGATGGCGACCGGGCGCGCGCCCATGGTGAAGATGTCGCGCAAAATGCCGCCGACGCCCGTGGCCGCGCCTTGGAAAGGCTCGATGAACGAAGGATGATTGTGCGACTCGATCTTGAAGGCGCAGGCCCAGCCGTCGCCGATGTCGATGATGCCGGCGTTCTCACCCGGCCCCTGCACTACGCGTCGGCTGTGCGTGGGCAGGCGCTTCAGGTGCACGCGCGAAGATTTGTACGAACAGTGCTCGCTCCACATCACGCTAAAGATGCCCAGCTCGGTGAAGCTAGGCTCGCGGCCCAGCGATTTCAGGATGCGGTCGTATTCCTCGGGCGAGATTCCGTGGTCGCGAAGCACTTCTGGAGTGATGGTGGGTTCTTTGGCGAGGCTGGTGGCGCTATCGATTGGGTGCATGGCGAGGAAGGAAGCTCTATTGTCGCACGCGCCATCGGCTTAGGGAAGGACTTCAGCAGTCTGCTACTCCTCGGCTTCGCGCCACTGATAGCCGCACGCCAGGCATTTCCAGCGATGGGTCTCCTGCGTCGGGGGCTCGGGGAATGGCATGGCCGCCGACCAGAAAGCGATCTGACGCGGATTCGCGCCGGCTACTTCGCGAATCTCCAGCGATTCGCATTCCGGGCAACAGGCGACCTCTTCCATGCCTTCGTCATCGCCGAGTTCCGCTTCTACCAAGTTGGATTCTTCCGGCTCGAAATCGTCGAGGACTTCCATGGCGCGCACCACCTGGCTGTCGGGTACCTGCAGGCGGATGCCGCCCAAGGCCATGCCCATGTGCCAATTCATGGCATGCATGTTCTCGTCGCACACGAAGGCCGAAATGCCGGCAGAGATCAGCTTGCCCTGCGCCAGTTTGGCTTCGCCAAGGGTCAGAAACTTCGCAATCGTGACCGGTTCATCCAGCATCGGGGATTCGAGAAGCGTAGGCTAGCTGGGCGTGCGAGTCAACTCCGCTAAATGCACGCGGCGGCTGTGTTCCGCAATGGCCTCGACCACCTGCATGGCCAGGGCGAGCACCCGGCGGCCATCTTCCAACGTGACCTCGGGGCGGGAGCGCTCGCGCACCGCGCGTAGGAAGCTGTCCAACTCCGCGCGCAGCGGTTCCTGCTGCGCAACCGCCGGCCTGAACGGGGTGATGCCAGGAAGGACGCTGGTGGCAATGCTGGCCGGATTAAACGGGTCCATGCCGGCCGGATCAGGCGATAAGTCGTCCACCGTCAGCACCAGCACATCCTGCCGCGAATAGTCGAGCGAGACGTATTGCCGTGGCTGGAAGAAGCGCAGCTTGCGGACCCTTTCGGTGCTGACCCGGCTGGCGGTGAAGTTGGCCACGCAGCCGGACTCGAATTCCATGCGCACGTTGGCGATGTCCACTTTCTGGGAGAGAATCGGCAAGCCCACCGCGCGCACCTCCTTGACCGGCGATTGCGCAAACGCCAGCACGATATCGAGATCGTGGATCATGAGGTCGAGCACCACGTCCACGTCGAGCGAGCGCGGGCTGAATACGCTGAGGCGATGCACTTCAAAAAACATCGGCTTGGTGAGCAGCGGGAAGGTGGCGCGCACCGCGGGATTGAAGCGCTCGAGATGGCCGGTTTGCGCAATTCGGCCATGCCGGTCCGCTATGGCAATCAACTCATCCGCCTCGGCCACGGTAGTCGCCAGCGGCTTTTCAATCAGGACATCAACGTCGTTCTGCATCAAGTGGCGCGCGACTTCGAGGTGGGCAGCGGTGGGAACTGCAACCGAGCACGCCTGCACGCCAGCGGCAATCAGTTCGTCGATCGACCGAAACACGGAAGTGCCGAACTCGTTGGCGACTGTTTGTGCGCGCGGGAAGTCGGTGTCCACGATCCCGACGAATTCGACATTCTGCGCCGGGTCGGCCTGAAGGTCGCGATAGACGCGCGCGTGATTGCGGCCGAAGGCCCCGGCGCCGACGACTCCGGCGCGCAGGACGTGGTTGCTGCTCTGCATATTAGGATTCTCGCGTATCGGCGTGCCATCACGCAAAGCAGATATCTGCTTAATGTGGGAACTCCGCCCAAACCCCAGCGCAGTCTCGGAAATTACTTGGCGGCAGGCGACGCTTCAATCCAGTTTGGCACACCGCTGCTCGCCTCTTGCGACTCGACCTTGAAATTCTGCACTACACCACGATAGAGCAGTACGGCGCAAATCGCCGAGCCAACCAGCAGGAGGATTCCCGTCGCAGGCTGATGGAGCAGTATCTTCCCCGTTCCGAAAAGGCACGTGTAAACCATGGCGCAGCCGAGTGCCCAGGCACCCAGGTTACTGCCGAGGTCCCGGTGTCCTACAATGTCAGACGCTTGCGCTGCGATGCGCTTCCAACCGCGGACGTCGGGCCGCACGTGGCGATAGAAGCGCAACAGCACCTGGTCCGGCTCAGGCTTCGTCAGCAGCGTCACCGTGAGCCAAACGATGGTCGTCACGATGGTGGTCGCCAACGCGCCCTTCGCGAACACCAGCGAACTGTTGCCGGTGAACGGCTGCCAGCGGTTCAGAATGACGGTGATGAGCAGGGAACAAGCCATGGCGGAAATCTCGCTCCAGGCATTGATGCGCCACCAATACCAGCGCAGGATGTACACCGCGCCGGTGCCGGCGCCAATTTGCAGCACCACCTGCCATCCCGACGCGATGGAGCCAAGCCGCACTGACACCCACGCTGACACGATAACCAGCAACACCGTGCACACCCGCGAAACCCGGACGTAATGCCTCTCCGACGCGCTCGGATGCACGAACCTGCGATAGAAGTCGGAGACCAGGTAGGACGCGCCCCAGTTCAATTGCGTCGCAATTGTGGACATGAATGCGGCCAGAAATCCCGCAATCGCAATTCCGCGATATTGGTGCGGGAGATGCGAGTTCAACACCATCATGTAACCGGTCTCCGGATGTTGCAGTCCGGGGTACAGGACGATGACCGCGAGTCCGGTGATAATCCACGGCCACGGACGGATGGCATAATGCGCGATGTTGAACCACAGGACCGAGAGCAGCCCCTGCTTCTCATCACGGGCGCTGAAGATGCGCTGCGCAATGTAGCCGCCGCCGCCCGGCTCCGCGCCAGGATACCAGAACGCCCACCACTGCAGCCCGATGAACACCAGGAAGCTGGCCACCGGAACCATCCACAGCGGCTGCGCCGTGAGGCCTCGCGAAAATTCGGGAAAGAAGCCGAGGGGATTGGCAGCATTTGCGCCAGCGGCGGCCTGCATCTTGCGCAAGCTTTCGAGCATGGCCGTCATGCCGCCGCACGCAACGACTGCGAAATACGCGACCGCAATGACGATCGTCATCTTCAGCACAAACTGAAACAGGTCCGTCCATAGCACTCCCCACAGCCCGCCGATTGCGACGTATAACCCGGTGAACGGAATCAGCAAGAAGACGCAAATGGCCAGGGCCGCGCCGTCGTTGCCGCGCCACACCGGGCCGAAATGAGCGCTCATGAAGCGGCTGATGTTGGCCAGCATCGGCGTATTGGCCAGCGTGGTGCCGATGATGCTGGTCATCGCCTTCGTCACCCATCCCAGGATGACGCAGTTCATCAGCAGGCCAAGATAGATGGCGCGAAATCCGCGAAGGAATGCGGCCGGCTTGCCGGAGTAGCGAATCTCGGCAAACTGCACATCGGTCAGCAGGCCCGAACGGCGCCACAGCCGGGCGAACAGGAAGACCGTCATCATGCCCGAGAACAGGAAGCCCCACCACAGCCAGTTCCCGGAAATTCCCTGCGTGTAAACCAGCCCAGTGACCACCAGCGGAGTGTCGGCAGCGAAGGTGGTCGCCACCATCGAGGTCCCGGCCAGCCACCAGTTCACCTTGCGGCCGGAGACGAAGTAGTCGTCAACACTGCGCCCGGAGCGGCGACGAAACCACAGCCCTATGATGAGCGTGATCGCGAGATAGCCGACGATGGCGGTCCAATCGAGGAGGGTGAAGCTCATGCCAGGTTGCCGCGCCTCACGAACTTTACCATGTGCGGAATTCTGGCGGGACCAGTTACCGTGGTTGCCAAGACGCCTGTGAGCTTGGATCAAGTCAACCGCGCAAGGAAGATGACCTCTCTGACCCACGCCTTTTACTAAGTCGGCGGTCGCGGCACGCCCAAGCTGCGCGCTCCTATCAAGGCATAAAAGCCGGCGGTCCCCGCCGGCAGCGCTGCCGTTCGTGCGTCCACTAATTCAGCCCATGAGGGTGGGCGAACTAGGACGAACGTGTCGGCCCGACCGCTCCAATGAGCCTTGACACGCTTCCTCTTATACCCTAAGATTGTCACTCCTCCTTTCAAAAATGCAAAAATACAATGATAGGTAAGGTCATTTCCCACTACCGTATATCGGGCAAGCTTGGCGAGGGCGGCATGGGCGTTGTGTATCGCGCCGAGGACGACCGGCTGGGTCGCGCCGTTGCTTTGAAGTTCCTCACTGACAGCTATGCTCGAGACACGCAGGCAGTAGAGCGTTTTAAGCGCGAGGCGCGCGCCGCTTCCGCGCTCAACCATCCCAATATCTGCACCATCTACGACATTGACGAGTACGATGGCCAACCGTTCATGGTCATGGAGCTTCTGGAAGGCGAGACGGTGAAGAACCGCCTAGCGCTGGGGCCTCTTCCGGCCGATGAGTTGCTCGACCTGACAATTCAACTGGCCGATGCGCTCGACGTCGCCCACAAACGCGGCATTGTTCATCGCGACATTAAGCCCGCAAACATCTTCGTTACCACTCGCGGCCAGGCAAAGATCCTCGACTTCGGTTTGGCCAAGCTGATGGAGCGGGCCGGGCGGAAGGCCCTCGCGGTAGGCGCTACCGAGTGGGAGAACACGGCTGTATTTGCCGAGGACCTCACCAATCCCGGTACCGCTCTGGGCACCGTCGCTTACATGTCTCCCGAGCAGGCGCGCGGCGAGGAAGTGGATAGTCGGACCGACATTTTCTCCCTGGGCGTGGTGCTGTACGAGATGGCAACCGGCAAGGAAGCCTTCGCCGGCAATACCTCGGCGGTGATCTTCGATGCCATCTTGAACCGCACGCCTCCCGATCCAGTCCGTCTGAACCCGAACTTACCGGCTGGCTTAGACGCCATTCTCAACAAGATGCTGGAGAAGAATCCGCAATCTCGTTATGAGAGTGCGGCGCGGCTTAAGGCTGAGTTGCAGCGGCTGAAGAGGGATAGTGATTCGGGCCGCACCGCGGCCAGCGATTCGGGGCGTACCGCAGCCGCTGACGCGCAGGCGGAGCGTTCCGTCGCGGTACTGTATTTCGAGAATCTCAGTGGCGCCAAGGAAGACGAGTATTTCCGCGATGGGATGACGGAAGACGTCATTACCGAGTTGTCGCACATCAAGACCTTGAAGGTTTTTCCGCGCGCTGCGGTGCTTGCCTTCCGCGACCAGCCGGTCACGGGGCCGCAAGTCGGACAGCAACTCCACGCCACCTACGTGCTCACCGGCAGCTTACGCCGGGCGGGGAATCGGCTGCGCATCACCGGCCAACTGGTGGAGACGCGTACCGGCCATGCGCTGTGGGTAGAACGTTTCGACCGCGAGTTGAAGGACGTCTTCGACGTGCAGGACGAGATTGCGCGCAGCATCACCCAGGCGCTGCGCATTACCCTGTCGCCCCAGGAAGAAACTGCCCTGGCCAGCAAGCCGACCGAGAACCTGCAGGCCTATGACTTCTACCTGCGCGGCCGCAGCCTGGCACGGCGCGTCACCCGCACTGACCTGGAATTTGCGATGCAGATGTTCGAGCGGGCCATCGAACTGGATTCCCGCTTCGCCTTAGCGCATGCCGGCGTCGCCAACGCTTGCGGCGAGTATTACGAGTGGCACGACCACAGCGATCGCTGGCTGGAAAAGGGCACGACGGCAGCAGAAAATGCTCTGTTGCTGGAGCCCAAGTTGGCCGAGGCGCTGCTGGCACAAGGTCGCATAGCCTACGCGGTGAAACGCTTTGAAGAAGGCATTAAGTTCGCGCAGCAAGCCATCAAGCGCAAACCGGATTGCGATGGGGCCTACTTCGTGCTGGCGCGGGCGTACATCGCCTCAGGTCATCCGGAGAAGGTGGTTGCCATCACCGAGGCTGCGTTGGCGGCCAACGGCGATGATTACAACGTCTATGTTCCGTTGATGGTCGCGCTCGAGCGCTCTGGGGACAAGGAGGCCGCGGGCCGCCTGCGGCAACGTTGCCTGGAAACGCTCGAACAACAGCTCTCGTTGGTGCCGGAAGACGTCCGTGCCCGAATTCTGCTGGCGAGCAATCTGGCGTGGCTGGGAAGGAACGAGGAGGCCGCTCAGGCCTTGCAGATCGCGATCGCATTGCGTCCCAACGATGCCAACATCCTCTACAACGCTGCCTGCACTTACGCCATCCTGCAAAACAAGCAGGAGGCGTTAAGTCTCCTGAAGAAGCTGGACGAAATGGGCCATTTAAACAAGGGGTATGCACGCCAGGATTCCGATTTCGAACGCCTGCATGGAGATGCGGAGTTCGAAGCGCTACTTGCCTGAGTAAGCACCGTTAATTCCCGTAAACCCGTACAAAAACTTGGCGGAAGCGTGTGCGAGTCGAACGCACCATTGACATCGCAAGATGCCAATCGCCGGTTTTGAAGACCGGGAGAGTCACCGGACCCCCTTCGCTTCCGCATTGGACTGGCCCAACAATACCACTGGCAGCAAAATATTTTCAGCACCTCCGCTCTGGCGGCGCATCTTGATACATTTGGTGATGGAGCCTTGCCATGCCCAAGCGCAAATTCTCGTTTGTCCAGCTTGATGTGTTTACCAGCCGCCCGCTCGAGGGCAATCAACTTGCGGTTTTTAGCGACGCCCGTGGTCTGAGCGACGACGAAATGCAGAAGCTGGCGCGCGAAACCAATTTGTCGGAGACCACCTACATCCTGCCGCGCGATGCTGACGTCGAACAGCGCGAGGGGCACAAAGTCCGCATCTTTACAGTGAGTGAAGAGTTGCCCTTTGCCGGACACCCCACGCTCGGCACGGCCTGGTACCTGCGCCAGCACTCCAGTTCGGATGAAATCGTACTCGACCTGAAGGTCGGCAAGATTGCAGTGCGCTTCGCGCAGCGCAACGGTCTGCTGTTCGGCGAGATGCGTCAGGCCGAACCGCAATTCGGGGCGACGCATCCGCACGCCGCTGTCGCCAAGGTACTCGGTCTTCCCGTGGCAGAACTCGACGAGAACCTGCCCATCCAGACTGTCTCTACCGGCATGCCTTTCACCATGGTCCCCTTCCGTTCGCTGACCACTCTGCAGAAGTTGAACGTCAGTTGGCACCAGATGGCGCCGTATCTCGCGACCATCGGCAATCCTGCCTTTTTTTATTTCGTGTGCCGCGAAACCGTGGACCCGCATGCCGCGCTGCATGCGCGCATGATCTTCTACAACGGCGAGGACCCGGCCACCGGATCGGCCGCGGGATGTTGCGCTGCCTGGGCGGTGCGGCACGGTGTACTGGCGCCGGAGGCGCAAGGGTTGATCGAGCAGGGAATGGAAACGCGGCGTCCGAGTTTCATTTACATCCGCGCCGGAAAGTCGGGCGACGCTGTCACCAATGTGCGAGTTGGAGGTCATGTAGTGCAGGTAGTTGACGGCGAAGTAACGATGTGAATTTTCTGCGGATATCCTGTGCAGGCTGAAGGGCCGCTCCAGCCAAGGGTTTTCAACCGGCCACCGAAATGCAATTCACCTTGCATGGTGCGGTTTGGTTTTTTCCTGCGGGCCGAAAATTTTCTGCACAATTGACCTTCGCAATACTTGTGCAGCACGCTCAACGGTCGTACCATCCGGACACGCTAACTGCTCTGGCGAAAAAAATTATAAGAAGCCACTTCATGATTGCCTCGCGCCGGCTCACAGGTTTGCCCGGCACGCGTGGCACTCCCGAAAAGGCCCAACGAGGTTTATGAAACCCAAGCGCACCATTCTTTGCGTGGACGACGACGAACGGGCTCTCTCCATTCGAAAAGTTTTGCTCGAAACCCGCG
This sequence comes from Acidobacteriaceae bacterium, assembly GCA_003152695.1. Taxonomy (GTDB): domain Bacteria; phylum Acidobacteriota; class Terriglobia; order Terriglobales; family Acidobacteriaceae; genus Bog-257. The sequence continues at coordinate 73,496 of PMAT01000021.1, forward strand.
GGTATCATGTCTTCACCTGTACCGACCCTCAACAGGCCCTGGAAAGGGTGCGGGGTGGCGGAATCGATCTGGTGCTGGCCGATCTCATGATGCCCAAACTCAGCGGCGCAAAACTGATTGACCAGATCAAGTCGATTTCGCCGCATACCCCGGCCCTGCTGTTTTCGGGCTCGGTCAATTGTTGCGCGGAAGACAGCCTGGCCGACGGCTGGCTGCCGAAAGGCGAGTTCGCTCCTATGGAACTGCTGGAGCGCATTCGCGTGCTCCTGGTGCGCAAACGCGGTCCCAAGCGGTACGCCACTGCCCACCAAGTGGCGTCCTGCTCCCCAGCCTTGGCAACCTGCGCGCAGGATTAGTTCCCCGGCTCAATGCGGGCTAAAACGGTCCGGCCCAGCCGTGTCCTAGAAAGCCGGTGCGGCGGGCCGCCTTTGCTGCGCCCCCTGGCAGCGGACTAAGCGATCACCCGTAGTTCTACTAGGGCCAAACCTTGCGCGGTTTTAGGCCAATCACCTCCACCCTCCCATCGAAGCCCCGCGTAGTCTGGAACGGGTAAGAAGATCATCCATGTCAATTCTCAGGAGGGTTAGTTTTGAATTATGCATTTCGGACCGTAGCGTTCCTATGCACGTTGACCGCGTTCTCCCTGGCCGGAGTTACGGTTTATAGTCCGACGCCCGGAAGTCAAGACCTGTCACCCGTTCATTTCGTCGCTTGCGCAAGTGGCAGCTATCCCATCATCGCCATGAAGGTTTGCTCCGACGGTCAAGTTGCGCCGGTAGTGGGCCAACCCACCAACTCAACTGAACAAATATTCCCACAACAAGGAATATGCCACTCAGCAACGAGTGGCATATCTATAACAAGACGTAATCGGTGATCTTGGTTATCAGCGTTGGTACTACCGCGCTTTCCTCTTCCGCTCCGCCCAACGTTGCTTCATCATTTCGGAAATGCGTTTGCGAGAGGCAGCGCTCATGTGGCGGCGTTTGCGTTTGGGGGCAGCCAGGGCCTGATGGCTGCCTGCCGGTCTTCCCCGACGGCGTGTCTGAGTACCCAGCCCTTCCAATGCAGCAATAGCTCGGTCGAGGTTCTCACGTTCCCTTTTTAAGTCTGCCAATATGTTCTGAATATCCATGCTTCTCCTTTCGAACTATTACAACCCCGAGATAGTGTAGCAGCGATACTGGTGGTTTACACTACAGATTAGCAACCATAAATGGCAAGAGTGGTAGTCTGCGGCGCCAGGCGGCCGGAAGGGCCCGATGGCCAGAGCAGTTACGGAGTGGTTGTAGCTTAGGTAGAGCGGCTTTCAGGCGAGCAGAAGATCGATCCGAATAGCACAACTAGGCCGCCGTACACTTAGCTATTCGTGCCTTCTTTTATGCCGCGGACCAAATCAGGACAGTCCGCCAAGGTCATTATGCCGTCAGAAAAGAGCTACCACATGACGCCGCAACAGTTTCGCCAGCATGGACGGGCCGTGGTGGATTGGATTGCCGACTATTATGAGCGCATTGAGACCCTGCCCGTGCTCTCCCAGGTAGAGCCGGGCCAAATCCGGCAAGCCCTTCCCGCTGAAGCTCCCCCCGAAGGCGAAAGCTTCGACGCTATTCTGCAGGATATGAATAAAGTAATTCTGCCCGGAGTTACGCACTGGCAGTCGCCGAATTTCTTTGCCTATTTTCCCGCTAATGCTTCCGCACCGTCAATTTTAGGCGACCTGCTCTCTTCCGCTTTGGGAGTACAGGGAATGTTATGGGCCACCAGTCCGGCATGCACGGAATTAGAATCGCACGTGCTCGATTGGCTGGTAGCCATGCTGGGACTACCGCAAAAGTTTCTATCCACCGGCAGCGGCGGCGGGGTGATCCAGGACACCGCTTCAAGCGCGTCCTTATGCGCGATGCTGGCCGCTCGCGAACGTGCTACGAACTATCGCGGCAATAGCCGCGGCGGCGACGGCAAACTCGCGGCCTATACCTCCAACCAGGCCCACTCGTCCATCGAGAAGGCTGCCATGGTTGCCGGGATTGGCACAGACAACCTGCGCTTGCTTGAGGTGGATGAGCGCTTTGCCATGCGGCCCGAAGCCCTGACCCGCCAGATTCAGCAGGACCGGCAATCGGGTCTGGTACCTTTCTTCGTTTCAGCCACGGTGGGGACTACGTCTTCTAACGCACTTGATCCCTTGCCGGCCATCGGCACAATCTGCCGCGAGAACGGCCTATGGTTTCACGTGGACGCCGCTATGTCGGGCACGGCCGCACTGTGTCCGGAGTTCCGCTACATCCAGGATGGGCTCGAACTTGCCGACAGCTACACCTTTAATCCCCACAAGTGGATGTTCACCAACTTCGATTGCAACTGTTTCTATGTGGCCGACCGCAAGGCGCTCATTGACACGCTGAGCATCCTGCCCGAATACCTTCGCAACCAGGCCACCGAATCGGGCGCAGTCTTCGACTACCGCGACTGGCATATTCCTCTCGGCCGCCGCTTTCGTTCGCTCAAGCTATGGTTCGTGATCCGGCACTACGGAGTGGAGGGGTTGCAATACCATGTGCGACGGCACATAGAAATAGCGCAGCAATTTGCCCAGTGGGTCAAGCAGGACGAGCGCTTCGAGATGGTGGCGCCAGCGCCGCTGAACCTGGTGTGCTTCCGGCGTCGCGGCAGCGATGAGAGCAATCAGCGCCTGATGGACCGTCTCAACCGCAGTGGCGATTTATACCTCACGCATACCCGGCTCAACGATCGCTTCACTTTGCGCTTCTGCGTCGGCCAAACCCATACCGAGTTGCGTCACGTGGAGAATGCCTGGAGACGCATTCAGGAAGAAGCCGGAAAACTGTGACGAAGAGCCGCCTTAGTTGTTTGGTTTATCCCGCGGTGGTTCCGACGCGAAGAAGTCTTGCCGGAAGCGTTGCGCATAATTGCTAACCAGCTCTTGCACCCGGCCGGGATCGGGCGATTTCACGATCAGGCCGGCATGGTGCTTCTTGTCATTCAGGCGCCAGACAATTTCCGGATCGTTGTACGCCGAGGTGTCGGGCTGCTCCTGCCGCGCCAGCGAGATAAGCAGGCCGGCACTGTCGTTTTTCGCAACCGGCGGCCGGTAAGGAGCCTTTCCACCGGCAATTTCGATCTTGGCCCACTCCGCCCAGAGGTTGATTCCTGTGGCCGCTTCCACCAGGTCAGCGATATGCGCGCCTCCGACACGGGCCGAGGTCTCCAGGAAATATAATCTGCCATCGCGCCCCGCGATAAATTCGCTGTGCGAGACACCTCGAACCAACCCGAAGGCCTGCAAGACTTTTTCGTTAAGCGCCAGCAGAGGGCGTTCCTCCGCCGAGCCTCGGGGCAAAGTACGCGTGGTAAAAATGTCGCCCTCCTGCGAAACCTCCATGGGAGGACGGCCATAGCGGCTGGCGATAGCAAACAGCAGTTCGCGCTCATAGACAATGGTGTCCACGTGGTAGATATCGCCGGGCACATACTGTTCGAGCAGGTAATAGGACTGCTGATCGCCCAAGAGTTCCAATGCCGCCCACAGTTCCTCGGCACTGGCGATTTTCTTGATGCCAATGGATCCAGCCAGCGATCTCGGCTTCAGCACCCAGGGCGGCGGCACGCGATTCATGAAATCGCGCAGCCTGCCGTAGTTCAGGATGTGAATGAATTCCGGCACTGCCAGGCCTTCGTCGCGCGCCTTGGTGCGCATGGCCAGCTTGTCGCGAAAGTATCGTGCCGTGCTGTCGCCCATGCCGGGGACGCGCAGATGCTCACGCAGCATGGCCGCGGTTTCCACGTCGAAATCATCCAGAGGAACGATGCGATCGATGTTTTCCGACCGCGCCATGTAGCTGACGCCCAGCATTACATCTTCGATCTTCCACTTCTTCTCCACATCCGGCATGTAGAAGAACTGGTCGATGCTCTGCCGCGGCCATGCTTCGCCGCGCAGGCTGTGCGAGGTAAGCAATAGCACGCGACAGCCTTGCCGCCGGCACTCGCCAATGAAATCGAGTCCCTTAAAGTAGCTGGCGAGGCAGAGGATGGTCAGCCGCGGTTTCGCTGGATCATTGCCGGGCGAAGTTGACATGGGGTCTTCCTAACCGCTCAGGTCAGTTGGAAAGAATGTACCTCATGAGTTGCAACTCCGACAATTGCGCAGCGGACCCATGCGCGAGGGATCGGCAGTTTTTGCTACTTCTTCTCCTGTACCTCCACGCTGGCGATGGTGTTTTCCCAATCCAGTTTCAACACGGCCGAGTTCGCACTGGTCTTGTCCAGCGAGATGGTGAACGTCTCCATCCCCGAGGGCTTCTGGCTTACCTTCATGTCCACCCGCGCCAGGTCCTGGCCTTCGCTGTATTCCGTGCCCCATTGGCCGGTCTGCTTGTTGATGATCAGCTTCCAGCTATTCATGCCGGGCAAGGTATAAAGCGTGTAGCTGCCGGCCGGGACATTGGCGCCCCCGATGGTCAGGTCGGCATCGGTCTTGAGGCTGGTCGCGGAGTTCGCGCCGGTGCGCCAGACCTGGTCGTACGGTACTAGTCCGCCAAAGATCTTCCGGCTGCGCATGGAAGGGCGGCTGTACTGAATAGTGACGGTTTTCCCGTCGTCGAACTTGACCGAGGCTTCGCCCGGAGGGCTCAGCGGCTTCTTATCTTTTTCTTGCGCCACGCAGGCTGCGGTGCATACGACCATGACGAGCATGACGAACATTCCTAGACGGCTTTTACGCATTGCACTCTCCTCTTGATTGCAAATTGCCACTTCCTGTTGCCGCTCTATTATTCACATTTCATGTCCCCGCCCGCCAAGTCCCCGCCCTTGCTTTATTTCTCGTCCAATTGGCCGGTCTGCCTGTTGATGATTAGCTTGCATCCCCGCGGCGTAGAATGTGAGGGGCGAAGGCGAAGGCCGTCGGACAAATGGCCGCCGCTGGTCGTTCTCCGTGAAAGGAGAATAACAGAAGCGATGAAACGAACAATACTCTTCCTGGTATTGGCAGTACTCACCCCTCAACTAGTCGGTAAGAGCAAACCACATCCATCGTACGATCGAGTGGCTGTACTGACGGTTGAGGGCGGCCACTACGATTACTCTGCGTCGAGTTACGACAGCACGACAGGTCAGCGGTACGATACCTTTTGCGATACCACGGAGACTTCGATTTCCTGTTCGGACAGCCCCGGCGGCGGCCATTACCTCATCTTTGCTGACGGCACTCGTGCTCGGGTACAAATGTTCCGAAACCTCAGCTTCTGGCACCGGAACGATATCCTGTATCCGGATCCGCTATATGGTTATTACGATGATCATGGCCAGTACGTTTCCTTGTTGGATCACAAAGTCACCTTCCGGTTTGCTGTGGATCGATACGGCAAGTGGAACGTCTGCGTGCCATACAATGATGTTGATCGGCACGGTAAATTCAAGAAGCAAAAAGAGCTCTGCTACGATTCGGAGCAACCCCATTAGCAATGATTAAGTATCAGGAAACGAAAAACTCGAAGAGACCTCCGGGAGGGCGAATGAAACACGTAGATCGTGGGATGACAGCAACGGTCCTCAATCAGCTTCCGATGACTTTCGATACACACCGGGTCGAGAGGCGCGTTCTCAGGCTCTTCCCTATTGAATTTGCTGAGGAGTTGCTTGAGTTTCGCCACGCCGATGATCCTCTGCTGCGGTTTAGTGCCGCCTTCTCGCAGTGGATTGGTAACACATTCCATCGTGAAATCCGCAAAAGCAGCAATCGCAAAGTACGGACCGCAAATCTTGGGGGCAAAAAGAGCGACAACCAAGGGTGGACGAAGGTGAACCCCGGAATACCTATTGTCTGAGACTTGGGCGCGGATTCAATCCATGGGCATTCTGGACGAAAAGCGTGAAGAGCTGGAGCAATACGAGTTGATGATGGGTATGCCACGGGGACGGCTGGCGGTGGCGCTCGATGTCTTGACGGATGCGCTGACCATGGTGGGCCAGCATGGCGTCTATTGCCGGAGCGCCCGCCAGCCGGGCATGCCGGCCATGGACATCCAGATGGTGATGAAGGGCATTACCGACGCGAAAGAGTTGATCTCGTCGGTGATGGAAGAGATCAGAAAATCGAAAACCTAATTCACCACGGAGAACACGGAGCACCAAAAAGAAATAAAAGAGCCAAACAGCCCGTGGCTGAACTCAGAGCGACGGTACATTACGTTGTCCTGGGGAATACCTCTTCGTACAACTCTACCGCTTCCTCCAAGTTGGCAACGGCTTCCTCCGCTGTTCGTCCCAGGCTAACCACACCAGTGCGCGGTGATTTCGCAACGTACCAATCCCGTTCCCGATGAACAGCCACCGCTTCGTTCTTCATCGAAATTTTCTTCTCTGTGTCCTCCGTGCCTCCGTGGTGAAGGTTCTTACGCCGTCACGTACTTCCCGGTCTCCAGCACGCGGCTGGCGATGGACTCCTGCAACGCGATCACGTTGACTGGGTCGTGCTTTGCCAGGCGGCGCACAATCGCCATCTGGGTGCGCAGCATGTCGCCTTCAGCAACATCGGCGATCACTTTCTTCGCCGCGGCTTCCAGCTTCGCAAATGCGCCTTCCAGATAGACCTGGGTCATGGCGATAACCAGCGCGCCTTTGGCTTCGCCATTGGCTTCGACGTACTTGCGCGCGCGCAGCAGGCTGGAATCCATGGCGAAGGTTTCGATCACCATGTCGGCGATGGCGCCCATGACTTCCTGATGATCGACCAGCTTCTGCATGTACTTCTGCGAAGCCGCGCCCGCCACCAGCATGGCCAGCTTCTTGCCGTTCTCCACCAGTTTGCGCTCGGCGGCCAGCGTGCCTTCCAACTCATCGTGAGATGGGCCCGCCATGACTTCGTCCATGGTCTTCTTGATGGCCGGCAGCAGCGCGAGTTGTCCGCTCATGGCCCGCTTCAGCAACCATCCGGTAATGATGAGCCGGTTGATTTCATTGGTGCCCTCGAAGATGCGGTTCACGCGCGAGTCGCGATAGGCCTGCTCGGCGGGATATTCCTCGACAAAGCCGTAGCCGCCGAAAACCTGCACGGTCTCGTCCACCACAAAGTCAAGCATCTCGGAAGCCGAGACCTTGATGATGGAACATTCCACCGCATACTCCTCAATCGCCTTGCGCACGGTCTCGGGACTGTGCTCGATCGCAGAGAGTGCCGTGTCCATCATGCCAACGGTGCGATACACCATCGACTCACACGCGTACAGCCATGCCGCCATCTGCGCCAGCTTCTCGCGAATCAGGCCGAAGTCCGCAATGCTTTTGCCGAAGGCCTTGCGCTCCTTGGCATAGGCAATGGCATGTTGCAACGAAGTGCGCGCGCCGCCAACGCAGCTTGCGCCCAGCTTGAAGCGGCCCACGTTCAGAATGTTGAAGGCGATGATGTGCCCTTTGCCGATCTCGCCGAGCACGTTCTCCACCGGCACCTTGCACTCGTTCAGGATGAGCGGCGCAGTGGACGAGCCGCGGATGCCCATCTTCTTTTCCTCGTTGCCGACGGAGAAGCCCGGGAAATCCTTCTCAACCAGGAAGGCCGTGAACTTTTCCCCATCGATTTTGGCAAAGATGGTGAACAGGTCGGCGAAGTGGGCGTTGGTGATCCACATCTTCTCGCCGGTCAGGAGGTAGTGCTTGCCGTCGGGGGAGAGCACAGCGCGGGTGCGGCTGTTCATCGCGTCCGATCCGCTGGTGCTCTCCGACAGCGCATACGCGCCAATGATTTCGCCCGTCGCCAGGCGCGGCAGATATTTCTTCTTCTGCGCTTCGGTGCCGAAGAACACGATGGGCAGCGTGCCGATGCCGCTATGCGCGCCCATGCTCACCATGAAGCTGCCGTATTTGGCCATGTAGTCGGCGATGATCGCCGACGAGGTCTTGTCCATCTCCGATCCGCCGTACTCGGCCGGAACGTCGGCGTTGGTCAGGCCCATTTCAGCGGCCTTCTGCAGCAGTTGGCGCGACACCGCCCAGTCCTTGTGCTCCATCTTCTCGGCATTGGGCAGGATCTCGTTGGTGGCAAACTCCTCCGCCAGCTTGGCGACCATCTGCTGATCTTCGTTAAAGTCTTCCGGAGTGAAGACGTTTTCCAGGTTGTGATCTTCGAGCAGAAAACTTCCGCCCGTGGTTTTGGTCTTGGGAACTGCCGATACCGTGGTAGCCATAAAGTCCTCGCTTTTCGCTCTTCGCCTTTCGCTCTTCGCTAAAGGCATTCTTCAAAATCTGCTTACCGTTTGCTTTTGCCGAATAGCGAAAAGCGAACGGCGAATAGCGGCTCTACTGTAAATTTTCAAAGATGCCCGCCGCGCCCATGCCGCCGCCGACGCACATGGTCACCATGCCGTAGCGTCCATTGCGGCGTTTAAGTTCGCGGATGATGCTCGCGGTCAGCTTCGCGCCCGTGCATCCCAACGGATGCCCCAGCGCGATGGCTCCGCCATTGACGTTGATGCGCTCCGGGTCCAGCTTTCCTTCCTGAATGACGGCCAGCGACTGCACCGCAAACGCCTCGTTCAACTCGATGACGTCAATATCGCTCAGCTTCAGTCCAGCCAGCTTCAGCGCTTTCGGGATGGCGAACACCGGGCCGACACCCATTTCTTCAGGCTTGTAACCTGCGGTTGCGAATGCCACGTAGCGCGCCAGCGGCTTCAATCCCAGCGCCTTGGCGCGTTCGGCGGACATTACCACCGCCACTGCTGCGCCGTCGGACATCTGCGACGAGTTTCCGGCCGTGACCGTGCCCTTCAGGTGGAACGCCGGCTTGAGCGCAAGCAGCGCTTCCAGCGAGGTGTCGGCACGCGGGCCTTCATCCATCTTGAACACGATGTCGGTGCGCTTTGGCTTATTGCCGTTCGGGGTGGTGAGACTGACCGGCACGGGAACGATCTCTTCGTCGAACTTGCCCGCCTGGATCGCCGCGATGGCCTTGAGATGGCTATCGACCGAGAACTGGTCCGACTGCTCGCGCGTGATGTGGTAGCGCTGGGCCATCCTCTCGGCGGTGAGGCCCATCGAGAGATAAGCGTCGGGATAATTCGACACCAGCCACGGGTTGGCCGAGACTTTGTGACCGCCCATGGGGATCATGGTCATGGACTCGACGCCCCCGGCGACCACAATCTCCGCTCCGCCCGCCATGATGCGCTCGGCCGCCATGGCAATCGCCTGAAGGCCCGACGAGCAGAAGCGGTTGATGGTCATGGCCGAAACTTCAACCGGCAGACCAGCCCGCAGCGACGCGATGCGCGCGACGTTCATGCCTTGCTCGGCCTCGGGCATGGCGCAGCCGAAGATGACGTCCTCGATCTCTTTGGGATCGACCTGCGGCACGCGTTCGAGCGCGCCCTTGATGGCCACAGCGGCCAAGTCGTCGGGACGCGTCGCCCGCAACGTTCCTTTGTAAGCCTTGCCTACCGGCGTGCGCACGGCACTAACGATTACGACTTCACGCATGAAAAGCTCCTGAATCAGCAATTAGCAATTAGCATTCAGCTTTCAGCCGTCAGCTTTCAGCCAAATCCCTGTTGAACATAACTGTGACCGAGCAGCTCTCACTGACAACTGACAACCGGCCACTGACAACTGCTTTTTGTCATCCCGAGCGGAGGCGACTTTGGTCGCCGCAGTGAGGGACCTGCGGTTCTCCCGTCCCTACGGGACTCGGATTTCTTCTTCCCGCCCACCCAGCACTCCGCTGCGCTGCGTGCTGGGCTAAGATGTTCCGTCCCGCAAGCGGGACTCGTGCCTGCGCACTCGGGCGTGTTCCCCAACGACAAGACGTCTGGCATTTCTATTGCGGCTTCTGCCGATTTCTGCGCCAGTAAAACGTGCCCCAGAACTGGCGCGGAACTTCATCTGTGCCTGCTTCTGGATTCTTGTACATTACCCAATCATCTGAACGCCCTATCATGACGGCACGCACTAACCATCCAAACATCCACCCCGCACGCTGAAACTGTGAATAATTCAATAACGATTGCGGTCGGCTCTCACATGCTCCATATAGCGGTTGGAAAACTCCGTCTGCCACCTCACTCCAGTCCTTGCCAGTTGTCCAGTTCGAGGCAAAGAAATCTTTATCCTCATCTCCGACGGCGTCAGCCCAACCATTAATTCCCAATTCCATGGACCTGATCTCTTGCGCGTTCAGTAGTTCGCAAACCTCGTCTAAATCACGTTGTGCGTTAGGCGGCAGCTCGGTGATTTCATTGCCTTCAACATCTGTCAACATGTGATTGGACTCCGTTTCGTCTCTGCGCGGCTACCTGGGCGTCAGTTTCTCAACGTCTTGCCCGTCTTCAGTGTGTATTGGATGCGCTCTTGCGTCTTCTTCTCGCCGCACAGCGATTTGAACGCCTCGCGCTCCAGATCGAGCAGATACTGCTCGCTCACCAACGTACCCGGATTCAGCGCGCCGCCGCAGAGCACCTCCGCCACCTTGTTGGCGATTTTGACTTCGTGATCGGTAATGAATTGGCCTTCGTGCATGATGTGCACGCCCAGTTTCAGCGTCGCCAGAATGCTCTCGCCGGGCGCGGGAATGTCCGTCCGCGGCGTGGGGGCGCGATAGCCTTCACTCGCCAACTCCAGCGCCCGCTCCTTGGCGTCGGTGAGCACCCGCTCCCGATTCATAGTGATGTCGTCGCCGCTGGAAAGGAACCCAAGATTGCGCGCCTCGAAGGCCGACATGGACACTTTCGCCATGGCGACCGTCTCGAATGCCTGCTTCATCGCCTCCATCAACTCGACGCTCTCGCCGCGTCCGTGAGGACGAACATGATAGGCCTTATCGAGAGCGCGCAGCGTCATCTCCTTGCAGCCACCGCCGCCGGGCAGCAGACCTACGCCAACCTCGACCAGTCCGGCGTAGAGCTCCGCGTGCGGCTGGCGGGCCGCAGCATGCAGCGTAACCTCGGCGCCTCCACCGAGCGTCATGCCAAACGGCGCGACCACCACCGGCTTGGACGAGAACTTGATGGCCTGGGTCATGTTCTGGAACTGGCGGACGGCGAGATCAACTTCGTCCCACTCTTCTTCCTGCACCGCCATGAGCAGCATCATGATGTTGGCGCCGACGGAGAAATTGGCCGCGTCGTTGGTGATGACGAAGGCGTCGAAATTTTCGCCCGCGCCGCCCGGCTTCAGCGTCTGGGTGATCATCTGCACAATGTCGCCGCCCAGCGCGTTCATCTTGGAGTGGAACTCGATACAGGCGACGCCATCGCCGAGATCGACCAGCGACGCGCCCGCATTCTTCTTCACCACGAAGTTCGACTTCCTGGCAACCGTGACCGACCACACTCCCGGCGGCACTACTTCCGGGCGATAGTTGTCGCTGCGCAGGTCGAAGTAAACCCGTCCACTGGCGGCCTTGGGATCGTCGGCGTACCAACTCTCCTCGCCCGAGGCGAGCAGCTTCTCGACGTTGGGCGAAACCGGCTTACCGTCCACTTTCATCCGCTTTACGGTCTTGGCGACGCCGGCGGCATCCCACAGTTCGAATGGGCCCATCTCCCAGTTGAAGCCCATCTTCATGGCGCGATCGATCTCAACCGCCGAGTCGGCGATCTCGCCGATGCGATTGGCGGCGTACGTCCACAGGTCCGCCAATGCCGACCAGAGAAAGGCGCCCGCCTTGTCCTTGGAGGGCGTAAGCAGCATGTGGAGCCGCTCGGGCAGGTTCTCCACGGTCTTTGCCATTTCCAGCGAGGCAAACTTGGGCCGCTGTTGCGGACGATATTCCAGCGTCTTCCAGTCGAGCGCCAGCCGCTGGTCGCCCTCGGCACTCTTCTGCTTCTTGTAGAAGCCGCCCCTGGTCTTGTCGCCCAGCCACTTGCGCTCCAGCATCGCCAGGAAGAAATCGGGCAGCTTCAAATCGCTGCGCTCATCGTGGATATTGGTACTCGCGTTGCGTACGACGTGGCCGAGCACGTCCAGCCCAACCATGTCCGTCAGGCGGAAGGTCGCCATCTTGGGCCAGCCGACGGCCTGCCCGGTGAGGGCATCCACTTCCTCGATGCTGAGGTCCATCTCCTGCATCAGGCGCATGACATTCAGCGCGGAGAACGTCCCGATACGGTTGGCGATGAAATTCGGCGTGTCCTTGGCGTGCACCACGCCCTTGCCAAGATGCAGATCGCAGAAGTGCGCGATGACGTCCATCGCGGCGGGATCGGCGTCAGCAGTGGGAATCAGTTCCAGCAGCCGCATGTAACGCGGCGGATTGAAGAAATGCGTGCCAAACCAGTGGCGGCGGAACTCGTCGGGGAAGCCCTCGACGATCTTGGCCACCGGCAACCCGCTGGTATTGGTGGTGACAATCGTTCCGGGCTTGCGGACCGCGTCCACCTTGCGCAGCAGGCTGCGCTTGATCTCGAGATCTTCAACCACCGCCTCGATGATCCAGTCCACCTCAGCCAACTTCTTCAGATCATCATCGAAATTGCCGATGGTGACCAGCTTGGCCAGCGAAGGCTCGAAGAAGGCGGCGGGTTTGGATTTCACCGCAGCTTCCAGTCCGGCGGCAGCGAAGCGGTTGCGCGCGGGACCGTCGGCATCGGGCGGAACAATGTCGAGCAGATATGAGGGCACACCGGCGTTGGCCAGGTGCGCGGAGATGCGAGCGCCCATGGTGCCAGCGCCTAGAACAGCGACCTTCTCAATCCGTTTCGTCATGGGATGATGATGACTCCAGCGCTAAAACTATTATTGGTTGAGAGCTTGCGCACAAAGGCGCGTCTAACACCGACGCGATCCTGGGACTACGAACTTCGATTGTGGTTAATGGAGAATGGCTGCTGAGTGAGATGGTTCAAATGAGACGTAGAGATGGACAGCATTGTCCGGATAACTCCCCTCAAAGGTGAAACGGCAACGCACATATAACGGCCCAAAATACAAGCAGCGCGCGCCGTAAGATGTGGGGTGAGGATGGCAACGGCGCGCGCCTATTAAGTTGGATTGATCGTACTGAATGAATCCTCATTCAGTCAAGGGAAATTTATCTAAATTCTTTTCCCATATTGGGTTAGGAAATCAGTTTAGCCAACAAGAAGGCTGCCCCGGCAGCAAGTCCGCCAATCACAATAGTTTGGGAGGCAGAACGGCCGGGCCGCGAGCCGGTGAAGCGCCCCTTGATATAGCCGAAAACTCCCAGCGCGACCAGGGTAACTACCACCGACCAGACCAGAGCCATGCGCGCACTATGCATCGTCATGTAAGGTGCCAGCGGGATGATGCCTCCACAAATGTACGACGCAGCGATGGTGAACGCGCTCTGCATGGCCCGCTTGGGATCGGGCTCTTCCAGGCCCAACTCAAAGCGCATCATGAAGTCCACCCACTGCTTCGGCTTTCGCGTCAATGCCTGCACCACGGGAACGCTCTCGTCGTGCGACAGACCGTAATCGGCGAAGACCTTTTGCACTTCGAGCGCTTCCTCGTCGGGGATCTCCCGCACCTCGCGCTCTTCGCGCAGCCGTTCGCTTTCGTAGTGTTCAGCATCGCTCCTGGCGGCCAGGTAGCCGCCCAGTCCCATGGCGATGGAGCCGGCGGCGATCTCGGCCAGTCCGGCGACCACCACGATGTGGCTGTTATCGACCGCGCCGGAGAGACCGGCAGCCAGCGCGAAGGGCACGGTCAGCCCGTCGGACATGCCGATGACAACGTCGCGGACAACTGCGCCCGCCGTGAAGTGGCGCTCAATGTGGGGTGTCTGTGGCATGATCTCCTAACTCCGGATGAGCTTTCAGATATTGCAGCGCGCTCTTGGCGACTTCGCGCTCGCCGGCATAGCTTAGGGTTTTGCGGGCATCCTCCAGGGGAAGCCAATAGGCGTTCTGCACTTCGATCCGCATGTCGGGCGAGATGTTTCCCAGGCGGCCCGAGCGATAGAGCAAAAGATAGAAGCTGACAATCTTGAAGACGCGCGCGCCATCGCCCCAGTTGCGCACGTAGTAGTACTTGATGTCGGCCAGCTTGGTCACCAGGTTTGCTTGCACGCCGGTTTCTTCGCTGACCTCGCGAACCGCGGTCTGCTCCGGCTTCTCGCCTTTGTCGATGGCGCCCTTGGGCAGGGCCACCAGTGCAGTTTTTTCTGGCGGACGGTTCGAGCGCTTGGGCGATTTCTTGGGCTGGGTCATGTGCGGTTCGATGACCGCCAGAAACCAGCGGCCGCGCATCTTCCGCAGCACCACGCCTCCCGCCGAGAATTCGCGCACTACCATGAGCGTCCGTCACAGAACCGGCTAGTTTCGCAGACTCTGGGGGCCCTGACAATCAAAAGCGATGCGGAACCAGCGGTCATTTCGCAGATAGCCGGGGAACCCGCCCAAGCATGGCCAGGTCCCGCGCATGGACAGGAGTCCGGGCTGGCGATTACCGAATTTTGTTGCAAATCGAAGGCCTTTTGTCCCGGTTTTCATCTTGTTGCAATCAAGTTCAGGCACACTGCAGCTAGCTCTACGTCAGTTACTGATAAGGAAGATTGAAAGGCTCTTACCGTAACGACGAGCTGGTCGGGGTGGAATCATGTTGAGAATTAGTATCCGCGCTGCGCATCCGAACGTGACACTGCACTGTTCGGGCAGAATTGTACTTGGGCTTGAAACGGAAACATTGCGCTGCATGGCGACATCACGCACCGAGAACTGTCTCACTCTAGACCTAAGCGGTATCCGCGCACTCGATGCCGCGGGAATCGGGTTGTTGGTCGGCTTGCAATGCTGGGCAGAGCAGGAAAAGAAGGCGTTGCGCATCGCGCAGCCCTCGGCATGTGTACGGAGACTGATCGATCTGACCAACTTGCAGTCCCTCCTTCAGGTTGGGGATTGCGGGAAACTTGGCAGTTTTGAGGAGTGGGAACGCGCCGTTTTAGCGAGCGGTGCGGAGCGGGCCATGAGCGCGTAACTGGGGAGGTGCTGCCTGCCGAACGGCCATCAATCCATGGAGCAGCGAATGATCTCCAGGGAGTTCACCTTCCCGGGGAACTCGGAATCCATGGTGGATGCGCGCGAGTCGATGATGGACTTTATCAAGAAAAATGGCGCCAGCGAAGGCGAAGAGATCGACATTTTCGTCGCTCTTCAGGAGGCGCTAGCCAACGCCGTACTTCACGGCTGCCAAAATGATGGCGCCAAGAGCGTTCGCTGCTGCATCAAAATCGATCCATCGGCTTTCGTGATAGTAGTTCGAGACCCCGGTCCAGGTTTTGACGTGGCCGCCACGCAGACCGCCGGTCCCAGCCTCAACACCACCGAGCATGGCAGAGGAATCTGCCTGATGCGCAGCCTGATGAACGACATCAGCTATGGGCATGGGGGATCTGAGGTCCGCCTGCGAAAGCTGCGCGGGCGTTAGAGACAGCACCCCGGCGTTACCCGCTTCACACGGCGCCGAGACTGCTGAAGATGGCCGCATTCTACTCGCCGAATTCGGGATTCCCGCGCTTCACTTCTTCGCTTCGCCCACCTGGAAGGCCTTGATCACGATGTCATTGGGCTGGTTGCCAACGGGAATCAGCGTGACCAGCGCGCGGTCGGCGCTGAGTTTGGAATTGTCGCGCGTCTTCACCGTGCGCACCACGGCGACATCTCCCGAGCGGGAATTCACCACCAGCAAATGCGCTTCGTCGGGGCTTAACGCCAGCCCATCGGGATGGCTGCCCACCTGCACCGTGCCAATTACGCGGCCTTCGTCGATGGCATAGACGCTGACGGTGTCCGAACCGAAATTACTGACATAGAGCAGGCTGTTATCGGAGGTGACGATTCCGCGAGTGGGCTGGTCGCCGATCAGGTAACTGCCGCCCACCTCGTTGTTGGCGGTCTCGACGATGGAAAAATTGTTGCCGCCAAAATTGCTCACGAACAGCTCACCGCCATCGGGCTTCAGCGCCAGCTGCACCGGCATGTTGCCCACGTCGAGTAGGGTAAGCATCCGGCCCGATACCAGATCGACGGAGGCGAGCTGGTTCGAGCCCGGGCACGCGACGAACGCCTTGCTGGAATCGGGGAGGATGACCAGGTCCTGCGGTTGCTGGCACACCGGCGCCGTGCTGCGCACCGCCAGCTTCAGGGTATCGATGATGGAAACTGTGTTGTCGGCGCGATTGCTGACGACAGCCACCTTTCCATCGGGCGAAACTCGGGCGAGACCCGGCGCGCCGCCGACTCGAATGGTCGCGATCACCGCCCGCTTATCGAGATCAATCACCGAAACATTGGCGGAGCCGGAGTTGGCCACGTACGCCCGCTTGCCGTCGGGGGAAACCGAGACGAAGTAGGGCGCGCGATGGACCCCGATGGTCGCCTCGACTACATTGCGCTCCGCATTGATGATGGTGATGTTATTGGAGTCAGCATTAGCAACGTAGATTTCGTTGCGGGTGGGACTGGCGGCGACGCCGGTTGGACCTGCGCCCACCGGGATGGTCTTGACGTTGCGAAGCTCAAGCAGATCGAGAACGCTGACGGAGTTGCTCCTGCCATTGGTGACGTAGGCGTATTCGTGATAGCCGGGCTCAACGGTGGGGCGTCGATGGCAGCCGGTCGAGCCCAGCGTGAAGACCACCACGCAGAGCGCCCAGCGCCATTGCCGCGCCGAAAGTTGCCGCAGCCACAGCGATGCCGTGCGCATCAGCGAGCAGCGGCCGATCCAGCGGTTACGTTGCTTCGGCGAGCTACCGGATTGGCGACAGGCTCGGCGACGGAACGGCCGAGCACGTTGGCGATCTGGCGCACCTCGACCATGAGATCGGCAAACTGCTGGGGAAAGAGCGATTGGGTGCCATCGCTGAGGGCGCGGTCAGGGTCGGGGTGGACTTCGATGATCAGCCCGTCGGCGCCTACGGCCACCGCGGCGCGCGACAGCGGTGTCACCTTGTTGCGCTTGCCCGTCCCGTGGCTGGGATCGACGATGATTGGCAAGTGGCTCAAACGCTGCACCGCCGGCACGATGCTGAGGTCGAGGGTGTTGCGCGTGTGGTCGGCGAAGGTGCGCACCCCGCGCTCGCACAGAATCACGTTGTAGTTGCCCTCGCTCATGATGTATTCGGCGGCCATCAGCAATTCTTCCAGCGTGGCTGACATGCCGCGCTTCAGCAGCACCGGCTTGTGCGCCCTTCCGGCGCGCTTCAGCAGCGAATAGTTCTGCATGTTGCGCGCGCCGATCTGAATGACGTCGGCGTACTTCTCCACCAGTTCGAGCGATTCGTTGTCGATGGCTTCGGTGACGATCAGCAGGCCGAAGCGATCGCGGATCTCCGCCAGGATTTTCAGGCCTTCCTCCGCCAGGCCTTGAAACGTGTAGGGAGAGGTGCGCGGCTTGTAAGCGCCCCCGCGGAAAAAGCGGGCGCCGGCACGGGCAACGCACTCGGCGGCAGCGAACGCCTGCTCGCGGGATTCGATGGCGCACGGCCCGGCAATGACCGCCACCTCCTTGCCGCCGAAGGTCGCGTCAGAACCGGGGAAGCGCACCACGGTGTCTTCTTCCTTCAAATCGCGGCTGACCAGCTTGTAGGGCTTGCTGACGCGGATGACTTCCTGCACCCCTTCCATCTCGTCGAAGGTACCGGTCTCGACCTCACCCTGGTTGCCGGTGACACCGATGGCGGTGCGCTGCGCGCCGGGCAGGGCATGGGCGCGAAAGCCCAGCGCTTCAATCTTTTCGCATACGCGCTCCACCTGCTCTTCGGAGGCGTGCGCCTTCATGACGATAAGCATCAGGGACCCCTTGTGCGCCTCTTAGTGTATCGTTCCGGGCGTGAGGCGGCAATAAAAGACGCCCATAACTTCTGGGCATCTCTTATGAATTTACCGCGCAACGTTCGATTGGCTATGCTGTGTCCGCCGGCTCAGTAGATCACCATGTCGCCGCCGTCCCCGTATTGATAATAGGGCGAACCAGGAAGAGGATTCAGTTGGCCATTCTGAAAGTCAAATCCAAGGATGCCGTACGGACCACCCTCGCAACGATCGAAACACATCACCAAGGCATAGACAAAAGATCCTGTCTGCTGGATACGTCCGACGGAAAAACCTCCTGTCGGCTGCACAGTCTCGGTGAGAGCGCTTCCCGAAAAACTGAGCACACCCAGGCCGCCTTCGATAAGCGGCTCACCGGTGGCGACAAACAGATAGGAGCCTGACGGGTCCCAAGTCAGGTCATCGATCGCGATGGGACTGCCACCATAGGTCACGATGAAAGGCTGAGGCAAAACAGCGGTGAGGGTACCATCACTGGCTATGCTGTAAATCTGCACTTCCGAGTCCGCCAGGTATTTGCCATCCGCCGACACTGTCAATAGCCCGGCGCCAGTATTTGGTGGCATCACATAAGTAGCAGCAAGGGTGAGCAAGCCATCGGAGCCGCGCGAGTAGGACAGAATGCTGCAGTTATTGGAGGTGTCACACAGGGGGAGAAACGCTAAGCTTGCGTCCGGCGTGAATACCATTCGCACATTGGAAGCTCCCGTCGGTATGTTGGGTACGACAATGGTACCCACGGGAAGTAGCGAGCCGTTGGCCGGTAAGATGATGATCCCGGTCGTGCCGCTGATGTCGATGGTGCCGGGTAAGTAAAGGTTCGATCCTGTAGGGTCCACCGATGGCGCCAGGTAGTGACCGATCGGGCCGTTAAAGAGACGAGCGGTGCTATACAAAGTGAGCGAGTAGTCGGGATTTACCAGGAACGACTCTATACTTCCTTCCGTCAACATGAACAGCAGCGGCAAGGTTGGCGAAGGGGCGAAGTAGTTTCCGTTAACCGCAGTTTCCGGCGACGATGGCAGGGGCGTAAGCGAGCCGTCGCTCTGGATCTGTAGGCCAACCCGGTCCGTGGCCGGGTTACCTCCACTCTCCGAAGTATAGAGGGCCGCATTTCTCGCAGGCGGCGGCGTGATCACGATGCTGAGGCTGGCCGTAGCTGTTGCGGCTGGCGTCTCACTGTCCGAAACCTGCACGGTGAAACTTGACGTGCCCGCGCCAGTGGGCGTGCCGGAGATCACACCGCTGGTTGCGTTCAACGTGAGGCCATTTGGCAAGCTGCCCTGCACGATCGTCCAGGAATAAGGAGGGATTCCACCGAATACAGCCAAAGGGGCATTGTAAAAGACGCCTATACTGCCGTCAGGCAGAGAGGTCGTCGTAATTTGCAGCGCCGGGGTTATGTTGAGGAGGAAGTTGGCGTTCGCAATGCTGGGAGGACTCTCGGAATCCGAGACTGCCACACTAAATTCGCAGTTTCCCCCGGTGGGTGTGCCCGATAACACGCCCGCCCTGCTCAAGCTAAGGCCAGCGCAACCTCCCGATGAAATATTCCAGGCCACTGCTGTCCGGTTAAAACT
>PMAT01000110.1 GCA_003152695.1 Acidobacteriaceae bacterium
TTCGCGAATTATCCGGGCTAGCTTGATCGTGCACTTCGAAGAGGTAATTCCCCAGATTGCTGTCGTCGATAGTTTTAGAGAGATCGCCCGGCCAGGGTAGAGGTTCGATGACGACGCGATCAAGGCCGAACATCTCCGCCGTGGCATTGCCGGCGTGATAGTAATCCAGCCGCATCGTGGCCGGAGCAGCCGAGTACGCCACCGCGCTCAACAGGAGCAACGAGGCTACAAGGTAGAGATCGCGTCGCACGTTCCACGGTTTGAAGAACATTCCGATACCCTCTCGTTCTTAGTACAACTGCTGACGTAGCCTCAGTTCAGCTTCCCGGCAATCTCTTCCGCCGCCTGTAGTATGGCCCCTTCCTTCGCAACGCGCGTCAGGGTATTGATGTCCTCATGCAGCGGCCTGTCTTGATCCAGCCTGCTGACATATTGGCGGATCACCTCGTATGCAGCCTGCGACGCCGGTGACGGCCTCACTGGAGCGCGCAGATCGAAGGCCTGCGCCGCCGCCATCAACTCGATCGCCACTACCGTCCACGCGTTCTCGATGATCTGCCGCGTTTTGATGGCTGTGGTCATACCCATGGAGACGAAATCCTCCTGGTCAGCGGCGGCCGGTATGGAGCCAGTGGCGGCAGGATGGCTCAGCACGCGGTTCTCGCAAATCAAGGCTCCGGCAGTGTACTGCGACAGCATCAACCCCGAGAACATTCCGGCACCCCTGGTTAGAAATGCCGGCAGGCCCATGGACAGGTGCGGGTTCATCAAGCGGTTCAGCCTGCGCTCGGAGAGCGCCGCCACCGTGGTGACCGACATGCCGACCAACTCCAGGGCGAACGCCATCGGCGTGCCTTGGAAATTTGCGCCGGTAAGTACCAACTCCTCATCCGGGAAAAAAGTGGGATTATCGGCGGCGTGGTTGAGTTCCATTTCCAGCATGTAGCGCGCCCACTTGAAGGCGTCTTTGGCGGCTCCGACGACTTGCGGACTGGAGCGCAGGGAATAGGCATCCTGTACTTTCTTGCCGGGCAAGTTCAACAACTCTGACCCTTCGGTCAGCCGGCGAATGTTCCCGGCGCACTCCTGCGCTCCGGGGTAACCGCGCGTCGCATGAATGCGTGGATGGTAGGCCATCATGTTGGCGTTCAGCGATTCCAAGGTCATCGCCAGCGCGACCTCCTGGGTCTTAAGCCAGCGCATCGCGTCGAACAGTTCCAGGCATCCGATGCCGGTCGTAAGATCGGAGCCATTGATGGTGGCCAGGCCATCTCGCTCGCGAAAGACGACGGTGGGAATTCCCGCCTCGCGCATTCCTTGCTTCGCCGGTAGCCGCCTGCCCTGGTAAAATACTTCGCCTTCGCCCATTAGTGTGAGCGCCATCTGCGACATCGGCGAAAGATCGCCGCTGGCCCCCACCGAACCTTTCTGACAGACGACCGGCGTGACGCCTGCGTTCAACATCGCAACCTGGGTTTGCACGATCTCGTTGCGGATCCCCGAATGCCCCCAGCAATGCGTGTTGAGACGGGAAATCATTCCCGCGCGGACGTCCTCTTCCGCGCACGGCTCTCCGCAGCCCGCGGCGTGAGAATAGAGCAGATACTGCTGGAACTTCTCCGCCTGTTCAGGCGTGAGAATTACTTCCGACAGTTCGCCAATGCCAGTGTTCACGCCGTACATGACTTCGTGCGCGCGTATCTTCCGCTCCAGAAGATCGCGGCACTTGTTGATTCGAGCGATGGCGTCCGGATGAATCTCGATGGCATGACGGTCACGGGCAATAGCCGCCAAGTTTTCGATTTTCAGTGAGTGTCCATCCAGGATAACGGTGCCTGCTGTCCGAGTGCGCGGTAGTTCCTCTACTGCAGTGGTCATAAGTCTTCCCTCGGGTTGCGGGTGCGAAGATCTCCGCAAAACGAATGTAGTCCGCTGTCGCGCGTCGCGGTATGACCCGCATCACGCGGTGGCGTGACTGTCTGGGAAGGCGGATGGTGTGCTGAGAATTCGTGGGCGGGGTTCGGTCGAGAAGCATGGTTTCCGATCGCCGTCGGCGGTACAATTAGGAAGAAGCAGTTACTATGCAGTTAACAGTCGTGCAGCCCCAAATTCACGAGGCGCGCTGGTGGGAAACGATGGCCGATGGCCGTCTCCACTGCTACCTTTGCCCGCGGCACTGCCACATCGGAGAAGGCCAAAGCGGCTTCTGCTTCATCCGCAAGAATGAAGGCGGACGCCTGCTGCAACTCGGCTACGGGCGGCCCGCCGCTATCGCGATGGACCCGGTCGAGAAGAAGCCACTCAACCATTTTTTCCCGGGCACGAAGATCCTTTCCATGGGTACCGCCGGCTGCAATATGGGTTGTTCCTTTTGCCAGAACTGGGACATCTCCAAGGCCAAGTCCGACCAGGTCAACGCCCTGACGCTCAGTGCGGAAAACGTGGTCGAAGTGGCGCTGGAGCACCGCGCGCCCCACATCGCGTTCACCTACAACGAGCCGACTATCTGGGGCGAGTACGTCATCGACATCGCGCGCGAGGCCCACGACGCCGGCCTGAACACCGTGATGGTCTCGAATGGTTACATCACGCGCGAGGCGTTCTTCGACATCTACCGTTACATTGACGCCGCCAATATCGACCTGAAAGCGTTTACGGAAGAGTTTTACGGCAAGATCACGCTGACCCACTTGCAGCCGGTGCTGGACACGTTGAAGTGGCTGCGGCATGAAACCGGCGTGTGGTTTGAGATCACCAATCTCATAATTCCAACGCTGAACGACGGCGATGCGGAGTTCCAGGAGCTGTGCGACTGGGTGCTGGAAAACCTGGGCGATGATGTGCCGCTGCACTTCACCGCGTTTCATCCCGATTTCAAATTGCAGGACAAGACGGCAACGCCCCCCGAGACGCTGCATCGCGCGCGCAAGCTGGCCATGCGGATGGGACTGAAGTACGTTTATGAAGGCAACATCTTCTCCGATGGGGCCAACACGATCTGTCCGGGATGCAAGCAGATCGTGATCACGCGGTCGTGGCACTCGGTGATGTCGAACCGGCTGAAAAACGGCTGCTGCGAAAACTGCGGCACGCGGATTGCGGGCGTGTTCACGCAGGCCGAGGCGGAAAAGCGGCGGGAGTGGGCGAAATCGGTAGAACTGAAATAGCCACTGGAGCGTCGATCAATCCCGCTTCAGGATCAAACGATGCCTCACTGTGGCTGCACCAAGCGAATAGGCTACTGCGGTGTAGAAGGACTCGGTTACAAAGAGTTGATATAGACACTCGCTTCCGCCACACCCGGACCCAAAATAGGTACTCCAAGTGGAATCGTACTGAGACATAGTCAGCTGCCAGGACAGGGTGCTGTACGCCAAAATTGCTGCGGGGGGAATCCATGCAAGCAGCCCCATAATCGTCGGCAACTTCTTGTAGAATAAACGCCCCGCCCAGAAGCCGATGATAATAGGCGAAACGATTTCGACCGCCCGTCCGATGATCCCTTGCTCTCCCGCGTGCGGAAAAATCATGATCAGGAATAACTCCAGAAGGACGCTGACTCCAAAAGCAAAATAAGGAGCGGGGAAGTGTAGTAAATACTTCAACCAGGGCTCTTGAGTTTCAGTAAATAATGTGCGCACGAAAAGCCTCCCTTACATCCTACCTACCGTTCGTCTTGCTCAATCCACCTTCCCACTGGCGCCTCCTTGAACGCCGCCATTTTCCCCAGTAGTCGCTCAGGATCATCGTCATCCAGCACCAGCATGCGATTCCCTTCACGCAAGAAGCCTTCGCGCACGGCGTGGTCAAACAACTCCAGCAGAGGAGCGTAATAGTTCTCGACGTTAAGCAGGCCGCAAGGCTTGGACTGAAGGCCGAGCTGCGACCAGGTTACGACCTCGCAAAACTCCTCGACCGTGCCGAAGCCGCCGGGCAGTGCGATGAAACCGTCGGAGAGATCAGACATCACCGCCTTGCGCTGGTGCATGGAGTTTACAATGCGCAACTCGGTCAGGCCGGTGTGGCCAACCTCCTTCGCCATCAAAGACTCTGGAATCACGCCAATCGCGCGACCGCCTCGCGCCAGTATCGTGTCGGCGAGAACGCCCATCAGGCCAATGTTTCCACCGCCGTACACGAGCTCGATGCCGCGCTCGACCAGCAACAGTCCAAGCTGTTCGGCAGCATCGCGATAGGCCGGACGTCTGCCAGTATAGGAACCGCAGAAAACGCAGAGGCGACGAAAGAGCATGAGGGGATTGAATCCTGAGTCAGATTGAGTGTAGCGAAAGGGAGCTGCGGCCCGCTTTAGGGAAGCCATAGGGGTCCTTCGACTCCTCGGTCGCCACGGCGACCTCGTCGCTCAGGATGACAGCCGGGAGAAGTTTTTGATCCCGATGGGTGGGCCGCAGGCCCATCGACACTCAGGATGACAACTTCAAGATCTTCTCTGTGTCCTCCGGGTCTCGGTGGGGACGGTCCTTGACACAGACATTCTGAATCCTTTAATAACTATTATCATCTGATAAGTATGTGCCGGGAGACTTACAACGAGTTTCGCCGGTTGTGCCAACAGCACAATTTGGCGGCGACACACCAGAGACAAAAAATCTACGAGGCGCTGGTGTCACGACCCGGGCATTATTCGCCGGAGGAGATCTACGAGCAGGTAAAACAAGACTTGCCGTCGATCTCGCTCGCGACGGTTTACAAGAACCTCAAGACTTTCGTGCACGCGGGCATGCTGCGCGAAGTGAGTCCTCACCACGGCTCCTGGCGCATCGACGCCAATCGCCATCCCCACCACCATCTGGTTTGCACGCATTGCCGGTCCATTACCGACCTGGACTTCGATTCCCTGGCTCCGGTGAAGCTGCGCGTCAAACTTCCTACGGGTTTCAGGCTGGAAAAGTTTACTATCGAGGTGCAGGGCATCTGCAAGGCTTGCACGGCTGCAGAAACCAAGCAGCATTAGTTGCCATTGCAACCCACCATCTGGCGCGCAACTTCTCCAACCGACCTGCCAATCTGTGACAATCCTGCCCGAAACGGGCGCTAGGCCATTGCCACGAGCGTCACATGTCACAAGCGATTGTGATCTGTGTACTTGTTGGGTGTGCGGTAGGAGTGTTCCGCTGGACTGTATCTGGAGTAAAACCTTGGTTGCCACAAATGTCCCGGAACGCGCCGGAGCGCTAAACATGAGGGTTCTCCGCAGTTTAGCTGATCACCTGGTTAGGTGACGGAGAGCACTCACGCGAGTGCGGACAGGGAATTGAGCGGCAGGGCAGGGTTTCCACCCGGAGGCGCCGTCGCAGGCGCAATCCGGCCGTATGACACGGGGATACGATTTGAAGTACAGGGGGTCGTCGTGCTTACACCATATGGCTTGGACATCATAGAAAGCTGCCTGGCTTGCAAGATGCGGGCCGAACATATATTTTGCGATCTTCCACCGGCAGCATTGCAGACATTTGAATCCGTCAAATACGCTACCGCCTACCCCAAGGGTGCGGTTCTGTTCGTCGAGGGCCAGACGCCGCGCGGCATTTTTGTGTTGTGCAAAGGCCGCGTCAAGCTCTCCATCTGTTCAACCGACGGCAAGACACTGATCTTGAAGATTGCCGAACCGGGAGAAGTGCTGGGCCTCAGCGCCACGGTGAGCGGAAAGCCCTACGAGCTGACCGCCGAGACCGTCGATCCTTGCCAGGTGAACTTCGTCAAGCGCGAAGACTTCCTGCGTTTTCTCAAGGAACACGCCGATGCCTGCCTGCGGGTAGCCGAGCAATTGAGCGAAAAGTACAATACCGCATGCCGCGAGATCCGCTCGCTAGGTCTATCGCACTCCGCAGCCGAGAAATTGGCGAAGCTGCTGTTGGAGTGGAGTGCCAAGAACGGCGAAGCCGCGAAAGCGGAGCCGCGGGTGAAGCTGGCCCTGACCCACGAGGAGATCGCGCAGATGATTGGCACCTCCCGCGAGACCGTAACGCGCTTGTTTGCCGATTTGAAACGGCGCCAGATTGTACAGGCAAAAGGTTCGACTTTGCTGATCCGCAACAAGGCAGCCCTGAAGGCGCTGGCCATTACGCAGTGAGCTAAAGGGCTGTGATTACTACCGATTACCGCATCCCGCACGGGCGCGTTCGGACGTGGACTGGGTGCTTTCGCTGCTATTCCGGATCAATCTGCGAAAGGCAATTGGCCCGCCTGGTGTGAACAAGGTCACGGAAATCAGTGACTGCAATCACTGCATTGCAAGGAGCGGAGACGTATTAACTCGATCATGGAGAGCATGATTCAGTCGAGTTGCCTGACCTGCGATTTCCGTCCCGACCGGCTCTTTTGCGACATGCCCGCGGAGTCGTTGAAATCTTTCGACGAGATCAAATCGCTCACCGCTTACCCCAGGAGCACGGTCCTGTTTGCCGAGGGGCGGCCAGTCCGCGGCATTTATATTTTGTGCGATGGCCGGGCCAAGCTGTCGATTTGCTCCGATACCGGAAAACGGCTGACCTTGCGCATCGCCGGCCCTGGAGAGGTCTTGGGACTGGGGGCTGCCCTGTCCAATACTCCTTACGAGATCACGGCAGAGTTGCTGGACAACTCGCAAGTCGTTTTCGTTCGCAGAAAGGATTTGCTGAAGTTCTTGCGGGAACACCGTGAGGTCTGCCTGCAAATCGTGCATATGTTGAGTCAGGACCTGCATGGTGCCTACGAGCGCGTCCGTACCATTGGCATGATACGCACCCGCCGGCCGCGCATCATGTTCCGGCCACGCGCTTTGCTGGTCTAAGCCAAGAATTGCCACCCGTCGGCCCGCGATATTCTCGCGGGCTTTTTGTTTGGTCCGCGCATCGAACAAGACCGGCTGGCGAAGCGCGGTGAACGCCAAGAGGGTCCCGCGCGGGCCCGAACAAACGTTCGAGAGTTGAGCCTGACGGCGGGAATTCCGGACCACAGCACGGTCCCCAACTTCGCCTGTGATTGCCCAAGAAGACGCCCCAGAGCCCGTGAACATTGGACCATTCTTTACCCGCCAATGGGCCTCCGGTTGGTGATGCCGCTCACATCTTGCGGTGAGAAGCGCCAAGGGTGTGACCTCAATCACACCCGCCCGTGAGTCCACTCACTGCCCTCCGCGTCCTCATCGGCGATGGTAATGAGTGACGCGACCTAGCGGCCGCGTCCGGCGAAAGTGAGGGCTGCGGTGAAGCGTTGCGGTGTGGTTCTCTTTGTTGCCTTGCTGCTCTGCACGGGGGCGGTGGCCAAGTCCCCTCCCAAGATGAGCAACGAGGACTGTCTGGCTTGCCATAACGATGCCACTCTCAGCAAAGAGGAGAACGGCAAACAACTCAGCCTGCATGTGGATGACGCGAAGTTCAAGGCCTCGATACACAGCGTCTTCGGTTGCACCGATTGTCACAAAGACATCAAGGCGTTCCCCCACGATCCCACGCCCGCAAAGCCAGTATGCGTCAGCTGCCACGCCGACCAGCAAAAGGCCTACGACCATGGCGTTCATGCCAAGGCGGCTGCGGCAGGTAACACCAACGTCGCGAAATGCCAGGACTGCCATGGCAGCGTCCACGAAATTCTGCCGGCCAGCGACCCCAAATCAAAAGTAGCGCGGGGCAACATTCCGCAAACCTGTGGCGCCTGTCACGGACAGAAATTCGTCATGGCGTCGAGCGGTATAAGCTCCGCTCCCTTCAACTCGTACCAGCAAAGTGTGCACGGAAAAGCCGTGGCCGCCGGCTCCGACAAGGCCGCAGTGTGCACGGATTGTCACGGTGAGCACGATATTCTGGCCGCCACCAATCCCAAGTCGCCGATTAACAAATTCAACGTTCCCCTGACCTGCGCCAAGTGCCACGACAACATCAAGCAGGAATACGCGCAAAGCATCCACGGGCAGGCAATCGCGCGCGGCAACTGGCAAGCGCCGGTGTGCACCGACTGCCACGGCATTCACACCATCAAAGCCCCCACCGATCCCAGTTCCTCGGTGGCATCGGCGAATGTGGGCAACAACTGCGCCCAGTGCCATGGCAGCGTGCGTCTCTCCAACGAGTTTGGCATGCCTGCGGGCCAGGTCAATAGCTACCTGTCCAGCTATCACGGCATGGCATCGAGGATGGGTTCAGCGACGGTGGCGAATTGCGCCAGCTGTCACGGGGTGCATAACATTCTGCCCTCCGGCGATCCGCGCTCCACCATCAATCATGCCAACCTGGCGAAGACCTGCGGGCAATGTCATCCTGGGGCCAACGAGAAATTCATCAGCTTCAAGGTGCATTCTGACGGACTGGCGAAAGCCGACTTCAGCAGCAAGGTGATCGGCTATATCAGTAAGTTCTACATCTGGATGATCATCGGCGTCATCGGCGGCATGGTGCTGCATAACCTGATCATCTTCCGCAAGAAGCTCATCTTGCACCGCATAGGACAGCCCCGCATTTTGTTCCGCATGACGCGGGGACAGCGAGTGCAGCATATACTCCTGCTGTGCAGCTTCTTCACGCTGGTGCTGACCGGCTTTGCCTTGCGCTATCCGTCGTCGTGGCTGGGTACTTTGTTCGTCAACGAAGCGGTGCGCAGCGTCATTCATCGCGTGGCCGGAGTGGTGCTGATCGCTGTCAGCTTGTTCCATCTGTGGTATGTGATCAAGACCCCCGACGGCCGCCGCCTGATCAAAGACATGCTGCCCGTCTGGAAGGACGTCACCGACGCACGTGACGCATTCCGCTACTACCTGGGTTATAGCGAGCAGCGTCCGCTGTTCAGCCGCTTCACCTACGCCGAGAAGGCCGAGTATTGGGCGTTAGTGTGGGGCATGTTCGTGATGGCCAACACCGGGCTGATGATATGGTTCAAGGTTGGTGTGGGCGATCGCGTGCCAGGCTGGTGGGTCGATGTCGCCATCGCCATTCACTGGTACGAAGCCATCCTTGCCACGTTGGCCATTATCGTATGGCATTTGTACGGAGTGATATTCGATCCCGATGCGTATCCCATGAATTGGGCTTGGTATGATGGCAAGATGTCGGTTGAGGCCTACGAGCATGAGCATCCTCTCGATCTGCTTGCGATTGAGCGGGCCACGGGCTCGGAGGAAAAGGGATCCGAGTCGGTTCAGGCGGACGTGAAGGAGCAAGAGGAGACGGTCGCCAAGCATTAGGAAATCACGCGGGGAAAAGCTCGGCGACTTTGGCATAATACGAGCGGCACGTTCGGATTTTTTCGATTGCAATCCGGCTTTACCGTGGTAAGTTCTGCAGCACTGATTGTGCGCGATTTGCACTGGGGTGAGGCGAAGAAGGGACAATCCATAAATGACTGAGGACACGCAAGTGGATCCTCTACGCGATCATCCGCCAGTTTCGCGAAATCTCATTCGCAATCCCCTCAGCCTGATCGGTCTGGCGCTGGCTGGCGTCGCCGTCGCCAACATCGTTCTGCTGGTTCTCATTGACGTCCTGGCCAGCCACTCCTCTCCCTACATCGGCATTCTGGCCTACATGGTGGCGCCGGGATTCCTGGTTTTCGGACTTATTCTGGTCCCCCTTGGAATGGTGATCGAGCGGCGGCGGCGGTTGCGCTCGGTTGGTGCGCCGCCCCATTTTCCCAAACTCGATCTCAACAATCCGGCGCAACGCAGCACCTTCGCCTTCCTGCTCAGTTTCGTGGTGATCTTCTCGCTGGTCAGTTCCGTCGGCAGCTACAAGGCCTACGAGTTCACCGATTCGGTGGATTTCTGCGGCCAGTTGTGCCACACCGTTATGCACCCCGAGTTCACGGCGTATGAAGCCTCGCCGCACGCGCGCGTGGCTTGTGTCGAATGCCACGTCGGATCGGGCGCGAGCTGGTACGTGAAGTCCAAGCTGTCGGGCCTGCGCCAGGTTTACTACACCGCGCTCGGCACCTATCCGCGCCCCATCCCCACGCCGGTGCAGAATCTTCGCCCCGCGCAGCAAACCTGCGAGCAGTGCCACTGGCCGAAGAAGTTTTGGGGCGCGCAGCTCAAGACCTTCACCCATTACGGCAGTGATGAGCAGAACACGCCGCGCGTGATCCGCATGTTGATCAAGACCGGCGGCGGCGATCCCAGCCTCGGCCAGGCCGGCGAAGGCATCCACTGGCACATGAACATCAATAACAAAGTCACCTACATCGCCACTGACGAACAGCGGCAGGTGATTCCCTGGGTGCGCATAGAGGACAAGAGTGGCCGGGTGGCCGAGTACATGGCCAAAGACGCGCCTCTCACCCAGGCGCAGATTGACAAGGCCGACAAGCGCCGAATGGACTGCATCGACTGCCACAACCGCCCAACGCACATCTATGTGCCACCCGATCTTTCCGTGGACCGGGCGATTACCGGGCGCGCCATCGATGCCACGCTGCCATTCATCAAGCAGCAGGGTGTTGAGGTGCTGACCGCCGACTACAAGACCACGGACGAGGCGCTGAAAGCGATTGCTGAGAAGATTACAAAGTTCTACCAGGAGAAGTACCCGCAGATCGCATCGGGCAAACCGGACAGCGTCAAAGGTGCGGTGGTTGAACTGCAGCGCATCTACAGCACCACGTTCTTTCCGTACATGAAGGTAAACTGGAAGACCCATCCCAACAACATCGGGCATTTCTACTTCCAGGGTTGCTTCCGTTGCCACGATGGCAACCACGTGAGCAAGGACGGCAAGGTCATCAGCAAAGACTGCAACTCCTGCCACACGGTGATCGAGCAGCAGGAAAGCGGCACGCAGATCGCTTCGTTGCCCGCCCAACCGTTCAAGCACCCGGTTGACATCGGAGACCTGACCGGGGTGAACTGCTCCGATTGCCATAGCGGAGGCGTCGGTCCGTAAGAGCCATACAACAAGAAGGTCGCGCTTTACCTTCAGGTGGCCAGTTCGCGCTAGCGAATCACATGGCCTTCTTTGATCCAGGAAGAGGGTAGTGGGTCAGTTTCCCCGTGGCCTGTAACTCGGGCACAATCCGCTGCCAGTTGATAAGGTGAGCAGATTTTCGGTTGGGACTTTCTTCCGGGATGAGAATGGGCCCAGAGTTTCCAGCAAAGCCAGGCTCAAACCCGAGATTTCTCTTTGAGCTAGGCAGAAGAAAAGCCGCCCAGACATCGGGCGGCTCGAATCATCTTGATTCGTAAAACGTCTATGACAAATGCCGTTGACTGGCCTCAAGGCTCAGGGCAACTTTACCGCGTATGCGTGTTCGGTGTCGTCGATGCCATACATTCCCGTGACAATCCGGCTCTCGCTCACCTTGTAAGCGACGCTGAAGGTCCCAGGGAAGTCAAGCAGTTGAACGAAGCTGGTGTCCTTGGTGCTCCAGCGCGCCGCGTATGGAGTGAGGGTTTCATCCCAGGAGCCGCCCACGATGTCGCCAAAATCGTTGATTCCTTCTGCTGTGTCGCCGTTCGGCAGGTTCCAGTAGTTCGGAAGCAGAGTCAGCTTGTAGGTCTGCCTCATAGGGTCCACCGGTTGCCAAAGGGAGCTATAACCGTAGACCCAGTCCAGCGATAGGACATCGCCCACTATTTCGCCGTTTTCGTTCATGTCACCAGCGATGGCGACCGGCCAGTCCGGGGAACCTGGGAGCTTGACGGCCTTCCATCTGTTTCCACCGGGGAGAGGGTTCCAAAGGGCTGCAACATAGGTGCCAGCATCGTTATAGAAAGCGCCGGCGACCTGGCCAAAATCATTCACGCCCAATGCAAGACCGTAGGGGAATTCCGACGTATCCAGCTTGGCAATCTTCCAGGTTCGAGTACGTACATCCAGTCTCCATGCCACTGGAAGCTGGGCTCCCGTTTCGCTGCTCCAACTGTAGCCAGCGATCAGAGTACCCAGTTTGTTTATGATGGTCGCATCGCTATTGTCATACGAGGCGTACCCGATGTCCGCGAGCGTGCCAAGATCAACCGAGGACTTGCCCTTCCAGAGGAAGCCGTGGATGGTGCCGTCTGGGGTCGCGGCGTGGCCGACAACGAGCCCAGTGTCCGCGATCGATGGCCAGTCGAACCAACCTAGATAAGCATTGATTGCCCCCATGTCGGACCACGCCGGACCATGAGGACTGAGTAGCTGAATCGTAAACAGGTGGGTCTGGCTGTCGGAGCCGGTGTCGCCCTGCGCGACCGCGACGCCAAAGTCGTTGACACCTCCCATCTCAGCCCAGGTTCCTCCGGGGTATGTGCCAAGGTCCCAAACCTTGGTGTGGTGAACTGCGGCCATTTCCGTGCTGACGCTCGGATGACTCGTAGTATCGGTCTTGTTTGGGATTCCAATCCAGTTGCGATGGCCGGGAATGGGATGTTTGCTGAAGCGCGGCATACTCGTCTGCTGCGCCCATGCCACCGACGCCAGACATGCGAATAGCATTAGAGCCAGAATACTGATGCGTCTCATGACTAAACCTCCATGAAATGGACCTTTGATTAGGAGCGGACGGCGCCATCCGGTTAGCGGGTGTAACCATCCGCTCGGTTTCCGTTGCCTTGCACACATGAAGCAACGGAATCAGTTTCTTCAACGATGAGCGCCGATCCAGTCCAGGATCGGCTTCCACACCATCGTTTCGGCATCAATCTCGAGGATCGGAGGCCGCACCCCACCGTGGGCGCGGCCGTCCGGAGCCTGTGCTAAGGCTAAGCAGGCGGCGAGAGCGGGACTACTGGACGCCACAAATTCTGCCGCTGAAATCACCGTTCCATCGTCCGCTCACCCCAAACGGACTACTGGGATCGTTCCAAAGAATGAATGGGCCTGCGATGTCCAGCTGTCCCGAAGCAGACGCGAATCTATGGGTCCCTTTCACAATATTCGCGGTGGCCTTGTAGAGGCCCAAGAATCTCCCAGTGGGCCAGATTACGACGGCCTCCGGGACTTTATAGGTGAAACTGTCCAGGCAGTCATTCGATCCGTGCCACACAGGCTCAGAGGTCAAGCAGACCTTATACACTCCCCCTTTAAAGATCGAAAACGGCCCGTGTGGGTACTCAGTCCCGTCGTTGCCCGACATGCCGCCTTGGAGGAACTCGCCGTCAAGGTTGACAAAGATCGGGCCGCCCCATGTATCTGTGGGCGCGAACTGATTTGCAGAGGGCAGGCTGCCTTGCACGAAGGCGTGAAATGCCTTGCAGTTCTGCTGCGCCTGGACTTGTGAACCGGGCGCAATGAGAAGAACAAGTGCGAATGCTAAAGCGAACACGAAGGTAGATGCAACAACGCTTTTCCGTCTCATAGTCAAAGCTCCTTAGGCTGGATTTCGTCGATTTCTTTGCTCCTGCATAATGATGTTTCTTGTGCAAGGTTTGCGCGCGCCAAGCGTTTTTGCAATGAACGACGTCTGACCATCGCATGAATTCTTATGAACGGACGCGGGCGGAGAAGTGCGTCAGCCTGGTCAGCGGCCATGGAATCACATTTTTTTCAAAGGCTTATACTGAATGGCGGTGAAGAACGCGCGATGCATGCTCCTGCCCATTCGACGTCACAAGTACGCTTTGGCGACTTTGCGTTGGACTTGACCTCGGGCGACCTCCGCAAAGATGGTCAAAAACTTGCCCTTCCGCCGAAGGCTTTTGAGGTGCTCAAAGCCTTAGTCGAACGGCCCGGCGAAGTGGTGACACGCGAAGAATTGCGCGCGAGACTTTGGGCCGCGGATACCTTCGTCGAATTCGATGACAGTCTGAACCATGCCGTCAACAAGCTACGGTTGGCTCTAGGAGACTCTGCCGAGAATCCTCAGTTTATCCAGACCTTGCCTCGCTTCGGTTACCGCTTCATCGCCCCTGAACTTCGTGCCGCCGAGCCGGAACCGGCAATTCGGTTCTTGGCAGTGCTGCCGTTCGCTAATCTGTCAGCCGATCCGCACCAGGACTACTTTGCCGATGGAATGACGGACGCACTTATCACTGACCTGTCGAAAATAGGGGCCGTCAAAGTCATCTCCCGCACCTCGGTGATGCAGTTCAAAGGAGTGAAAAAGCCGCTGCCAGAGATCGCGTGCGAATTGGGGGTGGACGGAGTAATCGAAGGAGCGGTTCAACGCTCGGACGGCCGGGTGCGGATCACGGTGCAGCTCATCCGAGCGGCAACCGATACCCACCTGTGGGCGGAAAGCTATGAACGGGACTTTCGAGATGTATTGAGCTTGCAAGGCGAGGTGGCCCGAGCCGTGGCCCGGGAGATCAAAGTAGCGCTCACTCCTGAGGAATCAGCCCACCTTGCCAGTGTCCGCCCTGTCAACCCTGAGGCCTTTGAGGCCTACCTCAAAGGTCAGTTCCATTGGTACAGGCTTTCTCCAGAGCATCTGAACGCCGCTCTCGAATACTTTGAACTCGCCCTTAAGAAAGATCCCGCTTATGCCCTCGCCTACGTGGGTATAGCCAACGTCTGGATGATGCGCGGGGATACCGGATCGATGGCCCCCGGCGAGGCGTTCCCAAAAGCGAAAGAGGCCATCTCAAGAGCTTTGGAACTCGACGATTCGATTGCCGAGGCCCACATCACTCGCGCCAACATTGTTAGCCTTTACGACCACGATTGGTCCACCGCTGAGCAGGAATTTCGGCGCGGTACTGAACTCAATTCCAACAGTGCAGATGGCCATTTCATGTACGCCGATTTCCTGATATGGATGAAACGTTGGGAGGAGTGGAATGCAGAGATTCAGCGGGTTCTGGAACTAGATCCCGTCAATCCCTTCTTTCGGTGTTTCTACGGTTGGCATTTGGTCTACCAGCACCGCTGTGACGAAGCTATCAGGCAGCTCCATAAGGCGCTTGCAATCGAACCAGATTTTTCGTCGGCGCACATGGGGCTCTGGGGAGCGTTTTATAAGAAGGGATTGTGGGAGGAAGCTCTAGCTGAAGCCCGGAAGTTTTTTTCGGTCTTGGGCGACCGCAAAGTAGAGGAGGCACTGACGCGCGGATATGCGGAGGGTGGCTATGCCAGAGCCATGCACCTCGGGGCGGAAGAGTTGGCCAAGCGCGCCAAGCGGTCCCATGTTCCAGGCGTGCGCATCGCGCGATTGTATGCTCACGCCGGAGAGAACGATCAAGTCATGAAATGGCTGCAGACAGCGTGCGAGCAGCGGGAAACGACCTTGGTTCATCTTGGCGTAGGTTGGGATTGGGATACCCTGCGCGCCGACTCACGCTTCCAGGATCTGCTGCGCCGTGTCGGCTTGCCGGCCTGACAACCTGTTCGCATCTGATTCGACCGCAAGCGATTGCTCCCGAGTGATCGGCAACCCGGGAACTGAACCACCAGAAGCATCTCGCGCTTGCCAAAGGGCGTAACGATCAGCAATAATAGGTCTTTGCCTCCAGTAGCGGGGCCCTGGCAAGCATCACAGTTGTGCTTGATGGGGTGTAAGTAGCGGGGGTCCAAGGAACGCCTGGCTGCGTTCGTTGGGGTGTGGAGCGGAGATCTTGTTCGCTGGAGCACCCGCCCGAAAGCGCGAATCGGCGCTGTCGGGGACTTCGATCATCTCGCCTGAGGGAATTTGTGCCACCGGCGCTTCCCAGCGCTCCCAACTAAATCCGTGGTTCTAGCTTGGGGAGGGAATGCGCACACGTGTGGACATTGTCGAGCAGGAAAGGGAGCAGCTTCTGTGTTGATGATTCGCCTTTCGCGCCGCGGTGCGCGCAAACAGCCTTACTACCGCATTGTGGTAATCGAGAAAGACCGTGCGCGCGATGGCCGCTCGGTGGAAGTGGTCGGCACCTATAATCCGCGTACCGATCCCGCCAGCGTGGTGTTGAAGAGCGAGCGCATTGCGTACTGGACTGGCAAGGGCGCGCAGTTGTCCGACCGCGTAAAGAAGTTGGTGGACAAGGCCGCCAGCGCACCCGCTCCGACTGCTGTCGAAGCTTAAAGTTCGAAGCAACCTTTCGACCTCAGGAGCCGCCTGACTATGACAAGCAGCGTGAACATGGTTGCGTTGGTGGAACATCTTGCCAAGGCCGTGGTGGAAGCGCCTGACGAGGTGACCGTGGAAGCCTTTGAAGAAGGCGGCCAGACGGTGTTGGAGCTGATTGTGGCCGAGACCGACCTGGGGCGGGTGATTGGCCGTCAGGGACGCATGGCCCGCAGCCTGCGCATCATTGTGAATGCGGCCAGCTTACGCACTCGCAAGCGCTATCAGTTGGAGATCGTGGAATAGCCAACGACTTCATTACGATCGCTCGCGTGCTCGGTCCGCAAGGGCGGCGCGGCGAAGTTATGGCGGAGTTGCACACGGATTTTCCGGAGCGATTCCAGGAGCGCCGGCAGTTATCGGGTTTGGCGGCAAACGGTAGCCGCCGTGAATTGCAGCTTGAAGAGCACTGGTTTCACAAGGGCGGTGTGGTGCTGAAGTTCGCTGGCGTCGAGAGTATCAGCGACGCGGAGCAGCTTGCTGGTCTGGAATTGCAGGTTCCGCTCGAGCAGCGCGCCGAGTTGGAAACGGGCGCGACCTATGTGAGCGATGTCGTCGGCTGCGAAGTTTGGATAAGGAATGCCGACGGCGAGCAACTGCTTGGGACTGTCAGCGAAGTACAGTTTGGAGCAGGCGAGGCGCCGCTTCTGGTGGTGCGAGCGAAGATTGGCGCTGAGCAAGAAATTTTGCTTCCGTACGCTGAGGAGTTTCTGAAGTCGGTTGATTTTCAGCAGCGGCGGATCGAGATGGAGTTGCCCGAGGGACTGCTGGCGTTGGACTCCCCGCTGAGTGGGGAAGAGAAGCAGCGGCAAAAGAGCGAAGCCGACGAATCAAGATCGGCGGGGGTTCGCCGCAAGCGAAGGAAATGAGATCAAAATCCCCAAGCGCCCCAGGGCGCGAGGGGAGGCCGAATGAAGTTCGAGATTCTCACGATTTTTCCGGACTTTTTTCGTGGGCCGCTGGATTACGGCATTGTGCGCAAGGCGCGTGAAGCCGGGCTCATTGAAATTGCCATCCACGATCTGCGGGCGTTTACGCACGATCGGCATCGCACGGTGGACGACCGACCGTTCGGCGGCGGCGAGGGTATGGTGCTAAAGCCTGAGCCGATCTTCGAATGTCTCGAATCGCTTGGTGTCTCGCCGCGTGAAGAGCGGATGCGCGACGATTCGCGCGAGACCGTGGTGCTGCTTTCGCCCCAGGGCGAGTTGTTCTCCCAGGCGGTGGCGCAGCACTTGACGACGCACGAACGCGTGGTGCTTATCTGCGGCCGTTACGAGGGCGTGGATGAGCGGGTCAGTCAGCACCTTGCCGATCGGGAGATTTCCGTCGGCGATTTCGTGCTGAGCGGCGGGGAGTTGGGTGCAGCCATTATCGTGGATACGACGACGCGGTTGCTTCCCGGCGCACTCGGCAACGCAGCCTCGACGCAGCAGGAATCGTTCACCGCGTCGGTTGCGGCGGAACAGGAAAAGGTTTCAGGCGAGCCGCCGAGTTCGACGTGCGGATCGGGTGGATTGCTGGATTACCCGCATTACACGCGTCCAGCAGAGTTTCGCGGGATGCAGGTTCCCGAGGTGCTGGTGAACGGGGACCACGACGAGATCCGCAAGTGGCGGCGCCGTAGCGCGCTGCAAAAAACGTTGCGCAATCGTCCCGATTTGTTACGCGATGCCGAGCTGAGCAAAGAGGATCGCAAGCTGCTGGCCGAGATTGAGGCTGAGCAGGGAAGAGCGTGAAGTCGGAACGAAGAGATTCCAGCATAGGGTCCTTCGATTCGCCGGCCGCGGCGGGCTCGCTCAGGATGACAAGATTACTAGCTGCTAGTTGCTAATTGCTATTTTTGCCGCCGCGAGGCGCGATACGGAAGGAAAAGAACAATGTCGAACAACTCACCTATCATTGACCGGCTACTCGCCAAGACGCGGCGCACCGATCTACCCGACTTTAAGCCCGGAGACACCGTCCGGGTCCACGTGAAGATCAAGGAAGGCGACAAAGAGCGCTTGCAGGCGTTCGAAGGGGTCGTCATTTCCAAGAGCCACGGAGACCAGCCCAGCTTCACGGTGCGCAAGATGAGCTTTGGGCAAGGCGTCGAGCGTATCTTTCCCACCCATTCGAAGGTCATCGACAAGATCGAGGTGCTGCGTTCAGCGCATGTGCGTCGCGCCAAGCTGTATTATCTGCGCGCGCTGCGGGGCAAAGCTGCCCGCCTCCGCGAAGTGGACACCAAGCGCACGTAACGCGACGCTGAATTTCCGGCAAGAAATATGACGCCCACTGTGTCTTTCGATGCGGTGGGCGTTGGTTTCTCGGGAGCGTGGTTCAGCCCGTTCGCCCGGTTCACTTACCGCAAGACCATTTTCAAAACGCCAAACCCCGCCTCATCGGCGGGGTTCGGGTCGCGACCTGCTGTCGCAGTTTGTGGCGGGTAGTCAGGTAGGGTGTTGTTGCAGCTAGAGCTTTGCCGCCAGTTCCATCAAACCCACGGCCATGGCAATCCAGAGCGCAAACGCTACCGCAGTGAGAGTGAGGCGAACCGCACCGTTGTCGATCAGCCAGTTGTATTTCGCGTCCATAGTGTCTCCTTGATAAGCGGGCTTCCACTTCGACAATCGCATTGCGCTATCGGGGACCCCGGAGGTTGCGCCCGGCGTGCCCTGCGGCGTCACCGGATCATGTTCTGCAGCTATATACGGGCTAACTCCAGAAAGGTTCCGTTACGATTGGATGAATACTGGCCAGTTGCAGGAATGCAGTGGCAAGCGCAGGTTTTGGTGGGGCAAAGTCGCATACATGCGGGCTGCTAGTTGCGGTTCTCGCCCGGCGCCGCAATCTCTCCCAGCTCCCAATACTTTTTCAGCAGGGTATCGGGGACGTTGACTGCACGTCCGGTCAGCATGTGTTTCAACTGCAGAGCATTGACTGCTGCTTTGCCTTCAAAGTGATTGTTGGCGATGACAAAGGTTTTCTGCGCCTTGGCGGCGATGGTGTCAATGCGCGTCTTCCATCCCTGCAATTCGGGATCGGTGTAGAGATAATTGTAGCGGTCGTTGCGCGAATCGCTGTCGAACCATTGATCGTAATTGCGTCCATGCAGGCGCACGTAAGCAAACGCCGCGGTCACGTGTTCGCTGGGAGCAATCGCATTTCCCAGGCGCG
Source organism: Acidobacteriaceae bacterium (assembly GCA_003152695.1). GTDB lineage: Bacteria > Acidobacteriota > Terriglobia > Terriglobales > Acidobacteriaceae > Bog-257. Next base: position 19,108 of record PMAT01000110.1, read on the forward strand.
GCTGGTCGATATTGCAGAAGGCCACACCTTTCTCGGCGAAGTAGCGCAGCGTCCCCTCATTGGTCCAACTGTTGTGCCGCACTTCCACCACCAGGGGATATTGCTTGAACTTCTCGACCATGGTCTCCAGATAATCGCGGTTCGGATTGGTGTTCTTGAACGAAATGGGAAACTGCGCAAGCACTGCGCCGAGCATATCTTCAGCGGCGATGGAGTCAAGGCCATCCTTGGCCAGCCGTTCATCTTCGGCGCCGGCGACAATGGTTTCCGCGGATGTGCTCTCCACCACGGCGATCGGCGAGTGGGTGAATGCCTTGTTCAGCTTGGCCGTGAACACGAACTCGGAATTCACCGCGCGCGATTTGCGGCACCACAATTTGCCCCACTCCGGCTTGATGTGGCCATAGAACGAGGTGTTGATTTCGATTACGTCAAGGAAACGCGCCAGGTATTCCACCGGATGGAGCGATTTCTTGATCTGCGCCGGATAAACGATGCCTTCCCAGTCTTTATACGACCAGCCCGCGGTGCCGACATAAATTTTTTCCTGCTTGTCCATCCTTGAAGGCGAGATTAGCACAGGCCCAGCGGGCCAATGAAAGCGGCAGAAACAATAAGGAACACTTTGGAAGGAAAAGGCGCGGCGGAATGGCCGCGCCCTTCGGTTATTCGCTCTCGGGTGTCAAGCTGTCTTCCAACCAGGAACGTCCGATCAATTCACATTTCCTGGAGCAAAACGTCTGCCCGTCACGAGCCCGGCTTGTGCTTTTGAGATACTGGGAATAACACCAGAGACAGACCGCAGTGGAAGTGGCTGCGTCGTACTTGTTTGGTTGCATGCAATCTCCAGTGGAACGGGAGCATAGGATAACTCGCAGCCAAACGCAATCGGCAAAATCGTGGAATCAAGACAGTTACATCCGGTAAGACTATTGTGGGGTGGTCAGGTGCGCTCAGGTGCCAATAGCTCGCGGATGGACTCGCGCCTGCGTACCAGCCGCACCCGTTTGCCGTCCACCAATACCTCCGCCGGCCGGGGACGGCTGTTGTAATTGGACGCCAGCGACATGCCATAGGCGCCAGCATCGAGAATAGCCAGCAACTCGCCCTCCTGCACAGTGAGTAGCTCACGGTCGCGCGCCAGAAAGTCTCCCGATTCGCACACGGGCCCGACCACGTCAACGTTTTCCGGGGCGCGGCCTTCTTGCAGAACAACCGGAACGATTTCGTGATATGCGCTGTAGAGGGAAGGGCGGAGGAGGTCGTTCATAGCTGCATCTACGACTACAAACTGCTTCCCGTTGTTGCGCTTGCGATAGATGACACGCGTCAGCAAGGCTCCGGCTGGGCCAACAATGGCGCGGCCAGGCTCCAGCAGAAGATGCATGCCGAGACCCTTCAGCGGTCCCAGCAGCGCCCTCGCATATTGTTTGGCTTGCTTGGCGAAGTTTACTTCGGGAGTGTGTTCGTACTGGATGCCAAGACCTCCGCCGGCATCGACGTAGCGGATGTCGTATCCCTCAGCCCGCAACGAACTCGCCAGCGAAGCCACACGGTCCATGGCTTCGCCAAAGGGAGCCACATCCGTGATCTGAGAGCCGATGTGAACGCTGACGCCGGCCGGTGTTAGATACCGGTTTTCGGCTCCTCGACGGTAGAGCGCTGCCGCGTCGCGCCAAGGCACACCAAATTTGTGCTGGTGTAGTCCGGTGGAGATGTAAGGGTGGGTTTCGGTTGCGACATCGGGGTTCACCCGGACCGCGAAACTAGCTGATTTGCGAAGATGCGTCGCCCGCGCTGCCAGCAATTCCATCTCGCTGGCGCTTTCGACGTTGAAGAGCATGATGCCGGAGCGAAGTGCCAGATCGATTTCCGGCGATAACTTTCCGACGCCGGAAAAAACGATTTTCGATTTGATCTTGCCGCTGGCTTCGGCTACCCGCTGCAACTCTCCCCCGGAAACGATGTCGAATCCCGCACCCAGGCGGGCCAGCAGGCGCAAGATCGAAAGATTCGAATTCGCCTTCACCGAGTAACAAATAGTGTGTTCGCAGCCGTCAAACGCCTGGTCGAACTGCTGAAAGCGCTGGCGGATCGCCGAACTCGAGTAAATGTAGAGCGGTGTGTCGTAGGCCCGCGCCATCCGGGAAAGGGCAACGTCGTCTGCGTGCAGCTCGGCGTTGGATTGGGATTTGCGCAGGAGTCGCTTATCGCGTTTGTAGGTGAACCCAGGTGGGCGTTCCGGTGGTCGGTCAGCTTTCACTTTTTGGCGGATGGTCCTTTCACCTTGATGGCCACGATGGTCTGGTCATCGAATGTCTCCACGCCCTCAGCATGGCTGGAGACGGCTGTGAAAATAGCGTCCACGATTTCTTCCGCGCTGCCATGCGCATTGGCTCGCGCGATATTCTCCAGACGTCGGCGCCCGAACATCTCTCCCTCCGAACTGGTGGCGTCGAGAATGCCGTCGCTGAAGAACAGAAACACATCTCCTGCTTTCCCGCGAAGATTCAGTTCGTCGTAGGTGGCATTAGGGAACAGACCGATCGGCAAACCTGTGGCTTGAATCTCTTCCACTTTGCCAGCATGGCAGTGAAGCGGACGCGGCAAGCCTGAGTTTGCGATCTGGAGCAGTTGCTGCTGGTCGTCCCAGATAGCGTAGATCATGGACACGTACTGCCCCTCGATCGGACGTTCCGAGAGCGACAGGTTGATGCCTTCCAGCATGCCCGCGGCGCTGGGTTCTTCATTGGCCAGCGAGCGTGCAATGCCGCTGACCAGCGATGCATAGATGGCGGCAGGTGCACCCTTGCCGCTTACATCGCCGACGGCGATGCCGGCCACGCCCTCTCCACTGTACTCCAGGAAGTCGTAAAGGTCGCCGCCGATCTGGCGCGCCGGGGCAAAGCGCGAAGCCACTTCGGCATTCTGAAAGGTCGGCATTTTCTGCGGCAGCAGCCGGAACTGCAACTCTCGGGCCAGCGCTAGGTCCTGCTCCAGCCGTTTCTCCTGCCGCGCGATGCGCTCATACAGCGTCGCGTTCTCGATTGCGATTGCCACTTGCGCGGCCAGGGTGGTCATAGTGCGCACGTGGTCTTCGGTGAAGTACCCGCGACGCGTGTGTTCGATATCGAGGACCCCGATCACATTGTCTTTATAGATCAGCGGAATGCAAAGCTCCGAGCGCGTCTCCGGATTGGCGTTGATGTAGCGCGGGTCCTTGCTGACGTCCGGCACCAGGACGGCCTGCTTGTGCTGGGCGGCATATCCCACCAGCCCCACGCCCAGGGGGATCTCGTGCTTGAGCTTTACGCTCTCATTGAAGCGCAACGAGAAGCGATGCTGCAGGAGGGTGCCGCCCGGGTCGAGCAACAGAATGGAAAACATCTGGAAGTCGATGATGCGGGTCACCAGTTCGGCGATCCGTTTCAGCAGTTGGTCAACGTTGAGAATGGAGGTCAGTTCGCGGCTGATCTCGGTGAGCAAGGTCAGTTGCCGGGCCTGTCGCGAGACCCGGGTATAGAGGCGCGCGTTCTCGATGCCCGTGGCGATACGTGACGCGAACAGGGTCAGCAGTTGCTTGTGTTCCTCGGTGAACGCGCCCGGTTGTGCGGCTTCCACGTCAATGACGCCGATCACCTTGTTTTTGGCGATAAGGGGCGCGGCCAACTCCGACCGCACCCCCGGTGCGGAGTTGATGAAGTTCTGCTCGGCGGCGACATCGTTGACCAGCACGGCCTCGCGGCGCTGCACGGCTTGTCCGGTAACGCCTTGCCCAACCTTGATGCGGATGCGTTCCGCCACCTCGGGGGGATGGCCGACCTGGAAACGGACGCGCAGCTCTTGGGTCTTTTCGTTCAGCAGCAGGATGGCAAAAATTTCGTAATCGATGACCCGCTTCAGCATCTCCGCCACACGCTGCAGCAGGGTGTTCAAATCCAGCGTCCGGTTTACCGCATCCGCCACCTCCAGGAAGTAACTATCGACCGAGGCGGGCGCTGGGGGCAACTGGATTTGGGATGGCATCGGGCTGGGACTCTTGTCCTTCATCATAACAGTCAAATCGACCGTAGAATGGGCCTGGAAAGCGCATTCTGAGCCTCTCCAACAGCATCGCAGTCAGGCTCGGCGCCAACGCAGCATGGTAACACTGCGGCTTGCCTGCTGATGTATCCTCTCGGGTGGGCATGCGAACTGCGGTACCGTGTCGCGGCCTCCTGGACTTATCGCAGTCAAAGGCGCGTGAAATCAGTTGAATTTCCTCCTCACCCATAAACGCGAGGTGGCAACTCTGACCGCCGAACACCTATGGCTGGTGGGAATTTCGATGCTGCTGGCCATCCTCATCGGAGTGCCGCTGGGCATACTGCTGACGCGCCGTCCGAAGTGGAAGGCGTTTGTTCTCGGCAGCACGAATGTAGTCCAGACAATCCCTAGTCTCGCGCTCTTCGGACTGCTGTTGCCGCTGCCGTGGCTGGGGGCCCGCGCCGACCGTTTGGCGATCCTGGCGCTCGCTCTCTACGCACTGTTACCCGTGGTTCGCAATACTTACGTGGGGATTGCCGGCATTAGCGCGCCCGTGCGCGAAGCGGCCATCGCCATGGGGCTCACTTCGGGCCAACTGCTCTGGCATGTGGAACTCCCGTTGGCCCTGCCGGTGATGCTGGCAGGCATTCGCGTGGCTGCCGTGATTACCATCGGCGTGGCGACCATCGCGGCGGCCATCGGCGCAGGCGGGCTGGGCGAGTTCATCTTCCGCGGCATCGCCATGGTGGACAACGGAGTGATTCTGGCCGGCGCCATCCCCGCGGCCCTGATGGCATTGGCGGCGGACCTGCTCCTGAGCGGCTTCGAAAAGCTGATGGTCCGCAGGATCCACTGACATGGACCGCCGCAGCTTCCTGGCCGGGCTTGCGCTCCTTTCCGCCGCTGGTTGCATGCCGCGCAAGAACGAGCTTACCGTCGGCTCCAAAAACTTTACCGAACAACTGATCTTGGGCGAACTGCTGACGCAATTACTGGGGAGCGCTTGTCGCCAGCCGATGGAGCGGCGCTTCTATCTGGCCGGCACCTACATCTGTCACCAGGCCTTGCTCGCCGGACGCATCGACATGTATGTCGAGTACACCGGAACCGCGCTCGCCGCCATCCTGAAGGAACAGCCTTCGGGCGATTCCCAGAGCGTGTATCAACAAGTGAAGGATACGTACAAGCGCCAGTTCAATCTCGATGTCATGCCCCCGCTTGGTTTCAACAACAGCTTCGCCATGGTTATGCGAGGGGATGACGCGCGCCGCCTGAAGGTATCAACACTTTCGCAGCTTGCCAGTGCCTCCCCCAATTTGCGCCTGGGAGTGGGATACGAATTCATCGAGCGCCAGGACGGATATAAGGGCTTAGTCAGCACCTACGGGCTGAAGTTTGCGGAAGCGCCACGCGTGATGGATCTAGGACTACTCTACCGCGCGTTGCAGAACAGATCCGTGGACGTGGTCGCGGGCAATAACACAGATGGCTTGATCGCGGCGCTTGGATTTGTGGTGCTCGACGATGACAGACATTACTTTCCTCCCTACGATGCCGTGCCGATTGTTCGTCCGCAGGTCTTTCAAGAATGTCCCCAAGCCAGAGCGGCCTTCGACCGACTGGGCGGCCGCATTACCGCCGAGGACATGCGCAACATGAATTACGCCGTGGACGGCGAAAAGAAGGACGCCGCGGCGGTGGCGAGGGATTTCCTCCGTGCCCAAGGCATTTGACTTTGGAAAGCCCTGTGCGCCATGTCACGCAATCGTGTGACTGCGTGCTTCTTGCTTGCAAGGTGCAATGCGTCGTGCCACGCTGGGCGCGTGGTAGGAGGCTAATTCGATCGGAAAGAATCCGGGCGAGAGATTGCCCCGTTTTCCGCTCGGTGCAGACATGTAATGCTACTGAGGGCGTCTCTCGGGGCAACTGAAGTAGCATTCCGCATTTGTAAACGTTACGAACCGGAGTGTGCTCCTGGAGGAAAACCATGCGTAACGAAGCACAATGTCGCAACCTGGCCTCCGCAACAAGCTTGCCCGCGGTAGTGGCTGCGCTGGCCCTGGCAATTATGCTCATGCTCGGCAATAGCGCCGTCGCGCAGGGGAAGCAGCTCATGGCTCCTGGCGTCGGCTGGGCGTCCAGCGGCGGCGCGCTTTACTGGACAACGGACAATGGCAAAGAGTGGAAGAACATTACTCCGCGAATACATGGAGGCATCGTCTCTGTCTTTTTCCTCGACAGCTCGACCGGCTGGGTACTGGGATCTCCATTGGGCGAGGTGCCGGCAGACTTCGAGCTTGCCTTCACGCAGGATTCCGGTAGCAGCTGGTCGGTAACGCAGCTCAACCTCGGCGTCGATCCGAACTCCGCCACTCTCCTCGGTCAAGGAGACATCGAGTTTCTGGATACTGATCACGGCTGGATGAACCTGGCCCTGCAAAGCGGGGCGCCCTACCATTCCGGCCTGCTTTTCCGAACTGAAGATGGCGGCAAGCACTGGACGTTGTCAAAGGGACCCGGAACAGCCGGGGAGCTCCGTTTCATCGACGAGCGGAATGGATGGATTCTAAGCCCGGGAGGACAGGTGCTTTGGGTGACACACGATGGGGCGGAGACCTGGAACTACTTGTCCCTTAAGCCGCCGGCGCAAGTGCATCCATCGGATGTCGACGAGTATCAACTGCCCCTCTTCTCAGACAAGAAACACGGCGACATCGTAGTGACCTTTTCCGCACCTGCCGCTGCCCCGGATGCCGACTCGGCAGGCTCGGAGGTGATCTTATTCACCACCAGCGACGGTGGAAAGCAGTGGAAGTTTGATCGCGTGCTCGCCCACTTAGCTTGCCCGCACGGCTGTGACCAGAGCTCGAACTTGGAAGCGGCTGTTACAGATTCCACACTGGTAACAGCTCAGCGGTTCAATAATGCGCTAACCATGGAGCGCGCTGCAGTCACCGGGCGGGGCAATCCGACGGCGCAGAGGGCGAATATCGGCTTTCCCGGCGCCCTTTTGTCCCTTGACCTGGCGAACGAACAGCAGGCCTGGGTTGTGACCACCACGAGCAACTGCGCGATCGGCCTGCTCCCGTGTACGCAGCTATTTTCCACGACCGATGCCGGAGCCACATGGGCCGACATCACGCCGGGAAGAGGGAAGAAGGAGAAGCCGCAGACGCCCACCGGAAAACCCATTCCCCTAGACTGGAAACCAGGCGGATGGAAGCGACCGGTGACGTTCTCCGCCTCCAACGCCGTAAGTTTTCATTACGGGTTTGATGCTTGCCAGGAATGGTCGGCTGCACTAATGCAAAACCTCTGGTCCGGAAGTGCCTTCCACGATGTTGGCGTCTATATCGGCGACTTTGCTCCCCCTATCAATCTAGGCCAGAAACCCACTAGTTGCAGCCAGCCCACTGCTAGTTGGATTTCGAATCTCCTCTACGGTCAGAATTACGAGCAGACTCAAGATTGGGGAATATTTCCAATCTGGTCCGGGTATCAGGCGCCTTGCGGTGCTTTCGCAACTTCGAAAACGTTTAGCTTCGACGTCGGAGCCGCCAAGACGACGGGCATGCAGATGGCCGATGCAGCCTATGCTGCAGCTCAGTCGCTGGGGCTGGGCAGCGGGATCATCTATCTGGACCTCGAGCAATATGACCAAACGAGTTCAGCATGCGCCGCCGCTGCTTCAGCGTATGTGAAGGGTTGGGTGATGGAATTACACCACTGCTGTCCGGTTAAAAC
>PMAT01000053.1:0-68153 GCA_003152695.1 Acidobacteriaceae bacterium
AGAAAACATGATTGCTAGAGACTTGAAATGGAAAACGACTTTCGAGGGGCGGCCCGAGTTGCAGGGACAATTAGCAGGCATGACTGATAGAAACGTCCGAGATGGTAGGCATGTACTGGTGGTAAACTGCTGGTTTCTAGGAGAAGTTGAGTCTCAGCAAATGTGGAAAGAGTACGTAGGGTCAACCGAAGGAGTCGCAATTCGCTCCACCTTAAGGAGGCTGAATGAGAGCATCTTGGCAAAGCAGGAATCTACGACCATCGGAAAAGTTCATTACATCGATTTTGCAGAGTACGATATGGGGGTCTACAATGGCAGTCGGGCAGGCGAACGAGCCCTCATAAAGGCGAAAAGGTATTCTTTTGAAAATGAAGTAAGGATTGTGGCCCATAATCTCGTCTGCCCTGGGTGCCTAAATCCCGATGGAAGTCCTCCTACAACAACCCAATTAGATGGTCCTGGCATGTATGATCCCAATCGGCGGGGTCTATATTTACAGGTAAACCTTAGAATGCTCATTGAGACAGTAATTACGGCACCGGGCGCAGCGCCATGGCTCAATGATCTGGTTGGCAAGTTATGTAAGCGTTATCAACTCGACGCAACTGTCGAGAGGTCAAAACTGAATCACGGCTAACCAGCGGTTCCACCGGATCGCCCAAAATCGGGGCCTGGTGCCCCAGGTTCGCGTCCTTCTTTTGGGCGCTAACCTAGGCAGAGGAGCGGCGCCCAAATGCTACGCCCCATCCTCACCGTTTCAGAAAACTTGCAACGCCGCTGCGTTTCTTGTGTCGCGGTGCGGCCTTACGACGATCTTCACATCCTGATCGAGCGCCACGAGGAAGCGCAGAAGGCGCTCAACCGAAAACTGCCGGAAATCGCCGCGTAGGCGCGCTGCGCCGCGACTGCGGAATTGTGGTTACCTTCGTTCTTCGAATTGCGTTTTCTTCTCGTGCCAGTTTCTTTCTGAAAGATAAACTAAGAAAGCCGGAGCCAGACTCCGGCGTCGCGAAGCCCGCTCTGCGGCGGCTGCGGCAATGCTCTTTGAAAACCTGTCTGGAACACTTTAGGGATTGGTGTAGCCGCTTATGGAGCAGTAGTGTCGCCGGCTGAAGCCGGCTCGCTTCTTTAGGATTCACTGCAACGCGGCGCTACCACCCCAGCACGCGCAAAAGCGGCGCGCGCCGGGGACCCCGGTCTGAAGCGCCGCACTACCCGTGCCGCTTCGGACTACCCTATTTCGAAGGCTGCTCCACCGCCGAATGGATCCTGACTTGCGATAACTCCTTTGTCGGGAATACTTTGCTTACAAGTCAAATGGAATGAATACTTTGGCAGGAATTCTGCAACTTATTTAGTAGCAAGGACTTAGCCTGTTCCGTAACTCCAATGCAATGAATACTTTGCCGGGAATCGTGCAAAGTATTGAATCGTAACGACTTAGATCGCGCAACAACTCTAATGTTTTGAATACTTTAGGGGCAAAGTATTCAAAATAAGGATCTTACAATGGCAAATATATACTTGGCTCACAATCTGTGCTATCTTGTTGATTGCCGTGACGGGGTTAATAGGCTTTCGTCAATCCAAACGTCTCAAAATGGCCGATGTACTGCCCCGATGGAGGGAAGAACTCGTCCCCGTGATCAGGGACGTATATGTACACGAAGAAAGTGCCGTGGGACTTCGCGGTTTCGTCGGTATATCCGAGACATCCCACCAAAAAGACCTTCACGAACTCAGTGTTGGGAATTTCTTGCGGGTACGCCATCCAGTCGGCCTTATTGGGAAGCGGCTTAGTCTCTCCCGGCAGCAAGAACAGCCCCACATGGTTCCTGTAGAGAGTGAGCGGGAACCCGCCTGGTTCACAGTTGATCTGCTTGTCATCAATCAAGCCGCCGAATGGATTCTTATCCACGAGAGTTGGATAGTAAGGCTTTACCACCAAATGGCCGAGGATGGAGGCGTTTATCGCTGGAGAAGTTCCGCTGTTGGCAACGGTAATCAGGGTTCCTCTTGCGTGAGCGCCGCCGAAGTCGAAGGTCAGTGGTTCGGTTACTTGGATTGGATCTTTAATGCCCACCCAAGGACGATGGGACGCAGCAAATTGTTTTTCCGAGTCGGAAACTTGCTGCTTAATCTGCGCGTATTGCTGCTGGGCGATGCAGGCGTAATACGCGGCGGCGGAGAAAGCGCCAGCGGTGAACAAGGCCAGAGCGATCTGGACCATAAGCATGTGCCGGTGATGCTCATTGTCTCGCTTGGAATCGTCAGCGCTTTTTTTAATGGTTATGGGTTGTTCCAGTCTCACAGGTGGTGGGGGGCCTGCCTGTTCTTCTTTGGCTGGTTCGGCTTCGGATTTAGCGTCTTTCTGTTTCTCTATAGCCTCCGATAGCCGAGTTAAGGCGGCAAGCAACTTTCGTAACGGTGCGGACAGAGTCATAATTTGCGTATGGCGAAAAGGAAAGCAGAATACATAGAGGGCCGGAAAGCAAGGGAAAACTTTGAAACGGCGATGAAGGCTGCGTTTCAGATTCCAAAGGAAAAGGCTCCGGCAAAGCCGAAGCCTAAGCGCCGCAAAGCGTTCGGCAGCGACACGGGCTAGAAAGGCTCCTCTTGCCCCTGTGCTGCCGCCGAATGGTGCAGCGAGTCAACTCCCTTGCCCGTTAGTACGGTATAGGTAAGACGCTTGCCAGGGGCCAAAGACATGGCCTTCATGAAGCGGTCGGAATCGGTAACTCGCTCTTCGCGCTTCTTGCCGCCGCGATTGTTGAAACGGAACACCTGTTCGTCAAGGTAACGATCAAGATGGAATGGCTCGACAGACACGTAAGTCCCGCGCAAGTTGCGCTTGAACAGGCTCCAGAAGTTTTCGAGTCCGTTAGTGTGAACCTGCCCACGCACGTACTCCTTGGCGTGTTGCACGACTTCATGGACAAACGTCTTTTCCATCCCCATGTATCCAGCCCACTCATCGGTGTAGAGCCTGCTGCCGTGTTCGATGTTGTCCAGGATTTCATTCTGCAAGGTTTCGCGCCTAACGTTGGGGATGACCTTGCAGCGAATCTCGCGAGCGTCGCGATCAAGCATTCCGTGAACAGCAGTCTTGCCGAGATACATATCCCCAAGCCTGTGCTGACTGCGAATCGCGGCGAGCTTCACGCGCCGATCTTTATGCATCTTGCGAGGATTCGGCCCGACGAACGTCTCATCACTTTCCACTGCTCCGCCAGTACTGCCGAGCTTTGCCACGGAATTGTTTTTGATGACTTCCCGGACTCGGTGAAGCATGAACCATGCGGACTTCTGGGTGATCTTGAGAGTCCGCGCCATCTCTGCGCTGCTGACTCCGTTCTTACAGTTGACCACCATCCAGAAGGCCGTCATCCACTTATCCATGCCGAGCGGAGAATCCTCGAAGATAGTTCCGACCTTAACGCTGAATTGCTTCTTGCATCCCTTGCACCACCACATCAGCCGTGTGCGCAGAAACGAGTGTTGCTCGCCGCCGCATCGTGGACAGGTTATCTTCTTTCCCGGCCAGCGCAGATTGACTGCATACACGAAAGCCTGCTCGGGATTGGAGAAATAAGCAATTGCTTCTTGCAGGGATTTGGGCTGTTTGATGTTCGCCATTTCTTTGCCCTCTCGCTCTATCTGATGCGAGAATAGCAGAAAGGATGTTGTGTGTCAAGTATATATTTGCCCTTACAATTCGGGGGGAGGGGTCAGCGACGCCGGTTCTACTCCCGCTCTGTTATCCTGCTGGCGACCCATGAATCCAATCATCCTCAGCATTCTGCTCGGCCTGACCGCTGCCGGGGCGAACGTTTTCGGCGGCGCGGTCATTGTGCAGAAGAACTGGGACCGCAGTTATCTACGCTATTTTGTGGCGCTGGGCGCGGGTTTCATGCTGGCAACGGCGCTAGTCGAAATGGTCCCCGAGAGCCTGGCGCTTGCCGGGCGCAATGGAGCCTTGCTGCTGCTGGGCGGCTATCTGCTGGTGCACTTTTTTGAGCACACCATCACCCCGCATTTTCACTATGGAGAAGAGACGCACGCCGACGAGTATCTGCATTCGCACCGGCGCGTGTCGGTGCTGTTTGGCTTGATGATCCACGCGTTTTTCGACGGCATTGCCATCACTGCCGGCTTCCTCATTTCGCCCTGGCTGGGCTGGGTCATCTTCCTGGCAATTTTTCTCCACAAAATACCCGAGGGCTTCACCGTGACCTCGGTGATGCTGGCCAGCGGATTGAGCAAGACGCGGTCGTGGTTCGCGTCCGTGATGTTGGCGATGGCCACGATGGCCGGCGTGCTCACCATGGCGATCGGCAAACATGCCGTGAGCTACGGATTGCCCGTGGCCGCTGGAGTAACCATCTACGTCGCGGCGTCCGATCTGATCCCCGAGGTGAACCGCGAACCCGGCGTGAAGATGGCGCTGGTCGTATTCATCGGAGTCGCCGCCCTATTCGTGCTCGATCACCTGGTGCATTTGCATTAGGCGTTACTGCGCGGAGCCGCGCTTCGGTCGGAAGGCATAGAAGTACCACTTCAAATATTGCGGCAACCACGCCCACATCTTGAACCGCGATTCACCTTGGGTTCGACCGCGCCAGGTTGTCGGCAACTCCGCAATGCGATAACCGGCGAGGAAAGCTTTCACGGTTATTTCGAGGCTGAGTTCAAACCCCGCCTTGCTCTCGATCGTCATGCCCTTCAGGATTTTGCTGTCGTACAGCTTAAACGCATTGGTAGCGTCGTGGGTGGGAATCCCGCGAAACCAGTGCAGCGTGAGGCCGGCGACTCGCGACATCGCGCCCTTCAGCGGAGGCGCATCCAGCAACCGGCCGCCCGGCATGTAGCGACTGCCAACGACTACCTGATATCCCTGGCGATAGCAGTCAACCATTTGGTCCACTTGTGCGAGGTCATCGGAAAGATCGGCCATGATCACCAGCACCGGACCGCTTTCGACTTGAGCGAAGCCGGTGCGGATGGCCCCGATTACGCCTCGTCCCACATTGTTCTTGACCGGAACCAGTCGAGTCTCTCCGGCGGACATGATTTGCCGCAGGACGGGAACGGTATTGTCTTCGTCGAAGTCAAACACCACGAACGCCCTGAATCGCGAGCGGATTTGCGAGGTGAGCGCACTCCACAGAGCGGGGAAGTTGGCGCCTTCGTTGTAAACAGGAATGACCAGGCTCAGTTCGGTCGAGGTGAGTTCAGGTACGACATCCACTAGATCTGACCCACTTCGATTTGCTCAGCGACCCAGGGAATGACTTCGTCCAGTATCGCGCTCAAGCTGGTGGTGGCTTCAAAGCCGAGCAGTTGTTTAGCCTTGCGCGTGTCAGGTGAGCGCTCCTGCACGTCATATTCGAATGGCGGGTCCGAAACATGGCGGAACGGTTTGTTGTCGCCATGCACCTTGCGCCAGATGGTTTCGGCCAATTCCAGAACGGTGGTGCGAGCCGGAGTGGAAAGATTGAAATCCTGATTGACCGCAGCAGGATGCTCCAGACAAACTTTTATTCCCTTGGCCAGATCGCCACCATAGGTGTAGTGGCGAACTTGATTTCCAGAACCGAGAATGTGGAGAGGATCCTGGCCCTTGAGCACCTTCTGCACCAGGTCGGGGACAACGTGCGACATCGCAAGTTTCACATTGCCGCTGTAAATGTCATGGTCATGCAACGCCCGCTTCTCTCCAACGCCGACGCAATTAAACGGACGCACGATGGTGTAGGGCAGCTTGTACTGCTCCCACGCCCCCTGAACAAAATACTCGGTCGCCAGCTTCTGAAACCCGTACGTCGAACGCGGTGGAGGACAGCGATGCTCGGCGCCTTCGGGAGTGGGATACTCCGAAGTGCTCTCGAACACCATGCTCGACGACATCACGGTGATCTTCTGCAGCTTCTGGTGTTGATGAGCATGGATGGCGGCATCGAAGGAGGCGGCGGTGATGCGTTCATTCTCCGCCAGCAAGTCGTAGGCAAACTCGTGGAAGTAGCTGATGCCGCCGATCATTGCCGCTGAGGCAACAAAGTGATCACAGTCGGACAGCAGTTCTTTCAGCAAGGAAACATCTTTGCAATTTGCCTCGACGAACTGATAGCGCGGGTGTTGGTCGTACGACTTCTCCACCCGCCCGTACTTGCTGAAGTTATCGACCCCAACAACTTCATAGCCCGCCTGAAGCAATTCCTCAACCAGGTAGCCGCAAATGAAACCGGCCGAGCCAGTGACCAGTACCTTCATGACCGCGCTCCTCCTGCCGCAACCGGTATCGGCGGTTGGGACGACTCGGCGTGCCGCTCCGGCCAATAGTTCCAGATATCAATCACAACCTTGTCGGCTGGGATCTGAACATCGCGATAGGCCGCGTGGGGCGCTCCCAGTACAAATATTTGAGCCCGGCTGAGGGCTTCACTTAGCGGAACCAGTCGCGGGTCGGGCACGTACGGATCGGTGCAAAGGACCTCTTTGGCCTCGACTTCCAGCAGCTTCTTCAGCTTGTAAGACAGGCTGTCACGATTGTCGTCGGACTCTCCCTTGAAAGCCATTCCCAGGATCGCAACCGTCTTATCGGCGAGATCGAGCGGACGCATCTGCGTTACAAGGAAGTCGGGAAGGCCTTCGTTCACCAACATGGCGGCGTGTCCGAGGAAGAAATGATTGCTGGAGAACGCCGAAAGCTGCAGTGTGTCCTTGAGCAGGCAAGGTCCAGCGGCAAAGCCGGCGCGCGCAAAACTTCGCATCCTGGGATACTCGCGAGTGACCGCATCATGAATGCGATAAAAGTCGAGGCCGTAGGTTTCCGCCAGCATGTAGAACTGGTTCGAGATGGCGAAGTTCAGGTATCGCCAACTGTTGGTGAACAGCTTGGCCAACTCCGCTTCCAGCGGCGACAACTCGATAACCGTGGATGCAATGGTGAGGAATAGTTCTTTTGCCCTCCGTAGCGCGCCCGGTTCGAAGGCTGACACGATCTGCGGCAGCTTAACCAGTTCCTCCATAGCGTTGCCTTCGGCAATGCGCTCAGGACAGAACGCCAAGTCAATATCGCGTCCCAGCGACTTTATTCTCTGATAAACCAACTTGGTGACACCCGGGCTGACGGTGCTGCGCAGAATCAACAAGGTGCCGTCATTGATGTACTGCAGCGTGCCGTCCACACTTTGATACAGCTCATTAACCGTGGGGTTAAGGTGCCGGTCAACGGGCGTGCCGACAACGGTTATGACCGTGTCCGCTATTCGCAGGCATTGCGAGTCCGTGGTGGCGGTCAGAGTTTTGCCCAGGACTTGGCGCAGAACGGGCTCAGCTCCCGCTTCGCGGAAAGGCATCTGGCCGGAATTGATTTTTTCGACCTTGGCCGCGTCGATATCGAGGAGAGAGACCGACAATCCACGGCTGGCCAGTACGATTCCCAGCGGCAAGCCGACGTGTCCGCAGCCGCCCACAATGACGAGGTTCTGTTGAGTCGACAAAGCGATATCCTTAAGTCCGTTGTTAGCAGGGCGTTGAAGCGCAATTCTACCGCATCTGTAAGTGGGCGTCGCGCTGGGGCTTTGCTGCCGTCAGCGAACAGTCAATCGCCAACGTGCCTGCTAATTTCCGGTCTTGAAGTTAGCTATGGGTTGGCTGCTCTTCAACGAGCGCCCTCGGCAAGACTTTTAGTTGCGTTAGGTCAAACTGTTGCGTACGATGACAAGTGCACGGTCGTCGGGAGCAGTTGCGGTTCATGATTCTCAGGATTCTTACTCAGGTGGAATCGCGGAGGGAGTGAACTGGGCTGGAACGAATATGCAAACATTTGCACTGCTTGCATTCAAAGTTTTGCGATTCCGAGAATCCATGATAAGAACTGCTTGATTATCAGCTATTTATCGAATATGCTATCCTGCACTCTCGGCCAAATAATTGCACACACCCCAAAGGGACTGCCAGAGAAATCAAACAGGGAGTGAGAACCGTTGGCGCTGGCCGGCACCAAAACGACGAGTACTGCTTTGACTACCCCAGTCGACGAACAAGTCTTGTTGGACGACAGTAGCACTGCGAAATCTTCCACCTTGTGGCAAACGCTCAAGCCGTTCGGCTGGCAAGGGTTGCTGCTGGTCGCGGTGTTGATTGCTCTGTACGCAGCGGTTCTGAAGCATCTGGTGGGTCAGTGGTACAACGATGCCGACTATTCTCACGGATTTCTGGTTCCCTTACTGGCGCTTTACTTGATCTGGCAGAGGCGGGAAAAGTTGGGCCGGATTGTGCGCCGCCCGTCGCCGTGGGGAATGTTAGTCGTTTTGTTGTCCCTCGGACTGCTATTTCTCGGAAGCTTGGGGGCGGAACTTTTCCTGGCACGGATCTCGATACTGGGCACCATCTGCGGGCTGATCGTCTATTTTTGCGGTGGCCCACTGCTGCGCGCTATGGCTTTCCCGTTAGCGTTTTTGCTGTTTGCGATTCCCATGCCGGCTCTGATCTACAACGAAATTGTTTTTCCGCTGCAATTTGTGGCCTCCAAATTCGCCACTTCGACGTTGGAGATGCTCAACCTGTTTCCCGTCATGCGTGAAGGCAACGTTCTGATTTTGCCCAACATGACGCTGGAGGTGGTGGAGGCCTGCAGCGGTATTCGGTCGTTGATGTCGCTGCTGGCCCTGGCTGCCGGCTACGGGTATCTAGCCGAGCGCAGCACCGCGGTGCGCTGGCTGTTGTTCCTGGCCATGGTTCCCCTGGCCATTATCAGCAACGGGACCCGAGTCATGATAACGGCTTTGATGGCAAACTACATGGGGCCCCGCGCGGCCGAAGGATTCATGCATGAGTTTTCGGGTTGGGTGATTTTCGTAGTGGCCACGGTGTTATTTTTAGGGTTGCACAGCTTGACGATTGTGGTGCGCAAGAAACTGGGATGGCTGCCAAAAGATGGAAGCCCCCTTGCAAAGGCTAAGGTCAGTCAATGAAATCCGGTATCCGCTATTGGCTCATAATCGCCGTGTTAGTGGGAGCGACAACCGCGATGGCTTATCTGTCAAAAAGAGAATCCACTCCCCCCGCCAAGCCGCTTGCCGAATTTCCCGCCCAGGTCGCGGGATACAACAAGGCCGCCGATTGGCCACTTGACCAGGCAACTTTGGATTTGCTGGGCGTGACCGACTATCTCAACCGTGGTTATGCCTCCAAGTCGGAAGGCTTAATCACCTTGTACATTGGGTATTTCCGCAGTCAGCGCACCGGCGCCTCCATCCACTCTCCCAAGAACTGCCTGCCGGGGTCGGGATGGACGCCGATGACGGCGACCGTCTATCAACTTCCGCTTGACGACGGGCGTAAGGTGCCCGTTAATCTTTACATCGTCCGCAAGGATTTGGACGAACAACTCGTGTTGTATTGGTACCAGGCGCACGGCCGCGTAGTGGCCAGCGAATACTGGGGTAAGTTTTATTTGGTGTACGACGCGATGCGCTTGAACCGCACTGACGCCGCTCTGGTCCGTATCACCACTCCGATCTACCAGGGTGATGAGGAGCAGGCGCGCACGCGGGCGCTGGCATTCGCAAAACAGATTACAACTGACGTCGATCAGATCATTCCTCGGTGACCCAGGAGAAGGCATGCGTAACCGCTACATCGGTTTTGTGGTAATGGCTGTACTGTCAATCGTTTTCGTGGGTTGCACTCGTAACCCGGAAACTGCCAAGCGCAAGTACGTAGAGAGTGGCATGAAGTATATGGAGCAGAAGAAGTACGATTCTGCCGTGATTCAATTCAAGAAAGCCTTGCAAGTTGATCCACGATATGCCGAAGCCCATTACCAGTTGGGAACTGCTCAACTGGACTTGCAGCACTATCAGGACGGTTACAAAGAGCTGAGCGAGGCCGTTGACCTTGACCCCAAGCACATCAAGGCGCGTCTCGAACTGGGAAACCTGTACCTGGCCGCCCATCAGGCCGATAAGGCGGAGGAGCAGGCCCGCCATGTAATTGAGCTTGACCCCAACAATGCGGACGCATTGGTCCTGCTGGGCAATGCCCTGACGGCCGAGAAGCAGCCACAGGACGCCGTTGACGCCTACACGAAGGCGATCTCCGTGAAGCCAGATGACGCTGAGGCATACCTCCATCGAGGGATGTTGTACGGCTTTATGAAGCAGGACGCTTCCGCCGAACAGGACATGCGCAAAGCCATCAGCCTGGATCCGCAAAAGCTGTCGGCCTACGCCAACCTCGCCGGCTTCTACTTTTACAAGAAGGACACCAAGAAGGCGGAAGAAGTGTACCGGCTAGCGATCCAGAATAATCCGGACTCGCCAGCTCCCTACCTGCGCCTTTCAGGCCTGCTGTTGCATGAAGACCGCAAAGCGGAGAGCGAGCAGATCATTCAGCAGTTGCGCGACAAGCAGCCGACCTCGGCGGAAGTCGCCACCTCGGTGGGTGACTACTATGCGGCTTTGAGAAATCCTGACGCCGCCCTCAAGGAGTACCAGCGCGGGCTGAACTATGACCCCAAGAACCAGGAGTTGCAAATGCGGGTGCTGGAGACCTTGCTCAGTACCGGCAAGATTGACGATGCCAACAAAATGGCGGACAGCATGCTGAAAGACAGGCCGGGCGACATCATAGCGCGCATTACCCACGCGCGTATGCTGGCCATTAAGGGAAACAGCGCCGAGGCCATCACTTCACTGCGTGACGTCATCCACGACGCTCCCGAAAATGCCCAGGCGCACTTCATTCTGGGACAGGTGCTACGCCAAACCGGCGATCTGCCCGCGGCCAAAAGCGAGTTGCAAGAATGCGCCAAGCAGATGTCCTTTAAGCATCAGCCGGACAACCCGATGGTCCTCAGGGCGCTGGCGGAAACCTATCGTGACTCGCACGATTACGATACGGCCAGAGAATACGCAGCGCGTTTGCTAAAGCTGAATGAAAACAATCCTGACGCCCATTTCCTAAACGCAACCATCGATATTGGCGCCAGGGAGTATCCTGCCGCTCTCGATGAATTGAAGGAAGTGCAGAAGGCCGCGCCCAACGATCCGATGGTCCACCTCAACATGGCATTCGCCTACGCGGGGCAGAAGAAACTTGCTGAGGCGGAGCGCGAATTCCAAGCTGCCCTGAAGGCGTACCCGACATTTGACACGGCCTGGGCCGACTACGTCGCTTTGATGTTTGCCACCAACCAGCCGGCCAAGGCGCTGGCATTGGCCAACCAGTACGTCACCGCCAATCCTAACCGGGCTTCCGCGCACTTCCTGTACGGTTCCGCCCTGGCGACGACCAGAAAGTACGAACCTGCCATGGCAGAATTCCAGAAGGTGCTTCAAATTGAGCCTAAGTCGACGATGGCTTACGTCCGCCTGGCCCAACTTGATCTGTTGAAGGGACAACCCGACGCAGCTCTGGATTACTACCAGAAGGCACTCGCACTGGAGCCTACCTCGCCTACGGTGAATACCGCGATTGGCGATGTTTATCTGAGCAAAGGCGACTTGAAGTCGGCAGGCAAATACTTTCAGACGGCTTTAGCGCAGAACTCTCGTGACCCGGTCGCCGCTAACAATCTGGCATGGGTTTATGCCGTTCAGGGCGAAAACCTTGACATGGCGCTCAGCTTGGCGACGCAGGCGAAACAGACCGCCCCCGATATGACCGCGGTCAGTGACACCCTCGCCTGGATCCAGTACAAGAAAGGCAATTATCGCGTCTCCATCTCGCTGGCCGAAGATGCGGTCAAAAAGGAGCCGGAGAAGGCTGACTACCGCTACCACTTGGGAATGGCCCTCAACGGAGCTGGAGAAAGAAGCCGCGCCAAGACTGAGTTGCAGAAGGCACTGCAGTTGAACCTTAAGGGCACGGACGCGCAGGACGCACAGAAAACTTTGGCGTCTCTGCAATAGCGGTTCTGCCGATTATTGAGACCGCGCTGCTGCGCTGCCGGTTCGGGCGCCATTCCCGGCGAATTGGTGTTGGGGGTTCGCTGGCGCGGCGACGCAATGCGGCAGCGACGGAGTCTCCGGAGGGCCCCGGGCAGATTGCCGAAAGCCCTTCCGATCATGCTGGAGGGCATGAGCATTCGTGTGATTTGCGCCTTAGCGGATCATTGAAGAATTAAGCACCTCTCGGGACCGCAGCATTCCGGTACTTCCATCGTGCGTGGATATCGTCCGGCCTCAGGGCCCTCGAGATCGCGATTGGCTACCCGCTATCCCCTTGCTCTTTCTCCGATCGCGCAATACCGGGATCAATCCCCGCCTCCGAAAGGCCGCCCGCCAGGTAAATCTTCGAGAAGTTGAATCGGTTCTGCCTTTCTGCTAATCTAACTAACTGGTTAATTAAACAAAATGGCGCTCCAAGTCTCATCCACGACCCGGCGAGGAACTCGCCGCCAACCCGAGGCAAGCCGCCGAGCAATTCTGCAGGCGGCGCTCGTCGAATTTGCCCAGGAAGGCATTGCCGGGGCGCGCATGGACGCCATCGCAGCGGCTGCCGGCGTCAACAAGGCGCTGCTCTACTACTACTTCCGGGACAAGGAAGCGCTGTACGGTGCGGTGCTCGATGATTTTTTTGTCCGCCTGCTGGCTCGCGTCACGCAGGCTTTCGATGGGGCCGGTCCGGCCGGCGAGCGTCTGCTCAACTATGCGCGCGCGCATTTCGATTGCATCTCCGAATCTTTGCACTACGCCCGGCTCTTCCAGGGAGAGTTGCTGAGCGCCGGCAGGGGAAAGGCGTCACACCTGACGCGGGTGGTGGAGCGATACATCCGGCCAATCTCCGTGCGACTGATTGCGGTGTTGCAGGAGGGCATTGCCAGCGGAGAATTTCGCCAAGTGGATGCCATGCAATTCGCGCCCTCGATTGCCGGGATGATTGTTCACTATTTTGTTGTAGCACCTGTGGCGCGGACGCTTTTTGCGATAGATCCCTTCTCGCAGCAAGCCCTCCAGCAACGGCGCGCGGCCGTTCTCGATTTCATCGCGGCGGCATTGTTCGCCGACCAATCCGCCGGAGTGAAGCTGGCGGCGAAAGTGGCAAGCCGCTCTGAAGCGCAGCCAGGGGTCGCGTCGAATGTGGCTAAGACATCCACGCGCCGTGTCAGGGTGCAAGGAAACGCAAATGAAGCCCAATAAATTCTTCATCTTTCTATTCGTTCTGCTGGCGATCGCGACCGGATACTACTTCTATTCCACCGATCGCACCACCGAGACCGTGCTCATCGGAATCGTGGATGCCAATCAAGTGATCGTGAGCTCCAAAGTCATGGGGCGGATTGAAAAGCTGAATGTGGATGAGGGCTCGAAGGTCAAGGCCGGAGATCTGATCGCAGAGATCGACTCCGCCGAACTTGAGGCGCAAAAGAACGCGGCTGAAGCCATGATCCGCTCCTACGATTCGCAAGTTTCTTCTCTGCGCGCCACCGAGGCGGATACGCTGGGTGAAACCAATAGCGGCGTGGTGAATGCACGGGCGCGGCTGGCGGCGGCGAAGGCCACGCTGGTGCAGGCGGAAGCTGACCTGGCTCGGATTAAGAGCGACTCCCAACGTATGATCGCGCTGGCCCAAGCGGGTGTTGAATCCGAGCAGGACAGGGTACGGGCCGATGAGCAACTGAAAGCGCAACAAGCCGTGGTGGTGAGTGCGCAGAAGAATGTCGATGCGGCACAGGCTGACCTGATCACCGCCATTGCGCGGACCCACCAGCAGGGCGCTGCGGCCAGCAACGTGGCCGCCAACCAGGCCCAGGTGGCCAACGCGCGCGCCCAATTGGCCGAAGCCGAAACCCGCCTCGGCTATACGAGAATCTACGCCCCGGTGACGGGAACGGTTTCCGTGCGGGCCACGCGGCAGGGCGAAGTCGTGAATCCGGGAACGCCGATCGTCACCATCATCGATTTCGGCGACACCTGGGTGCGTGCCGAGGCCCCGGAGACGGAGGCAAGCTTCGTTTCGGCGGGCGACAAACTCGCGGTGCGCCTGCCGGCGGGGAAGCCAATCGAGGGCACGGTGATCTTCAAGGCGGTGGAGAGCGACTACGCCACCCAGCGCGACGTTAGCCGTCGCAAGCGCGACATCAAGACCATTGGCCTCAAGCTGAAGGTCGATAATCCCGACGGCGCGCTGGTCCCCGGAATGACCGCCGAAGTTTTGCTTCCGCAACAACTGACGAAAGGGGCGCGATGAGCTGGTTCAGCCCAAGATCGAAGCCCACAGCGGCCTGCGACGCAGCGCCCAACGGCGATGCCATCGTGGTGGACCACGTCACGAAGAAGTATGGCGACTTTATCGCCGTGGACGACGTTTCGTTCAACGTGCACCAGGGCGAAATCTTTGGATTGCTGGGACCGAATGGCGCTGGCAAGTCCACGCTCATTCGCATGATGACCACGTTGCTGCCGCTGACCAGCGGGCGGGCGTTGATCAATGGGTTCGACGTGGCCAAGGATGCGGACTCAGCGCGGCACTGCATGGGCGTAATCCCGCAGGCGCTGACCAGCGACATCGATCTTACCGTGGAAGAAAATCTCAGTATCTACGCCAAGCTGTACGGTGTTCCCGCCGCCGATCGCAAGCGCAACATTGATGACTTGCTGCAAACGGTGGACTTGACGAAGTGGCGGAATGCGCAGACCAAGACACTCTCTGGCGGTATGCGGCGGCGGCTGGAGATCGCCCGCGGACTGGTACACAGCCCGAAAATATTCTTTCTGGACGAACCGACAACCGGGCTCGATCCGGTGTCGCGCGTAGCGGTATGGGAGATGCTGACTGAGATCAAGAACCGGCGCGCGCTGACCATTCTGATCACGACGCATTATATGGATGAAGCTGACCGGCTTTGCGATCGCGTGGCCATCGTGGACCACGGCAAGCTGGTGGCGCTGGATTCTCCGATGGCGCTGAAAGCGAGCGTGCCGGGAACCAACGTCATTGAAGCTCAGTTCCTGAAGGCGCCGGCGAACTGGCACGAGGAATTAGGAAAGTTGGAAGACGTCACCTCGGTACAGCCGGTGGGCGCTGACATGTACCGCATTCTCAGCAGCAATGGTTCGAAGACAACCACGGAGCTGGTGGAGCTTGCGGTTCGCTCCAAAGTGGAGGTCAAGTCTCTCTCGGTCCAGAACACGACATTGGACGATGTGTTCGTGCACTACACCGGCCGGCAACTGCGCGATGAGCAGGTGAAGGCCTACAGCTTCGTGATGCCCGATCGCCCGGGGATGCGGCCATGAACAGGATGTGGGCAATTGTCGAGCGCGAGTTGCGCAAGTTCTTTCGCTCGCCCGCGCTGATGCTGGTCGCCATGGTCTTTCCCCTGGTGCAGCTTATCGTGCTGGGCAACGCATTCGGCGGCAAGATCAAAGAGGCGCGGCTCGGGGTTGTCGATCAAGACCATGGTACGCAGGCGGTGAAGGTGCGCGAGGCGCTGGCGGCAGTGCAGTCCAATGCGCAGACGTTTTTTCCGGTGCCTTACGACAGCGACAAGCAGGCGATGGAAGACGTGCGCACCGGAAAGCTGGACGGCGCCATCATTATTCCGCCGGAATACTCGCGCCGCGTTTATGAGCAAAACCATCCGCGGATTGCGCTGGTGGTGGACAACACCGACAACTTCATGAGCTCGACCCTGGAGCAGGAATTCAGCGAACTGACCACGGCGCTGAATAATCCCGATGTCGAGCCCTCGCGCATCGTGCAACAGATTACGCTCGACACGGTTGAGCTGTATCCCTACATCGAGTACATGAAATATCTGCTGCCCGGATCGATCGCGCTGGCCATGTTCGTCTCGGTCATGATCGGCGGCGGCATGTTGTACATCGACGATAAGGCGCGCGGGGTGCACGAAGGTTATCTGGTGACGCCGATCACCAAGTTCGAACTGGTGGCCGGACTGAATGTTGCGGGCGCGCTGAAGGCGATCATGGCGGGCATTGTGATCACCGTACTGGGATCGCTGCTGGCGGGATTGGGTACCGCCTTCACGCCGCAAAACATGCTCTACGTTTTCCTGATGGTGGTGGCCACCTCGCTGGCGTTTAACACTATGATGTTCCTGCTGATGGTGCGGGTCGAGGACCCGCTGGTGCCGCGCGCCATGTTCGGAATTCTGAACACCCTGCTGTTTTTTCCCAGTGGCGCAATTTATCCCGTTAAGGCGTTCCCGGCGTGGCTTCGCGGAATCGCCTATGTCGATCCCTTCACCTACGCGGTGCACGGCTTCAAGTCCATTCTGCTGAAGGATGCGGGCTTCGCGGCGATCCGCACGGACCTGCTATATCTGACTGTCGCGGCGGCCATCATGATCACGATTGCTACCGCGCTGTTCAAGCGGACGCTGTAGTGCGGGGCGAAGGACGGAGCGACGCTCATATCGTCTGCCTTTCTTTCTTGTGCGGCATGAACCGTGCTTAGGCGCAGGGCCAACAAATCAACGGCCCCGATTTCGGTTATTCTGTAGTCTCTTAATCAGCTTCCACTGAGAGGAACTCATCATGCAAGTCTTAGAAAACTGGCATCCCCAGGGCGTTACCGTTTACATGGACGACAAGCGCTTCGTCAAGTGTGTACTGACCGATTGCAAACTGATTTATGGCGGTGGAGACGTGACTTGGGAGAACACCCAATTCGTAAACTGCCAGCTTACCTTCGATGGCGCTGCGCAACGCACCGTCGCCTACCTGCAGAACTTCGGCTTGATGAAGCCGCCAGTGACTAACGCCATACCCTCCGCACAGCCAAATTCGGGAGTGAACTAGCTTTCAGCAATCAGCCGTCAGCATTCAGCCAAACCAGTCGCCAGGAACCTTTGCTGGCGGAACTCGACAGAATTGTAAGAGCAACCCTTCCTAATCTTGCGGCTTGACAACGCCTATATATTTCGATAATAGTAGAAATATAGAGGGAGAGCGGGTCCAGTGCCCAAGAAACAGGATCCCGAAAAACTTATCCGCTACGCCGACATGCTCTCGGCGATGGGGACCGAACCCCGCCTGCGCATCATGCAATTGTTGTTGTCGGCGCATCCCGAAGGACTGGTGGTCGGCGAAATTGGTGACGAGTTGGATATTCCGAGTTCGACGCTGTCGCACCATCTCGACAAGCTGAAGAACGAAGACCTGGTGAAGGTGCGCCGCGAAGGGACCTTTCTCTGGTACACGGCGAATGCGGAAGCTCTGCAAGAGCTGCTGGGCTTTCTCTACGCCGAATGCTGCACGCGCAACAAAGCGGTCAAACCGGAAAACATCATCACGATATGCAAATAGGAGAACATCATGAGCACTGATATTAAGGAAGTGGTGAAAGAGAAGTACGGCCAGGCGGCGCTCCGCGTCCACGCCGGAGGCAGCTCCTGCTGCGGCGCATCTGCGGCGACGGATGCGTGCTGCGATCCGATCACCATGAACCTGTACAACGACACGCAAGCCAGCCAGGTCCCGGAAGGCGCTCTGAAAGCCTCGCTGGGATGCGGCAATCCGACGCTGCTGGCGCAGCTCAATCCCGGCGAGACGGTGCTCGACCTGGGCTCGGGCGGCGGCATTGATGTGCTGCTTTCCGCCAAGCGCGTCGGGCCGACCGGCAAGGCTTATGGGCTCGACATGACCGACGAGATGCTGGCGCTGGCGCGGGAAAATCAACGCCAAGCCGGCGTGGAGAACGTGGAATTTCTCCGCGGCGAGATCGAGAACATTCCGCTGCCGGACAATTCCGTGGATGTGATCATCTCGAATTGCGTCATCAACCTTTCCGCCGACAAGGATCGCGTGCTGAGGGAGGCCTTCCGGGTGCTCAAGCCGGGCGGCCGCTTCGCCGTGTCTGACGTTGTGGTACATGGCGATGTGCCGGCTGAGGTGCGCCAAAACGTTCTCCTGTGGGTGGGTTGCATTGCCGGCGCGCTGCAGGATACGGAATACATTTCGAAGCTCGGAGACGCGGGATTCGAAGCCATCGAGATCGAGCCGACGCGGGTCCACAAGGTCGAGGATGCGCGCGTTTTCTTGCATGACCAGGGAGTTGACGTGGACGCCATCGCTCCCCAGGTGGACGGCAAGTTCATAAGCGCATTTATTCGGGCGAAGAAGCCGCAAACTGAAACCGCGAAGCCATAAGGGATGACGACGATGCAGGGACGTTACAACGTACTTTTTCTGTGCACAGGTAACTCGGCGCGCTCCATCATGGCCGAGGCGATCCTGAACTACAAAGGCCGGCCGAACTTTACTGCTTACAGTGCGGGCAGCCAACCAGCGGGACGAGTTCGTCCGGAAGCGGTGCGCGAGATCGAACGCGCTCACCTGCCCACGAATGGATTACGCAGCAAGAGTTGGGACGAGTTCGCTCGACCTGGCGCACCCGAGATGAACTTCGTCTTCACGGTGTGCGACAACGCCGCGAAAGAAGTATGTCCGGTGTGGCCTGGCCAGCCGATGACTGCGCACTGGGGGATTCCCGATCCTGCAGCAGTCACCGGTTCGCCCGACGAAATCGAGCGCGCCTTTCGCGATGCTTTCATGGCTTTGGACCGCCGCATCGGCCTGTTTCTGTGCTTGCCGCTTGCCAGCCTCGATCACCTGGCAATCAAGCGGGAGATCGACAGGATTGGCCAGCAATGACAAACCGTCTCGGCGCCGCGGCGAAGCTCATTCACCTCAGGCTTATCTAACATTGTGGGATATACGATGCACAACAAAGTGACCGCCGACCTCGGGTTTCTCGATCGCTATCTGACGCTGTGGATCTTCGCCGCAATGGCCGTCGGTGTGCTTTCGGGATGGGCGCTTCCCGGCATTGTTCCTTTCCTGAACCGCTTTAACGTCGGCACGACCTCCATTCCGATCGCGGTCGGGCTGATCCTGATGATGTATCCGCCGCTGGCCAAGGTGCGCTACGAGGAGCTGGGCGAAGTTTTCCGCAATAAGAAGATTCTCGCTCTGTCGCTGCTGCAGAACTGGGCGATCGGCCCCGTGCTGATGTTCGTGCTGGCCATTGTCTTTCTCCGCGGCTATCCGGAATACATGGCGGGGCTGATCCTGATCGGACTGGCGCGATGCATCGCCATGGTGATCGTGTGGAACGAACTGGCCAAGGGAGATACACAATATGCGGCCGGGCTGGTGGCGTTCAATTCGGTCTTCCAGGTCTTGTTCTATTCCATCTACGCGTGGATTTTCGTGACCAAGTTGCCGGAGTGGTTTGGTCTGCGCGGTTCCGTGGTCAATGTCTCGATTCGCGACATCGCGGGCAGCGTGTTCATCTACCTCGGCATCCCGTTCCTCGCGGGGATCGCGACTCGCTTCACGCTGGTTAGAGCCAAAGGGCGGACGTGGTATGAGAAGACCTTCATCCCGCGCATCAGCCCGATCACGTTGGTAGCGCTGCTGTTCACGATCGTGGTGATGTTCTCGCTGAAAGGTGACTATATCCTGCGTCTCCCGCTGGACGTGGTGCGCATCGCGGTCCCCCTGCTGATCTACTTTGTGCTGATGTTCCTGGTTTCGTTCTTCCTGGGCTACAAGCTAAAGGCTGATTACGCCAAGTCGGCGACGCTGTCCTTCACTGCGGCGAGCAATAACTTTGAGTTGGCGATTGCCGTAGCCGTTTCGGTGTTCGGCATTAACTCGGGAGAGGCGTTCGCGGCAGTGATCGGTCCCCTGGTTGAGGTGCCGGCGATGATCGGCCTGGTCAACGTGGCGCTGTACTTCCAGCGGCGGTATTATGGCGCCGCAGTGACGGGAGAACCGGTAGTCCCAATCTGCGATCCTGCTGGAAGATGAAACTCATGGCTTGGCCCTGCTTTACTTTGGCCAGACTCTACGTCAGAATGATGACCAGCAAATCGGGCCTAGCGAGGAAATTCCGTGAAGTTTCGAGGATGGCTACTGATATTGTTGTTTGTGCACGTTCTGCTGCACCCCTTGGTGCATGTGATCGGCACATCAGGAGCGGCAAATGACCTCGCACGTGTAACCGCCAGCTCGACGCAACCAGACAGCAGTCTAGCTACAGGCGATCACTGCGAGCTTTGCCGCGTTGGACATAACACAATTATCACCCCTCAACTGCTGCAAGCCGATCTATTGAATCCGCGATGGATTCGAGTCGAGCTTCAGGCCGTAAACTACGCGTCACTTCAAGCCGACTACAGACTCCCCGCTCGGGCGCCTCCCAGCCTCTAATCCAAACTCACAATTCTGAAAACTGGTGATGGCGCGTCCTCGGACGCGCACATGCACATGCATTTGCCATTGCTCTTGGCGTGCTGCCCGCATTTTGTTGCGCGGGCTAAGCACGACCACGGAGCCAGCGAGATTGGAGAAGAGATGATTTCGAAACAGGAGACAAGCAAAACGACTTTGCAGCACAAGGTAGTCGGTGCGATTGCAGTATTGATGTTCTGTTTAACGCTTTGCGTCATCAGTGCAAGCGCGCAGACCACGGGAAACTCATCGCTGAGCGGTGTTGTTGCCGATCCGTCCGGCGCAGTAGTGCCGGGCGCGACCATCGAGATTCATAACCCGGTTAGCCAATTCAGCCGGTCCACCACCACCGACAGTGCGGGGCGATTCAGCTTCCCCAACGTCCCCTTCAATCCTTACCACCTCAGTGTCAAAGTGGCCGGGTTCGCGGCTTACTCGCAAGACGTTGATGTGCGTTCTGCGGTGCCGCTTGCCCTCAAAATCACTCTGCAAATAGCTGGCTCTGCGGAAAGCGTCACCGTGCAGGGCGAGGCCGGCGATCTTTTGGAAAACGATCCGACGTTTCATACCGACGTGGACCGCAGTCTGTTCGAGAAGCTTCCGCTGGAGAGCACGTCCTCGGAGCTAAGTTCGCTGGTCACTCTGGCTTCACCGGGAGTCGCCGCCGACTCCAACGGGCTCTTTCACGGGATGGGCGATCACGCCGAGAACTCGTTTTCTCTGGATGGCCAGCCCATCACCGATCAGCAAAGCAAGGTATTTTCCAATCAGATTCCGCTCGACGCCGTGCAGTCGATGACGGTCATCCCCGGTGCTCCACCCGCTGAGTTCGGCGACAAAACGAGTCTGATCATTGACGTGACCACGCGTTCGGGCCTGGGTTCGACGACACCGCACAGCGACGTGACCGCCAGCTACGGTAGCTTCGGCAGCTCGAATGTGGATCTCAACTTCTCCTACGGCGGCAAGAACTGGGGAAATTTCATCGCGGTAAACGGGCTCAACAGCGGCCGCTTCCTCGATCCGCCGGAGTTCGTGGTCATGCATGACAAGGGTAATGAGGAGAACCTATTCGACCGCTTCGATTACGTGGTTTCTCCAAAAGACACGGTGCACTTCAATTTCCAGTTCACGCGCTCCTGGTTTCAGACGCCGAATTCCTACGACAACCTGAACCTTGGCGTCGTCGGGCCGGATGGGCTTCCCGTCGGCCCGACCGACCAGCGCTCCAAAATCCTCACCTTCAACATCGCGCCCACGTGGACACACACATTAAGTCCGAATGCCGTCTTGAACGTGACGGGCTACGTACGGCGCGACGCCTACAACTACTATCCCAGCAATGACCCTTTCGCGGACCTTGGGCCGGCGAACCTCCAGAGGGAAACCGTCGCCCAGCAGCGCTCGCTTACCAATGCCGGCGCGCTCGCGAATATTACCTATACCAAAGGCATTCACAACGTGAAAGCCGGAGTGACGTATGAGCAGACCTTCCTGAACGAGAATGACCAGCTCGGGATTGTCGATCCCACGCTCAATGCACCTTGCTTAAATGGAAACGCCGTCCCGGTCAATGGTTTTACCGATCCTTCGCAGTGCGCAGCAGCTGGATACCAGCCCAACATCGCTTCCAACCCAAACGCGCCCAACTCCTCCCTCTATCCCTTGTTCAACAATGTTCTGCTGCCTTATGACCTGACACGCGGAGGGACCCTCTTCCCGTTTCTTGGCCACACCGACGTTAAGGAGCTCGCAATGTACGTGCAGGACAACATCAACGTACACAATTGGAGCTTCAATCTGGGAATTCGCGGGGACTTGTACAACGGCCTTTCCGTTGCCAGCCAAGCGGAGCCGCGTCTGGGTATTGCCTACAATGTCCAGAAGACGAATACGATTCTCCGCATCTCTTATGCGCGCACATTGGAAACTCCTTTCAATGAGAACCTGGTGCTCTCCAGCGCGGGATGCGGCTCGCCCGTCCTGAATCCTCTTCTCGCCTGCTCATCAAGTACGTCGACGCCCTTGGCACCCGGCTTTCGCAATGAATTCCACGCCGGCCTGCAACAAGCCGTCGGAAAGTTTCTGGTGATTGACGGCGAATACATCTGGAAGTACACGCACAGCGCCTACGACTTCAGTGTGCTCGGTAATACGCCGATCACATTTCCGATTGAATGGCATAACTCGAAGATTCCCGGTTGGGCGTTGCGCGCCAGTGTGCCGGTGTACCATGGTTTCAGCGCACTGGTGGTGATGTCCAGCGTCGCAGCCCGGTTCTTCACTCCGCAGATCTCGGGAGCCGGAGCCACTCCCTCGGCACCTACGGGGGTTTTCCGCATTGACCACGACGAAGCCTATAACATGACCACACACCTGCAGTACCAGACACCCTGGAAGCGTGGGCCGTGGGTTGGCTTCAATTGGCGCTATGACAGCGGACTGGTTGCCGGAGCTGTGCCATGTTACGGAATCGGCCCAGAGAACGACTGTCCGCAATCGACCACGCTTAACGGGCTACCTGCCATTACCATGACAGATCCGGCGGGAATCCCTCTAACTGCCGACCAGGAATTTCAGGCCGGATTCACTTGTAATGGCGTGCACGCAACCCCGACCAATCCCCTGCCGTTTACCTGTCTAGCATCGCAGTTTGGCTCTACGCTCACACAAGTACCGGCACCGGGGATCGAAAATGACGACCACAATCCTCCGCGCATCGCATCACGAAACCTGTTTGACCTAGCACTTGGTGTTGACAACCTCTTCAAGACCGACAAGTACAAGTGGAGTCTGCAGTTGACGGCGATCAACTTAACCAACAAGTACGCGCTGTACAATTTTTTGTCGACGTTTAGCGGCACGCACTACGTGACCCCGCGCGCGTTGACAGCACAGATCGGGTTCCACTTCTAGCGGTAATTAGTGTTGGCGGATGCGGAGAGGCATTCCGGGCTTGGTCGCAGGGGTTGTTTCGCGGGCTTTTACGTGCTGCTGTGCTCCAGAATGCCCTTCTCCATCTTCTCCTGGCACGCGATGCAGAACCGCGTCCAGGGGACGGCTTCCAGCCGCTTGGGGTTGATCTCTGCGCCGCAAGAGATGCACTGGCCGAAGCTACCCTCCCGGATTCGGTCGAGGGCGCTATCCACCATTTGCAGGAGCTGCCGTTCGTTGTTGCTCTGATGGAACAGGAATTCCTTGTTGTACGAGTTTGCCGCCCGGTCGGCGATGTCCTGTGCCGACTCCACATCGGCTTCGCGCCCGTCCTGAGCGGTGCGAGTCATGGTCTGGCGCAACTCTCGCTGGCGTTCCTCCAGCCGCTTTTTGAAAACTTCCAGCTTCTTCTTGTCCATAGGTCCGTAGCCTGCCGATCCCTCGCGCCGACAACCCCGTAGGGCGAAAAACGGATGCGTGAAACCGGAATGATATGCGTGGGAGGTACCCATCGTCAACTGCCAGCCTCTTTCGTTCGGTTCCCAGAGCCCCGATTTGCAGAGGCTGGATGCCTACCCACCAGTCTGTGATCGGCTTTCACTGCGCTATAAGAAGCGTCCCCCGGCCAGAGATTTCTTGGCCACAGCTTCCCCAGGGCCCGCGGCGGCGACTGCGGGGGTTGCGGCGTCCAAGGCAAAGGCGGCCCGCTGGCCGCCTGATTGACTAACTACTGTTGTGCCTGCTCTACGCTATCAATTTCCGCCAGAGACCGTGCGCAGCTTCCCCGGCATGAAGTGATAGGGTGGCCAAGGTCCCGAGATGGTGATGTGGCAATCCTTGAAATGCCGGGTCGCAGCGCTGTAGCGGTTCTGATATTTCAGGACGGAGGTGGAATCGATGAGATGGGCAAAGTCGATCAGCATGCCGCCGGAGTCGGTGCGTTTGCAGATCACGTCCTCTTCCAACGGTAAGAACAGCTTGTGCACTTGCATGGAGAGTGCCCGAGCTTTGGTCTGCCGCTCCCGGTCGCGTGTGGCCTGCTCCCGCAATTTGCGGAGGTACTCGCCTCCTACGCCATTGGGAAGCTCGGCAATAGCTTCCTGCAGCGTCCCATCCTTGAGCAGAAGCTTGAAATGCATCTCCGCTTTTCCCCGCAGGCGGGCCACCGTCTCCAGAAATGTTTTGCGATTCGCCCGGACCGCGCGGCGCAGGGCTTCATCGGAGTCGAAAATGGTGCCAAAGCGAAAGGGCAGGACGGTCAGGGTACGGAAACACTCACTAACCACATGAGCATGGTCCAGAATGGCTTGTTGATTGAGGGGTTGGGCAGCGGAATGCTCGCTAACGATGACGGCGAACTCTCCGCTGGGACAGGCGAATACCGGAGCGTCGTTCACGCCGCGGAGATTTTCAATCGCCACCGGACGCCGGGCCCGGACGCTACCTGGAAGCAGGCCCTGCTGCTCGGTAATGCAGTACGCGTACCACGCCATCTCAGTCTCTCCTGGGAAGTACTCGCACACGGTTTCACAACCGCTGTGTGTGAGGGAATGCTGACTTGCGAACGTGGGACTAAAGGATTTGACTTCTGAAAATCGGAGATAGCCTGGAACCACCTCCAACCTTTCCATCCTAAGCCTTTTACCCCGGAAACCGCAACCAGCATCTTGCCTGCGGATGCATTTTTCTGCCATTAAACCCGAAAAAGGAACATCTCAGGCTTTTCCCAAGAGCCGCCGCCCGTGGCCATCTCCAGACCTCGCGGGAAATCTTCTGTGTAGGGCGCCAGGCTTCTCACCTACTGGCAAACGGCACGCTCACGCGTCCACTTAGCGGTGTTTTCGAGGATAGACGTCCAGGTCGCACGGACCGCTTGGTCTGGGGTAGCAGGAACAAACACCATAATGTAGAGCACTTCCTTCTTAGGAAATGGACGCAAAGAGTACCCAGAGTAGTCCTCGGCCTCGCTCACGGTCTTGTCAATCATGGCATCAAGCGCACTCGCGAAAACGCGTCGCCTTTGGGGCGGGCCCAGGCAAGTCGGGTGCAGGCTCTCTTGAAGGAGCGCAAACCGAATAACCGGACTAAGGGCGGCATGCGCTCTTTGGTGCACCTCCCCATCTGACTGGGCAAATAAGTTAGAGCGGTTTGTCGGCTGGCTCTGGAGGACCTTGGAAATCGGTAAGCTTATATCCTCTGGCTTTCTGGGGTCGAGCTGCCACACCCAGACACTGTCGTCCTGGAGGCTATAATTCGGGGTCAGGAACTCTGGCACTCGTTCTGCCGCGGAGTCCTGCGTAGATTGTGGCTGCGACGTACCAATGCCGACAAAGCGGTCGTCTATTCCGTACCAGCCGTTAAGCTGTTTCGTCAATTCCTGATTTTGAAAGACAACCAACCCTGCGCGCACATCACGTGCAAGCTGCGCAAACGTATCCGGTACGCCGGATTCGGCCAAGTGTGGTGGAGGAGTTAAACCAGCGGCTATACATTGCCCGACGGGATCGTTGTCTTCGCCAGACAACTCAGCCCCGCGCTGTTGACAGTCCCTGACGACGTGCGAGAGATCTCGCCCCCACGCCTGCCACGCATCTTTCGGACGAAGCAATACCACAATCAGGGCAATGGTCGCTCCCAATGCAACTATCCACACCACCACGGTGGGCACTCGGTTCAAATAGCCAAGTGCACGGACCAACGTCTTTTGACGATACATGACGCCGACGGCCACGACGAGGAGCAAAGCTACGGCAGCAACCGAATAATAAGCCGCGACTCGCGCCGGCACGCCGCGCAGCTCACATATCACCTGAGTGATCGCGATAAAGCCGCCGACAATTTCTACAAACGGTAATAGTTCGCGCAGTGGAGGGCCGTGCCCGTTACCGGAGGACCGGCGGACACGGGATTGCGCAGGGGTCGCTTTGCGTTTGTGCTCAGCGCCATGCGGGACCTCTGGCCCCAGTGACGGAGTGGCCATAAAACCTTCTGGGCTGAAGTTCTTCTTCCACGGTGCTCACGTTGCAGTGGCGAAAGCTGCACGGAGAGGTTGCCGAAAAGGTATGCAACAAAAACCTGATTGTCAAGAAAAAAACTGAAGGACGAGTGTTAAGGCCGGCTTGACGGCCATAAGCGCAGCAGCGTGTTGAGGCCGTCGGACCAACGTCCGAACCCAGCGGCGAGCAGCAGTAGGGCGGAGATGATCGCTGGCGGCTTGCTCAGCGAACTTTGGTCTGGGTTCGTAGCGGCGATCTCCTGCGTTCGTGCTCGATGCCCTGCGTTGTTCTGAGCCTATCGTCCAGAGCTCGCCGTGCAGGCGCCCGTGGCCTTGCTCGATGGATTTATTGCATTTTCATGTGTGTATTCGTCCTCAATCGGTGTATAGTTTGTTCCCACTATGCCACTCATCTATTGCCGAGCATGCGGGAAAGAAGTTTCAGATCAAGCCTTGTCTTGTCCGCACTGCGGTCAGCCGATTGCCGCCGCCGGACCGCCTCTGGTAGCGCAGCCGCCACGAACCTTTGTCAAGGTAGCCAAGGGCATCGCATGGCTGGTTGTCTTGGGGATTGTTATTCTCATCGTCGTCAGTATCCTGACAAAGAAAGCCTCTCCGCCACCACCGACCGCGGTTTTCGCAGTGACGGACAACCTCTCTGATGAAGCATGTACCCAGCTGGGGGACTACTGCATCAGGGTCCACTGTACCTATCAAAATAACGGCGACGGCCCGGGAGAAAAGAGGGTCGGTGCTCAGCTTCTGGATGAAAACAAGGTCGTGGCAGAACGGCAATCTTCTCTCACCTTACTTCCCGGAAAAAGCCAGCGCCTTAACTTCGATTTCCCCGAGGCCGAACTGGGCGATCAGCATCACTACACATACAAGTGCACGATCAGTGAAGATTAATAGTCCCACCACCCGCAGTGGCCGAAATTGAACCGGAGTGGCCAGCCAGAGATCGTAAGCTGAAAATGCTTGGTGGGCCGCGCCCAGAGTTTCCTCTGCCCAGGTTAGCGTCCAGAAGAGGGACGCGAACCTGGGTACTAGGCCACCCACCCAGGTACCGTCTGTCGGCGCCCTGTTCTGATACAATCTCGTGCCATGGATCTTAATGGTGACTGGTACAACGAACTGGGATCAAAAATGGCCCTCAGGGTCAAAGGCAGTTCCATCGCCGGAAAGTACCAGACTGCTGTGGGTGATGCCGACGGAATTTATGAACTAGTCGGGCGCGTTAGTGTGCCTGAGGATGACGCACGTACGCTCGGTTTTGTCGTTGCCTGGCAGAATGATAAGCGCATCACCGATTCATCGACCGCATGGTCCGGCGAGGCGAGGGAAATTGCGGGTGAGGAAACCATTCTTACTACATGGCTACTCACCGTCGAAACGACTCCCCACGACGACTGGAAATCTACGCTGGTGGGAAAGGACGTATTCACGCGAATCGCTCCCACTCCCGAAAAAGTGAAAAGAGCTAAAGCTCTCAGACCACCCTCACATCACCTCAAAGCCTAAGCGTCTTTTGACAATCTTGACCTGCGGAGATGACGCTCTACTCTGGCTCGGTCCAGCCGTCGCAGCACAAGGCTGAGGCCCCCCGCGCTGGCGACATGGCCCATTACTCATTGCTCTCGCTCGCCGGCGTGCCGAAGCCACAACGTCCGCGCCAGCTTTGCCGGGATTTTTCGCGCTCTTCGGGCGTCATGCGTTCCCAACGCTCGGCCATGCGACGGCCCGAGTAGGAGCGGTGCAACCCGCGGCCACTAACGCCGCCGAAGAGAATGCGACACAGCACCAGAAGTCCAATCGCCTGCCAGAAGGTGATCTGGCGCCAGCCGAAAAGCGGCGGCAGCAGCCAGTTCCACAGATGGAGCACGATTTCGCCGCCGATAAAGACAAATAGCAGCATCCCCACAATCGCCAGCGGCGCAATCCAAATCAGTTTCTTCACTTTCGGTCTCATGTTCAGTCCCTCACGCTTTCGTAAACTCGTCGTAAATGCTTTGCAACCGCTCGCGTAGATGCAGCACGGCATAGCGTTTGCGCGAGAGCAGCGTATTCACGTTCACGCCGGTTTCGGCGGCCATCTCCTTGAAGCTGCGCCCCTCCAGCTCGTGCCCGACAAACACCTCGCGCTGCTCGTCGGGCAGCTCGTCAAGCGCGAACTCGAGTTCCTCGAGCAGCACGCTGCGGGCGTAAAGAGCGCCGGGGCCGGCATCGGGCGAAGGCAGCAAGTCTTCCAACCGCAGCAACTCTCCGTCGTCGCTGGCCACGGCGGCATCGCTGAAGCTCTCCGGCTTCTTCTTGCGGAAGAGATCGATGATGCGGTTGCGCGCCACCCGGAACAGCCAGCCGGTAACATGCTCGATGGGCATCAGCAGGCGATTCGCCTCCACCAACTGGTAGAAGACCTCCTGCAGAATGTCTTCGGCGTCGAGCGGGTCCGGCACACGGCGGCGAATGAAGTTGCGCAGCCGGGACTGCTCCCGCTTGACCACCTCGGAGATTCGCTGGTCCTGTTCGAGAGTCATTAGCTCCAGACTCGCCGCGTCCTTCATCTACGGATGTAGACGAATTGGGGGGTGGGAATATTGTAGGAGCTGGCAAAACAGAGGGAGAGGAATTGCAGTTCTGGCGACGGGCTGCCGCTCTGCCCAGCTTAGGTCCAAACGCCGGACGCGAACCGGATGCGCCAGGCGTTTCCCCCGGACATGCACCTTCGTAACTTGACAGCGATGGGGTTCGAGCTATGCTTGTATGTTGGGCTGAGTGTGCCCAATGGCCGGGGCCGAAACGTGCTCTGCACATCGGCTCAACCCAGTGCTCTTTGAAAACCGAATCCATCATCCCAGCAGCGGTAGAGACGGTCACCTTGTTGTTCAATTCGACAACACGAGCCTCCGGACTGGGCTACGACTGAGTAAAATCGATCCCCTAAGTCTTTATTTATCAATATTTTGATATCTAACCCTTTACGCAGGAATATTTTGCAAGGATTTCTTTATTCCAACCCTGTGTTTTCAATATTTTGCGGGGGCCTAGGGAGGGGGGAGGGGAATAACCAGTCGATAACGTAGTCCTCAAATGGGAAAGTAGCGACTTGTAGTGAAATGTTTATCGAGTGGTTATGGTTAAGTAAAGACCTCACAGTTTGCTGGCTTGGTAATGCGGACCCGCAGCGGCGTCCCCAATAGAGTGACGCGACCCCCTGGGGCAGCAAGCTACTTGCGGGAGGCCTTGGCCGATTTGCGGGCTGTAGTCTTGGGCGCGGGCTTGGCCGCTTCGGCTTCTTCTTGGGCGGCACGCCGTTCCAGCGCTTTGGTCACGACGTAACCCATCTCGGCAATGGGAGCGGGCTTGCCCGTCCAGATCTCAAATTGGCGGGCGCCCTGCTGGACGAACATCTCCAGGCCCGGTATGACCTGCAAGTTCTTGGCGCGCGCCATCTTGATGAGCTTGGTTTCGGCGGGGGTGTAAACCAGATCGAAAACGTACTTGGTGTTCAGCTCTTTGTCCTCCAGCGGGGAGTGCTTGCCGTTGGTCATCCCCACGGGAGTTGCATTGATGATCACGTCGAAAGCAGTTTTCGCGATATCGGCGCGTTTCAAATGCTTGACTTTCGCCTGCCGCGCCAGGGTCTGCGCTTTCTCCGGGGTGCGATTGGTGAGGAAGACCTCGGCGCCCTTGGCTTTCAATCCGAAAGCCGCCGCCCGCGCAACTCCTCCCGCGCCGATTACGAGGATGCGCGCGCCCGCCAGGTGAAGGCGCTGCTCCAGCGGAGCTACGATGCCGCCGACATCGGTATTGAACCCGTACAGTTTGCCGTCGAGGCTGCGAACCACGGTATTGCAGGCGCCAATTTGACGGGTCAGCGCGTCGGAGTTCTCCAGCGCGTCCACGATCGCCTGCTTGTAGGGCATGGTGATGCTGAGACCACGAATCGGTATGTCGCGCACGCAGGCCAGCAGGTCTTTCAAGCTCTTGGCGTGCAGCGACAAATAGACGGCGTTCACAGATTCGCGGCGGAGGGCCGCATTCATCATGATGGGCGAGAGCGAATGCTCAACCGGATCGCCCGCCACCCCGTAAACCTGGGTTGCTGCGTCCACGTTGTCGATGCGGTAGATGTCCCGCAAGTCACTGAAGGTTACCTGGCCGGGAGCGGTCTCTTCGCCACTCTTTGCCGCTCCGAAAGTGAAGATGCTGCCGGCCCTGACCCCAAGGACCCGGCTGATGATTCCTTGTTCGCCCATGCACAAGGCCACCATCTCGTGCCTGGCCGAATTCGCCTCCAGGAACTTCATCATGGCCACGTTGTCGTAGAGATTGGTCGCGGTCGAGACCACCTTGTAGAAATCGGCGGGATATTTGCTCATCTCGGCGAACTGCTCTTCCAGCTTCTTGGTGGCACGGAAGTCGTGGTAGGAGATAATCAAGCCGACCCGGTCGCTAAGCCCGCGCAGTTGGTCCGCTTTCAAACTCTTGGCGCTCTGTAACTCAATGTCCACCAAGGGGAAACCGGCGTCGGCCGCCTTCAGCAAGACTGCCAACTCAGCGGCGATCGAACCTTTGAACTTGCCTCCGTTGACCAACCGCCGACAAGTGGCAATCGCCGTCGCCTCCGGGTGCATCTCCAGAAAATTCTTCAGCTTGGGGAGAGCTGCCATTGGTTGCGGAAGGTAGTCTAACCTTAACTCTAGAAAAGGGTTATCGCGAACCACCGACTCGGCCCGTTCGATCATGGTGGCGGCGTCGGAGCCCACTACTGGCACACAAACCCGCGGCAGCCGGAAGCGATGGATCCGGGATGCGTAACTAGTGGTAGAAGAGCGCATGTAGCTGCCCAATGTTACAGATGCACAACAATAGTTGCAACTATCTTCTTGCAGAATATGCAAAAACAGGCAGAAAGGTCTATCAGCGGGCACGAATCAGGTGTGGTACTGCTGAATGGGACAACCTCAGAGGGAACGTCTCCTCCTGCTTCAGCGGTTCACTACAGCCTGGTTGATCGAATGAAAACCGCGGTTCAGCAGCAGGAATTGATCCATGTCGGTTCGGTGCAGATTCATCTTCACATGGCTCCCGTTAAGGTCTCCGTACAGGACCATGTGCTCAGGCTCCGGATCTTCATACGTGAAGCTCGCTTTCCAACTCGGGTCTGTGGGGATGGAGAGCGTGAAAGCCTTCTTCGCCGGATCAAGTGCCAGGGTAAAGTGTCCTATCTGACTGTCCATGTTTTGGAAGTGAAAAATGTCGGGCGAATCGAAGATCACCCGCTGCCAGCGGCCTGTATCGGTGAGCAGCGGAGGCTGCAGGGTGCCATCAAGGACGAATTCATCCACGGACCAGATTCCGCGGATGGGAGCCGGCAGGTACGTGGCATTCTTGACTGCATTCCCGTGCGCCTGAATCAAACAGTACACCAGGGCGATTGCTCCGATCCCAAGCTGGAAGAGCAAGGCCCAGCGGTTGAGTTGCTCGTCTTTTAGCAGCGGAATGGCAGGCGACGGTTCTGTCCTGCGATTACGAATGAAGAAATCTATCAGCCTCCGCACGTCGGGAAGAAGCAGGAACAACGCCATCAGCACCAGATGGGTCGAGTAGATCTTCCTGGGCACGTCGTAGCAAAAGTTGAGCATCAACACATTGCTCATAACCCCGAAGGTCAACAGCGCTCCCAGCGTGGTGAAGCGAGGCACGATCAGAAGCAATCCGCCCGCCATTTCGGCGATTCCGGCGAAAAGGCTATACGCCCGCGACATCCCCATGAAAGTCCACAGGAGACCCATAGGTGAGGAGTTACCGTAGTAGTCCACGTACCGATACAGGGGCGGGGGTGCAAACTGCATCCGAAACAACTTGTTGGCGCCGTAGCTGATCATCGCCACCGCCAGCGTCAGTCGAATGAACAATCTGAGCCATTGGTAGAGATGGTCATAATTCGTCCGTTTTCTGTCAATCCATGACCAGATTGCCGTGGCAACCATAGCCACCACCAACAGGCACAGCAGCAGAAGATAATCGTAAAGCTGGTCGCCGCTGCCGTTGGCGACCTCCCTCATGTCGCCCTGCAGGTGAAGCAGACTTTCGCCGATCCAAGGCACGATGGCGTGCCACATCCGGCGATAGGCATCATTGTTGGGCATGCCCGAGCCGAGGGCCCCCACAGCTCCCGGAAATATGTAGAGGAGAAAATAAGAGAACAGAAATCGAAAGGCGACGCGAGTGGAAGGTCGCCAACTCCTGCCTGCTTCAGTCGCGTGTGCTTCTGCTTCCAGTTTCATTTGCGGTTCCATGGCTGCCTGGGGTCCAGTGATGTTTTGTCAAGCCGGCTCCGACAACCTGAGAGCAGGGCCCGAAGCTGACGCATTTTCTCCCGAACCGAGGTTTGGCGCAACTACTCTTTCCGGGTGAGCAGGCTCGCACCACTTCTTACGACTCTTTCCGCTGGCTCGACTACGGTGAAACGCAATCCGCGCCGCTCCAGAGTTCCTAGAGCAGTTTAAGAATTGGCGCAGTCGCTACGGAGGCAGTCGGTGCGCCCGGCCACGCCCGGGTCCATACCAGTGGATTGCACATGAGAAAAGCCGGAGCACTTGGCTCCGGCTTCCGATTAAGACCTGGGGGAAGGGTCGATTGATTAGCGAGTCAGCTTGCGGCGCAGTACGCCCGCCAGGCCGAGGATGCCAGAACCGAACAGCATGATGCTGCTGGGCTCAGGGGTCGTCCCGGTGGTGGTGGTGGTGGTGGTGGTACTCGATCCGGTCAGCGTGAACGCTTCCGAAGGAATCGAGCCCAGGCTGTTCTCATAGGCCGTGGATCCGCCGCCGTTTTCATCCCAGAAGATCTGGGCCTCACCGGAGGAGCAGCCGCCAGCGGTGCAGGCATTCTGCAGGCTCACATAGCCCGCGCCCGACCATGGAACGTTAATGCCGGACGTAATGTCGGACTGGTAGACTGCGAAACCAAAGTTGTTGGTTCCCAGCAAGGTGGTGTTGGAGACGCCATAGGTGTTGTAGGTGCCGCCGAACGACGAAGACCCGAAAGCCCCGTCCACGGACGTCAGCTGGTTACCCGCGGCAGTCCAGTACGACAAATGTAAGTCTTGGATGGTGGAGCCACTTGCAACCGTGAAAGAGTCACTCACCCCAAAGCCGTAGTCAATGGACCAAGCGTCTGTATTGCCATTGAAGGTGCCATTGTTGTAGAGCGTGTCTGCCATAGCCGGAGCAACAGCCAGCATCAGGCAGCAAACTGTGAGCAGTGTTAGCGAAGCGATTCGCGTTTTCAAGGATCGAACCCTCCTTTAGGTTCAAATCAGAAATAAACCCA
The DNA here is from genome assembly GCA_003152695.1 of Acidobacteriaceae bacterium. Lineage (GTDB taxonomy): Bacteria > Acidobacteriota > Terriglobia > Terriglobales > Acidobacteriaceae > Bog-257. Next base: position 33,484 of record PMAT01000053.1, read on the forward strand.
CTGGGTAGCCCCATAGCGAGAGAGGCCACCGATAGAAGAGCAATTCCCGTGCCATTGTAAACCCTGTAGATCCGTCACTTGAGAACCTCCCGTGTGCAGTTCTTTGCGACATTGTTCTAGGGAATTTCCCTGCAAAGTGGATCGCCTCATTTCCACGTAGCCTGCTTTCTTTCAATAGTTTGGCCGTATTCGACAATCCAGTTTCACGTCCGATACCGAACCCAAGCTCGTGCTTATTTGGGGAAAGTGGTGGCCGGGCTACCTGGGGGGGCCACTCTTGCCGCCGCTTCGAAGTATTGCCGGGCGCGGTCTGTATCCCCAAGTCTGCGATAGACGTGACCCAAGTTAGCCAAGGCCCTGTAGCGCAGCTCCTTATCCCCGTCTGATGACGCCAGATACTTCTCGTAATAAGGGATGGACTCCCGAAGGTGGCCAGTTTCATGTTCGTACATCGCGACGCCGAGATTGGCGACTGGATACTCTTGATTGATCGCCAGGGCCGTGACGCAATACGGAACCGACCGGTCGATTTCGCCTTTATTCAACATGAGTATGCACACCTGCCCGTTGGCAAACCAATTTTGATCAGTGACTTGCGTCGTGTGTGTCCAGATTTGCACGGGGTCGGCCCAGTAGCCAACTTGCCGATAGGTGAGCACCGCCAGACTGGCCAATACAACGAGGCTGAGCGCCGGCAGCAACGCGGCAGGGAGATGCCGGGCCTGGGCCCAATCGGCTGCACTCCAGCAGAGCATGATGAACAGTCCCACAAACGGAAGGTAAGCATAGCGGTCGGCCATGGATTGCCTTCCAACCTGCAGGAGGCCGATCATGGGCACCATGGTTCCCAGAAACCACAGCCAGCCTACGGCGAGATAACGGCGACGCCAGAGAACCACCACGAGCGCTGAGGCACCCAGCAGGAAAATCAGGGCCACAAATACCTGCCAGAGCCGTATGCTGTTGCCCGGATGGAGGTACATGGGCGCCAGCTTCAAGGGCCAGAACATCTTCTGCACATAGCGCGCGTAGGACACGATCGTATTTTCCAGGCGAACTCGGAATGTAAACGGCCAATATACTGGACGCCCCACTTTTTGCGCCTTCATGGTCACGTAGGCGTCGATCAGGCAAATAACAAAAAGGGGGATTTTCTCTTTGACCAACTGGTACAAGCTTCTGGACGGCATGTCCGTTTGCGAAACGGAACCGGATTCCCGGCTGCCCAGGCGAAGGCGGCCCAGCGGCCAGTAATCCCAAAGCAGGAGAACGAACGGCAGGGTGATCGCCTGGGGCTTGGCCATCAAGCCGAGCACAAATAGGAGCGCCACCAGGATGTATCGCGCCTTTCCCGGCTTATACGCATACCCGCGATAAGCGCCCAAGGCAAGCAGGAAAAACAACATGCTCAACATGGTCTTGCGCTCCGCGATCCAAGCCACCGATTCGACATTTATCGGATGCAACGCAAACAACGCGGCCACCATCAGACTTCGGCCGGCATAGCCCGTCGCCTTCCACAAAACCCAAAAAAGCAGCACCACGTTGATCAGGTGCAAGACAACGTTCACATCGTGCGGCCCTGCAGGGCTCAGGTGAAAGAACTGGCTATCCAGGGCGTGTGACATCCAGGTCACAGGGTGCCAGTTGTTATCGTCGAAGGTGGTGAACGCCCATGCCACAGTCGACCAACTCAAGCCGGACGTGACATTAGGGTTTTCATATACGTAGCCCTGGTCGTCCATATTGAAAAACGGGTGCCGATGTACCTGTAGATACACGAGCGCCGTTCCGGCCAACAAGGCAAGCCCGAGGACTAGAATTGACTTTGCGGGTAAGGTGAAACGAGCCGCTTTCGGCGGGGATTGGACCGGTTCTGGAAGCTGGACCCTGGTAGAAACCACAAACCCTCCTACTCGGCGGAATTATAGTCTGTCCCTTTGACCTGCCTAGGAGAATCTTTTCCCAAGGTCAGGAAGATGCGTCTGCAGCAAGGCGGGTGGCCATGCCCGCAGCGGTATGTGGTAACAATTACTGATGATGCCAGGCATGAAGCGCGGCGTGACGCAGTATTGGTATTTCGGAGTGCTGCTGTTGGTGATTCTGTTCTTCGCCCTGATTCGCTTCCACTTGCGGGAGTGCCCCCTGGAACGGGACGAAGGGGAATATGCCTACGCGGGGCAGTTGATGCTGCAGGGCATACCTCCCTACCAGCTCGTTTACAGCATGAAGTTGCCCGGGACCTTCGCGGCGTACTCCCTGGTCCTCGCGCTTTTCGGGCAAACCCCCGGCGGGATTCATCTGGGTTTGCTCCTGGTCAACGCCGCCACCACATTCCTGGTTTTCCTTTTGGCCCGGCGGCTGTTCGGCCCCTTCGCCGGATTGGTTGCGGCCGCGAGTTACGCTCTGCTGTCCACCAGTCCATCCGTGGTGGGTTTCGCCGGGCATGCTACGCATTTTGTCGTGCTTCCGGCGCTGGGCGGCATCCTGCTCCTGCTCATGGGAATCGACGCCAAACGCATCTGGCTGTTCTTTTGCAGTGGAGTCCTGCTGGGGTTGGCATTCCTGATGAAGCAGCCCGGGATTCTGTTTGCCGTTTTTGGCGTCCTGTACCTTGCTAAAAGCGAATACCGCGATAAGCGACTTGATTGGCGGGCCTTGGCGCCGAAGGCGGCAGCCTTGGTGCTGGGGACGGTCCTGCCTTTTGCAGTGACTTGCGTTGCTTTTTTCGCGGCGGGAAGCTTTCAGAAGTTTTGGTTCTGGACGTTCCAATATGCCCGAGAGTACGCCTCAATAATGGGGATCTGGTATGGTCTCTTTTTACTCCGGTGGAACGCTGCCCTGGTGGTGAAGCCTGCATTCTGGATTTGGGCCATCGCCGGAGTGGGCTTCAGTGCGCTCTGGTGGAATCGTAAAGCGCGGGCCCAGTGGGCGTTCCTTGCAGGGTTCATTCTCTTTTCCTTCCTGGCGGTGTGCCCAGGGTTCTACTTCCGTCAGCACTATTTCATCCTGATGCTGCCCGCGGTAGCGCTGCTGGCGGGAGTTGCGGTGAGTGCGGCAAGGCAGAGCCTTCTTGAGAGCCGACACCGAGCGTGGTCATTTCTGCCTGTGCTCGTCTTTCTGGTAGCGTTTGCTGACTCCATCTTTCTGCAGCGAGAGTATCTCTTTACCATGGATCCGCTAACGGCGTGCCAGACGGTGTATGTCGCGAATCCCTTTCCCGAAGCGTTACAAATCGGGGAATATCTCAGAAGCCATGCCACCCCAGGCGCTCGAATCGCCGTTCTGGGTTCCGAGCCGGAGATCTATTTCTACGCCCACCGGCATTCGGCGACCGGATACATCTACACCTACAGTCTGATGGAGTCGCAACCGTACGCCTTGCAGATGCAGAAGCAAATGATCGCCGAGATTGAAGCCGCTCGGCCTGAGTTTGTGGTGTTCGTCAATGTGCCGATGTCGTTCGGCAGGCTGCCGAATTCGGAGAGGCTGATCTTCTCCTGGGCTAGTGTGTACTTGCACAGCCAGTACGAAAAGGTCGGAACGGCAGATATGAACGAGCCGACTCAATATGTTTGGGGAGACGCCGTCCAAAGTTATCAGCCACGGTCGCGATCGTTTATCGATGTATTCAAAAGAAAACAGAGTGTAGATTGATGCTGGCCGTCATCCGAATCCGGGTGCCAGGCGCAACCAATGCCAAAATTCAACAAAAAACGTGGAAGGCAGGCTGAACCCAGAGGAGTCACGCGCCCGGGAATGAACAACCGAACTGCTTCGGCGCCGGCCAATCATGGTGCGTTCCAGCGGCGCTGGTTTCTGGTTCTCGCCTGCATCGCCCTGGCATACGCATTTCTGGCCGGCCTGCGCACGCTCGATGACTATGATACCGGCTGGCAGTTGGCAACCGGACGCTGGGTGGTGCAGCACCATCAAGTGCCTTCCGTCGATGTGCTTTCCTACACCGTGCAGGGACAACCCTGGATCTATCCCGTCGCAGCGGGAGTGATCTTCTACCTTGCTTTCCTTGCGGGAGGCTACGCGCTACTCTCCTGGATTGGGGCGGCGGCCTGCGTCGGGACCGTTGCTTTACTGCTCCGCCGGGGAAATCCGGTAAGCGCCTGCCTTGCCATTCTCGCCGTGCCCCTCATTGCCTCCCGCACCCCCCCGCGCGCCGACGCGTTTAGCGTCGTATTTTTTGCGGCATTTCTGTCGCTGCTTTGGGAGAACTATCAGACGGGGCGGGCTCGTTTGTGGTTATTGCCGCTGCTGATGCTGGTCTGGGTCAATGTTCATTTCGGCTTTGTCGCGGGGCTGGCGCTGATGCTCGCTTATGCTGGCGTGGAATTGTCGGAGACGGTTCTGGGCGAGGCGCGCCGCCGTGCCGCCATGCAGAGACTAAGCCGGGCCTCAGGATGGCTGTTGTGCACAGCCGTCGTTACTCTGCTCAACCCTTGGGGATGGAGAATCTACCGAGCGCTGCTCTTGCAAGAGCGTGCCTCGGGAAGCCAGGAGGTGTCGATCGCGGAGTGGACAAAGCTACCTCTGAATTGGGTCGCCTTCAGCCAGGCACTTCCGTTGCAAGATATCCGTGGCGCTCTCTATCTGCTGCTCGCCATAGCAGTGGCCGCCGCCGTGCTGGGTTTGTTTCGCGCTCAACTGGGGGCGGCAATTCTGTTATTCGCGGCAGTCTATCCGCCTGTGCGTCATATCCGCATGGGCGCTGTATTCTCCTGCGTGCTGGTCATTGTTGGCGGGCCCATCCTGTGGGATGCGGGGCTACGCCTGAGTGCTCATATTCGACCTTCGCGAATACGTTCGGTCGCCGCCGTTGGGGCGGTGCTCCTCTTCGCAGGGTTCGCCTTTGCGCGCTCCTTCGATCTTGTTACAAACCGTCACTACTTTGGCGGCGACACCGACAGTGCGACCTTCGGCGCGGGTTTAAGCTGGTGGTTCCCGCAACGTGCGGTCGAATTCATCCAGACAGAGAGGCTTCCGGGAGAAGTCTTCAATGCGTACAACGCAGGCGGCTACGTTGCCTGGGCACTCGGCCCGCAACGCCGTGACTATATCGATGGACGCGACACGCTTTTTGGAATGCAGCGCATCGAGCGGCAGCATCAATTGCTGGCGAGTTCGCCGGATTCTTCTGTTTGGCGGCAGGAAGCAAAACAGTACCACATCAATACCATCCTTCTTTCCATCGCCCGCTACGATGGCCTGGCGTCTGTCGAGCTCAAGAAATTCTGCGATAGCCGCGATTGGCAGCTGGTCTACCTGGACGAAGTCTCAGCGGTCTTTGTGCGCCACGGACCGGAGGTCGAGGACTTGATTCTCCACTCGAAGCAGGACTGCGCAACTGTGCGCTTGCCTGCCGGGGCGCCTTCGCAGAATAGCGCCCAGGCGTTCAATCAATGGGCCAATGTGGCCGGGATTCTTTTCGTTCTGGAACGCGACTACGAGGCGCTCGCCGCAACCGACAAGGCCTTGGCTATTTTTTCCGCCAGCGCAAGCGTTCATCTGATCCGCGCCCAAATCTTCTACGCATTAGGTCGTTTCGCGGAGGCGGAACACGAACATTTGCAGGCAGTGTCTCTGCATCCCGACGATTTCACCTGGGCAGCGCTCGCGGATTTCTACCGAAAACGCGATCGCGATGCCGATGCGATCGTGGCCCTGAAGCAGGCCGCTCAACTCTCGGCACGGCCGGGGGCATTGTGGGTGCAGCTAGGGTATTATTCCCTCCATCTGGGACAACCAAAGGAGGCGCTGGTTGCGTTCGACAAGGCAGTTAAAGGCGCCGCGCCGGAGCTGACGAACGCCAGCGGAAGAGGCTCGTTTAGCTACAACGTGGCGACGGGTCGCGCTCGGGCCTATGAAATCCTTGGCGATGTTCCACAAGCCATCGCTTATCAAGAGGAGGCGATCCGGCTTGCACCCGATGCTTCTCAACCTTGGCTTAATCTGAGTCAGCTATATCACCTTGATGGCCGCTCCGCTGACGAGGAACGTGCCAAAGCGCGCGCTGCCATGCTGGCAGAGAATGAGCGTCGTTGACGCTGAACGCTCTGCCAACGAACGCCAGCAGATCTACTGGCCCAGAATCTGATCCGCAACGCGCTGGGCCCCGGCGAAGTTTGCTGACAGGGCTTTAGCGCGCTGTGTGGCCGTAGCCGCTTCGTCCTGATGGCCGCTCTGCTGCAAAGCGCGAGCCAGCAGTAGATAACCGACATCCGTCGGCTTGACCTTCACGCCTTCGGAATATGCCTGGATGGCTCCCGCGAGGTCGCCGGATTTCTGTTTCGCCAATCCCAGGTCAATCCATATTTCCATCTTGTGAGGGTCGAGCCTGACCGCCTCCTGCAGATTTTCGCTTGCCTGCGCCATGTTTCCGAGTTGGAGATAAGCATGCCCCATGTTGCTGAACGCCCGCGCATTCGTGCTGGAGTTCTGGCTCACGCTTATCGCTTTCCGGTATTGCTCGATGGCCTCCTGCAATTTCCCGTGCTCCTGGTCATAGACTGCGATGTGCATGTGAGGAAGAGTTCGACGAGGGTCAATCTCCGTCGCCTGGTAGAAGTGGATCAGGGCGTCTGCTTGCTCCCCCTTTTCCAGCAGCGCCTCGCCTAAGTCTTCCTCGGCTTCGTAATTGCGGTTCGTGACCTGCAAGGTGTGCGACCACAGGGTCACGTTGTCACCCCAGTAATCGATCTGGCGATGGGCCACCAGCACCAGCGCCACTAAGACACCGGCGCAAACCGTGGCCAGCAAGATAGCGCTAATGGGCTGACGGCTATTGTCCGTTTCCGCGCCAACGGTTGTTAACCCCCGGCGGCTCTCCAGCCAACGGCTACTGGCCACTACACAATCTGCCACGCCCCAGCAGATCATGATGAACAGACCAATGAATGGCAGATAGGCATACCGGTCAGCCATCGCCTGCCTGCCGACCTGCACCAGACCGATCATGGGTATTAACGTCCCCAGGAACCACAGCCATCCCACCGGAAGATACCGGTGACGCCGGGCGGCGATGACCAGCGCAGTCACCACGAGCAGGAAGAGCAACGCCGAGAGTACCTCCCACTTAGCCAGCGAGTTCCCCGGATGGGGATACATAGGCGCGAGGCGCGTCGGCCAAACCGCCTTGCCCACATAGCGCGCATAGCAGACGACCGCATTGGCCAGCCTCGCCGCAAGCGACAGCTCCGGATTGATGCCGCCGCCCACCCGTTGCGCATTCATGGTGACCACGGCGCTAATGGCGGAGAGCGCCACTAGCGGGAGCTTCTCCAGCAGCAGATTGAGAAAACTTCTAGGCGGGAAGGCGATTTCTGTTCCTGTTGCAACCGGCCCGCCGTCGGCGAACATCCGCCGCAACGGCCAATAATCCCAGAGCAGCAGAACGAAGGGCAACGTGATGACCTGCGGCTTGGCCATGAGTCCCAGCGCGAAGAAGAATGCGACCACAGCGTAGCGACCGGGTCGCGGTTCTCGCGCATACCATCGGTAGGCTCCCAGCGCGAGCAGGAAAAACAACATGCTGAGCAGGTTCTTGCGCTCGGCCACCCATACTACCGATTCGACGTTGATGGGATGCAGCGCGAACAGCGCCGCCACCATGAAGCTGCGGCCTGCGGACCCGGTCGCTTGCAGCAGAATCCAGAACAGCACCGCTACGTTTAGCGCATGGAGCAGTACATTTGTGCCGTGATGGCCAGCCGGATCGAGCTGAAAGAGTTGCCAGTCCAGAGCATGAGAAAGCCAGGTCACGGGATGCCAATTGGCCTGATCGTAGCTGGTGAAAGCCCACGCTACCGTGTCCCAGGTGAGCCCGCTTTGAACGTGGTGGTTCTCGGTGACATAGCCGTCGTCGTCGTAATTGACGAACGGATGATGGATCGCCGGATAGTAGAGAACGAGGGTGGCGACTACGAGGACAAGGCCGAGAATCAGGGTCCGCTTCTTTGCTCGAATGAACCGGAGTCGAGTGAACCGGCCGGTTGCCGACTGAGGCGAAGTCCGCTTCTCAGGTTTGTTGCGAAGATGCTTGGGTTTCACGCCAGCCGCAGTCACTCGTCCCCCGTTTTCGACGAGTATATTCGATGGCGGCTTTCTTCTTGCGACGGGAAAGTCGCGTAGGGAGGCTCTGAGCCATCCATTCTGCGAAAAAAGCGATGTTCGAGCTGCGACACTGTTCGCGTGGCGCTGGTTGCTAGGCGCTAATCGCTAATTGCTAATTCCTAGTTGCTATCTTACCCTTTGCTTCCGCTGGCTCCGTGCATCTTGGCGCGCTCGATCAACATCTGCACCTGGTCCTTCTGCGGATAATCAGGATTGGCCTGCAAGAGTTTTTCCCAGGCCACAACTGCGCCTTTGGGATCTTTCTTCCCCTGCCATTTGACGATCCCGAGGTTGAATAGTGTGGGCGCGTTATTTGGCCGGATGGTTAGCACCTTTTCGAAGCTGGCGATGGCCTTGTCAGCGTTGCCGGTGTACCAATAGGCGGTGCCTAGATCGGTGCGAACATCGGCATTGTCGGGTTGAAGGGTGACAGCTTTTTCGTAGTATTCGATGGCTTGCGGATAAGCCTGGCCATCGTAGTACAGATTTCCCAGCTTGACGACCGTCTCAAAGTCCTTCGGGTTGGTTTTCAATTGAGCCAGTAGCGGCTCGGCTGCCTTCGCCAACATTTCCGGCGATGCGCCCTGCTGCTGTTGCGTGCTTCCGATTCCTGGCAACTGTGCAGAGCCCACCGGTGCGCTCCCCATTCCGGCGGGAGCGGAAGCAGTCTGCGCGCTTTCGCCGGAAGTCGCAACCGGCGCCGATCCCCGGGCAAAGTAGCCCACCGCAATTCCGATGGCCAGCGTGATCACCGCCAGCGTGTAAGCTTGCACGTTGCTGAAGGCCAGGTTGTTCTTGCCGTTGTTGTTCTGTACAGCTTGAGACATTGGTTGTGTACTCCTTGTAGCAGCTAGCACTTGGCACTTAGCATTTGGCATTTGGTTGAACCGTTCGACTTCCAATGCTAAATGTCGTTCACTGATGTCGCTTTTCACTCAGAGGCGGTTTGCTAAATGCTAGTTGCTGATTGCTAATTCCTCGTTCTTAGCGTCGGCGCTAACCGTTGACAGTTGCTCAAGGTGAAACAGGCGGCGCACCGCTGCGGTCAGCAGGTCCTGTTCCTTCCTTTCTGGAAGTTCCTTCAATTCACGGGCCAGGGAACTGGCAATTCGTTGCGTTATACGTATTGTAAGCGTTGTGAGTGCATGGTCCTGATCTTCTGTGAACGGTCCATATTCCTGGCGAAGGCTTTCCAATTCCTGCCGGCAAAGTTCCTCGAGACGTTGACGCAGGGCCACGATGGTCGGGACCACCCGTTCCGCCATCAGTTTGCGACGAAAGCCCTGCACTTCCGCCTGCACAATCTTTTCCGCGGCTTCGGCGGCGGCCTGTCGTCCCACCGCGTTGCGTTTCACCACGTGCTCCAGGTCGTCCATATCGAAAAGATGAATGCCCTCGACGTCGCGCACGCCAGGCTCGATATCGCGTGGGACCGCGATATCAATCATGACCAGGGGGACGTGGCGCCGTTGCCGGGCAATCTCCTCGGCTTCCCCGCGGCTCAGGATGAAGTGCGGGCAAGCTGTTGAGCTCACCACAATGTCGGTCGTCTTCAGGTGGTGTAAGCGATCGTCGAAGGAAACCGGCGTGGCGCCCATCTTCTGCGCCAACTCTTCGGCATGGGCGAAAGTGCGGTTCATGACCTTCACGTGGCTGGCGCCGGCTTTCGTCAGGTAGTGTGCGGCGAGTTCGCTCATCTTGCCGGCGCCAATCAGCAATACTTCACGTCCGGCAAGTTCTCCCAGGATGTTTCTTGAAAGTTCCACACAAGCGTAGGGCACCGAAACCCCCGACGAGCCGATCGCCGTTTCCGTCCGGGCCCGCTTGGAGACGGTCAGCGCCTTCTGCATGACCGCGTCCAGAAATCGTCCAGTCGTGCCTGCCTCTTGCGCCAGCTCCCAGGCTTGCTTCACCTGCCCGGTGATTTCTGGTTCGCCCAGCACCATGGAATCGAGACCCGAAGCCACGCGAAAGACATGGGTGAGTGCCACGTCATCCATCAGGCGATAGAAGTGCGACCACTCACACAGCTTGATTTGGTATTCCTGGGTCAGAAACCGTAGCACGGAATTGGCTGCCGTGGGGACGTCGCTGGCCCACAGAATGAACTCGGTGCGATTGCAGGTGGTCACCACCATCACTTCTTCGACGCCTTCCGAGCGCACCAATTGATGGAGCGCGTCGTAGCGCCGAGCTTCGCTGATCCAGAAACGCTCGCGAACGGCTACGGGGGACGTTCGGAAGTTCAGGCCAATCACTGCCAGCGTCGGTTCCACGGCGGACCTCTCTTGCAGAAAGCGGTTTCGCTTTGGTAAGGGCACAATGGATGCCAAACCAGACGAGGTATTCTGGCGAGGGCTAAGTCGCTTAAAATGCGGAGGATTGGGCCCGGGGGAACGACATCGACGCCGGCGTCACGGCGGCTTGCTTTGCGGCATATCACCCGCTCAGAGTGTTTTCCCCCTCCTGCTCCCACGGAAAGGGTATGGCGAAATCCTTCTTCGGGGAGTACAGTACAGTCGCCGTCAGTTAGCGGCATTTTTTGCTTTCTAACAATCCCCTCACGGGGTGGTTTGGTGAAGGAGACGAAGACCTAAGATGAAGAAGATGAGACTCTCGCAACGCATCGCTCTGTTCTGCTTGATAACCGCCCTGGCTCTGCCTTCCCTAGCTTCGGCCCAGGCGAAGGGCCAGGATACTTTCAAAGCCAAGTGCGCTATGTGTCACGGCGCCGACGGTAGCGGCGCCACATCCATGGGCAAGTCGATGGGGTTGAAGGATATGGGCAGCGCTGCTGTCCAAGGCATCTCCGATGCCGACCTGACGGCCGCTATCACTAACGGCAAAGGCAAGATGCCAGCCTACAAAGGCAAGTTGACCGATGCCCAGATCAGCGATCTGGTTTCGTACATCCGCACTCTGAAGAAGTGATTCCACGCTTACCAACGGCCCACTTGTCGGCGGCTCCTGCGGGAGTCGCCGATTTTTTTTGGGCGTTTCCCGCTGTCATCCGGAATGTCTGCGTTCAACGTTCAAATTCCCTCAGTAGTGGTGGCTGAAAATCAGCGCATTCTTCAGACACGCGCCGCCATCGCTGCGTCATCTGTCACGGAGTTATACTCGCAAACGGAAATTGTTCGTGCTTTGTTTGCAAATAGAAAAGTTGCATCCAAGTCAGCAACCGCCGCGATGGAGGCACGATGAAAGACGATCCTACACATAAGCCCGAAAATAGCTCAGGTGTTTCGCGTCGCGATTTCATGAAAATTTCGGGTGTCGGCGTTGCCCTTCCGTTGGTGCTGGGCCCGAAAGTAGTCGAAGCTGCTGGTCAGGAAGTGGCCGTCCATGGACCGGGCAAGGTCCCGATCGCACTCACCGTCAACGGCAAGAAGTTGACCGCGCAGTTGGAGCCGCGGGTCACGCTGCTGGATGCACTGCGCGACAACTTCGATTTGACCGGGGCAAAGCGCGTCTGTGACCGCGGGGTCTGCGGGGCCTGCACCGTGTTGATGGACGGCAAGACCGTCTATGCGTGTGCCGTGCTGGCCATCGATGCGCAAGGGAAGAACATCACCACCATCGAAGGTCTAGCTGAAGGTGACGAGTTAACTCCGGTCATGCAGGCTTTCGTCGCACACGATGCCCAGCAGTGCGGCTTCTGCACCCCGGGATTCATCGTTGCCACCACTCATTTCCTCGAGCAGCACCCGAATCCAACTGCGGAGGACATTCGCCGCGGACTGAGCGGCAATTACTGCCGCTGTGGGACCTACAACGGGATTCGCGCCGTCGCGTTGGCCAAGCCAGAAGGGAGGGCGTCATGAGCGAGTACAAGTGGCCCGATCCTGCAACCCGTCCGCTGCTGGGCAAGCGCATTTCGCGAGTTGATGGTCCGGTGAAAGCTTCCGGCCGCGCGAAATACACCTACGACTACAACCCCAATGGCTTGCTGGCGGGAAAGATTCTTCGCTGCCCGCATGCCCACGCGCGCATCGTCAGCATTGACAGCAGTGCGGCCGAGAAGATGGCTGGCGTGAAAGCCGTCAAAGTATTGCAGCCGCCGGGAACGGAGATTTTCTGGGCGGGCGACGAAGTGGTCGGGGTTGCAGCCGTAGATGAGTCAACCGCCGAGGATGCCATCCGCGCGATCAACGTGCAGTACGAGGTGCTGCCCCACTTTGTCTCCGATGCCGAGCCGCCCACCAATATCGGCGCCAATAACGGACCGATCAGCCGCGACGACTTTGAAGACATGGAGGACAACCAAGTCCCGGACGAGCAGGTGATCGCGTCCATCAAGGCGAACGGCATCAGCTTCAAACCCGACGACAAGTATCTGAAGGATGCGCAAGCGTCCGGCGTCGATCCCAAGGTTGTCGCGGCACTGCGCGCCGCCAAGTACGCCGAGGCCAAGACTTCGCGCTCGCCTTACAAGAAAACGGCGGTGCAGAAGCAAGGCGATCCCGACAAGGCGTTCACTTCCGCGGCCGCCGTTTCCGAAGGTCTCTACGGCGCTTCCTGCATCACGCACTGCTGCCTTGAAACGCACGGCATGGCATCGGAATGGCCCAGCGACAAAGACCTTGTGGTGCACGTTTCCACGCAAAATCTTTCCGGTATTGCTCCCCAAGTCTCGGAACCGCTCGGGATCCCGGCGGGAAATATTCAAGTGCTGCAGCAGTATATCGGCGGCGGATTCGGCAGCAAGTTCAGCCCCGATCGTTGGGGCATTGCTACGGCGCAACTCTCCAAAGCCGCTGGCGGCAAGCCGGTGAAGATCATGCTCGAACGCGATTCCGAACAGAAAGTCGCGGGCATGCGTCCCTCGGGCTTTGCGCGGGTAAAAATTGCCGCCGACAAAGACGGCAAACTTGTCGCGTGGGAGTCACGCTCGTGGGGAACGGGCGGAGTGGGCGGCGGCGGCACGCCTCCACTGCCGTACATCTTCGAAATTCCCAACCAGCGCAAGCAGCACATTGCCATCTCCACGAACCAGGGAAGCGCCCGCGCGTGGCGAGCGCCGAATCATCCGCAGGCTGCGGTCATTACCATGACCGCGATCGAAGATCTCGCTACCAAGATGAACATGGACCCGGTGGACTTCATTACTGGCAATCTGGAACTAACCGGCCCGCGCGAAAAAATCTATCGCGATGAACTTCCCATTGCCGCGGAGCTAATGGACTGGAAAAAGATTTGGCATTCGCGCGGCGATAAATCCCCGGGGCCGATCAAGCGCGGGCTCGGACTCTCGCTGCACACCTGGGGAGGCCGTGGACACAACAGCGATTGCGATCTCACCATCCATCCCGATGGATCGGTTGAGATCAAGATGGCTACTCAGGACCTCGGCACCGGCTGCCGCACCATCATCATGATCGTCGCCGCTGACACTCTCGGTATTCCGCTCGACAACATCAAGTTGCTCATCGGAGATAGCCGTTATCCCGTCTCCGGCGCGAGCGGTGGCAGCACGACCTCGGGCGGTGTTACGTCGTCTACGCGGCGCGCCGCGGTCGATGCACGCGATCAACTCTTCGCCAAAGTTGCTCCCGCACTGAAGGCGCAACCGGAAGAATTGGAGGCCGTGAATGCAGCCGTGCGGGTGAAGAGCGATCCCAGCCGCAGCCTCCGGTGGAAAGAAGCGTGCGCCAAGATTGGCGCCATGCCGATGACCATCCGCGGCAAGAATCCCGACAAGTCGAAGCCGCCGGACCTGACCAACAGCGGCGTCGGCGGCGTGCAGATGGCCGATGTCTCGGTGGACACCGAGACTGGCATCGTGCGCGTGAACAAGATGGTCGCGGTGCAGGACTGCGGCTTGGTGGTGGACGTCAAGACCGCCGAGAGCCAGGTGCTGGGCGCGCTCATCATGGGCATCAGTTATGCGCTCTACGAGGAGAAGATTCTCGATCCGGTTAGTGGGCGCATGTTGAACCCGAACATGGAGTTCTATCGGCTGGCGGGCATCGCCGACATTGGCGAGATGAAGGTCCACATGATGACCGGCAAAGGTTACGACGAGCGCGGCGTCATCGGATTGGCCGAGCCGCCCGTGGTTTCGCCCGGTGCGGCCATTTCTAACGCAGTGGCCAATGCCATCGGGGTGCGAGTGCCATTTCTGCCGCTCACTCCCGCCCGCGTACTGGAAGCTCTGGAGAACGGAGGCACCCATGCGGCCGTTTGAATATGTGAGCCCAACGAACAAGGAACAGGTTGCGATCCTGCTCGGCGAGCGCGGCTCCATTCTCGCCGGCGGCACCGATCTGCTGGCGCTGATGAAGGATGACGTGGTCGCACCGGAGCGTCTGGTGAACATCAAGCACATCGACTCGTTGCGCGGCATCAGCTATCAACCGGGCAACGGATTGCGCATCGGCGCGCTCACCACCATCGCCGAGTTCGCAGAAGATGCGAACGTGCGGCGTTATTATCCGGTTCTGGCGGATGCTGCGAACGAGGTCGCCAGCCCGCAGATTCGCAACCTCGCAACCATTGGCGGCAACATGTGTCAGCGTCCGCGCTGCTGGTACTTTCGCAACGGCATGGGGCTGATGGCGAAGACGGCGGACGGCAAATCCATGGTGCTCGCGGGCGACAATCGCTATGCCGCGATTCTTGGCAACGCCGGCCCGGCTTACTTTGTCAGCCCATCAACGCTTGCGCCGGTGCTCATTGCCTTAGGCGCGAAGATCCGTCTCTACTCTGCCAAGGCCGCTGGCAGCGGCGTGCGCGAATTGCCGCTGGAAAAGTCTTTCGTCATTCCGAAATCCGAGAACGAACTCGAACATGACCTGAAGCCCGGCGAGATGGTGATCGAGATCGTCGTCCCTCCGCCGTCGCAGGACCTGAAAGCTGCCAGCTATGAAGTGCGCCAACGGGCGGCATTCGACTGGCCGCTGGCCCAGGCGAGCGTTGCACTCGAGATGGACGGTAGCGCCGTGAAGAGCGCGCGCGTCGTGCTCGGACACGTTGCGCCCATCCCGTGGATCTCGCCGGAAGCGGCGCAGGCGCTGGTAGGGAAGAGCATCTCTCCCGACACCGCAATGGCAGCCGCGAACGCCGCAGTCGCGCAAGCCAAACCGCTCAGCCACAACAAGTACAAAATTACGCTGGCGAAGGCTGCCGTCAAGCGCGCCATCCTAAGCGCTGCGGGCCAGAGCGCCGGAGGTGCCGCATGATGCTGAATCCCGACGCCGACCGCTTCAATACAAAGCGCGAAGACATTTGTCCGGCGCTGCGCTGGAAAGGGCAATTCATCGAGGCGGAGCGTGACCCTACGGTGCCCCCCACCAACGACGGCCTGTTCTGGTGCATGTACACGCAGACTTGCATCGGCCCCGACGGTGAACTCGCCGAGCCGGGAACCTGTTCATCAAAGTTTCGCGCGTGCCACGGAACGGGGAAGTGCGAACATAGCTAACCGCGGATTCTCGCGGAGAACGCGGATTACGCTGTGAAGGCGTGCCCCTGCAAAGATCCCTGGCTGCTTTTGTTACCGGGTGTATTCCTTGATCAACTCCGCCGCGCCGGGATACTGCTTGATCAATTGCTCGCGATCGCCATTCTCGTAATCGGCGTAATCATGTAGTAGATTGCCGTGCCGATGGAGCGCGGGCCGCGAATGCCGTCGGGCAGATATTCCGCCGCGACGTTCCAGCGGGAGCGATAGGTTTCACGAAAGAAGCCGCCTTCAATTGCCAGCGGTTGCAGTTGCAGCAGGTTGTTTGACCTCATCCGCAGTCATGGTGGAAACAGCGTAGCACTTCGCGATGCGGGAAACGCTAACCCTGATTTGTGGTCAGACAATCGAAGAGGCTGAGTTCGCCCGGGCTGCTTCCACCACGGCTTCTTCAGCCGAGATTGTTCCTCCATCGGCAAACATCGCAGCCGCAATCTGTTGCGGATATAGCTGATACCGTCCCTCCGCCATGGCTTGTTTCAGCGAATCCACCTGCTGCTGGCGGATGTCTGGAACTTTGTCCAGGTGTGCCTTCAAGGTTTGGACCTCCGCGCTCCAGGTAAACACATGCATTACAGCTTTAGCATCGGCGGTCATGTCCTGGCCATTACTCCCGGCGCTCCTGCGGTGGTCCGGCGCCGGGATGGCTTGCGGATTTAACAGGCTGCTGAAAAACAAGTCCCATCGGGGGCTCTGAAGCGACTCATCTTCCAATGTGCCGTTAAGCGCTTTGCTTTTACCATCTTGGGCGGGCGAACCGGAGTCCCCGACGGGTGCAGCTTTCGCGCTGGTTGGGGTAAAGTTCAGCCCGCCACATATCTGCTTTTGGCACTTTTTCAACAGCCTCTTTACGTCAATTGTCATCCCAGTTTCTCGTGCTATGTCCCCTGCAATTGAATGATCGGCAATAGTTAAGAAAGCTTTAATCTTTCTGCGGATTTTCTTGGCGTCTGCCGATCGCCCCAGCGGTATCCGAAGGTTCTTGGCTCAGGAGCTTTTCCACATCCCTACCGGCTGGGTAGCGGCATGAACCGACGCGGTGAGAACGGCGGTGCGAGCTTGCTGCGCACTCTCCAGGCTGGCCCGCAGCCGCGCCACTGCCATGGAATGAATCTGCGAGACGCGCGATTCTCCCACTCCCAGCACCGCTCCCACTTCTTTCATGGTGAGCTCTTCCTGGTAATACAGGGCGAGCACTTGCTGCTCGCGCGGCGGCAACTCCGCAATCGCATCCGCCAGCATCTGCCGGCGCTCTCCCTGCATGCAGAGGAACAGAGGGTCTTGGTTGGCGGGCCCGGGAAGATTTTGCCCGAGATCGGTTTCCCGTCCGTCTTCCAGCGATACGATCTGCAGGCTGCCGACCTCGAGGCCGCGAATTTCGTCCAGCAGGTGCTGAAATTCCTCCAGGGCCATGCCCATGGCCAGCGCTAGCTCGGGCTCGGTGGCCGAGCGGCCCAGCTCGGTCTGCAACTTCTGCGTGATGGTTTCCAGGCGGCGGGCTTTGCGGCGCAGGTCGCGCGGACTCCAGTCCATGTCCCGCAGACTGTCCAGAATGGCTCCCCGGATACGGAACTTCGCATAGGAGGCGAAGCGCACCTTCTTGTCCGGGTTGAACTTGTGCACGGCGTCAATCAGGCCCACGATACCGGCGTGCAGAAGATCGTCGAAAGGAACGTGCTGCGGCAGCCGTTCGTGGATGCGGCGTGCGATGTATTTTACCTGCGGCAGTTGTTCCAGCAGGATCTCGTCCGTCATCTCTCCAGCCGGTTCACTCATCTGCTCGTAAGCTTGGGGGCCAGTCATGTCTCCTCCTTGATCGAGTCATCTCGACGACTGCACCGGCAGCACTGGGGATGGTTGTCGGGAAGCCTCGGCGGCGTCCGCGCAAATCTCCACAGGAACTGCGCTACATTCGTCATCAAGATTGTTGTAGGCCGCCAACCTTAGAAATGGATTAGGAGGGGATTAGAAGTTTCTAGGAAACTGAAGAACTATCGCGACGCCGACGAAATATGTCCGTTGAGCCAGATCACGCAGTCTGCCGTCGCTCAACCAATGCAGGGCAATCGCACAATCCAGACTCCGGGAAGACCAGCCGACGACATCCATGCTAGGTCGCCGCCGATGGCGCGAAAGGTTCGGCGGCCAATCTCCAGCTCACCGCTCCAATCCGGCTCGGAGCGATCGTCAGACGGCCCAGCATCAACGCGGGCCCCGCATCCTGCGATGCAGATCTCCACCTGCTGTCGGTCCTTGCGCTCTCCGCGCATGACGATACTGTGGCTTGACGAAGGGCAGCGGAGCAGGAACTCCAGCAGATAAAAGAAGCCGCGAGTCAACTTCGCTTCATTCGCCGCCACCTCCACCGCCACGCAGGTCAGCTCAAAGCATCGCCCCGCGGACTCGAACAGGGGCAGCATTTCCTCGCGCAGTTGCTGCAAAAGCTGATCGAGCGCCACCGGCGTAGAGGTATCGCCGGGGTCCTCTGCGTCGCTCAATTCGCGCAGCAAGAGCAGCCGCTGGCGCAGCCGTTCGGCGGCGTGCAGGGCGGCTTCTATGCTGGCGCGGAATTCCTCGGTGGTTTGATCGCGTACCAATGCGAGTTCCAGCGAACACTGCAGAGCGGTGAGCGGCTGGCTGAGATCGTGAAACACGTTCGACGCGAAATCGCGGCGCGGGGCAAGCTCTGCGGTGGAGGCTGACGCAGATGCGCTCACATTGGCGCCCCGGCTTGGCAGCTCATTTCGTATCCCACGCCGCGGACCGTGTGAATGAGATGGGGCGCGTATTCACCATCCACCTTCTTGCGCAAGTAGTTGATGTAAACATCGACGATGTTAGTGGTGGTATCGAACGACAAATTCCACACGTGCTCCACGATCATGGCACGGGTCATGCGGCGGCCCGCATTGCGCATAAGGTATTCGAGCAGGGCAAATTCTTTCGAAGTAAGCTCGATGCGCTTGCCTGCGCGTTCCACCTTGCGTTCCACGCGATCGAGTTCCAGGTCCGCGAGTCGCAACACCGTCTCAACGGTTTGCGGGCCGCGGCGCAGCAGCGCGCGCACCCGCGCCGAAAGCTCGGTGAAGGAGAACGGTTTGATGAGGCAATCATCGGCGCCAGTATCGAGCGATTGCACCCGATCTTCCACCCGGCTGCGCGCGGTCAGCACCAACACTGGAAGCGACGGTTTCTTGGGACGCACGGCGTTCAGCACACCTATGCCGTCGAGTTTGGGCAGGTTCAGATCGAGGATCAGCAGATCGTATTCACTTTCCAGCGCCATCTGCCGGGCCTGTTCACCATCGGGCGCCACATCAACCGCATAGTGTTCCGCCTCCAGGCCTTTGCGGAGAAAGCTAGCCAGCGGAGCGTCGTCTTCCACAACCAGGATGCGCATATCGTGGACCGTTGGCGAGTAACCAACCAATGGTTACTATGATCTTCGGCTTTTCCACAGGGCTCGTCAACATATCTCCGATCTCTGGCGAGGCACGGCGTGCCGATTCAGGAAGGACCGTTTTGAACTGCTAACCAGCGAACGGATGACGAAGATCACGCACCTCGGCTGTCACATTGCGTTGGGAGCTGACTGCATTGAGGATCGCGCGCGATTTTTGCGGCGCGGAATCATTCTCGCGGCGCTATAATCACAGTATGGCACGTGGTTGGGAAAGTAAGTCTGTAGAAGCTCAAATAGAAGAGTCTGATTCCGAACCCTCCCTTAGCGAAACCCGCTCCTGCTCTGCTGAAGAAATGCAACTCCAGATGAAGAAGGCTGACCTCGAGCTTTCGCGCAAGCTGGTGCTTCAGCAAATGGAGCGGAGCGACAACGAGCGTTATTCCGAGTTGCTGCGCCGATCGCTGGCCGGCCTCGACGCGCAAATCGCCGCCCTGGGCTGATTGGCGCCTAGTCAGGTGTTGCCTTCTTGAAGGAGTTCCTTCGTCTGGAGGGGCGTCGCTTAGCGCCGCCTTCGACGCGGGAAGAAACTGCGTCCGCCTTGTAATCCCACAGTTCCCTTAGCGTTACTTGGCTTCCAACACCAGGAAGTAATCCATGTTGTCCGCCCTCACCAGGTCATCATGCTCTTCGAGCAAACGATAGCCGGCCTGCTCGGCTTCGCGGAGCACCACTTTTTTCTGCACGCCATGATCTTCGCCGTTTCCGTTGCGATCAATGATGCCCACGCGCGCGTTGGGTCTTAGCGAAGTTCGCAAGTTGCGCAACAAGACAATCGGGCTCGCCACCTCGTGGTAGGTCTTTAGCAAGAGCACAGCATCGATGGAGTTGGCGGGCAGTTCCGGATCGTCAGGTTTGCTGAGCACGGTCTGCACATTACGCAGGTGTTCCCGCTGCGCCCGGTCCGCGATGTGACGGACCGCCTCGGGGTTAATATCGACCGCATAGACAATCCCGGCCTCCGTCACCCTTTTCGCAGCTCGCACCGTGAACCATCCCGAACCAGTCCCGATGTCGGCGACCGTCTTACCGGGCGCAATGGCAAGAATATCCATTACGCGATTGATGTGCAGCCTTTGGCTTCTGCCGGGGGAATCGAAGATGGAAAGGTCGCCGGCATAGGGCGTGCTGGTCTTGCGCTGCTGCGCCGGTTGCGCTGCGGACCCTTGCGCCCACGAAGCCGGTGCCGGCCCAAGCAAGCAGGCAAACAGCAGCAAGGATATGTACAAAGTGAAACGCCTGGAAGCCATGACAAAGGTCCGTGCAAGATTCAGGTGGGGTCGACTTTTCGCGGAATCTTAGGCGTTGACCGGTTCAACCGTTTCCGATTCAGCGCCGCTATTGGATGTTCCACCAGCAGGCGGAGATGCCAACCCGACGCCCTGCTGCTCACGCGACTCTTTCACCGAGCGATTGCGCGCCGCGCGCAGCTTGAGGAACGACTTCGCATCCCGGTATAGACGCTTCCGTTCAGACGAGTTAAAGACGGCCTTCTTGACGATCCGGAACACGGCCTTGGGGCGGAAGTAGTATTCGTCGTAGAAACGGTGCACCATTTCCAGGATGTAGTCGCGCGAAATTCCCGGATACTCAATCATGGCGACCTGGTGTCCCATATCGTCCACCATCTGGGAGCCTTCGGCCTTAAGGAAGCCGTTGGCCTTGGCGTAATCGTAAAGTTCCGTTCCGGGGTAGGCATGCGCCAGCGATACTTGGATGGTGTCCACATCCAGTTCCTTCGCAAAATCGATCGTGCGCCGGATAGTCTCTTTGGTCTCGCCAGGCAGACCCAGGATGAAGTCGCCGTGTACTATGAGCCCGAGCTTCTTGCAGTCCCGGGTGAAGTCCCGCGCCCGTTCCACGGTCGCGCCCTTCTTGATGTTCTTCAGAATTTGCTGATCGCCCGACTCGTAGCCCACGATCAACAGGCGGCAGCCGGCCTCTTTCATCGCCTTCAGCGTCTCGTAATCGGTGGTGACGCGTGAAGTGCAAGACCAGGTCAGGTTCAACGGTTTCAGCTTGGTGCAAAGTTCGATGGTGCGCGCCTTCTGAATGTTGAAGGTATCGTCGTCGAAGAAAAACTCTTTTACCCAAGGCCAATATTCCTTGGCCTTTGCCATCTCTGCGGCCACCCTATCGGTCGAACGTTTGCGCCAGGGGTGTCCACTGAGCGTTTGCGGCCACAAACAGAACGTGCACTGTGCCGGACAGCCGCGCGTGGTGTACAGCGAGACGAAGGGATAGAGCAGGAATGGCACGTTGTAACGACGAGGATCGATGTCGCGCTTGTACACGTCCACCACGTCAGGCAGAGCATCGAGATCGGCTACTGCCGGGCGGTCGGCGTTATGCAGTATCTGGCCATTCGGCCCACGATACGAAACGCCCAGAATCTCATCCAGCGGCTTACCGTTCGCATACTCGACTACGGCGTAATCGAACTCCCGGCGCACTATGAAATCGAGCGCCGTGCCTTCCTGGAGAGACGCCTCCGGCAGGGTGGTTACGTGCGGTCCCACGAAAGCGATCTTCAGCCTCGGATTGGCTGCCTTCATGGCAGCCGCCAGCTTGATGTCGCCTTGAAAGCCCGGCGTGCTGGTGAACAAAACCAGGAATTCGTAATCCCTTCCAATTTGGATAGTCTCTTGCGCCGTCACCTTGTGCGGTGAGGCGTCGAGCAGACGGGAGCCTTCCAACATGCCTGCCGGGTAAGCTAGCCAGACCGGGTACCAATAGGACTCGATCTCGCGCGTGGCTGGCCAGCGCGAACTGGCGCCACCGTCATAGTTCTCAAACGAAGGGGGATTCAAAAATAGAGTTTTCAAAGGCATAGGATTAACTATCGTATCATTATGTCCCGTACCGGCGGAACTTCTTACCCGTGTTTCGGTTAGATACATTTCCCCGCCAGGCGGATACATTTTATGGCTGGCAGTCAAATGGTTGATTAGCGAGGTGGAATGGCCCATTTCTCCAGTTCGCCGGTAAGCCGCAGCAGTTGCAGTTCGGCCCGGCTGAGCTCGAGCTGAGCGTCAAAATAGGCGGCGTGCTTATCTTCGGCATCGAGGCGGGCGTTTTGCTGATCGCGGGTGTTGGCGTTGCCGGTCTCGATTCTGGCCTTCACCGCCTCCAGGTCTCCTTGAGCTACTTCCCATTCCAATCTGGCCACGTCTCGTGCTGCGGCTAGTTGTCGCAGAGACCTTTGGAGCTTCAAGGCCTCTTCGCTGACCTGATTTCTGGCGATATCTACTTGCTTTTTCGCCATCAAGGCAACGGCATCAGCTTCCTCTGCCTTGGCCTTCTGCCCCGAATTGAAGATGGGGAACCTGACATCCACTCCACCGCTGAAATTGTTGGCAGTGTAGTTGCGATAGTACAAATCGTAATTGTTGTATTTGGCAAGATAAGCGTATTGCGACGCCAGATCGATGGTGGGCATCGTCAGCGCCTTGTGTTCGCCCCTGGCTCGTGCCTGTGCAGAGGCTACTTTCTGCTCGGCCTGCTTCACCGCAAGACCGTTCTCCACGGCCCGGGCCGGCAGATCGTCATCCTGCGAAATCACGGGCAGCTCCGGTATCGATTCGGGATCGACCGCGATCGATTCGGCGGGTAATCCCACCAGCTTGGACAGATGCTCGCGCAGCACGTCGGCTTGCCCCTGCGCCTCGGCAACTCGCAATCGAATGCGAGCGGCCACCAACTGACTCTTCGTAAGGTCAAGCTTGCTGTCCACGCCCTGCTGTAGGCGCTGTTCGGTCACAAATTGTGCGTTGTCGGCCGCGCTTTGAGCTTCGCCCAACGCCTTCAGCTTGCCGGTGAGCTGATCGAGTTGCGCGTAGGTCAGCGCCGTATCCAGAATGACGGAGTCGCGCTTGTCTTGCACGTCCAGGGAGGTGGCATTCCAGTCGATCTTTGCTGCCTTGATGAACTGCCGAAGGGAGAGGTTGAAGAACGACTGCACGGAGTTGAAGTTCACCACCGATGGCGCCGAGCCCTCCAGGGTGAGCGGAAATCCATAAGAATAACCGAGGCCGGAACCTACGGTGAGCTGCGGAATGTAGTTCGCTCGGACCTCCTCATAGGCCTCGCGCGCTCGCCATTGGTTGACGGTCGCGATGCCCATGACACCGCTGTGCTGCAGCGCCAAGTCCACCGCTCTACGGAAAGAAATCGGTTCCGCAGTCGCAGCGTCGGCTGCCACGCAAGGAGCACAAGAAAGTACAAGGGCGCAGGCGAGAGCTACCCTCGCAGCACAGCCAATCCGGGTCGTTCTCAAACAGCGGGGCCTTCGGGGCATCCTGGCTCTACCTGGTGAAACGATTGAAGACGGCTACTGTAACCGGTCAAGAGCTTTCCGCGCGCGGTCAAAACCGGAGGCCAGAGCAAATGACGCCTCGTATTCCGAGGTGGCGTCTGAACTACGGCCCATCTTCTCGTCGATCTGACCTAGCAGGTAGTGGGCGTGAAACGCCGGGGCATCCTCCACCAGTCCGCCGGAATCGAGGTACTTCTGCAAATATTGCGCCGCTTGTGGAAAGTCACGGCCGCTAAGGTACAGTTCATTGGCGGCGTCAAAATAGTTTTCGGCGCCCCGGCCCGGCTGCGCCATGGCCGTCAGCACCGTCCTCTGCACATCATCAAAGCGTCCCCGGAGGCGGTAAAAATCCGCCAATTGCAGCCAGTAAGTCGTTGGATTGTGGGCCTCCTTGATAGCGCTGTGGAACTGGCTCTCCGCTTCATCGTATCGTTTTTCCTTGGCGGCAATCTGCGCCAGGATCGAATGCGCCTCGGCCGCGTCGTACTTGCTGACCTGCGCCGCCTGCTCGCGGGCCTTATCCAGTCCCCCTCCCATGACGGCCGGAGCTTGAACGTAGTATTTGGAGAGATCGCTGCGGGCCTCTACGTTCGCGGGATCCAGTTGCACGGCGTGCTCAAACTCATTCTTGGCTTTGCGCGCCAGTCCGGCCGCGGCCAGTGGACTCGAACCTCCCGCCTTCCTGCCATACGCCCGGGCCAGCCAAAGATGATAACTCGCATCTCGGGGTCGCTCCGCGACCGCGCGTTCTCCCCACCTAACGGCATCGTCCCAGCGCTCCATCGCGTAGTAGGCACGACACATCAGGTTGAACGATTCCGCGTCGCCGCGGTTGGACAACGCGCGGATCGCTTCATTCATGCGGCCACGGGACAGTAACTGCACGGCTGCAGGATCGGCGGCGGCAATCGTGGTGACCGCCAGCAGCAGAAACAGAACAGCGAACTTGGAATACAAGAGTTTCATGGATTAGCGATTTTCACCGGCATCCCTTCGCGGAGAGATTGCATGTTGAGGGCGCCCAACGCCAGCACCGCATTGTCGGCGAGTCCGCTGGTGACTTGGATCCGCGTGAGGTTTTCGATGGAGGTGTTCACGTCGCGTCGCTGTAACTCCCCATTGGCTACCTGGAACACGAATTGGCCCTTGACGTCCTGATGTACGGCTTCTCGGGGGACGGTGAGCGCGTCCTGTTGGCGCGCGATGACGACCGCGACGCTGATATTGGTGTTAGGCAGGAGTTTGAGGTCGCTGTTGTCCACCACACACGTCACCTCTCCGACCATTCGCGTGCCGCGTTGCACCACCGTCGTAGGCAGGCTCTCCAGCGTGCCTTGCCATACCCGCCCGGGGATGGCGTCCCACGTGACTTCAACCTGTTGGCCTTTTCGCAGTTTGCCGATCTCCGGTTCGTCAATGAACGCGCGTACTTGGACCTTATGCAGGTCCGCTACTTGCACCAGCAGATCTCCAGGGTTGACAAATGCACCTTGGCGCACCGGCAGGGAATAGACCATGCCTGCACGTGGAGCAGCAATATTTGAACTTCTCAGCAGCCCTTGTGCTGCGGCAAGCGAGGCGCGGGCTTCCGCCTGCTGGGACTCGACGTGGCCAACCTCCTGTTGTGAGTAGCGTCCGCTTAGTTTCTGTTGCAGCAATTGCACGTTGGCTTCGGCAATTTGAAACCGGCTCTGGGCGGTATCCACCTCGGCTTGCGACGCCGCCCCACTCTGCAACAGGCGCTGCATCGCTTGCAGATTCCGTTGCGCGGCATCCCGATCAGCCTGGGCTCTGACCAGCGCATTGCGCGTGGTCAGCAATTCGTCCTTGGTGCCACCGTTTTCCACCGCGTTGCTATCGGCTTCTGCGCCCTTCAATTGCGCTTCGGCTCGAGCTGCCTGCGACCGCGCATTGGCATCTTCAAGTTGCAGAAGTAATTGCCCGGGTTTTACCCACGAACCCTGCTGCACATAAATCTTTTTCGCCGTGGTGGCCATGGGCGCGTAAGCCTCGAAGTTATTCAGGGCTTCGATCTTGCCGTTGGTGGCGATGCTTTCGGTGATGGTTTCGCGGTCGGCGCGGCCGACCCGAACAGCCACTTGAGAACGGTGCAGAGAAACGAAAGCCGCAAGCACCACCACCGCCGCAGTCAGGCCAATAACGATGCCCCACCGTCTTCCGTTTACGCGGTCATGGCCGTTCTCAATTGCAGCTGCCATTTTTGCTCGAATCTATAAGTATAACGTAGGACACAACTTCCACTTCGGCCGGCGCCAAGGCAAAATACGTCCTGCACCCGGGGGAGGTCACTACTACCCCTTTCTATCTGATGTTCGAGCTTGCCCGAAGACGCAGCCAGTACAGCATGGCTCAGGCCTTGACTCACCATTTCTCATCTCGATACCGTCGTGCGCATCGCTACAATAGAGCCATGGCAAAAAGCGCACGCTATACGCCAGAGCACGCCGCGGCTGGTCTCTCCGCTAGACTTCCGGAAATTGAAACGTGGCCGAACCAATTCCCCGGCTACGAGATCGTGATTGACGTACCCGAGTTCACCTCCGTATGTCCCAAGACCGGCCTGCCTGACTTCGGTACGCTGTGGATTCGCTACATGCCCGACCAGGCCTGCCTCGAACTGAAGTCGTTAAAAGAATACCTGATCGGCTATCGCAATCTGGGCATCTTCCAGGAAAACATTGTGAACCGCGTTCTCGAGGACGTGGTGCGCGCCAGCAGGCCGAAATGGGTTGAAGTCAAAGGCGAGTTTCGCCCGCGCGGGGGTATCGGCACGGTCGTGATCGCGCGCTACCCGAGACCGAAGAACTAGTGCCGCGGTCTTAGTACGTGCCCTCCCGTCGCGTCCCGAAATACTTGCGCACGCCGAACGCGTTATAGCGGCCGTACGGGCCGTTCGGGCCCAGGTACGCCGGCCCCAAGGGCTGGTCGCGGGCTCCGAACCGCTGCATCTGCGGATGGGTGGTTACGCGAAATTCAAATCGCTTGGGAAGGTCGATTCCGGCGCCCCAGTCGTACTCCATACCAATTCCGCTCCATGACCACGTGTACAGGGTTTGCGGAATATTCTTGCCGAACAGGAAAACGGGATCGTAAAAAACGTGTACCCGGCGCAGGAACGTGCGTCCGAACGGACGCAACTCTACCGTCCCCGAGATCATGTAGCGCCCAAATGCGCTGCATTGCGAGTTCACACCGCCGTACTGGCCAGCATTGGCCGCGCATAGATTGGGATCCGTCTCATTGTGTGGGGGAGTTATGTCGAATTGCGCCCATCCCCAATACCAGTCCTTGGGAAAGAACATGCGGTCCGCAGTAGCCGCGGGTTTGGTATTGGCCGTTGGCTGCGAATCGGCCACGGCCTTGGCATCGGTTGCCGGCTTGGAATCTTGTGCCAGCAGGGTGACCTGCAACATCAGACAAACCAGGAACAACAGCAAGCGTTTCATACACTCTCCGCGACGATAAATTGGGTATGACCGAGAAGGGTGGGACACGTACGCTGCCTCGCCCCGGCGGGCGGGCGGGAGGAGATGGCGCGGCTTGCAACCACCGCGCACATTCACTGGCCGATCCTTCTCCACGAGAGAGTATCTCGGTATTGCCAACATGGGAAGAGTTTTTGCAGCAGGCTGCTATTAACATCTGTCATTCGTGAATCGCGTCTGTACCCGGAGCGAATCTTTGAAGCGAATCGTGAAAAGCGAGTCGCCGCTCCTCGTGTTATCCTCCGCCCACCCATGTCTGCCAAGACCAATGCCTGGGTCGCGCTGCTGCTGCTGACGGCGCTGAACTTTCTCAACTACATCGATCGCAATGTGCTGTTCGCGGTGCAACCGCTGATCCAGAAGGAATTCGCCCTCAGTGACAAGCAGGTCGGCTTTCTGACCTCCGCCTTTTTTGTCTGTTACATGATTGCCGCCCCGCTGATCGTTCCCCTGGCCGATCGCTTTCCGCGCCGCATGATCATGGCGGCAGGCGCCTTCGTCTGGAGCCTGGCGACGCTGCTGAGCGCGGTCACGCACAATTATGACGAACTCTTGCTGCGCCACGTCATCGTCGGCATCGGAGAGGCAACCTTCGTCGCCATTTCGCCGGCGTTCCTGTCAGACCTTTTTCCGGAGACGGTCCGCGGGCGGGTGATGGGCCTTTTTTATCTGGCAACGCCGGTGGGCAGTGCGTTGGGCTACCTCGTCGGAGGCTACCTGGGGAGCCGGTACGGCTGGCGGGCTCCGTTCCTGATTTCGGCGCTGCCCGGCTTGCTGCTGGCGTTTGGCGTCTTGGCGCTGCGCGAACCGGTGCGCGGCGCCAGCGATCACATGGCCGACAGCTTCGAGCGCGGTTCCGTGCGCGGGCTGTTTCGCAACCGGGCTTTTTGGACCATCAGCCTGGGAGCGGCCATGATGACCTTCGCTATCGGGGGTCTGCAAGTGTGGATGCCCACATTCCTTTATCGCATCCGGCACGTGCCGCTGGAGCACGCCAATATTTCCTTCGGCAGCATGACAGTAATCGCGGGAACGGTGGCCACGTTGCTGGGGGGATGGCTGGGCGACCGCCTGCTGCGGCGCACGCCCGCGGCCTATCAACTCATCTCCGCCATCGGGATGACGCTTTCGATTCCGGCAATCATCGCGGCCATCTATTTGATCGGGCCGGCGATGTACCCGGCAATTTTCCTCGGCGAATTTTGCCTTCTGCTCAATACCGCTCCGCTCAACGCAGCTCTGGTGAACTCGGTCAGCGCGCGCATTCGGGCCACCGCCCTCGCAGTGAATATATTTACCATCCACCTGCTGGGCGACGCTTTTTCACCAACTCTGATTGGCTACATCTCGGACAAAAGCAATCTTCAAATGGGACTCATGGCAATGATTGGGGCGGTTGCGCTTTCGGCGGCGGTGCTATTTTACGGGATGCGCTTCGCACCGAAGCTGAAAATCGAGCAACTAGCAACTAGCAACTAGCAATTGGCGACTGGCAGCCGGCAAAGTCCGCCAGCACTCTGTTGGCATCTCCGCTGCTTGACGGGCGACCTCGCTGCCAGAGACGGAGGCAGCGGGTTTTGATTGCTAATTGCTGATTACTAGTTGCTAGTTGCTAACAACAAACGCCCTCCCGCGAGACGCGAAAGGGCGCTAAGGTCTTGCAACGTTAGGCTGCCGGCAGCCGAATGCCGGCTACTTGCCGAACGCCGTGATGGCGCCGGCTTCGTCGTCCTTCACGTCAAAGACGGTGTAGAGCTTGGTGATCTGCAGCAGATCGTGCACTTTCTTGGTCAGATGCAGCAGCTTCAATTCACCGCCCTGGTTGCGAACCGAGGTGAAGGCGCTGACCAGCTCGCCAATGCCCGAGCTGTCGATGTAGCTGACATCGCCCAGGTTNNAGAGTGATTCGCCCGCTCAAGTCGACAATAGTGACGCCATCTACCTGCCGGGTGCTTGCTTTCATGCTCACGTGGAAGCCTCCTGAGGGTCCAGATCGTTGTTCTGGAGCCGCTTGATCAAAGTAATTTCAGTGCCGGGGTCAACTTTACGGAAACGGACTTCATCCATGAATGCCCGCATTAAGAATATCCCACGGCCGGATTGTTTCATAAGGTTTTCCGGGGCAAGCGGGTCAGGCACCTCGGCCGGATCCAGTCCTTTGCCCTGGTCGGTGATGGTGATGATCAACTCCCGCCCGTTTTGCTCAAAGGTCAACTTTACGCTCTTGGCCGGGTCGTAGCCGTTACCGTGCAACACAGCATTGATCATCGCCTCGCGGATCGCCATCGAGATTCCGCCCCGCATGTCCTCGTCGAAACCCGACTGCGACGAGAACTGCTCGGCCATGGCCTCGGCCTTGTTGACGCTTTCCAGCGTGGATTCCATCCTGTAGGAAACGCGTTGTGGCGCGGTCATCAATTGGCTCGTTCCGGCCTGTTCAGTGCGGGTTCAACGCCCAAAGGAACAGAATCTCCAAGATGGAGCAGTTTGCCTGTTCGCGCGTTGCTTGTCAACGCAACTGTTTTATGGGCGCTCGTGTGGCGCCGGCGACGTCAGTCAGTATGGGGCTTTTTCCCCGAAAACAGAAGCGACGGCCAATGCGGCTGGGTGTGCCCGGCTTGCCTCGAGCGGGTTGCCGAATCGGCCGGGTGAGAATAAAATTAGAACGAACGTTCGAAACCGGACCGCTTTCCGGGGTCATGGCTTCCGACTACGACCGCCACATGTCCTCTTCCTCCACAACCCGGGCCCTGGAACATCCTTCCTCGGCCGATACCCGCTTCGATCGCCGCCTGGGCGAGATTCTCGACTACGCCACCGAGGTCTTTGCCGATAAAGGCTATGAGGGCGCTTCCATGCGCGACTTGTCGCGCTTGAGCGGCATCTCGCTGGCCGGCCTTTACTATTATTTCGAATCCAAAGAGAAGCTGCTGTATTTCATCCAGCAGCACACCTTCAACACCATTATCGAGCGATTGCGCGAGCGCCTGCAGGAGAGTCACGATCCCGAGACCCGCATCCGCATCTTTGTCCACAATCACATTAGCTATTCCGTCGCCAAACAAAAAGCGATGAAGGTGCTGGCGCATGAAGACGACGTTTTGACGAACGGCTTTGGTACCGAACTGGCTGCCATTAAGCGTGAGTACTACCGTATCTGTGTCGGACTGGTGGAGGATTTGGTAAAGGCTGAGGGGCTGAAATTTGTTGGGCGTAACGCCGGCCCGACGGGCGGGATCTCCACGCGTACGGCCGTCCTGGGACTTTTCGGAATGATGAACTGGCTGTACACGTGGTATAAGCCCCGCGTCGATCCCGACGCAGAAACCATCGCAGGCGAGATGAGTAATATTTTTCTGCGGGGAGTGCGAGCGGAAAAAGCCGGCGACTGGAAACCACGTCGGGCGGCGAACCTCGGTCGAAAGGCGGAGACACACGGCCGTCCCAAGTCCAAAGCCGCCAAGCGCAAACCCGCTCCCCCGCTGGCAACCGGCCGCACCCGTTAGGAGGTGCATCCATGACCACGGCCACACAAGTCGGCTTTAACCGCATCACGGTCGAGCTGCAGCCGCCGGCAGCGCGCATCGTGCTCAACAATCCGCCACTGAACGTTATCGACGTCCCGATGATGGACGAGTTGCGCGCGGCGCTGGAGCAGATCGAGGCACGATCGGAAATCAGTACCATCGTCCTCGCGGGTTCGGAGCGCGCTTTCTCCGTCGGCGTCGACATCGCTGCACACACGCCAGATAAAGTTCGTGACATGCTTACCGCATTTCATAGCGTGATTCGCTCCGTGGTTGGCAGCAGAAAGCTGACGGTCGCCAGCGTTCGGCGGCACTGCTTGGGTGGAGGCGCGGAACTGGCGATGATGTGCGATGTGGTGTACGCTTCGCCGGATTCGGTTTGGGGATTTCCTGAGATCAAGCTGGCGTGCTATCCGCCGGTCGCCGCTGTGGCCTTGTCCGCCATTGTGGGACAAAAGCTGGCGGCAGAACTTGTCCTTACCGGACGAACTCTGAGTGGCCAAGAGGCGTTGCAGGCGGGATTGGTGAACGGACTCGCCGAGAATCCCGAAACCCTGGTCACGGAATGTGTGCAGCGAGTCTCGCAATTGAGTTCGGCGGCAATCGCCCTTGCCAAGAAAGCATTCTATGCCTGGGATGCGATTCACTTCGATAAAGGTTTGGCGCGCGCCGAGCAGATTTATTTCGACGAGCTGATGAAAACAGCCGACGCGCAGGAAGGCATCACAGCATTCATCGAGAAACGAAGACCGAAGTGGGTGGGGAAGTGAAGACTGCTCGTAAGCAGCTGGCAATTGATACTGATGTCGTGAGTCTTACTCTTGTGCTCATTGGCGCTGTCGCATGCGCCGGATTCGCCGTGATTGAGTGGTGGTCGGTGGTGCAAACTCGAGGAGCGCCACATCGGGTTGGATCGCCCGGATGGCAAGCCTTTCTAGCCTTGGGGCTTGGGGTTTGGATCATTTGTTCAAAGAGAAATCCCTCGGAGCCTCGCGCGGCGCGGTTCGCTCTGATCGGCATGTTCGTCATACTTGCTTTACAAGTAGCTGCTTCCCTGCTTCATCTGGGGAGTGAGAGCATGCGGGTGCTGTGGCTATGTTCAGGATTGCTAGCCGCCCTGTTCTTCACCGGGATGACTTTATCTCTCATTGCATGGCTCTGGCGTAAGCTCCGCGACGCTACTCTGCAGTGAGTGAGCCGTTAATAGTGGAATACCATGGAGGAGTCTTGATTTTGGAGTACGAGATCGCACCGGAAGAGCTGAAAGCTCAGCAAGAGGCGGGAGGAGAGGTCGTGCTGCTCGACGTCCGCGAGCCTTGGGAGTTCGAGATTGCGAGGATTGCGAACAGCAAATCGATTCCAATGGGAGACATTCCGGCGCGCTTCAATCAGGAACTCGACCCCGAAAAGCACATCGTGGTCGTTTGCCATCACGGCGTGCGCTCGATGAACGTAACCGCATGGCTGCGGCAGCAGGGTTTCGAAAAGGCGCAATCGTTGCGGGGCGGGATCGACCGCTGGGCAAGACAGATTGATCCGACAGTGCCGGTGTACTGAAGGTAAGCACTTAGCGCTTGGCATTTAGCACTTAGCCCTTGCAAGAGGCAGCATTGGCCAAGTGCTAACTGTTAACTGCCAAATGCAGGTTTCTCCTATGAAAAAAGAACTCATCGAACTTCGCATCAATGGGCGCGCGCACGAGCTGGCAATCGAGCCGAACAGGCTTCTGCTCGATCTGCTGCGCCAGGACCTGGGGCTCACTGGGTCCAAGCGCGCCTGTGACGATTCCTCGTGCGGCTCCTGCACCGTGCAAGTGGATGGCGTGCCCATGCTGTCTTGCACCATGCTGGCGGCCAGTTGTGAGGGCCAGGAGATTACGACGGTTGAAGGCCTTGCTGATCACGGCGGTTTAGCTGCGTTGCAGAAGGCCTACGGCGATTTTGGCGGCGCGCAATGCGGCTTCTGTACGCCTGGATTCATGATGACCGTGAGGTGGCTGCTGGCCAACAATTCCGATCCCAGTGAACAAGAGATTCGCGAGGCGCTCAGCAGTAATCTTTGCCGCTGCACCGGCTATTCGCAGATGTACCAGGCAATACGAGCCGTTATCGAGGCTGAGCAAAAAGCTGCACCGACGGAAATGGTGGGAGCGAAGTAGAGTCGCTGGTTCGCTGACCGCTAATTGCTAACTGCTTATGAATGATTTTTCTGTAATCGGGAAGTCGATCGCCATGGTGGATGCTGCGGGCAAAACCACCGGTGCGGGCAAGTACACGGACGATCTCAGCCTTCCCGGAATGCTGGTCGGCAAGATTCTCCATTCGCCTTATCCACATGCTCGAATCAAGCATATTGACGTCTCGCGAGCCAAGGCCCTGGATGGAGTTGTCGCTGTCGTAACCGGGGCGGACGCTCCGAATCCATACGGCATTCTTCCGGTGGGCCACGATGAGACCGCGCTGGCGGTGGAGAAGGTCCGGTACGTGGGCGATCATGTTGCCTGTGTTGCGGCCATCAGCGAAGAAATTGCGGAAAACGCGATCGAGTTGATCGACGTGGAATACGAGCCGCTGCCGGCATACTTCGATCCTGAAGATTCGATGAAGGCGGAAAGCGATCTCATCCACGAAAACCGCCCGCACAATATCGAGAAGGATTATCATCACGTCTTCGGCGATCTGGACAAAGGATTTGCCGACGCCGACTACATCGCCGAGGGCCGTTACATCGCCAATGAAGTGACCCATGCTGCGATGGAGCCGCACAGCACGCTTGCAAACTTCGAACTCGATCCCCATACCGGCAAGCTGGGACGGCTTACCGTGTGGTCGTCCACGCAGGTCCCGTATTATCTGCAACACAAGCTTTCGCTGGTGCTGGAGATGCCGATGTCGCAGATCCGCGTGATCAAACCCTTGGTGGGCGGGGGTTTTGGCGGCAAGAGCGAAATCATTCCGCTGGAGATCATCGCGGCGGTTGCGGCGCGCGCGGCCAGGGCCCCAGTGAAGATCACCTACACGCGCGAGGAAGTTTTCTGGGCGCATCGCGGACGGCCACGCACCATCATCGATCTGAAAACCGGAGTGAAGAATGATGGGCGCATGACGGCCGTGGCCTGCAAAGTTATCCAGGATGGTGGCGCCTACTGCTCGTACGGCGTCGTGACCATTCTCTATTCCGGTGCGCTGCTGGGCGCGCTGTACGACATTCCCAACATTCGCTACGACGGCTATCGCGTGCTGACCAATAAGCCCGCGTGCGGAGCTATGCGCGGCCACGGCACCGTCAATGTGCGATTCGCGTTCGAGTCGCAGATGGACGAGATCGCCGCGAAGCTCAATCTCGACCCGGCAGAGATGCGGCGGGTGAATCTGCTGAAGCCGCCGACCGTAACGGTGAATGGCCTTCGCGTGCTGAGCTATGGACTGCCGGAGTGCATCGATCAGGTAGTTAGTCGATCGGGTTGGAAGCAGCGCAAAGGCAAACTGCCTAAGGGCCGCGGCCTTGGAGTTGCGTGCAGCCACTATGTGAGCGGCGCAGCCAACAGCATCATTCGCTCCGATATGCCGCATTCGACGGTAAACATCAAGATCGACCGTGACGGTGGAGTAGTGGTTTATACCGGCGCTTCGGAGATCGGGCAGGGCTCCGACACCATGACCGCGCAAGTTGTCGCGGAGGTGCTAGGCTGCGAAATCGCACGGGTCAAGGTAATCGCCGCCGACACCGATCTGACCCCGATTGATCTCGGCTCCTACTCCAGCCGCGTGACTTTTATGGCCGGAAATGCCGCTCTGCGCGCCGCCGAAGATGTGAAGAAGAACATTGTAAGTGCCGCCGCCAAGCGCATGAATTGCGCCCCCGGGGACGTAATCATGCGCGACGGTCACGTGTGGAAAGCTAGTACCACATTGTCAGAGTACAATCCCACATTGTCAGACAGTCTCGAAGAACATGAGGCGGCGCGCGGCCATGTGGATGGGCAGATCCTGCGGGGATCGGTCTTGCAGACGCGTAAAGAAGAAGGTCCTAAGGACCATATGAGCTTCGAGGAAGCCATCGTGGCGGCGATTGACTTCCACGGGACGCTGACCGGCACTGGCTCCTACGCGCCTCCGGTCGCGGCGCGCGGCGGCAAACACAAAGGAGGCGGCGTAGGGCCGTCCCCGGCCTATTCCTATTCTGCGCAGGTTGCGGAAGTCAGCGTGGATGAGGAAACCGGGGAAGTGACGGTGCACAAGATATGGGCGGCCCACGACTGCGGACGCGCGCTGAA
>PMAT01000053.1:68167-139608 GCA_003152695.1 Acidobacteriaceae bacterium
TTCGGGGCGAAGGAAGCGGGCGAAGGTTCGCTGGCGGCGACGATTCCCGCAATCTCGAATGCGATCTACGACGCTGTGGGAGTCCGGCTGCGCGAAGCGCCGTTTACCCCGGAGCGTGTGCTGGCAGCCCTGCGCGCGAAGAAGGGAATGAAGCGAATCGAAATGACCGAGTCGGTTGACCCGACGGCTCCCCACAAGCTTCGCGAACACGGCGGCTCGCTGTGGTTCCGTGGCAAGGGTCCAATGCGACATCCGCTCGATCCAGCGCGACGGGGCACGAACGCCGGGTCGCCCATGGGCGGTGGGGAGTGAGCCTGCCCAGCTTTCAACTGCTGCGTCCTAAGACCCTGGACGAAGCCACAGCGCTGATGGCGAAGTATGACGGCCAGGTGAAAGTGGTTGCCGGCGGTACCGACTTGCTGCCTTCGATGAAGCAGAAACTGTTCACGCCGCCCTATGTTCTCGACTTGCGCGGCGTCAGCGAACTGCGTGGAATTCGGAGACGCGCTGGCGAGGACGTTGAGATTGGCGCACTGACGAGCCTTGCGGCCGTCGAACATTCGCCGCTGATTCGCAAAGATTTTCCAGTCCTATACGAAGCGGTCAAGACAGTCGCTTCACCCGTGTTGCGTAACATGGGTACGATTGGCGGCAATCTCTGCCTGGACACCCGTTGCCTGTGGTACAACCAGTCGCTCCTGTGGCGAAAGAGTTGCGGCTTCTGCCTCAAGAAGGATGGCGATCTTTGTCATGTCGCACCTGGCGGAAAGTTCTGCTGGGCGGCCTTTTCGGGCGACACACCGCCGGCGCTGCTTTGCCTGGGAGCAGAGATCGAGATTACCGGGCCGGCTGGCACACGGCGTACCTCATTGTCAGAGTTCTACGTGAACGATGGCATTGCGCGCCTGAATCTTGCGCCAAGTGAGATCGTTACCCGGGTGTACCTGCCGGATTCGTCGGCGGGATGGCGCGGCAGCTATCAGAAGCTCCGCGTTCGTGGGAGTATCGATTACCCATTGGCCGGCGTTGCCGTCGCGCTCAAGATGCGCGCAGGCCGAGTGGAAGATGCGCGCGTTGCTATCACGGCAGTCAATCCTGCGCCGTTCCTGGTGAAAGATGCGGATGCTCATCTTGTCGGAGTGGTTCCGAATGATGAGATTGCAGAGCGAATTGGTGATCTGGCGGCCAGTACAGCCAAGCCGCTGACCACCTCAGCGCTGACGCCAGAGTATCGCCGCGAGATGGTGCGGGTGTTTGCTAAGCGAGCGGTGATGGCGGCGGCGAATTGAAGGCGCTTAGATTTTCTTGTGATATAGAGGTCCTTCGACTCCTCGGTCGCCACGGCGACCTCCTCGCTCAGGATGACAGGACAACTGACTACTGATGCTAATCACCGATTGCCACATCCACATTCAGCCCATGGAGTTATTCAAACCTGAGGCCCTGGCGCTGATGAAGAAGTCCCGCAAGGATTTGGATCAGGTGGCGGAATACTGCGCCTCGCCCAAGGCATTCCTCAAGTATCTCGACAGAATCGGAATCGATCGGGCGGTGCTCATCAACTACGTTGCGCCGGAGGTGATCGGTTTTACGCCAGCCGTCAATGAATTCATTGCCAACTACGTGAAGGAAGATCCGAAGCGTTTGATCCCCTGCGGCAGCGTGCACCCGCGCCATACAAAGAATGTTCTGGCCGACATGGAACATATCGTGCGGCTTGGCATCAAGCTCATCAAGATCCATCCGCCGCACCAGTTGCTCTATCCCAACGACTATGTGAACGGCGTTAAAGAACTGGAGATCATCTATCGTGCGGCCGAGGCGAACGGCATTCCCATCATGGTGCACACCGGCACGTCGATCTTTCCCGGAGCGCGCAACAAGTACGGCGATCCCATGTACGTTGACGATGTGGCCGTCGATTTTCCCCGGCTGAAGATTCTATTGGCGCACGGCGGGCGTCCGCTGTGGATGAACACCGCCTTCTTTCTGGTGCGGAGACACCGCAATGTTTACCTGGACATCAGCGGCATCCCACCCAAAACGCTCCTGCAATATTTTCCGCGGCTGGAAGAGATCGCGCACAAGACGCTGTTCGGCACCGACTGGCCGGGGCCTGGCGTCCCCGAGATCGAGAAGAACCTGGCCGAGTTTCGCGCGCTCGCGCTGAGCGAAAGCGCGAAAGAACAGATCCTAAGCAAGACAGCGCTCGGGATCTGGCCGGCGTAAGGCGGAGGTTAGTGGCTAATAAGAGCCGGTCTTCGAAATCTGGTTAGTGCCCGGGTCTTCAACACCAGCCACGGCCTTGATGGCCGCCCAGAGTTCGTCATACCCCAGCCGCGACTTGGCAGAAAACGGAATGACCTGCGAGGGAAGCACTCGTAGATGGTCGCAGAGTTTAGGCAGCGAGGCGCGCAGTTGACTGTTTGAAATGCGGTCGGCCTTGGTTGCTACCACGATGAATTGGCGGTCCATGTGGCGCAGCCAGTCCATCAACTGCAAATCAAGCGCTTGGGGAGGAATTGTGACGTCCACCAGCGACAGGCACAGCACCAGCGACTCGCGCTCCTCCAGGTATGGATTGATGAACTGCGCCCACTGTGCGGTGATTTCTTTGGGCGCGCGAGCGTAACCATAACCAGGCAGATCGGCAAACACGAAGTCGGGGCTCGGCTTGCCGGGGCGGCGTACCTGAAAGAAGTTAATCGTCTGGGTGCGACCGGGCGTGTTGCTGGTCTTGGCGATCTTGCTGCCGACAAGCGAGTTGATCAAACTCGACTTGCCAACATTGGAGCGGCCAAGAAACGCAATCTCTGGCGCACCCGCAGGCGGGAACTGCAGTGGGGCAGCGGCGGAGGTTACGAACCGGGTCAACACCTTCATGCAAGCAATACCGCAATCCTGGACGCAGGGCGCGCGAAGCGAGAAAGGAAACAGGACCCGCACTGGGCGGGACTTGTTCGCTTCGAAGTGGTGGTCAGCCGCGCGTCACTGGTGTGCCGGTGCTGGTTCCGTGGTTGGCGGCAGCGCCGCGATGCCCGGAGAGTCATCGTCAGGCACTTCCGGCAGCGGACGCTCCAGCGCATACGCCAGCACATCATCCATGGTATTGACGAAGCGCAGCTTCATTACGTTGCGCAAGTTTTCCGGCACGTCGGCCAGGTCCTTTTCATTATCGGCCGGAAGCAGGACTTCCATGATTCCGGCACGGTGAGCCGCCAGCAACTTCTCTTTCAGCCCGCCGATGGGCAGTACCTTGCCGCGCAGCGTGATCTCGCCAGTCATTGCGATGTCGCGCCGAACCGGAATGTGGCTGAGGGCGCTGGCGATCGCGGTCGCCATGGTAATGCCGGCTGAGGGGCCATCTTTCGGGATCGCACCTTCGGGCACGTGCACGTGAATATCGAGATTGCGATAGAAGTCGCGCGGAAGTCCCAAGCGATGCGCGCGTGAGCGCACGTAAGACATCGCCGCCTGTGCCGACTCCTGCATTACGTCGCCGAGTTTTCCGGTCAGCGTGAGCTTGCCTTTGCCGTCCACGGTGGCGACCTCGGTGGTGAGAATCGAGCCGCCGACCTCCGTCCATGCCAGGCCTGTGACCAGGCCGACTTCACTCCGCTCGTGTCTCTCGCTGTCGCGGAACTTCAAGACACCCAGATATTCAGAGACATTTTTCGCGGTGAGTTCTAGCGTGTACTTGCCGCCTTCCTTAACCACCTTGCGCGCGACCTTGCGGCAAATATTGCCGATCTCGCGCTCCAGATTGCGGACTCCGGCTTCGCGGGTGTAATTGCGAATGATGGTGGTGAGCGCTTCGTCGGTGAAGATGATGTTCTGTTCGGTCAATCCCGTCTGCAGGCGCTGCTTGCGCACCAGATACTGTTTGGCAATCTCGACTTTTTCCGGCTCGGTGTAGCCATGCAGCCGCAGCACTTCCATGCGGTCCTGCAGTGCCGGAGGAATGGTGTGCAGAACATTCGCCGTGGCGATGAAGAACACCTGCGACAGGTCGTACTCCACGTCAAGGTAATGATCGACGAACATGAAGTTCTGCTCGGGATCGAGTACTTCGAGCAACGCTGCCGAGGGATCGCCGCGGAAGTCCATCGACATCTTGTCCACTTCATCCAGCATGAACACCGGATTCTTGGTGCCGGCCTTTTTCATCATCTGGATNNTGGCCCGGCAGCGCGCCGATGTAGGTGCGGCGGTGACCGCGCACTTCGGCTTCATCGCGCACTCCACCGAGCGACAGGCGGACGAACTTGCGGCCGGTGGCTTTGGCGATGCTCATGCCCAGCGAAGTTTTGCCCACACCCGGAGGCCCGACGAAGCACAGGATCGAGCCTTTCGGGTTCTTCACCAATTGCCGGACCGCGAGGAATTCAAGAATGCGTTCCTTGATCTTCTCCAGACCGTAATGATCTTCGTTGAGCGTCTTCTCGGCGATATCGATATTGCGGATCTCTTTGGAGCGCTTCTTCCATGGCACGGCCAGCAGCCAATCGAGGTAGTTGCGCGACACGGTGGACTCGGCCGACATGGGCGGCATCGCTTC
The DNA here is from genome assembly GCA_003152695.1 of Acidobacteriaceae bacterium. GTDB lineage: Bacteria > Acidobacteriota > Terriglobia > Terriglobales > Acidobacteriaceae > Bog-257. The sequence continues at coordinate 72,726 of PMAT01000053.1, forward strand.
CAGCTTCTTCAGTTCCTGCAGCGCCTTCTCGTGGGTGTCGCGCGGCATGCCGGCGGTGTCAATCTTCTTCTTCAGCTCGTCGAACTCGCTCTTCTCGCCGCGGCCCAGTTCCTTCTGGATGGCCTTGATCTTTTCGTTGAGGTAGTACTCTTTCTGGGCGCGCTCCATCTGGCGCTTTACGCGCGACTGGATGGTGCGGTCCATGTTGAGCTTTTCGATCTCGACGTCGAGCACATCCCCGATGCGGTTCAAGCGCTCGGCGGGATCGAAGATTTCCAGCAGCTCCTGCTTCTCTTCGATCGAGAGTTGCAGGTTGGCGGCGATGGTGTCAGTCAGCTTCGCCGGGTCGTCGTTGCGGACGGCGGCAATCATGGTTTCGTAGTTCAGCGACTGGCAGAGCTTGACGTACTGCTCGAACAGTCCCGTCACGCGCGTCATGCTGGTTTCAATCTGCGGCGTGGGTTCAGCCGAATACTTCGCGGTGCGTACCGTGGCCTCGAAGTAGCCGTCGGTATCGACCACCTGGAGGATCTTGCCGCGCTCCAAGCCTTCCACCAGGACCTTGATGTTGCCGTCAGGGAGCTTCAGACTCTGGACGATGTTGACCAGCGTGCCGACCTGGAAAATCTCGTTGGGCTTGGGCTCGTCGATGCTGGCGTCGTGCTGCGTAGCGAGAAATATCTTCTTGTCGCCGGCCAGCGCCTCTTCCAATGCGCGCACGCTCGACTCCCGGCCAACCACGAACGGCGTCATCATGTACGGAAAGATGACGACATCGCGAATCGGCATCATGGGGAGTTTCTTGGTTTCGAATTTTTCGCGCTGGGTCACTAAAAACCGCCTTGTCGTTCAGAGGGGCTCGTACCGCTCTGAGAAAAAGAAGAGCTAACTGTTTCCCGCCGCATTGCGTGCCGGTTGCTCGTTGCCGCGAACTTTAGTCAAGGATAACACGCAGAACAAGAGGACAGAAGCGAACAAATCTTCTGTCGTCAGTAGCTTCCCTGGCTCTGCCTTGGGCCCGGAGCCAAGTTGTGCGGGATCAAGAATTACAGGAACTGATATGCATATGGATGCCTGTCTGGCTGGCCGGATTCATGCTGATGGGGCAAGACCATGGCGCGACTGCAGCCGTGTCTACTACGTCAGAAAGTGTGAAACTGACCACCGGCAACTGGCCCTGCTTCTAGCCTGCCTTCTCCATGATGGGCAGGTTCACATTGCGCTTCTGAACCATCTCAGCCGTGACCTCGAAGTCCTTAACCCGCTTCTGGCCGGGCAGGTTGTACATCAGGTCGAGCATCAGTTCTTCCAGGATCATGCGAAGGCCGCGAGCGCCCACCTTGCGCAGCATGGCTTCTTTGGAGATGCAGCGCAGGGCCTCGTCGGTGAAGCGGAGCTTGACGTTCTCAAACTCGAACAGACGCTGATACTGCTTCACGATGGCATTCTTCGGTTTGGTTAGGATCTCAATCAGTGCATCTTCGTCCAGGTCGCTTAGTACGCCGACCACCGGCAGACGGCCGACGAACTCGGGGATCAGTCCGAACTTGATCAGGTCCTGGGGTTGGACCTGGGCCAGTAATTCGGTATCGCGCTTGTTGCTCTCGGTGAATGCGGCTTCTTTGGCTTCATCGGTGCGGAACCCCATGGAACGCTTGCCCAGCCGCCTGGCGATCGTGCGCTCTAGTCCGACAAATGCTCCCCCGCAGATAAACAATATGTTGGTCGTGTCCACAGGAGTGAATTCCTGGTGCGGGTGCTTGCGCCCGCCCTGGGGAGGAACATTGGCCACAGTGCCTTCCAGAATCTTCAGCAAAGCCTGCTGCACGCCTTCGCCCGAAACATCGCGGGTGATGGAAGGGTTTTCGTCTTTGCGGCCGATCTTGTCGACCTCGTCAATGTAGATGATGCCGGTTTGTGCGCGCGCCACGTCTCCATCGGCGGCCTGCAGCAGCTTGAGGATGATGTTCTCCACGTCCTCGCCGACGTAACCGGCTTCGGTCAGAGTGGTGGCATCCACGATGGCGAAAGGGACATCGAGCATCTTGGCCAGGGTTTGTGCCAGCAGCGTTTTGCCGGTACCGGTGGGGCCGATCAACATGATGTTCGACTTGGCCAGCTCGACTTCTGTGCCGCGCTGCCGGTTCATGTAAACCCGCTTGTAGTGGTTGTAAACCGCCACGGCGAGTTTCTTCTTGGTCTGTTGTTGCCCGATGACGTACTCGTCGAGGAAGGCCTTCACCTCGACTGGCTTGGGAAGCTGGTTCGGGGTGGCTGCGGGCTGCGTTTCCGAGCGGTCGTCCTCCAGAATGGAGTTGCAGACGGCAACGCACTCATCACAAATGTAGGCCCGCGGATAGTCGGTGGGAGACGAGATCAGCTTGGCAACAGCGTCTTGCGACTTATGGCAAAACGAACAGCGCAACACTTCGTCGGAACCAGTTCTGGTCCTCACAGAAAAAACTCCTTTACCTCGCACGCTGTCAGCCGGAACTCTGCGTTTCCGTGCTACATTTCCCGCCCCTTCGAAACGGGCAGGAGCCGTGACGCCCCTGCAAGAAGTTTACCCCTATTGGCCGCGGGCAGCCCTCTTGTGATGCCATTCAATGCTACTGCACTACACCTATTCAACCACAATTCGTCGCGCCACAAGGCGCCGCTGGCGCCAAATCGGATACAACTTTCGAAGCACTGCCGGGCAAATTCTTCGCACTAGGCAAGGGCTAAGCTCTGCACCTTACTTGTGCTTGAAAATGATGTCGTCGATTAAGCCGTACTCCTTCGATTGCTGAGCGTTCATGATGAAATCGCGCTCCACGTCGCGCTCCACTTTTTCCAGGCGCTGGCCGGTGTGCTTCGACAGCAATTGACTGGTGATCTCGCGCATGCGCAGGATTTCGCGCGCGTGAATGTCAATATCGGTGGCCTGACCCGAAAGGCCCGACATCAGGGGCTGGTGAATCAGAATGCGGGAAGTTGGCAGGGCAAAGCGTTTCTTCGGCGCACCCGCAGCCAGCAGCAAAGCCGCCATGCTGGCCGCCTGGCCAATGCAGATGGTGGTCACGTCGGGACGGATGAACTGCATGGTGTCGTAGATTGCCATGCCCGCCGTGATCGAACCGCCCGGCGAATTCACGTACAGCGAAATGTCCTTCTCCGGATCTTCAGCCTCAAGAAACAGCATCTGGGCGATGATTAAGTTTGCGACATTGTCATCGATAGGAGTGCCGAGAAAAACAATATTGTCCCGCAACAGGCGGGAATAAATGTCGTACGCCCGCTCGCCCCTGCTGGTCTGCTCAATCACCATGGGCACAAGCATTGTTTGCGGCTCCCTTCATGCTACCGGCCACACTTCTTCCCGAGGGTCGAAGTTGGGGGTGGAACGCAGCCCGCCCTATGCGGACCTGCGGTACAAAGAATCCAGGGTCTTCTCGTTGCGGATGCGATGCCGAATTCTATCCAGCCCGCCATCCTGCGTCAAACGAGCGCGGACCTGTTCGAGGGTCTGCTTGGACTGGGTCGCCAGCGCTTCCAATTCGCGGTCGAACTCTTCGTCGCTGACCTCGATTTTTTCTTCGTCAGCAATCTGCTCCAGGATTAAAGACGCCTTAACCTCGCGCAGCGCCCCGTCGCGCTGTCCGGCGCGCAGGCGGGCAAAGTCCATGCGCTTCATGTCTTCCGTGCGCATGCCTTGGGCCGCCAGAGCGCGCAAACCGCGCTCCAGTCGGAGATCGATCTGCTGATCCAACATCGCTTCGGGAACCGGGAAATCATTGCGCTTCACCAGTTCCTCGACGATCTGGTCCTTGCCCTGGTGCTCGGCCTCATGCAGCTTCTCCGCCTTCATGTTTTCCCGAAGCCGGTTACGAAGCTCATCCAGGGAATTGAAGTCGGCACTCAGCTCTTTGGCGAATTCGTCGTTCAGTTCGGGAATCGTTCGGGTCTTGATGTCTTTCACGTCCACTTCATAGGTCATGCTCTTGCCGGCGAGCCGCTTGTCGGAAAAATCATCGGCGTACTTCACTTCGAAGCTGCGCTGCTCGCCCGACTTGGCGCCGCGCAGGTTCTCGGTGAACTCCGGAATCGTATTCTTTCCGCCAATCTCCACCATGACCTCGTCCACCTCGACGGGTTTGGAGTCTGCGTTCTGCTCGCTTTCCTTGGGCGTGCCCTTAAAGCCGATGACGGCAAAGTCGCCGTCCGCCAGCGGACGTTCTTCGTCCACAGCACTGTAGGTGGCGTGCTGTTCCCGCAAGTTGTGGAGAGCGTTTTCCACGTCCTCCTCGCTAACGTTGGTGTCGAGCCTTGAGATTTGCAGGTCCTCATAGGCGGCGATTTTGAAATCGGGTAGCACCTCGAAGGACGCGGTAAACGTCAGCGGCTCGCCCTCATGCAAGTGAAGGTCAGTGACGCGTGGCTGCGAAACCGGCAACAGGTTTTGCTTCTGGGTTTCCTGGCGGAAATAACGCGGCACCAGTGCCTCAACGATTTCGTTCTTGATTTCTTCGGCAAAACGCTGGCGAACAATGGAAGCCGGAACCTTGCCCTTGCGGAAACCGGGAATTCGCGCCAGCTTCTGGTAGCGATTGAGGACACTCTCGGATTCAGCTTTGACCACATCGGCTGGAATCTCGATCGCGACTTCGCGCTTGCAGGGATTCGACGGTTCGGACGTGGCGATGTCCGCCGTGTTTTTTTCGCTCGTATTAGATTCAATCGTCAAAGGGATTGCCTTCAGCAGTGGATGTGGCCGGGTACGACCCGGGAATGCAACGGGCGATAGGTGCGCGGAACGTGATCCGTGCCCGCAGGGCGAGTACCTCCGCTTGGGAAGCAACCAGCGCTCTTTCGCTAATTGCCACTAAGCCTAAGTGTATGAGAGCCGCGCAAGGGGGTCAAACGACGCAAGAGCTGGCGGTATACGTTCTGTCTGCCGGTTGAGAAACTTGCCGAGACTGACGCAACAAGCGGGATGTTAGGGGTGGTGGTGCGTTCTCTTGGAGACTGTCGTCCGCTTATCGAGCACTACAATGAGAAGGATGGCTTCCGCTCTTGCCGTACTGAATGAAGAAGTTGTGAACTGCATCCAGTGTCCACGTCTGGTGGCCTATCGTGAGCAGGTTGGCCGGGAGAGGCGCCGGGCCTATCGCCAGTGCGAATATTGGGCACGACCAGTACCGGGGTTCGGCGATCCCCACGCCCGCGTGCTGGTGTTGGGATTGGCGCCTGGGGCCCATGGTTCCAACCGTACCGGTCGCCCCTTTACGGGAGATGCGTCGGGAAAATTCATGTATCCCATTCTGCACAAGGTCGGCTTCGCATCGCAGCCGAATGCCGAGCATCGCGACGACGGATTGGAGCTGATGGACTGCTACATCACCGCCGCCGTGCGCTGCGCGCCGCCCGACAACAAGCCGCTGCCGTCGGAGCTCGCGAACTGCGCACCCTTTCTCGATCGCGAACTGCGCATCCTGAAGCATGTCAAAGTTGTGGTGGCGCTGGGCAAGATTGGCTTCGATGCCTATCTGAATTACTTGAAGCGGAACGACATCTTGCGGAGCAAGGCTGGATATGCCTTTGCGCATGCCGCACAATATTCCTTGCCGAATGGCATAACGTTGCTGGCGTCGTACCACCCGTCGAACCAGAACACCGCAACGGGAAAGCTGAGCGCTGCAATGTTCGAGGCTGTATTTCGCGAAGCCAAAAAGATCGCGGTCAACGGCGCCTAATCGGCTCTTGTACTATTGACAACATGATGGATGGCTGCGCCACGATTCTTCCTGCCATCCCCCGTTTGCGGACACATTTCAAATCATGGAGGAAACTACGATGACAAGAAGAATTGCCGCGGTGGCACGCGTGGGGTCGTGCCTGCTGCTGCTTACGGCGGCGAGCGCGTTTGCTGCGGACGCAAACTCGAAAAACTCCGCGGTCGGGAATTGGATACTGAACCCGACGAAGTCGCATTTTCAGAATATGCCGGCGCCGAAGATGGAGAGGTTGCGAGTCCCGAAGGATGACGAGACGGGCCTGAAATGGAGCTTGACCGGCGCGGACGCGGACGGCAAGGGCTATCACCAGGAGTACGATGGACCCACCGATGGATCCTATCACCCCATAAAGGGTGCTCGGAATCCCCGCACGGTGGCCTACACTAGAGCCGGTTCTGTAACGAACTGGGTGGTTAAGGACGAGACGGGAGCAATTATAGAAACGGGGTCGGTTAGCGTTTCACCGGACGGTCGTACCCTGACTTTGCAGGGAACCAGGAAAACGTCCCCGGGAGAATCGCAATTCACGTCGGTTTACGACAGGAGATGATAAGCGTTCATCAAAGCTTCCCTCTGGAGGTTAGCTCGCCATGATGAATGCGGATGGTGACCGCTTCGGTTCCTCCCACTACACATTGGTGGTAGAAATACCCCCCACGGCCAGGTCGGAGAAGGGCGTTCCTCGGTATGCGAGAAGCCTCAGAGTGGAAAATTTTAGGGACATTGTTGCAATATATTGCACTTACGACATGAAGAAGCAGTGAATTGCAACGGGAATTCACGGAACTCCGATTGCAAGGTATAAATAGCTTACGAGTTTCTGGCCGCTGGACACACTTTTGTGCTGTGGCGGAGAGATGTCCCTCGACTTGTTTCCTCCCCGTAGCGGTGGGGCTTCGGGTCTGCACCTCGGGAGGCCTGGTTCGCGTGAGCCGTTCTTGGTTGATCTGACAGGACGCGTGATGGCGTTTGCCGGACACGTTTTGGGACTCGCACGTGGGGCCAAGTGGAGGATGTATGAAGAGGTTCGCGGTAATCTTTGCAATGTTGCTTGCCGTTGCGTGCGCCTATGCAAGTCCCATCAGTGGCCCAGATTACTCCAATCCCATAGACGTGAGCTTCCTCAGTTTCAGCGGCGGCGGCTGGCAGTCCGGCTACCCATACAATCTTGGCCTCGCCGGAGTAGGCCCGATTGAGGCAATGTGCGATGACTACCTGCACGGTGGTGAACCGGGGCAGACGTGGTCGGCCAATATCATGAACCTGGGAACGCAAGGCATTGGCCTGGCACGCTTCAACCAGATGTCTGACGCGCTCACCTTATACAAAGAGGCGGGTTGGATTTTGCTGCAGACTACGATTACGTCGCCAACTCAGTATCAGGACATGAACTATGCGGTGTGGCACATATTTGACAATGCAGTAACGCTTGATCAGGGCGCCATGGATTGGCTGGAGGCCGCTCAGCACGAAGCTGAGATAGGATTTCCCCATGTGCCTTTCGATCACGTCTCCATCATCACTCCGGTTGACCAGTACGACCCCAACCTTCAGAATCCACAGGAATTTTTGACCATCGATTCGAGACTGCAGAGTACTCCCGAGCCCGGCACGTTGTTGCTGCTGGGTACAGGACTGGTTGGGCTGTGGAAGCGCAAGCTATTGAGTTAGGCCGCAGCATTAGAAAAGCGATGTTAGGACCTCCTCCTTCAGTTTCAAACTTACAAGGCCGCTCCGACGAGCGGCCTTTTTTCATTACCACGGCCGGAGTAATATCGCGCCGGTCCGCCTGAAACTTCGTCTTGCCAGCAGGAACAATTCCAGCCATAATTGATCGTGCACCCCTACGCGCTCCACCCTGACCGCGCTATTACGCTGGCGGACAGGGCTCCCCTTAAAACCGGGGAGAAAATGAAGCGATCTAACCGGGGGCATAATTCTCCAAAACAGAGGGACCGATGTCGGCAAAGTACATCTTTGTGACCGGCGGTGTGGTGTCTTCGCTTGGCAAGGGGCTGGCCGCCGCATCAATTGGCTGCCTGATGGAAAGCCGCGGCCTTAAAGTCACGTTGCAAAAGTTCGATCCCTACCTGAACGTGGACCCAGGCACGATGTCGCCGTTTCAGCACGGCGAAGTCTTTGTTACCGATGACGGCGCTGAAACCGACCTGGACCTCGGACACTACGAGCGCTTCACCCACGCCAAGCTGACACGCGACAATAATTGGACTACCGGTCGCATCTACGAGACCATCATTGCCAAAGAGCGCCGCGGAGACTATCTCGGCAAAACCGTGCAGGTGATCCCGCACGTCACCAACGAGATCAAGAGCGCGATGAAGAAAGTGGCGCAGGACGTAGACATCACCATCATCGAAATCGGCGGTACAGTGGGCGACATCGAATCCCTGCCCTTCATTGAAGCCATCCGCCAGATGCGGCAGGAACTGGGCCGCGAGAATACGCTGTTCGTCCATGTCACCCTGGTGCCTTACATCGCCGCTGCCGGCGAGTTGAAGACCAAGCCCACGCAACACTCGGTGAAAGAGCTGCTCAGCGTTGGGATTCAGCCCGACATTCTGCTGTGCCGCACCGACCGCTTCCTCTCGAAAGACATCAAGTCGAAGATCGCGCTCTTCTGCAACGTGGAAGACGAGGCCGTCATTACGGCCAAGGACGTGGCCTCGATCTACGAAGTCCCGCTAGTGTTCGCGCACGAGAAAGTGGACCGCCTGGCGTTGCGATACCTGCGCCTCGACGCGAAAGAGCCTGACCTCGCCTCTTGGGAAGAACTCATTCACCGTGTTTACAACCCCAAGGACGAGGTCACGATTGGCATCGTGGGCAAGTATGTCGAATACGAGGATTCCTATAAATCGCTGAAAGAGGCTCTAGTACACGGCGCATTGGCCTACAACCTGAAGCTGAATGTGAACTGGATCGAAGCCGAAGGGCTGGAGCAGAAAGATCAGAGCGTGCAGGCGCAGCTTGAGCATGTGGATGGAATCCTGGTGCCGGGCGGTTTTGGCAAGCGCGGCATCGAAGGCATGTTGAAAGGCATTCAGCACGCGCGCGAAAACAAGGTGCCGTTCTTCGGAATCTGTTTGGGCATGCAAACCGCGTGCATTGAATTCGCCCGCCATGTGTGCGGACTGGAGCAGGCCAACTCCAGCGAGTTCGATCCGGCAACGCCGCACCGCGTCATTTACAAGCTGCGCGAGTTGCGTGGCGTGGAAGAATTGGGTGGCACCATGCGTCTGGGCGCGTGGACGTGCAAGCTGGAGCCGGGTACGCTGGCGCACCAAGCTTATGGCCAGAATGAGATCAGCGAACGCCATCGCCATCGCTACGAATTCAACCGCGAATACGAGAGCACGCTGACCGCGGGCGGACTACGCATCAGCGGCTCAACGCCCGACGGAACCTACGTCGAAATCGTTGAAATTGCCGATCATCCGTTTTTTCTCGGCTGCCAGTTCCATCCGGAGTTCAAGTCCAAGCCGCTGGAGCCGCATCCCCTGTTCGCAGCGTTCGTCAAGGCGTCGTACGAAAACCGCTTGCGCCGCCAACATCAGCGCGAAGAGGTTTCCGTGGAGATGTTTCATCGACCGGAAAAGGTGAAACACTGAAAGCCGACGTGAACCATACCTTCCAAGTCGGCGACATGACGATCGGCGGAGGACGACTGTTCCTGATTGCCGGGCCGTGCGTCATCGAGAGCGAAGCCCACGCGCTCAAGATGGCCGAAGCCATCGCGGCGATCGCGCGCGCGAAGAAACTGCCCTACATCTTCAAGGCTTCCTACGACAAGGCCAATCGCACGTCGATTCGCAGCTTTCGCGGGCCGGGTCTTGAGGAAGGTCTGCGCATTCTGCGCAAGATCGGCGAGACGGTGAAGGTTCCAGTGCTGACCGACGTCCACCAAGCTGCCGACGTGCCGCGAGTGGCCGAAGCCGTGGACGTGCTGCAGATTCCTGCATTTCTCTGCCGGCAAACTGACCTGCTGGTCGCGGCCGGAAACAGCGGTTGCGCAGTGAATGTCAAGAAGGGGCAGTTTGTTTCGCCGTGGGACATGCGGCACGCGGTCGAGAAGGTGCGCGAGGCCGGCGGCGAGCGCGTCTTTCTTACGGAGCGCGGCGCATCGTTCGGCTACAACAACCTGGTGGTAGATATGCGGTCGCTGGCGATTATGCGCAAGTTCGCGCCCGTGGTCTTCGACGCGACCCACTCTGTGCAACTTCCCTCGGCGGCAGCAGCCAACGGCGACGAATCAGTTGCGGTAAGCGGCGGCCAGCCTGAGTTCATCCCGCTGCTGGCGCGCGCGGCCGTGGCGGCAGGCGTAGATGGCGTTTTCGTCGAGGTACACGACGATCCGGCACAGGCCAAGTCCGATGGCGCCAACGCGCTCGATTTGAAGCTGCTGCCGGAGTTCCTCGATCAGCTCATCGCCATCCACGCTTCGATCAAGATGTAAATTTTCTTTGCCGCATTGATCCGTTTGTGAGCGTGTGGATTCAATGCCAATTTGTGCCTTTAACTGGCCGAAAGCAGCCCTTCGGCTTTAAAATATTGGGAGTAGCCCGGCTGGTTGCTATCCTCACGATAGACCGCAGAGACCCCGGCAATAGTTTGCCCAGTCGAAGTACTCTGAGTGGCCCGCCATTGCGGGCAGGAGAAGGAGTTTCGCTTTGTCCAAGAAGACCTATCTGTTTACGTCCGAGTCGGTGACCGAAGGGCACCCGGACAAAATCGCCGATCAAATCTCTGACGCCATTCTCGATGCCTGCATCAAGGAAGACCCTTACAGCCGCGTGGCTTGCGAGACCCTGACGGCCACCGGCCTGGTGGTCATCGCCGGCGAGATCACCACCAAAGCCTACGTGGATTTCCAGTCGCTGGTGCGCGGCGTGGTCGCCTCCATCGGCTATGACAACGCCCTTTACGGTTTCGATTCCAATACCTGCGCAGTCATCTCCAGCATTAACAAGCAGTCAGGCGACATCGCCATGGGCGTGGACACCGGCGGGGCTGGCGACCAGGGCATGATGTTCGGCTATGCCACCAACGAAAATGCCGATTACATGCCGACGGCAATTTCATTGGCCCACAAGCTGTGCCAGCAGCTCACCACAGTCCGCAAGAACGGCACTCTTCCTTACCTCCGGCCCGACGGCAAATCCCAAGTCACAGTGGAGTACGACGAAAACCACAAGCCAGTGCGGATTGATGCGGTCGTCGTCTCCAGCCAACACTCGGAGACGGTCACCACGGAAGAATTGCGCGCTGACATCCTGAAGTACGTGATTCAGGCGGCGCTGCCCGAGCAGATGCTGGACGAGAACACCAAGTACCACATCAATCCCACGGGCCGCTTCGTTATCGGCGGGCCGATGGGCGACACTGGATTGACCGGCCGCAAGATCATCGTGGACACCTACGGTGGCATGGGGCGTCACGGCGGTGGCGCGTTCAGCGGCAAGGACCCGACCAAGGTCGATCGCTCGGCCTGCTACATGGCGCGCCACATCGCCAAGAACATTGTTGCTGCTGGATTGGCTGATCGCTGTGAAGTGCAGCTGGCCTACGCCATTGGCGTAGCGGAGCCGGTTAGTGTCCTGGTCGATACCTTCGGCACCGCGAAGATTGACGAAGCCAAGATTGCCGATCTGGTTCGCGCCAATTTCAAGCTGACCCCCAAAGGTATTATCGAGGCGCTGAATTTGCGTCGTCCGATTTACCGGAAGACCGCGGCCTACGGACATTTCGGCCGTCAGGACCCCGACTTCACCTGGGAAGCGACGGACAAAGCCGCGGCCCTGCGTGAGCAGGCCGGCTTGACGGCAAAGACCGCCCATCATCAGAAGACGGCAGCAGTGACGAAATAGAGTTGTGTATCAGGGCACGACTTCGAGTCGTGCTGCAGATGCGGTGCACAACCACGGCTTTAGCCGCTGCGAGAGCTAAGGCCCACGTGAAACGCTCACTCTTCGGCACGGCTGAAAGCCGTGCCCTGATACAAGTCGCAGCCTATGATTTGTGGGCACTAGTTGGGTAAAGAACGTTTTCTGTCCGCCCCTCACTTGAAACTCGAAACTCGAAACTTGAAACTGCAACAGGAGCTTATGTCAACTACATCTACTCGCGTAGCCGGCGATGTCGCCAACCTCGCCCTTGCCGATATGGGCAAGAAGCGCATTGATTGGGCCAACCAGTCCATGAAAGTCCTGCAGATCATCCGCAAGGACTTCATTAAGAACCAGCCATTGAAGGGCATCCGGATTTCCGCCTGCCTGCACGTCACCGCCGAGACCGCCAACTTGGCGATCACGCTGCGCGATGGCGGCGCCGACGTTGTGCTCTGCGCCTCCAATCCGCTGTCCACGCAGGACGACGTTGCCGCCTGCCTGGTGCGCGACTACAACGTCCCCGTCTATGCCATCAAGGGCGAGGACAACGACACCTACTACTCGCACATCATGTCGGCGCTCGATCACAAGCCGCATATCACCATGGATGACGGCGCCGATCTGGTGACGACTGCGCTTACCAAGCGGACCGATGTGCTGGACGGCGTGTTCGGCGGAACCGAAGAGACCACCACCGGCATCATTCGTCTGCGGGCCATGGCGAAGCAGGGCGTATTGCGCTACCCCATCATCGCGGTGAACGATGCCGACACTAAGCATCTGTTCGATAATCGCTATGGCACCGGACAGTCCACCATCGACGGCATCGTGCGCGCAACCAACTTCTTGCTTGCCGGCTCCAAGTTCGTGATCGCCGGCTATGGCTGGTGCGGACGCGGACTGGCCAGCCGCGCGCGCGGTTTGGGAGCTGAGGTCATCATCACCGAAATCGATCCCACGAAGGCCATCGAAGCCGTCATGGACGGCTACCGCGTGATGAGCATGGACGAAGCCGCCAAGATCGGCGACGTCTTCTGCACCGTCACCGGCAACAAGAGCGTTCTGCGCAAAGAACACTTCGACGCCATGAAGGACGGAGCTATCGTTTCCAACTCCGGCCACTTCAATGTGGAGATCGACATCCCCGCGCTGGAGAAGATGTCGTCGTCGAAGCGCACCACGCGCAATTTCGTGGAAGAGTACTCGTTGAAAGACGGCCGCAAGATCAATTTGCTGGGCGAAGGCCGCCTGATCAACCTTGCCGCGGCGGAAGGACATCCAGCGTCGGTGATGGATATGAGCTTTGCCGACCAGGCGCTCTCGCTGGAGTATCTGGTGAAGAACCACTCGTCGCTCGAGAAACAGGTTTACAAAGTGCCGGAGGAGCTCGATAAGCGGGTCGCGAAACTCAAGCTGGAATCGATGGGCATTAAGATTGACCGCCTGACTCCTGAGCAGGAAGAGTACCTGGCAAGCTGGAACGAAGGAACGTAGGAACAGTAGCCAGTAGGCGGTAGCCAGTTGTCAGAGGGCGGCAGCGATGCCGCCCTTTAGTTTTCTTGGGTGTTCGCGTACAAGCGGTCGGAAAGTCGAGGCCACAGTGCCGATATCCCGTAAAATGTAGGGCAGGGAAGCGGGCAGGTCAGCTCAATGGATGCTCAACCGGAATTCGAGGCGCTCCGCCAGGAGAGCTCGTCATGGTGGCATACGGCGCGGCGCAAGCTGTTGCGGGAAGCCGTTGCCCAAGCTGTGCACGGCAAACGCGAAGCTCGTGTTATGGATCTCGGCTGCGCGGCCCAACTGGATTTCGCCCAAGCTGATTCTATTCGCACGGTTAATGCTCACAGTTCGCTGCCCGCGCTGGCGTTTCGCCAGATCGAAGGTTCGCAAAACCTGGTTTGTACCCGTCCGGAAGATTTGGGCTTCGTCTCGAACTCGTTCGACGCCATCGTAGCCGGCGACTTTCTGCAGTTGGTTCCCGATGACCGGCTGGCCTTGCGCGAGTTGCGCCGCGTGTTGAAGGATGGCGGCCTGCTGTGCCTTACTGTGCCCGCCTATCCGTTCCTCTGGGGCGAGGAGGACGAAGCGCGCGGGCATCAGCGGCGGTACACCGCCACCGAGTTGCGGCGCAAACTCAACAACTGTGGATTCGAGATTTCCCGTGTCTCCTATCTGGTAGCGACGGGTTTCCTGCCGTCCATAGTAGCGCGCACCTTCAAGGACCTGTTCCGGAAATCGGTAGCGCCCCGACGCATGTCGGAAGGCGGCTCCCGGCTCGCCAATGCCGTCATGGTCGTGCTACTCGATTGCGAACGCCATCTGATTCGCTATATCAACCTGCCCTTCGGCACGCGCGTCGTCTGCTGGGCGCATAAGCCTGCATTGGTCGCTGAGCGCGTTACCGTGCCCGCCTGGGACCGCCAGTGGTCTCGCCCTCCTTTGCCGCAAGGCATGAGCATGAGCCAACCTGACCTGCGCTGAAACCCCGTTCGCAAGTTAAAATCGAGCCGTGGCATTGTTTCGCAGCGTTGGCACCACCCTGGAGATGATCAAGTGGGAGCACTCTGTGCTCACGCTCCCGTTTGGTTTGACTGGCGCCGTGCTGGCCGCTCGCGGCATTCCCAGCCTGCATACGTCGATTTGGATTGTCGTCGCGTTGGTTGCGGGACGCTCGGCGGCCATGGCCTTCAATCGGCTGGTAGATGCAAGCATCGATGCGGCCAATCCACGCACTCGCGTCCGCGCGCTTCCGTCCGGCAAGTTGAGCAAGTCGTTCGTGACCTGGTTCGTTGTAGTCGCGTCGGCCATCCTGATCTTCGCTGCCTATCAACTAAATCCACTGGCGTTTTACCTTTCCCCGGTGGCACTTGCCATTATCTTGCTGTACTCCTTCAGCAAACGATTCACGCGCTGGGCGCATGTGGTGCTTGGACTCGCGATGGGCACGGCCCCGGCCGCTGCCTGGATCGCGGTCCGCGGATCGCTCGATCCCCGAATACTGATCCTGACCGCCGCCGTGATCTTCTGGGGCGCCGGCTTCGACATTCTTTATAGCTGCCAGGATTTCGACTTCGACTGCTCCGCCGACACCTATTCCATCCCCAAAGCTTTTGGCATTCGTACTTCTCTGAACATCGCCAGGCTTTTCCATGTGATGACCGTTCTGTTGCTGACGTGGATGGTGGTGGCATTTGGGCTAGGAAGGCTCGCGTCGGCTGGCGTGGTGTTCGTCGCGTTGCTCTTGATCTATGAGCACTCGTTGGTGAAGCACGACGACCTCAGCCGGGTGAACGCCGCCTTTTTCACCATGAACGGCCTGGTCTCGATGGCATTCCTGTTCTTCATTGCCGGAGACCGGATGCTGGCGCGATGAGGTAGAATAACGCCATGACTGAAGAGGTTAATGAGGACGAGGACGTAGAAGCTTCGTGGCAAAGCGAGATTGCCTTGCGCATACAGGAGCTGGACTCCGGCAAGGCAAAGACCATCCCATGGACCGAGGTTCGCAGCCGGCTCACCGCCAAGCTGTCCCACGGTGGTTAAGCTGCTAGCTGCGGTATGATTGAAAAGATGTCCACCGTATCGCACACCGCCAGCGCCAAGAAAATTCATCCCTTTCAGACCGACGACCCTTGCCTGCGCCCAATTCATGACAAGGTGATGGCTCAAGAGCGGCTCTCGGCTGACGATGCTTTTGCGCTCTACCGCACGGGCGACATTCTGGCGATTGGCTGGCTGGCCAACCACGTTCGCGAGCGGATGCACGGCGACATCGCCTACTTCAACGTTAACCGCCATATCAATTACACCAATGTTTGCGTGGCCGCCTGCCGCCTGTGCGCCTTTGGCCGCAAAAAGGATTCCCCCGGCGCCTACACCATGGCGCTGGAAGAAGTCTGGAACACCGCTGCTTCCGGCTACAGCGAAGCGATTACGGAGTTTCACATTGTCGGCGGCCTGCACGCCGACCTGCCATTCCAGTACTATGTCGATCTGATCGCGGGCTTGAAGGAGCGATTCCCGCAAGTGCATCTCAAGGCGTTCACCATGGTCGAGATCGCGTTCTTCGCGAAGATTGGCAAGATGACGCCCCGCGAGGTGCTGGTCAAATTCAAAGAAGCGGGGCTCGACTCCATGCCCGGTGGCGGCGCCGAGATTTTCTCCGACCGCATCCGGCACATTATTTGCGACCACAAGATCGATGGCGACGACTGGCTCCAACTGGCGCGCACCGCACATGAAGTCGGGCTGAAGTCGAACGCGACCATGCTCTACGGCCACGTCGAGAACGATGAGGATTGCGTCGATCATCTGCTGAAGCTGCGCGCGCTACAGGATGACACGCATGGCTTCCAAACGTTTATCCCGCTGGCCTTCCATCCGGACAACACTCCGCTGCAGCACTTGCCCAAGACGACGGGCATGTCTGACCTGAAGCAGATCGCGGTGTCGCGGCTGGTGCTCGACAACTTTCCGCACATCAAGTCGTACTGGCAGATGGTGACGCCCAAGATGGCGCAGATTACGCTGCGCTTCGGCGCCGATGACATCGACGGGACAGTCGTGGAGGAGAAGATCTACCACGACGCGGGCGCCACCACGCCGCAAATGCTGCGCCGCCAGGACCTCATTCGTTTGATCACGGAAGCCGGCCGCATCCCCTTCGAGCGCGACACGCTCTACCGGCCAGTGACGCGCACGGAGACGACCGTAACCGTCGCGGTCTGATATCGAAACTGCCCTACTTCTTCTGCTCCGGCGCCAAATGTTTTCTCCCCGGCATCGGCGGCCAGCCCAACGACTGTCCCTGATACAGCGCCACTGCATTCTCATAGCGCTTGTCGTTGCCGTCGTGCACCGCAAAGCGCCGGAGATGCTCCGGCGGCCCGCTCCACATGCAGACTCCCGCATAGGCCCCATCCTTGCGCAGGATGTAGTAGCTCATGTCCACATACTGCAGCTTTTCCGGCTGGCCTGCATAGTTGCGGACGATGCGCTTCAGGGCATCCATGCCCGCTTCCTGCGGAGACATGCCGCGCCGCATGTTCTCCACGATGGTGTGCGCGCCGCAGACCTTGATGTTCTCCTCGCCGTTGCCGGTAGCCCCCGCCGAGCCCACATCCTGGTCGGTGTAACTGCCCGCGCCGATAATCGGCGAATCGCCTGCGCGTCCGGCAAGTTTCCAGGCCAGCCCGCTGGTGGTGGTCGCACCCGACATCTCGCCCTTCTCGTTTACGACGGAACAGTGAATCGTGCCAGACGGCGGATTCAGAACGCGTTCGATGGCAGCCATGCGAAACTCCGGCTCAATGCCGATCTTTTCCGCCAGTTTTTCCATTCTCTTGATGCGCTCATCATAGTATTCAGAGACATTGCCGGCAGTATCGGGAAACTTGAATTTCGGACTGGCCAGCCCCGGTCCCCACCAATCGTCGTTGGACATGCTCTCACGCCACAGTTGCCAGGTTTTGCGCGAGCGCTCGGTCAACAGGTTCTCCTTGGGGAAGCCCATCACGAATCCGAACTTCTGGGCGCCCTCGCCCACCAGCATCACGTGGCCGGTATGCTCCATGACGGTCTTGGCCAGCAGGGAGACATTCTTGATGTCGCGCACGCCGGCAACGGAACCCGCCATACGCGTTGGGCCGTGCATGCAGCAGGCGTCGAGCTCGACCACGCAGTCCTCGTTGGGCAGTCCGCCCAGACCGACGCTGTCGTCATTGGGATCGTCTTCGGGCCCGGTGATGACCTGCATCACCGCCTCGAGCGTGTCGCCCCCGCTGCTCAACATCGCGTAGCCGCGATCGAGGTAGTTGTAGCCATTGGCGGCGCTGATGATGACCGCCTTCTTGGGTGGATTAACCGATGGCGCAGCACTGGTGGCTGGCTTGCTTTGTCCCTGCAGATCGAGTGCGAGCGATGCGGAGCCGATAGCGGTTGTAGCAATAAAATCGCGGCGCGACAATTTCATAAGCGCTCTCCCTGTGAGTTCATGACGGTGCAGAATAGCATGGCGAACGTACCAACGCGGGAGAGCAGTGTTGCCGCAATGAATAAGGCACAGCGCGTGGCTGTGCCTTAGACAAAGCCGATTGTGGCTAGCTGGCTACTTTCACCGCGGTGTTCTGGTCGGCCCGGAAGCGCAGCAGGGCCGCGATTCGTCCGACCTGATCGAACTGCTCGTCGTGGGCGATGTACACAATGTCGATGCCATTCCGAATCGCATATCCTACGATGGCATCGCCGATGTCTTCCAGTTGCGTGTTCTCTTTTCCGCAAACCGCGCACGCCGGCGCATCATGCAGGTCCATGTGGCCGCAGTGGTAGCACTTCACTCCCGGCGCCTGGAAATTCGAGCCCAGCAGAAGGGTCTGTACCTCGCCGACCTCCAGCGAACGCAAAACCCGCCGTAAACCAATTGCGCCACGGCTATTGCGATGGGCTTCCCCGATTACCTCGCGAATCAGGTCCTGCTTTAAACGGGAGTTGTACTGAGCAAGCTGCTCCGTCGCCATCTGCTTGACCTGGTCGGGAGTCGCGACCTTTGGGTCGATGCGGAAGTGTCCCACCAGGCGCTGCTTGGAGTTCGAGTGTAGTTCGCGATGGATTTCGGGCCAAACGTCATCATGGCAACCGATCAGCAATCGATCGCAACCCCCACGCTCGAAATATTGCTCAATGCAATCCGCCACCGTCTTGAAGTGCTGCAGAGCTTCGTTCATCTGCTTGCGCTCGACATGGCCGGCATCATAGCCGCGCCAGCCATCGCTCTTGCCGCGCCGGGTGAGTTCGTTGATGAAGTCCTGCTTCTCCACGATTTCGTCGTTTACCAGTGCGAAGACGCGGGCCTTGGTGCGATCGACCAGTACCACGCAGGCATGTTGCACCCCATCCAGCACGGCGGCCAGGGGTTTCAAATGAAAACGCTGGTTTACGAAAAGGTTGGTCTTGAGTAATTGTGCGGGAATATCAAACTCGCGCCAGAACCCATGTTTGCTGCAGGCGAAAATCGCCTTGGCTTTGCCGCCATTTCCGCGCAGACCCTCGGCCATGCCCTGGATGCGATCCAGATCGGAGCGGGCACAGCCATTTCTGCCGTGCTTCTCCGCCTCGCGCAGCGCATTGCGAACCAGGTCCTTGACCAGGATCGATTCTTCGCGGTGCGACTTATTCAGGGGTGTCGTGGGCTGGTAGTAAAAAGTAACCGCGCAAGTTTCCGGCGAGTGAAAATTAGCCAGTTCTCGGATGTCATCTCGTGTGATCATTCCGCTTCTCCTCATGGATGATCTCTTGCATCATAAAAACGGGGAACTGCCGGGCAGTCCCATGTTTGTCAGGCGCTCTTGGAATACTCCACGAGCTTCTGTTTGAGCGGATCTTTGATAGGCAAGGCGCGTTGCAAATGTTCGCGGGCCTTGCGAAGGGACATGCGCACCTCCTCCACACCACGGTTGGTGATATCGGCGATCTCTTCCAGGGTGAAGTCTTCGAGGGTGTACAGGATGAAAGCTTCGGCCTCGTCGCGCCCGGCATCGCGCAGGGCCGTCTCTACCAGGGTCATCAGTTCGTCCCGCGCCGCCAGTTCTTCCGGATTGTTGGCGGTCGGGTCGGGAATGACATTTTCTTCCGACAACTGCTCGTCGGGCTGATGGAATTGCAGCTTGTCCTCATCGCTGGCATGCACGTTCTGCTGCCCACGCGAGCCTTCCAGCGGGACATGTCCGTCCTCGCGATTCTCCGACGCCAGCTGGTCAATCGCCTGCTTCGCCAGCCGATGCACCCAGGGTTCCAGCTTCATGGGTTCCGGACTCTCATGCTGCTCGCTGAGCGCGTTTGCAATCGCCTCTCCCACTACATCTTCCACCGCAACCTGGCCGGGCTCGAGTTGCCCCTGGCTCTCGCGGTAGTCGATCTCTCGTTGGATGAAGCGTTGCAGTCGTGGCAGATTGACGTTGACATAGCCAGAAATATCGTCAGCGGTAATTCGCTCCGGCTTCATTGCCGCGAGCGTGTCGGCGAAGGGCACGGTCCGGACCACCACCCGCTCCGGCCCGCGACGGCGCCCGAACTTGTGATGGTTGCGCAGCAACTCCTTGTGCTTCTTGACCTGCTCTGCAATGGAATCGAAGGCGGCTTTGATGGCAGCCGTTGCCGTCGAGCTGCTCCCTTGGGCCGCCATCTGGCCCGATGGCAGTCGCAGGTTGAGCGTCACCACCACCCCCTCGCGTGCGGAGCTGTCTTCGATAAGCCCTTTCAGGTGCACAAGGTCGGGACGGAATACCCGGAGATATCGGCCCAGCTTTTCTACTTGTTGGTTGATTAGTTTTTCGAGGTCGGAAGTTTTTGAAATCTTGTAGCTGAAATGCACGTTCATGCAAAGGCCTCTCCGGATGGAAAGATTCCAATCCGCAGCTACATTGCTTTAATGCAATTTTACTCCTCTTCCTACAGAAGCAAGCGGAAAATAATAAGTTGCATGGCCGGGACGGGACGAAGAGAAATGCCCCTAAACCAGCCAAAGAGGCTTCTAGAAAACAGACGTCGGGTCGGTGCTGACCTGTCAATCCGGTATGCAGTCATTATCGCTCCGGAATCCGGACCTTCACGTCCGGACGCCGGTCCACGTGCACGGTTTCGATGAACCTGACCTTGCTCTTGTTCAGCTTCATCACCAGCGAGGAGGTCCGGACGCCGTCGCCAAAGAAGCGCACGCCCTTGAGCAGCGGCCCATCGGTGACGCCGGTTGCAGCAAAGATGATGTTCTTGCCGGGCGCCAAGTCGTCGGCCGTATAGATGCGCTTGGGATCGGAGATGCCCATGTCCTTCATGCGCTCGCCCTGCTCCGGCGTGTAACCGACCAGCCGGCCGACCATGTAGCCGTTCAGGCAGCGAACGGCAGCCGCGGTAATCACTCCCTCGGGCGCTCCGCCGGTTCCCATCACCGCATGGACGCCTGATCCCAACATTGCCGCCGCCACGCCGGGCGAAAGATCGCCGTCGGAAATGAGCCGAATGCGCGCCCCGGCTTTGCGAATCTCGTTGATCAAGTTCTCGTGCCGCGGCCGGTCGAGGATGATGATCACCAGATCTTCGACGCTCCGGTTCAGCACCTTGGCAATGACGTGCAGGTTATGCGACACCGGGGCCTCGAGATCAACCACGCCTTTGCAGGACGGGCCTACGACGATCTTCTCCATGTAACAGTCGGGCGCGTGCAGCAGGCCGCCATGCTCGGAGGCGGCGAGCACGGTAATGGCGCCGGGCGATCCCGTGGCGCACAGGTTCGTACCTTCCAGTGGGTCAACCGCGATGTCCACTGCGGGATAGCTGCCGCCGTCCCGTTTGCCAACTTTCTCGCCGATGTACAGCATGGGGGCTTCGTCGCGTTCGCCCTCNNTCCAGCGCGAGGTCGGTTTCCAGATTTGCAGTGGGAAAGTGCTCAATGATAGGGTCTTCGGTTTGAACTTTGGTTGCCATATGGCCTCCGGGATGCCGCGACTTGCCGCGCCGGAATAGGAGTGCAGTTCAGCGCAAGTCCGCGGGCGTACTGGGTATGTAAAAAGACAGAACAGGAGCGCTTTCGCGAGCCTGGTATCCGGCAAACCGTAAGCATACCGCTACGGCGGGCGTCTTGCCATCGAATTTCAGAACAGAGCAGAACGCAACCCCTAGCCCCTAACTACTAGCCCCTGACCACTAGCTCCTAACCCCTGCTCTAAAACGCCGCCAGTCCGTGATGTGCTCCCCGATGTTCCCCACCATGGGAATTCGCGTCGGCGATTCGGGGGTACCCCCCTCCCCCTGTCCCTTGCAAAATCTTGAAAACAAATGGTCTGGCTAGAAAATTGTCCGCAAAGTATTGAGCCGGTGAGACTTACAGCTAAAATCTTGAGCCGCAGGGACTTGCACGCTGGACTTGCGGCGATTTACCGATTTCATCTCTGGCAGGGTTAGCGGCTAGGCCCGCAGCGCACGTCACATTTTGTCAAAGAGCGATCCGCCAAAAGCCGCGACGACACTGAGCCGTCCCTCAGCCGTCGGACACACAACGGCCAACATAACAGTGTTCTCGGTGACAGATCCGCAGACAAGGAAAATCCGTAGCCTCAAAACACGAAAGTAATCGGTGGTTTGGTCAGATGAGAGTCTGTCTCCCCACTCTCTAGCCTAAGGAGGCCAGAAGACCCGGCTCCGACCGTTGAAGGAGTACGGCATCCTTGGCGCGGGTGCGCGCATGGGTGGGGAATAAGCTCACAAGTAAACCTAAAACGCCCCTATTCCCGTGATGTGCTCCCCAATGATCAGCGCATGGATGTCGTGCGTGCCCTCGTAGGTTTTCACCGACTCCAGGTTCGCCATGTGGCGGAAGATGGGATATTCATCGGCAATTCCATTGGCGCCGAGGATGTCGCGGGCCATGCGCGCGCACTCCAAAGCCATCCAGACGTTATTGCGCTTGGCCATTGAGATATGCCACGGCTTAGCCTTGCCGAGGTCCTTCAGGCGGCCCACCTGCAACGCCAGTAGCTGCGCCTTGGTGATCTCGCTGATCATCCACACCAGCTTCTCCTGTACCAGTTGATGCGATGCGATGGGCTGGTCGCGGAACTGTTTGCGGAATTGAGCGTACTGCAGCGCGCAGTCATAGCAGGCCATCGCTGCCCCGATGGCTCCCCAAGCGATACCGTAGCGCGCCTGGTTGAGACAGCTCAATGGCGACTTGAGTCCCCCCGATTCAGGCAGCAGATTTTCTGCTGGGATACGGACATCCTGTAAAGAAAGACTAGAAGTAACTGACGCCCGCAGCGAAAACTTTCCGTGAACGTCAGCCGCCTTGAATCCGGGGCGATCGGTTTCGACGATGAAGCCGCGAATGCGGTTGTCCTCATTTTCAACTTTGGCCCAGATGATGGCGATGTCGGCGATCGAGCCGGAGGTGATCCACATCTTCTCGCCGTTCAGCACGTAGCCGTTGCCGTCCTTGCGCGCGCGCGTGCGCATGGCCCCCGGGTTCGAGCCGGCATCGGGCTCGGTTAAACCAAAGCATCCAAGAATTTCTCCCAGCGCCATCTTGGGGAGATACTTTTGCTTCTGCTCTTCGCTGCCGAAGGTGTAAATGGGATACATGCACAGCGCCGACTGCACGCTGACAAACGAGCGCACACCGCTGTCGCCGCGCTCCAATTCCTGGGTCATCAGACCGTACTCGACGGCCGACATGCCGGCGCAGCCGTAGCCCTTGAGGCTGGCGCCGTAGAAGCCCAGTTCGCCCATGGGCTTGATCAATTCCTTGGGGAAACGGCCTTCGCGGTTGCACAGCTCGATGCTGGGGATGAGGTTCTCCTCGATAAATTTGCGAGTGTTGTCGCGGACCAGCCGTTCGTCGTCGTTGAGCAGGGTGTCGAACTCGATGAAATCCACGCCTTTGAACTTGATTGCCATGCACTCTCTCGCTTGTGGAAGATTTAGCGGTGGGACAAACAGTTGAAGGTATCAGGCGGCGAAGAGCAGGGTCAAACGCAGACAACGACAATCCGGTACGTGCTCATGTAAACTAATCGTGCTACCCGGCGAGTAGAGAGTGGCGCCAAGGGCGCCCGCCTGCAGTCGAAGCCGCTCCTGGTGGTATGGGAGCGTGGGCTGATGACGTGTGCATCTCGCGCTGACGCGCCCATCCGCTTCCCATCTGCGTTTTACTCCGGCCAAAAGTAGACAACCAGTGCCGCAGCCGTTTAGCGGACAAATCGAGTTACATTTCAGGAGAAGAGAATGGCGAAGATCGCAAAGACCGCGGACCGAAAGAAGGTCATGGACACCACCAAGAGCACCGATTGCCCCAAATGCGGCAAGCCCACCCGGGTCGTCAAGCGCGTGAAAGATCGCGAGAAAGACATTCCGGGCGGCATGTACATCTCGTGCTCGGCGTGTGAGTTTTACGAAAAGCTGTAGGACATCGGCAGCTTTGGGCGGCGTGTCAGTTTAGTTAGGAGTGCGCTTCCGACCGCGCTGTTACCGTTTGTGGAGAGGCCCTGCCGCGTGAAACTGGCTCACCTTGTTCTCTCACCGTGTCTGGCAGGATGCACACGACTAAACCGCAAAGTGAATGCCCCAGAAGAATATCAATAGTGGCATTGCCAAGAATGAAACGAATCTCCCACGCCCCTTTCCGACAAGACAGAAAATTCCTGCAACTAAGCACGCCATGGCGTTCACGTTCACCCAAATTCCTATTGCTGGAGTGAGCCCTAACTTATGCCCGGTAACATAGCGATAAATGAACTCGGCCGAGAGGTTAGCCAAGCTCAGCGACAGCGCCACCAATCCGATGAAAAAAAGCGTGCTTCGCCAATGAGATTGACGGT
Source organism: Acidobacteriaceae bacterium (assembly GCA_003152695.1). Classification (GTDB taxonomy): domain Bacteria; phylum Acidobacteriota; class Terriglobia; order Terriglobales; family Acidobacteriaceae; genus Bog-257. The sequence goes on from PMAT01000053.1 coordinate 96,771, forward strand.
CCCTGTCTCGAGTTCGTCGAACCCACGCTGTGGCGATCAATCCATAGAGTGCCAATAAAAGCAAAGTTCCTAACAGCTCCCGCCGTGGGTAGTGTCCTAAACTTGCGTTGATGAAAAACAGCAATCGGTTGCAATTGCGTTTCCTCGCTGCTATTGTGGCGGCATGACACGAAGCCGCAACGATCTCCGCGCACTGCGAAACATGATAGACGAAGCGCACCGCATCCTCGCCACGACCTCTCTGCCAGAGGGCCGCTCTGAGCGAGCCTATGAGCTTCTGACAGCCGCCGTCCACCTGGCCGATGATCTTCTCTCGGTGTCCCCGGCTGTTGCGCTAGGGAAGAAGGGCGGCAGGGCGACGGCCAAGCGCGGGGCTGATTACTACAGCAAGATTTCCGCCATGAGGAAGGAGCACAAAGGTGGCAGACCACCAAACAAACCCAAGCCTAATTGAGACCCTGTGTCGGCTTGATTTTGATTCCGCCCCATCTTAAATGTTGGACAGAAGTGCCATTTCGAGTGAAAATAGTTGCATAGCACTAGTGTGCAATGGAGGCTAAGTCTCAGTAAACAGAGCCTCCATTGTGGTAATTAACTTGCACACAGAGAACCGGAGGATTGTGCCCTTGCTCCCAAGTATGCAAGCCACTGCGTTACCGTTGGAATACGAGAGCCACTACGGGATTGCCCGGAGGAACGTTAACTTCGCGAATCTCGTCAACGATCCCATTAGCCAAAGCGAAGGCAGCATCTTTTGTCTGAGCCTCCAAGAACAGATTGGCGACATCATCCTCGCTAATCTTGGTCCGCTCGCCGATGACAGAGCCTATACGCTTTTGATCAGCGGTGATGTTATCGAGCCGCTCCCGTAGAAACTTCGCTTCCATCAGTTGGTTCGGTTGTGTCGGGCAACCGACTCCGTGAAACATGAAGGTGGAATGTGGACACGCATAACGCTTGCTACCAGCGAGGAATATGGCGTTGCCGATAGAATCCACGTTCCCGACATTGTGAGTAATTAGTTCTACTGGTAAGGCCCGGAGCACGTTGTAGAGAGTCATGCCGTGCATCACCGATCCGCCCGGCGTGGATAGCATCAAGTAAAGCTGCTTCACACCTTGGTTCGCAAAGTTGGAAGCTGTTGCGATTAATGTTTCGGTGGTGTTAGGTACGATTTCCGCCGAGAACGAAATGTAAACCGTCCCTGGCGGCTGCTGTTGTTGAATCAGTCCGGGTTGCAGCCGGACTGGAGTGAGAGGTGGTTGCATTTTGGGATTACCCTTCTGCGTTTCGTAACGCGGATGTTGACATCGCGGCGCACCTTGCGCGATGATTTTGGGTTTCTTGAACCGAAGGTGGAGGAATCGAACCCCAATCCGGGTGAGGGATTGTTTCGCGGGGTATAGGCCCGCTAGGAGCACCAGCTCCACACCTTCGTCCAAGGAAAAGCCGGTTTTGTCGCAAGCCAAGACCGGGGGGACAACCGAACACTCACCATGGTCCACGTCAGAGGCTCCTCTAAGAATCTGCTGACGTGGGCCTTCGTGTTATCGCTCGCTGCACGGCAAGGTGGTGCAGTGGTGACAGCGAGCTATGCGTGTATCTTCATAAGCGACCTCGATCCCTGTGTACCACTTTGGTACCAGGGAATTGGACACACGAATTTTCTTGACTTGGTCGAGGGGAATTTCGTAAGGTAGGAGCGTTCCACGGCTCCCACATCCGGCTCACCAAGGTTTTCAAAGTTTTCAGGCCCGAATCCTTTTGCGGAGGATCGGGCCTTAATACTTTCGTGCAGCATACTCCCGACATCTGTCGGGTGGCAAGTGTAATCTGTCACTCTCCGTTGCGGATTGCTAACGATTTCCACAAGATACGGTGTAAGACGATCTTAGTGATGTTGACTCAAGGGATTCCCGTCCCTGTGGACGGCTGTGGAAAAATCGGCACAATTTAGTCTGCGCTATCTTCGTATAAATTTTGCCCTTGACAAACAGCAACCGCTTCGTGTAAGCTGTACTCATGAATTGCAAAGAGTGCAGCATCGAATGCCGGAAGTTTGGGAAGCATCGCAACGGGCTACAGCGCTTTCACTGCCTGCAATGTGGCCGGACGTACACCGAAGAACACGCACGGTTGTTCGGCGCAATGATCGTTCCCGAAGATAAGGCGCTACTGGCGATTCAACTCTTGATCGAAGGAACGAGCATTCGCAGTGCCGAGCGGATTACAGGACTGCATCGCGATACGATCATCCGACTACTTGTCTTGGCTGGCGAACGTTGCATAAGACTGATGGACGCACGGATGCGGAATCTCCAGTGCGAGCGCGTGCAATCGGATGAAATCTGGACATTCGTCGGCAAGAAACAGCGCTGGGTTCGTGATGAAGATTCAAACGAAATCGGCGATGCTTGGGTGTTCGTAGCAATTGACGCCGACACAAAGCTGATCCCGACCTATGCAGTCGGCAAGCGCAACCTCGCTACAACCCACGCCTTCATCGGTGATCTGAAACAGCGCCTCGCGAAGCGTGTCCAGTTGACAACTGACGGGTTCCGCTTTTACGTGACGGCTGTCGAAGAGCACTTTGGGGCCGAGATTGACTTCGGCCAGATAGTGAAGCTGTACGGCGATTATGGACAGCATGACGCAGCCGGACGCTACTCACCGGGGCCGATAGTCGAGGTCATATCCAAAGTGCGGCAGGGCGATCCCGATCCCCGGCACATGAGCACATCTTTTGTGGAACGGCAAAACCTCACGATGCGCATGTCCATCCGCCGCATGACCCGGTTGACGAATGCGTTTTCAAAGAAGCTGGACAACCTGAAAGCGGCTTGTGCCCTGCACTTCGCGTATTACAATTTCTGCCGGATACATCAGACGTTGCGCGTGACACCAGCAATGGAAGCTGGCATCGCGGATCATGCGTGGAAGATCAGGGAACTGCTACAGTAAGTGCGGCGCTAGCGCTTTTAATCTCTCAGTTGCTTCATGCAGTTCAGCGGCTAAGCGCTGCTTCTCTTCCAATACGTGTACTAGCTCGTGGTGGTTAAGCAATCCCTCAAATGAGTGCAATGCCTGACCGCGCAACTGTGGAGGCGGAACGTAGGTCACCTTTCCGCCTTCCGCTTTCAACGTCTGAAAGATCTGATTCTGCTGCACCAAGAACTGCATTTCCATAAATGCACGATTCAGCTTTTCTTGAACGTGGTTCAACTCGCCCTTTAGGTGGCTGTAATGTTCCGCCGCCCTTCCGACCTGCTCGTATTTCTCTTCTTCGCTCATATGCCAAATGGTACTACTTTGGCTGAGCGCTGGCGAATATCTGGATTGATTCGTTCCGGGTTGGTAAACTTCCATCAACGCACCTTTAGGACACTACCCCGCCGTGCTACCACGTGTTGCCATTCTGCCGTGTCCCGTATAAAAGCGACCCCCACCTCAGTAGTCACTTCAACCGGCACGCCATTTTCCACAAACGGCTTATATTTCCAGCCCCGAACTTCCTCAACCGCACGCTGAGCCAAGATCGGATGGCCGCTTATTACCCGTGCGGATTCAACGTCTCCGGAAGGCGAAATAGCTACTTCAAGAATGACGGTGCCACTAAGTCCCAACTTTTGCGCATCTGGTGGGATTGAGGGAAAGGTGCGCCGCAGAAGATGGCTTTGCTCTTCCGCAGGAGACATGTGTATGGGTTGAGTGTGCTCCGACTGAGCAGATGCAATTGCGCAAAATCCGAGCATAACGATAATCGGCCTGCGAAGAAGCCTCAAGGCCCAATCAGCGCACATCCTGCCCAACCTTCGGAGTTGATTCCCGCATCGCCTACTCGATCTCGGTGTCGATCTGATCGACGATTTGCTGCTTCCACTCATCATCCCAAGCGCCCCGCCTGCTCATGTAGTGTTGCAGGTGCGTCAGTGGGTCCTTGAAACTGGCCGGCTCGGTTTGGCACTCGATGAGCGTCGGTCCACTCCCATTGCGAGCGCGGTGGATGGACTCTTGCGCCGCGCGCCACACCGCGACCACGTCTTTCCCGTCCACCAGGATGCTGGGGAACCCATAATCCTTCGCCAGGAAGCTGAATTCTTCCAGCGCACTATGTTTTCTGCGTCCGGGGTCGTCCAGCCCGGCGCTCCTGGTCACATAAATGATCGGCAGCTTGTGAATGCCGGCAAACTTCAAGGCTTCGTGGCTGGCCTCGAGCGCCGCCGCATCTTCGTCCCAGAAGGCGACCACCACGTTGGTTCTTTTCTCCAGCTTATGAGATAGAGCAAGACCAGTGGCTAGATTGAATGGATCGGCGAGGAAGGCCGCGGAGGCCGAGCCCGACCATACACATCCGCAGGAAATGATCGCCACTCTACATTCCTCTGAATCGTTTGCGCTGCCCTCCTTCAACAAATGCTTCAGTGGCGTTCCCATCGCGATGCGGGCGGCGAAGTTGCGCTGGGAAGCGGCAATGGTATCTTCCGGCTTCAGGTCAATGGAGGCGCCGGTCACAATAGCCTCGTGGCCCGCGGCGAGATCGTAAACAAGCACAGTGTTGCCATCGTGTGCTCGCTCCCCCATCATGCGGCACTTCAACATCGCAGAGTACATCCTGCGCAGCATGTCGAGATTCGACGAAGGAGGCCCGCTGCCATTGGCGGGCTGCGTCAGCGCGGAGGTCGGCGGTTCTTTCGCCGTGGCCTTGTCACGGCTGGAGCCTTTAGCTCGCTTCTTGCTCTTCGTTGCCATTGAATGAGTCCCAGGGGATGCGCCATTGTAGCGCACAAAGTTTTCGGCGTGGACTTGCGAGACGCCGCTATTCGGTGGGCGTCTGAATTTACTTGCGGTGATGAGAATCGCAACGCTCGTCCTGATTTGATGAACGTACCGTTACGAGTTTTCAACATCAATGTGCATAACGCTGTGGAAAACGCCGACGGCCTACTACTTAAGTTGTCTCAATTCTGAAATCTTCACCACAATGCACCGCACGAAGTGCGGAATGTAACGTTAACAAAACTGCACTGCAACGTTCGGGTGGTCGATGGGTCGTCGTCACCACCGTTTCGAGCGGCGGTCGCCATCGTGCTAGTCTGGCGCGGTGAAATCGAGGCTCGACAAACTGCTCTTGCAACGCGGGCTCGCGCCCTCGCGGGAGCGCGGCCAGGCGCTCATCCTTGCCGGCCGGGTGTTGGTCAACGAGCAGAAGGTTGAGAAGGCAGGGACGAACGTCGAAGAGGACGCCACCATCCGCATCCTGGGCGACGACCAGCCGTTTGTCAGCCGTGGCGGATTGAAACTGGCGCGAGCGCTGGAACACTGGCGCGTCGACGTGCGAAACAAGTGCTGCATGGATATTGGCGCCTCCACCGGGGGCTTCACCGACTGCCTGCTGCAAAATGGGGCCTCGCGGGTGATCGCGGTGGATACCGGATACGGGCAGCTGGATCTAAAGCTGCGCAGCGATCCCCGGGTGCATCTGCTGGAGAAGACCAACGCGCGCTATCTCACGCCGGAGCATATCTGGGCTGGCGCCGAGACGCCGGAACCTATCCGCTTCATCGCCATGGATGTTTCCTTCATCTCTGCTACACTCGTTCTCCCGGCCGTAGTGCGCTGTGCGCGCGCGAGCGCGTTGGGTAAGGCGTTTGAGTTGGTCCTGCTGGTGAAGCCGCAGTTTGAAGTTGGCCGGGGTCAAGTCGGCAAGGGTGGAATCGTGCGCGATCCCCAGGCACAGCAGACGGTGGTGAGCCGGGTCAGTGGCGCGGTGGAAGAACTGGGCGGGACGGAGGTCGAGGTGATCGACTCCCCAATTCTCGGCGCGGAAGGAAACCGCGAGTTCCTGCTGCACGCCTGCTTTCTCCCGCTTCCGGCAAGATAGCTTGCCGCGCTACACTGACGCTGTTGACACCGAAGATATGAAGTCTGTCGCCATCATCTCGAAGCCGTCCAAGACCGAGTTGGCCGGCATCCTGCCGGAGTTGCTGGATTGGTTTCGCAACCGCGGTTATCAACTCTACCTTGACCAGGAAACCGCGCAGTACACCGACGGCGAAGAGATTGTTCCGCGTGAGCAAATCGGCGCGAAGCATCCCAATTTTGCCCTGGTGCTGGGCGGGGATGGTACTTTGCTCTCGGCGGCGCGTGCCGTCGCGCACGAGGGCGTACCCATCCTGGCGGTTAACCTGGGTTCGCTGGGATTTCTCACCGAAGTTCCACTGAGCGAGTTGTACCTCACGCTGGAGGCCGTGGACTCGGGCCTCTGCCCTGGGGAAGAGCGCTCGGTGCTCGATTGCAGCCTGTTTCGTGGCGGAGCGTGTCTGGCTCACCACTTCGCCTTGAACGATGCGGTGGTGAACAAGAGCGCGATCTCCCGGCTGATTGACTTCGATCTGCTGATTGATGGCGAATACGTGTTCAACTACAAGGCCGATGGCGTGATCATTGCCACTCCCACCGGTTCTACCGCCTATTCCTTGGCGGCAGGCGGTCCCATCCTGATGCCATCGGTGGAATCGTTCGTGGTGACGCCGGTTTGTCCCCATTCCCTCACCCATCGTCCTTTGGTCGTAACCGACAAAGCTCAGATCGAGTTGCGAGTTGAAACCGGGGATGAAGAGGACGCATTCCTAAGCCTCGATGGACAAGTCGGCTTGCCAGTAAAACGCGGTGATCGGCTGATTTGCGCGCGCGCCGGCCACACCGTAAAGCTGCTGCGCATGCGAAAGACCTTCTTCGAGGCGCTGCGCGCCAAATTGAAGTGGGGACAACGCTAGCTATTTTCCGGCGCAGGAGAGCGCATCCTCAAAAAAATACCTCTGGTGTAACAAGTCATCCCTCAATTTGGCAGGCGGGCAAAATCCTCGGTCACATATACCTGGCCGCCGCTTCTGATGACACTCACGCCGACCGCGTTGTAATTAGAATTCAGGATGTTGTCGTGATGATCAGGATCATCCATGAGCCCTTCATGAGCCGAGGGCACATCCTTGCCGACGGCAGTGTTCTCCCCTCCTTGGTCGACAGCCAGGTTCTCATTGGCGAAGCGAATGTCGACAGAGGGTTCTCCCTCGAACTGATGGGAGACAGTCTTATGTGCGACCATTAGCTTAGTATGTTTGCGGGCCGCCCGCGTCAGACGCGGATCCACGGGCAGCGGCTGAAGGCCCTTTATGGTACGTGCCTGATTGATCAGCTCCACCAGTTGTTTCTCGCCGGCCAGATCAAACGGTCCCGGGGGTTCCTCAAGGGAGGCATAAGTTGGTCTCGCCCGAGAAGCACGAGGAGCTGGAGGTGGCCCCTCGCTCGGAATCCAACCATCCTGAAGCTGCTGCAGAACGGTGGGATCGTTATTGAGCGGCAAGTCGGCGCCGGTTTGCGTGTCTTGCATTCCAATGCCGAAGTCCTCGACGTCGTAGTGGGTCCCAAAAACGACACCCTGGCCTTGGGAAAGCAAAGTCGCTCGTGCGATGGATGGACTGGCAAACGTCGGATTGCGACCGCTCTCGTTGTCTCGTTGAATAAGGCGGTTCGCCAACATCAGCAATTTTTCCTGCTCGTCAGGTGGCCGCCCGATCCGCTCTTGAAAGGCCGCAACATCATTTGAAAAATTGCGCCTCTGCCGGATGATCGAGTTGGCTCCATGGGCTTCGGCCACGTCGTAGCAAAACGCCAGCGCCTGTTCTGACCGCAGTCCAAGTGCATTGGCCGCGCCTTGCGCCGAGGCCATCCGCGACATCATCTGGTCGACCTGCACCCGCTGAAACGATTGCTCGTAGCCCAGCTTACGGAACCGGTCTCTCCAGGTTGGTTGCAGGTGTCCGGAGTCGTCAAGTATGCGCTTCAGAACGGCTTGGGAAGACGCTTCACAGGGGCCGCTGATGGTCTTGCTCAGCCACTGCGTGTCTGCGCCGAAAATCTCGGCAAAACGTTTCTGGTCGCGCTTTTGAAATTTCAGCAGGAGCGGCTGCAGGCTGCATTCGCTCAGACTCCAACTCCCGGCGCCGAAATACAGGTCTTTGGCGGTCGCATGAATGGCTGGAAATGGATCGGTCCCTCCGGCTTCGAGGGTGGCAGTAAGCAGGATCAATTTCCATACGAGAGGGTCGCCTCCCCAGCTCACCATGGCTGCCTTGATTGCCGCCACGGACAACCCAAACTTCTGCGCGGCCGCGGCTAAAGCGGCCTTTTGCAATTCCTCATTGGTCGGTGACGCAGCGGGTGACTGCGCTGGCGGACTCACGATGTTCCATGCAACGGTCAGCAGCCGCGCACTTCCGTAATCGAGAAGGGGAGGGTAATTCGAGCGATTTCGGGACGTGTGCCGAGGCTGGGACGCGGGCTTCTTTTTCTGAGCTGCGACACCTTGATTGACGCTGGCGTGTATGGCCAGCATTCCGGAACCACTTTCCAGTATGGCCTTGTCAGCGTGTTTCGCCAGCACGACCGGATCGTAGTTGTCTTGTTCATTATCAAAGGGCGGGACCCGGATGCGCCCGTCATAAGGAGAGATGAACGCCAGGTCCAGGCCATCTGGCATGCCCATCAACTGCAGCGTGACCCAGGCGGCCGGCTTGGTGTTGGGCGCGAGCTTAAGCCTGGCCTTGCCGTTCTGGTCGGTGAACTGTGGAGCCCCGCCGTCTCCTGCCGCCCCGATTCGGACATTGGCAAAAGGATGTTGCTCGGTGTCCATCACAACCAGCACCAGGACACCCTCTTCGGCCAGCATGGCGCAGGTCACGAGCAAGAAAACGATAAGCAGCAAGACAGCCCGCCAGCGACAGGCGAATCCGTCGACGTGCATTGGGGCTTCTTTCTTTTTCGCCCTAATTCTTTCCAGACGAAGTTAGTCGCGTTGCAACAAAATGGTGCACGGCGTGTCTCCCGCCGGACACCACGAATTGGCCGCGTGGTATCCAGTTTTCTCGGCATGCAACTGCACTTGCTGTCCGTCAGTCGCATGCGCCGGCAGCGAAAAATTACCAGACGCTTTGGTGACCTGGGCCTCGGAATCGTAGCCGATCACGCTCACCGAAGCGCCCGCAATAGCGGTCTGCTTGTCATCTTCAATGATGCCGATGACCTTGGCCGCGCGGTCGTTCTGCAGCGGTACCGTCACGCTGGGATTGTGGTCGTCGCCCAACTGGAGCGGCACCTGGCCCTTCAGAAATGCCGCATCCTTTGAGGCATAGAAGGTCACCTTGCCGTCGAGAGGCTTGCTGTCCTTGGGGACGACGAACAGCCAGCCGCCCTCGACCTTCATGGGCTCGCCGCCAATCGAGGACCAGACTTTGGCGTCTCCCACTGGCGTCTGATGGCTGTCCACCACGATTACCCTGACGCGGTACGACTCGCTGCCCACGTTCGACGTGGCCCGCGAGATGGACACCCCGTAGCCGATGACGCCACCCAGCATGGCAAGGTACATGACAGCTTTGATCTTGGCATCGGCGTCCTTGAAGAAGAAATATCCAAGAACACCAAGGAACAGAATCATCAGTGCGAGGATGCCAAGAGGGCTCTTTGACGCAGCTTGGATTATGCCGGTCCAATCCTTGGGCATCACATCGGATCCTTGCAGCAGTAGCATGGCGATCGCCACGGCTTCCTCCTCGGCGTCCTAAAGTGGAATTGCTGGATTTCCTGGGGTCTGAGAAACTTATCTCGATTTGCTCTAGCTGTCAATCCAGTTACACTAATGCGTAACCCCGATTTCCGTTCCTGTCGCCGCCAACATACAATACGACATCGATTCTCTGGGACCTGTTTATGACTGATCTTGCTATGATTCTGGCCGTTATCGCCGGTGCATTGTTGGGTGGCGCGTTCGCGGCGCTGCTGGCGCGCTCCAAGGTTGCCGCTCTGGCCGAACGGCGAAACGGTCTTGAGCAAGAACTTTCAGGCGCCAGACACAGCGTCGAGCAACAGGCAGCCGAGATCAAGTTACTTTCCGAAGCCAGAGCGGCTTTGAATGCTACGTTAGAGAGCGAACGCCGCAATGCTGAAGAAAAGCTTCGCCTTCTTGCTGAAGCCGGCGAGGAGTTGAAGACGCAATTCAAGGTGCTGGCGGCAGCGGCGCTGGAAAGCAACAACTCGAATTTCCTTCAACTCGCGAAGACGACGTTGCAAAATTACCAGACTCATGCCGCCGGCGAATTGGCCCAGAAGGAGCAGGCGGTCAGGAACCTGGTTGATCCTATTGCGCAATCGCTGGCGGAAATGAGTCAGCAGATACATGGTTTGGAGCAGGCGCGCAGCCACGCGTACGGCACTCTCACCACGCAAGTAGCGTCGCTGCTCGACGCCCAGAAAGCTCTGCAAGCCGAGACCGGCAATCTGGTGAAAGCGCTGCGCGAGCCCCAGGCGCGTGGACGTTGGGGTGAGTTGCAACTGCACCGCGTTCTTGAGCTGGCCGGAATGCTGGAGCATTGCGACTTCAAAGAGCAGGAGTCCATTAGCAATGACGAGCGGCGATTCCGTCCTGATGTAATTGTTAACTTGCCGGGCGACAAGCAAATCGTAGTCGATTCCAAGGCCCCGTTGGCGGCTTACCTGGCGGCGCTCGAAGCGCCCGACGAAGCCACGCGCACCGCTCGCCTTGCCGACCATGCGCGCCAGATCAGGCAGCATATCGATGCGCTGGGTGGCAAATCCTACTGGGCGCAACTGCCCTGTACGCCGGAGTTCGTCGTCCTGTTTCTGCCGGGCGAGGTATTCTTCCGGGCGGCCATGGATTCGGATGCGGAGCTGCTTGAATACGGGGTCAGCCAAAGGGTTATCGTCGCGTCGCCGACAACACTGATTGCATTGTTAAAAGCTGTCGCCTACGGATGGAACCAGAAGAATCTGGCCGAGAGCGCGCGCAAAATCAGCGAGGCGGGAAAGGACCTCTACAAGCGGCTTTGCACCATGACGGGACACATGCACGAGATGGGCAGGAAGCTGGGTGGCGCGGTGAAATCCTACGACGAGATGGTGCGTTCCATGGAGCGCCGCGTGTTTCCGGTTGCCCGAAAATTTCCTGAACTCGATCATTCGCTGCCGGCGCAATTGCTGCCGGAGATCGAGCAGTTGGACAAAATTCCCTTTGAGCTGCAAGCGCCGGATTGGCACGATGGCGAGGAAGAAGAGTCCGGGCTGCCGGTTACGAGCGACGAGGCCGCGAACAGCGCCAAGGTGTGAGCCCTCAGCATTCCCTAAATCATTCTGAATGCGGCGGAGCCGCTGCGGAATCGACCAAGCCGGTTTTCCCGCTGGAGCGAAGCTGTTGGTGCAAGCGAAGTACCGCGCGATGCAGAGTCTGGCTGAGCTGCTGGCGATCGCCGGTTGCAGGCATGGGCTCGCCGAACGCGATGGTTGCACGAATGGTCTTCTTTGCCAGCAGATTGAGAGCGTGGCCAAGCAGCGCCATGTCGCCCCACCAGCAGACTTCCCGTTCGACCACGCCATTATCCAGTTCGTAGCGGATGGAACAGGGCGTTACCAGCGCTCCTGCATCAATCGCGGGCTGCAACATGGTGGAGTGAAAGCGCAGGACGCTTTGTCCATCGGTTGTGGTGCCCTCGGGAAAAAGCACAACCGGAACTCCAATCTTCAGGGCCTCAGCGACACTGGCGTTGGCGCGCGCAGCATCTTCCTGGTCATGGCGTCGCACGAACACGCTGCCCGCCCAGCGGGCATAGCGGCCGAAGATGGGCCACTGCTCGACCTCCGCTTTGGACACGAAGACGCAGGGCACCGCGGCGCTCATGACGAGGATATCGAGGTAGCTGAGATGGTTGCTGACGATCAGTCCGTGGGACGGCAAGGCTCCGGCGCTCGATAGATGGACGTGGATAGCCGACAGCCCGCGCGCGCAGCTTTGGTGCAGCCACTCGGCGCATTCGGCGCGCGAAGCATCGCACCCTAGTTTGCGATGTTCCCAGAGCCCGTACAGGGCTGCCGCCGCGATGGCCAGCCCTCGAAGGGATCTTCGCAACTGTCTCGCAAGCAGTTCGCCCATTTCACCACAGGGCGCGTGTTGGCCCTTCTCGAAGTCTACCCGCAATGGCAATTGGCAGCGAAATGCTGCGGGACTCGTTTTGACACTGCTTCTAAGCGGCTGCTAGTATCAACCTGTTCAGGTGCAAAGTTCCCTCCAAGCAACCGTCCCCGTCGTCTAGCCCGGCCTAGGACATCGCCCTTTCACGGCGGTAACACGGGTTCAAATCCCGTCGGGGACGCCAACAAAATCAGTAACTTACAGGCAAACCCCCGAGGGAGCTAGCCTGTGGTACGTCATGCGTACGTCATAGCGACGATCCAGACTTTAGGGGAGCTTGGAGGCGTAACAGCCCTTGGGGAACGGCATGGTGTTGGCACGTGGTGGCGTTCCACTGCGAGTTCCACAGCATAGCAACCCATTCTCCACGCTGCAGGCGCGTTTGAGTGACCGAGGTATGGTGGGTGCAGAATCACTGCGCGCGGGATCACAGGTCTACTTAGTGTGCGATCCAAGCGAGAGAATCCTAGGCACTCCTATGGCGGAGAACTGTCAGCAGTTCGACCAATACACAGAGGAAATCGCACCGTCGCTCAATGCGACGTTTAATCAGTGGTTGTGAACGGGGTCAGCCGCACGGAAGCGCACGTATTTCGAGCGTAAAATAGACAAAGGCCGCGCCCGGCGGCATCGGACGACGCGCTCGTCTCGTTGCAATGTCCGCATGCGCTAGTTTTCAATCGGCACGACGATGATGTGAGGTGTTCACGTGAGCAAGCAGAAGCTACGCGTCAAAAATACGCAGTTGGATAACCTGATTTCCAATCTCCGGGGCGAGGTCGGCGAGGTCATAACCTCGTGGGTTCTCTTGCGCCACATGATGGCAGGGGAGCGCCAGTTAAGCTCCGACGATTTTGCAAAGGATCTCGCGAACGAGAACCTCGCCTTCGTGAGCATGTTAAAAACGAAGCTTGCAGATGAAATCGTCGCGCGGCTGTCGGAGTTGGCGGAACCCAAGACCGGGCGGCTGACATTTCATTTTGCGGCCACAAAGCTGGGGAAACTGGACGGCGAGGTGCGAGCGTTCAGAACCTTCATCACGCGCCAGAAGTTTCAACAAAAGCGAAACCTCGATATTAGCCATAAGGAGTTGCCGGAGAAGTGGGCGCAGCACGGGTCTATTGTTATCCCTTATCGAACTCTGCGCAGGGGCGTCGGCCATGCGCTACGGATGATGAAGAAGATCGACTGCATCGTGCTGGGACCCGCTGCAAAATATCTCTGGCGGGAAATGCGGAAGAAACGATACCAGCTCATGAATCCCCCCAGCGCTGCGTACATGCTGATCCCGTACATGAACCTTTCGAAGGAGATAAGGCAGAAGGTGATTATGGAGGAAATGGCCGAGGGCCGTCAGGTTTGGTCCGAAATGACCACAACCATCAATGGGCAGGAAACCAGGGTCTCTGCGTGCCGGGAATGGGGCGCATTCCTTTTGGGCGGCAGGGTGATCGTTTTGGATCACTACCCTTTGCAGACGTTGAACATTGAGATTCCCACTGCGGATGCGGCCGGAACAGCCGAGCTCGTGGAAGCGGAACCGATAACCGCGGAGAAAATGATCACGGCGAAATACCGTGTTACGAAGAAGGACGGTGACAACCGGATGTCGTTCGCGCCCGTCCAGCGGGTGCATCAGTTGGACACTGGCGCCCTGACAGAACTCGTGGACATCCATTTCAACCTGAACGACAAGCTCAGGCAGGATTTCGGCGAAATGAACGTCGGCGACGAAAAGGAGTTTTCGCTTACCGTGAGAGTTCTGACGGGGTATCGCCCCACACAGCAAGATATGCCGAGCGCAACCGGGTAGTCACAGCGGCTTTAGCGAGACGCCACTTCGGAAGCTCACACGGTCTCTTCAAGACGGCGCGATATGTCCACCGCCTCTCTGAGATTGTCGGCCAATCCTGCAAACATCCTAGACCGCTCCGGGTCACTGGCGGCAACGGCGTGTAGCAACTCGCCGCATTTGTCAATGCCCCATTCAAACAGCCGGTGCGAAGCGAGCAGCGACAGCACTTCCGCTCCGCTTTGCGCCGTGTGGCTGTCGAGCAGTTGCATCTCCTGTAACCGTTTCACATATTCCGGATAGTTTTCGGGGTTGAACGGCGGTGTTGCTGGATGAATGATCTCATGTCGCACTTCGACCAGATCGGCAATAGCCTGCACCAATGGGATAGGAAGGTTGTAGCTCTTCACTACGTCCATCAGTGGTTCGATACCGGCGAGCGGGCCTGAGCGCCGCGTTGACGTAAACAAACGCTGGTGCTCTATCAGGAATGCTTCTATTCCTGCGACCAGAAGCGGCAGCCCGGCGTAGACCCACAGCGAGCGTTCGCCCGCACCAATCTGGGATGAACGCTGAAATAGTATGCCCACAAGTTGGAAGTACTCGGTAGACATCGTGCTCCAACTACCGGTTTGGTGTTCATGTAATAGGCGCTCCGTGCGTTCTTTTCGCATGTGACGACCGTCCGTCGCTACGCCAGTTTTCTGCGCTATCCTTTCGTCTTGGATTTTCGGCCCAGTTTAGTGGGATTATGACCGCGTGCTCACGCCGGAAGAATGCGTCAATCCGTCAATCTCCGTGAGTGCATCCCGCGAAGAACGGCGATGAGAGTTCTATTCTTCGAAGTAGCTTGAATCTAGTTTTGGTACGCTGAGCGGACGAAGGGTGACGCCAATTCCGTGCTCGACCATGAATTCGGCGAGCTTAACACCGTTAACAAGAACGATTCGCTCGACCGATTTTGCGAACTCTGTTGCCTGTGGGGTGAAGGTCGATGTCGTTATGAACACGCCTTTGGTTGCCTTTTGTCCGGCGAGCGCACCGTAAAATGCTTGCACCTCCGGACGTCCAACCACACCCTGCCACCGCTTAGCCTGCACGTACACCTTTTCGAAGCCCAGACGATCCAGGGAAATCACGCCGTCTATTCCTGCATCGCCAGGCCCACCGGTCCGAGCCAAATCCGTTTCACTCCTGCCGTACCCCATTTTGTAAAGAACCTTGAGGACAATATCCTCGAAATGCTCCGGCGAGACCTTAGAAAGTGTTTCAACAAGCTCGGCAGTGACACTCCGTCGCAGTTCGGAGAGCGCCTGCTCCAGCCGATCATCCGGGCTCACTTTAGCTGTATCCGGAGGAGCTGGAACAATAGGAGCGGTCACAGATTCTTGAGCATCGGATGCCGCACTAAGTCGAATGTCCGTGTTTTCACTAGCGAGTTTTTCCACTGTCTCCGCAGATAGGGGTGCAGGATGACTGCTCGCAAAAGTACGGCCCTGCTCGGTCAGTTGCCAATAGCCCCATTTGGGACTTTGCGAGAATCCCGCGCGTTTGAGGCGGTCATGTGCCCAACCGATACGGTTCTTGTAGACCCGCTGAGCGCCGCTCGGGAGTACTTCGGAACGGTCGGTATCGCTCAGATGCAATGCGTCCGCGGCGGCGTTATGCACGTCCGCTGCGGGGGCTCCGTCGGGGTGCTCCACTAAGTACCGCAGTACAGGCTCAATGAATTTGTCGTACGTCGGAACAGGCAATCGCTACCTCCGGGCCGGGCGTGTTTCGCCGTGGTTTGGGGCATCGCTCCCTATTCTACCGTGATAGGGCAAACGTAAGCAGTGACGGGAGAGATTACGCTAGGGCTGCCGAAGGGAGCTAACCCGGCTCACTTCGGCATCACGGAACCAGCGTCAGCGGGGGCTTGTGACGGCGCGGCGCGCGTTGATTCCTAGCGTGTCGGCAGCCACCAGACGGAGATGACCAGCACCCACGCCCCGAAGAAATGACGACGCGAGCGCTCGTGATAATGCTCGTGATGCACATGGGAGACGCCGTGAAGCACCAACTCACATCTCGTAAAAGCTACTAGCGAATGTTTGCCAGCAGTTCGCTTGCAGAAATGTTGGCTTTCCGGGGACGACGGAGCTGCTGTGATGCAGGTCACCACTACCCAGCCCGTTTCGGAGTATAGTCGGTGCCGGGTAGTCAAACCCTGAGTGCAATCAACCACTCGCGGACCCAAAGTAGAAATCCCGATTAAAGCTGAATTTGGGTTTACTACCGGGAGGAATCGTGCATTCCACTGGCCGACCCGTATGTGCTCTTCTGCTTTGCGTGCTCCTCACGCACGCGTCGCTTTCAACCACCCAACAGGCTGCTCCTCAACTGCCTGCGACACCTTCTTCAAGCTCCAACAAATTTGCCCTTGATGATGGCACTCCTGTCAAGCTTCGATTGAACCGAAACCTCAGCTCAGCTGACGCGAAGGCTGGAGACAACATCGATTTTGAAGTACTGGAGGAGGTGAAAGTCGGCGACGTGGTCGTCATACCAAAGGGCAACCTCGCTCTCGGCACTGTGACTGCTGCCGAGCACAAAAAGCACATGGCACGGGGCGGAAAGCTCGATATAGAGATCGACTATGTCAAGCTCGCAGATGGCGAGAAAGCGGCACTCAGGGCAGTAAAGGAAACCAAGGGCGGCGGGCATACAGGAGCAATGACGGGCGCTATCGTCGCGACGAGCCTAGTGTTTTGGCCAGCCGCGCCATTTTTTCTTTTCATGCACGGCAAAGACACCACAATCCCCAAGGGCACTGAGATCACTGCCTATGTAAGCGGCGCGATGCCACTTGATGAAGCCAAGTTTGCACCGGGCGCAACGATGCAGAGTTCGACTTCAACGCAGCAACCGACCGCCGCGCCTCAAGAAGTGATTGTCGATTTCAGATCGACACCGACGGGAGCCGACATTACGGTGGATGGCTCCATGGTAGGCAGCACTCCGTCTTCGATCTCCCTGAGTCCGGGCGAGCACATCATCACAATCTCCAAACAGGATTTTCGGACGTACGAGCGGACCATGACCGTGAAAGCCGGGCATCCGGTAGTCGCAGCATATTTACAGCAAGTGAAGACAACCATTCAATTTGACCGTCCCCAATGAGTGTTGCCCAATGCGTCCAACAGATAGGCGCACCTAGCCCGGCACCACGAGCGCCCCATTCGAGGCGGGAGAGCACGGTCAAGTCGCAGTGAAGGTGATTGATGATCGCGGGAACGAGCTGCTGGTGGTGAAGAAATTGAGCGAGTCAAAGTGAGCGGCGGGGAGGCAGGAAATGAATGAAGCGACAGGGACGGCACTGTCACCGGCCGCTATGCGCGACCAGACACCCAAGACATCGCGGCGTCTGCTGGTGACGCTGGTCGGCGTTGTTTTCTTGGCTGGGTGTGCTATAGGCGGCGTCTGGATATACAACCAAGTAACGTGCCAAAAGCCGCTACAACGACTCCTCGTTGCTGATCCTCGTAATGGCGTTCTGCAAGCCAAGGCGCATCTCGATGGCTGGATTGACCCTGATTCACTTGTCTTTGACGTGACGGACATCTCCGGTAACGCAAGCCAGATGGATGTATTCCGGGTGTTCCTGCAATATGCAAATGCGCAGAAGGATCGTCAATATCGGAAAGTTGTGCTGGCGTCCTACGGTGACAAGAAGTTCGTTTTGCCCGGTGATTATTTCCACCAACTCGGGCAAGAGTACGATGCGCAGAATCCGGTCTACACAGTACGTACCTTTCCACATCATGTCTCGACCCTAGATGGAGCTAAACCGTTTCCTGAACCGGAAGGGGGCATTCTTTGGGTGATTGGGAAAGAGATGGAGGAATTTAATCAGTTCAACCGGCGCTGGTACTTAGACGACTATATCGCGAGGCATAAATAGATGGATGACAAACTTTTTCAACGAGGACAGGCTGCTGGCGCGATTCTGGTTGCTGCCTCCTATTTCCTGCCGTGGGCAAGCGTAATGTCGCCGCTCGGCTCCGTGCAGCTAAGAGGTCTATATGTGGATTATGCCTGGGCGCTGCTAATCCTAGCGCTGTTGCATCTTCTGTCGCAGTTCGCACGACCAAACAAAGACACGCTTGGACTCACCGAAAAATCAATGAAATATGTGGGATTGGCGTGGCGCTTGGTCCCATGCGCGTTGATAGGGTTCTTCGCTTGGTATGCGGCTAAATTTGTCATGGGCACCCATACGACGGGAGGAACGGCAGCAGCGTTCGGAATATCGTTGGACTCGACGGTCAAGGCTGGCTTGGACTACGGCTACTGGATAGGGGCAGCGGGATCCATACTGCTGGTACTGAGTGTCGGCTTCCTTGATCACCAGATTGTTCGGCTCATTAGTTACGCAGGTGTAATCGCGGTCGTGAGTATCGGACTTGCATACGGATTTTCCCTGCCCGGTAGGCATTTCCAACCATCTTCGACAACAGCGTCTAGCGGAGGTGGAATCAGCGGCACGCAACCAAGTACGGTTCCGGCCGTTGAAGGAGATTCCGTACAGCCGGACTTCGACGCTTCGCCTTACGTGCAGGTATCTTCGATCACTGGGCAGACATTGCCTAAGAACTATGACGCGAGCAGGTACAGCAATACCGTGCTTATATCGCGGGTCTTCAAGAACATCGGAACCAAAGCGATTGTTGGGCTGCAGGGGCGGGTGTCTGTGATCGACGGCTTTGGAAAGGAGGTATATGCATTTAATTTCCGTGACGATGACAAAATTCTACCGGGCCACGATTCTGGTCGGGGTGGCTTTAGCTTCGAGGAGAATCAGTTCGATGAGGACGATCCATATCACAGAATGGAGCCTTTAGTTGACGCCGGAACCGCCAAGTACAGTATCCAGATCCGCCAAATCGCATTTCAAGACGGAACCGTGCTGCCCAAGCAGTAGTGACGCTCATGAGCCAATACCCGAAGTACAGGAACCGAGGCTTTGAAGCAGCTTGAGCAACTTGAGGCGGACAGACCGAACACTTTGGACAAATAAGCCTACTGCCCTTACCGCATCGAAGTGAAGTGACCTTCACAGGTGATCGTCTATGAAACGTGCAATCGTGGTTTCCGTGATGGTGTTGTTGCTTGCGTTAATCGCAGTCCAAACGGTAAGAGTAAATTACTGGAAGAAACTGGCGGGCACCCAAACCGCAACATGTAACGCAGCAATCAAAATAAACAACAGCTCTTGTGAAAAGGCCGTTAAAGATAATACTGATACGTGGCTGCGGATGCATAACCATCTTTGGAACCTTTATATGCTCGAAGAAGCTCGCCTAGCCAATCGACGGGGAATCATAAACGTTAGAGAAGAACTTCAACTGGAGGAGCTAACAAACAGTGAACTTAGAGTGGCACGCGACAACAACATAGAGATATTGAATGCAACACGTACGATCACGTTCGTCGGATCGGAAGGAAAGTAATATGAAACCTGTACCAGCGCAGCTCCTTTAAGTCGGCTCCCGAAATGCCGGTGTGGAGAGGAAAATAAAATGGATGAGCTATTTGTGGCGCTTTTCTATCTTTTAGCTTTAGGTCTTGCCATTACGATGATTATCGCACAGTGGCGGTTGTTTGCTATTAAACGGACTCTTGATGAGATGCTATTTCTAGCACAGCATGAACATAAAGTGGGATGTGAATCTTGTCGAACACGCTCACTGCCTATCGTTGGATAAAACGCAAGGCGTCAACAATTAGGCCCGTCTTTGACGTTTTACTATAGCAGTACCGTTTGCAAGGTCGATGACAAGCCTATCTTGGGTAACATACTTCCCAAAATGGTATCTGTATTTTGTTCGCACGTACTTTGGATCGCACTCTACCTGTTTGGTGGCGGCGCGTATCTGCACGCGACTACGGCGATTGCGGTGACAACTGCCACATCTGCCTATATCGGAGCGGACAGCAAGGTTGATCCGGGCGGCACGATGTGCAAACTTGTCGTCAACAAGAGAGTTGCAGTGGGGATGAGTGGGCAGCTTGCTGATAGAGCCACCAACTTCAGCGCAGCGCGAAGTGTTGCGACCGCACTCGCAGGGTCGCGAGGTTTCAAAGACGCGATTGATTCGGTAATTCGGAACGTTGAACCCCCGCTGAAGCGCAGCATGAAATGGGGATTCGTGAATGATCCCACCACCTACGCGCAAGAGTTTCAAGGGAAAAACGCCCTCGCCTTGCTCATTGTTGGCATCGGCGAGAGGGGTCAGCCGCAGATAGTCTATGTCGCATGGAGAACCGAGAACGGGGATATTATGCGCCTCCCCATCAGCCGCTTCGGCCAGAATGCCTTTGACGCGATAGGGGTCTACGATGCTTTCATCCCCTATCTGTCCGCACATCCAGAATGGAAATCCATCGGAGCCGTGGATCGTATCCGAAAGGTTTTGGAGATCGAAAGCGCAGCCAGCCCCGACATGGTTGGCCCACCATTTTCGATTATCGTTTCGGGGGCCAAAGGACTGCGCTGGATTCAGCGCGGCCCGTGCGAAACCTCTCCGAAGCATGGAGAACCAAAAGGCCCAAAGGCAAAGTGAGACTAACCACCAGGTGTTGCTCATTCAGCACGCCACGTTTCGGGCGCGCAACACGGTTTTGTCCCAGCACCAGTTCGAGAGGTTGTTGATTTGGTTGTTGCGGCTGTGAAGGTCTGACATGTCATCCCTTTCCGCCGGGCTGACGCCGATCACGTACCCAAACTCTTCATCACTCTTTGTATGATTGCGCGCCGTCTTTGCGCTTCAAGCAACTCAACGATCTGTTCGTTGCTCAGTTCGGCAAAATCGTACTCCGGCGCCTGCTCATGCTTTCTTACGATAAGTTCTCGTGGCAGAAGCGAGCCACAGATCCTCAGATAGATAACTGGATCGTCTTGGCGAACTCTCTCAATTGTAGCGGCACCATGTTCGGCGAAGTCCTTTGCTATAGTTTCGAGGAAGGTTTCAGTCAATTTGTTGCGTGACCCATTGGGACGACCACCGCCGCTATTTCCCGTTAGAAAACGGCCCCCGGCGTCCCTTTCGGTCAGCGTTGCACGTGGTGCAATTTCAATAGCCGTGACTGAGGCCGGAGCTTTATCGTTTGCCATTGGCTTTCCCTCTGCGGTTGCCCGCTACTCTAACCTGGACGGAAACACGGTTAAGCGAACGCGAAAAAAGCGAACAAAGCCCCGCCGCGAGTATCACCGGACACTTCCTTCGCTTCCTTCGCACTCGGGACCAATGAACCAATCCTCCGTACTGCGGCCAGGGGTTTCGGTGCGCCCGGAGTGCGCTAGACCTTTCTCCCGCAGCAGACGCAGCGCGGCCTCAATTTCCGTGGCCGCGCGATGTCCCGCGAACAGCGCGCTAATTTGCGAGCGGGTCAGTCCCATGTCGCGTGACCGGCGTAGGGCGCTCAGGATGGCGTCCGCGACCGGGTCGCCCAGAGCATCCCCGAAGATCCAGCGGGCGGATTTCTCGCAGTAATCCCAGAGTGCCAGAGCAGCTACAAGATGCGGCACTCGAATTTCGTCTGAGCAATCAAGTAGGGCATACAGCATACTCAGTCTCAGCACCTGAGCCTCTGCGCGCGACGTGACGGCCCCAAGTAGGCCCGGCTGTCCATCCGACAATTCCGGGTACACCGTTGCCCACAGCTCACGCGCGGCGTCGTCACGCTTGAGTAGGCGTGCCACGCGTCCGAACTCGACAGCGGGACGCAGCGACACCGCCAGCGCGTCTAGCTCCCTATCGCTCAGAGAGCCGCCCTCCGGTAGGCACTGAGATCGAACACTGCGCGCCCAAAGAATGCGGTTGGCAAAGCCGTTTGCCGACTCTGTGAGGGTGAGGCACCGACGCAATTCGTCGCGGGTGATGTGTGCCACTATGCTGATGTGCGCGTCCTCAACGTGCAATGGGTCGCGCTTGACAAGCGTGCGGAGAGAACCGGAGTCCCACGCCTCACGAATCAAGGGCGAGAGCGTGTTGCCTTCGCGCGCCATCACCTTGAGAGTAGACGCGAATTCAGCTTGCACGACAAACAGCCGTCGATCTGTAGCGGCACCGTCGTGGTCCGCAACGGCAGCAATCAGACCTTCGCCGCTGCTCAGACCGCTCTGGATGCGCTCTAGCGCCCACAGAGGGTCGATCCTAGCAAGTATGTCCCGAACACGATTCCAAGCCGTCCCTTTGCGGCCTTTGGCAGTTTCACCAACGCAAGCGAAGAAAATGTTGCTATAGTGTCGCGTGCTCTCCACCTGGCAGTAGGACTTGCGACCGATAACACTGCCGTATCCGGCGAGAAAGTGCAGCAACAGAGCGGCCTTGTCGGCCTCAGAGTGAGGGAGAATGGTGTTGACGACCTTTCCAGCCAACCCGTAGACGGCGGCATCGTTGAGTGTCGGTATGCGCGGCCCTTCGTCCTTAAATCCGGTTCCCTTTGCGACTATTTTCTGCTTAACCTTTTCGGTCACAGCGTCTAGCTTTATCGGAGGAAGAACATCGTCAAAGCTACGGCGAATCATATTGTCAATATACGTCTTACGCTTTGTAGCTTTATCACGTTGTCCAAGTGCGGAGAGAAGGAACAGCCTTCTAATCTGTTCAACGTTACGTGAATAGAAGCCAAGCATGTTGATAAGAGCAAAATCCGCTTCAGACTGCGATGGGTAATAGTCCTGCCACTCTCCGCGAAACAGCCGTTCAAATTTCTTTCCGTTTTCAGCACTACAGCCCATCTTATATATTTCTTCGTTTGTATATCTGACATCCTGCGATGGCTCTGCCTCTATCTCCGGCTTAGTTCCGCCCAATTCTTCCCACAAGCTATTCAATAGCGCCTGCCGCTCCGCGATAGGTTTATCGTGGTACGTGCGTCCCGTCACCGTCATGTACCGACGTGACGAGTAAACCTCAACGCAATTACGGCGACGGCCTTCCGGTATCTTGCCCTTGACTATTAAATGAAGTCCCTTGCCGGATGGCGAAATCTCGCTATAGGTATCAAATGATTCTGCAATCGTCTTTTGAGCATCTATGATCGACACGTCTCCTTTGGGATCATCCAAATCTATGAAGGTGTAGGGATCGCTATCGGCGAGTACGAAGCCAAGTCCAGAATGCTGCCCGAATGCTGGTGACGTGACGGCCTTAGAATAGCTGCACCACGTAGCGGGATCAGCAACACTGGCAAGTTGTCCAGTGACCGCAGAGTACGGGAGCTTCGTCTGCCTGCCTTCTGCCGTTGCGGCATACTTCCAAAGTACCCACTGTGGATACGCCATCAACTCTTCTGGAATGGGCATTTGCTAGTCTCTTCGCCCTATGTGCGGTGTTGCTCCATCGCCGAATCCGCCTCGGCAAGAGCACTCGCCAAGAAGCTCGGCTATTTCGTGGTCGCTACTAACGTCGGCAACAGCAGTGAGTTTAAATGTGCAAATACGAAAGAAAGCATCGCCCCTCCATACTGGAAAAGCTACATGAAATCCGGGCGAAAGCTCGATGACGCATATCCACAGCTTTGTTAGGGAGAAGCCACCAGAGTTGGACAACGGTGACCACGATCCAAACTCTCCGGCAATCCATAAACGGATAGACAAATGTCGTTTGGGACGATGATGCGTGGCGAACCACTCACAAGCGTGTAGGTACGCCGGGTCGTACGCATCAGATGGTTTGTAGATGCGCCAGAGGCCAGCCTCTTGGAGTGTCAAGTAGTTACGCGGTATGTTGCTGTCTGAAGTCATGCGTACCCCTCCACCTGAAAATCACTTCGCTGCACGGACGTTGAAAGCCTATCCTCTCCAGACCGGGACTTCGGCCTTGATAGATTCTGACTTCTGCTTGCTTGGCTTAGTGGGAGTGGTCAACCCCTCATTTGGAAGCGAGCGAAGCCACGCCTTAAGAGAGTCAACTAGAACGAGTCTTTTTCTTCCAGCTTTCACGGACCATACGTCGCCGCGCGCTAGAACTTCGTACAGGTAGGAACGGCTGATGCCGCTAAGTTTGCAGGCGGTACGAATGTCGCAAGAAATGGCGTCGCAGAAAGTGGTCAGCCCATGTGGCTGTGGGGCAGGGATGCTTACATCGCCGAGAAGGACGCGTGCCATTGGTTCCTTTCGATAATGGCCAATACCGAAGTAACTTCGGCTCGTTGGGTTCTAGGCCCGGCACCGCCGAGACCTGAGCCATTATCGCCAACCAGAGGCACCGCAACCGGTAAGCTTTACTACTACGGATGGTACTGAATAAAATCGGATTGTCAAGGAATTTGTTTCAGATCGTCAAGCCTCATAGCAGAAGGCTTGCCGCGCGGCGGCCAAACACCCTAGAGATGCGGAGCATGGACTATCGATCATCTAGCTTTTTTGTAGCCTGACTGTAGTATGGGCGAATAATTTACCCCTCAGTTAGTTATAGATAAGGCCGATTGCAAAATACGACTCCCAAGATTTTCAGACATTGAATTGAAAAGTACGGCAACGTATACGGAGTGAGGAGCGTGGTGATTCAATGAAAACTTCGGGGTGTGCCGGGGTCTACTATCATGTTTCACAGCGTACATATGCACTTTCGCTTTGTGAACTTGACTTTCCCGGTAGCGAACCGTCTAACCCTTCAGCGTTTGCTTCGCGTGATTCTGGCGGATGACTTCGCTAATACGACGATGGGAAGCCATTGCGAGGATTCGCCCCTTCTTACGCTTCACGGAAGCATCGGCAGCCACAACCTTCACGGTCATGAAGCCAAAGCTCGGCAGGTTGGCACGAATGATCTCCTGTTTGTAGGAGCGGCACAGATGCGCGTAGTGACGTTCGGTGATGCGCGTATCTTTGTGGCCCAATTGCTCCGCCACAACTGCGATAGGTACGCCATTCATCACGGCTAGTGAAGCATAAGTGTGTCGGAGAATGTGAAACGTAACGCAACCGACTTTGGCGTCACTGCACGCTTTATCCATCGGCCTCTTTTGCTCCGACGTTTTCCACTGTCTACCATTAGCGCGCAAGAACATTCGTTCCGATGGCGCTCTATGCTTCGTAGCGTGCGAGAAAAACGCAACGCCTTCACCATTTAGCGCAACGTGTCGTGCTTTGCCGTTCTTACTCTTCTCAACGAAAATCGTTTCGTTATCAGGATTGAATGCATCAACGCTCATTGCGGTCAATTCACCGTATCGGCAACCCGTGAGGAGCGCGGCTTTGACCAGCGTTTGAAAGTCTGCTTCACATGCGTTGATTAGCGCGGTCACTTCGTCCGGCGTGAGAAAGCGGACTTTCGGTAGATCAACTTCACGGAACGGCTTAACCGCTTCCCATGCTGCTTTACTGCTAACGCGGCGGTTTTCGTGAGCGTAGTTCAACGCAGCTTTAAGAACAGTCAGAATGCGATTCGCGGTTGCTTGCCGTTTGCGCATGGCATCAGGATCATTTGCTTCAATGTCGCGATACGCTTGTTCTGCGTCTTTACGCGTGCGAACGCGCGGCGGTGCTTCTGCGATGGAATCGCGCCATGCCTTGACCTTGCCGTGCGTCAGCTTCGATACGTCGATATGACCTAACGACGGTACGATGTGCGCATGAATGATTGCGCGTGTTCTGTCGAGCGGCTTGCGTTTTATCCTCTCGCGGTCAGCAAGATAATCGTCCATCGCTTGACGCACGGTGTATGGACCTGTGAGCACGTCTCCAGCGTCAGCCCTGCCGAGTTCTGCGAACCAACGGCGAGCGGCTTCTTGCGCTTGCGAGAACGAAAGCACGCGTACGCCATCGGCCTCTACGGTGTCATCCGCAACGCCTAGCGCATGAAAGCGGCGTCCCTTCGTAGGATCGTATAGGCGCGCGATCCAGGTGCCGCCTTGCGCGCCTTTCCGGTAGCCGATGTGCTGGCCTTCGGCGATTAGGTGCCAGTACGGATCGCGCCGGATGGAGAGTTTTGCCCGCACTGTGCGATTGACGGTACGCGGATTACTTGACGTTCGCGGCATCGATTTACGCTCCTTAACAGCGTACGTCAATGGTACGTCATAAACACTGTGGGATGCAAGAAGATTCTGGTGGACACGAAATCTGCCATCGCCGCATGTTTATTGTGTTGTATCGCGTCCAGCGGTGTCCAGCGGTGTCTATAGAAGTCCTCGTTATACCCCTTTCACGGCGGTAACACGGGTTCAAATCCCGTCGGGGACGCCAAATCCTTCAGCGAGTTACAGAGCTTGCTTCCGGCAGTGAGGCTATTCCGTTGACTTAGCGTTCAGCGATCCTGAGATCGTCCAGGGTAGGCCAGTTGTGCGCGCGGACGGCGACCCATCAGGATTTCGGCGTTCCCATCTAAGCGCGTGGGGAGCTTGGCTGCGCGGTGGAGGGTTCACTACGAGAGGCGGTCTATCGCAGTGAGGGCGCGCCCCTTCGAAGTATTTCGTCAGGTCCCATGTTCATCCAAAAAGCAGCGCATCCAACATTTGCTCAGCGATGGATGCCGGAGTGGTCGCTGTCGTTCCCCACTCGAAGCGAACGCTGCCTTCATCGGTCGCGGCGACATCCCACTGTCCGCTCTTGGTGGCGCATTCCCACGACATCCTGCTGATGGCATCATCGAATGAGGCATGCAGCCGCCGAATCTCGCCGTCAACGTTAGAGTGAATGCTCAATTCAATGTCTTCCGTCGGGTCAAATGTCAGCATTTTCTTGTTTACTTTAGTGTTAAAAGCCCTGCAGTTTTCGATCGTCATTTGCCTGACTTCGCGCCATAAAGTCAGGCCAAAAGCCCTTTTGATGCGCTGCTGCTCAACCAACTTTTCGTCTTTCTTTCGTTGATCTTCGCGTTTCTGCTGTAACCTAGCCATCGCGTAATCCGACCAGTCGCTCATAAGGTCTGCCTATCTCCTCTTTCGCTGAAACCCAGTAATCAAAACTAGGACCTTGTGTGTGGCCCTGAACAACCCATCCGTGATACAAGGTACTACGGCAAGAGCAGGAACCGTATCCTACTCCGCGACAACCAGACAGGAGCCGGAACCTTCTCTGCGGAACTGCCCGATGATCTCTCATCTCGTCCGCGGGCGGTGCTCTTTGCCGCATCCGCCTGCTTCCGACCGTCGCCTCGGCAATGACGTGCCGACCGCTCTATTAGACATATTAGTACTTTCGCCCCGCGCTGGGTTATTCCTGTCTTCAAGTCGTTGCCAGACTGCCACGAGGGTGGCACGAGTTCAAATCGGGGATACCAAGAAAAATCACCGAATCCAGCGGATCCACCTCGTACCTTGGCGGCGAGTGCCTTCGCTCCGTGAGGAGCGCCGCCAAACGCCAGACAAGGTGCGCCTCTTGGTTGACGGGGGAAACTGAGAAGCCCTTTTATAGTGCATTCCGTTTGCCAGAGATGGCCGTCTGGAGGCCACCCGCAGAGGGCACGCTTACCCTGGCGGATGGTCCTGCAGCGGCCTCTGAAACCCTTGCCGGACAAGACTTTCCCTAGATGGGAGTGTTGATGGAATGGTGTTGCGCGGGAGTCGTTTCAATTGCGGACAATAGGATGCGCAACTTCTTGCAGCCTTGTGGAGAATCCCTGCTTTCTTCAGGTCATCAATTTCCCAGAAAGGTCCCGAGAGCAGGGTCCATGCGGTCTTGGTCGTTGTTCACTGCCGGTTGCCGCCATCGCTCTGGCGGATTGACATCTCCGGCAGTTCAGGATAAATTTCCAACGCCCTTACTTGAGTCGAGATGTAGTTGACCACCTGCACATTCGAGATGTCAGAGGTCCGCATCGGAACCCGCCCATTCCATTTGAAAAACACTCGAGGAGAAAAATGAAGCTTTTGCGAATGCTCGGATTCGCTACAGGAGTGCTGTTGGCTGCCGCAGGCATGGCCAGCGCACAATCGTGGCAGCCCTTAGCGCACCAACCCAGTTTTACCGCTGGTCATGCTCTTCTACTCACCGATGGTACCGTTATGGTCCATCACGAGGACCCGAATGACGGCTTTTCGGATTGGTGGAAGTTAACTCCAGACATTAACGGCAGCTACGTGAACGGAACGTGGACCCAGCTTGCCTCCCTGGCGCCGGACTATGGTCCGTTGTTTTTTGCGTCCGCGGTGCTGCCCGACGGCCGAGTCATCGTTGAGGGCGGAGAGCAGAATTTTGCGCAATATGTTTGGACCAACAAGGGCGCAATCTACAACCCGATAACCAATGTGTGGACGTCGATGACCCCGCCCAGCGGCTGGAGCAGCATTGGCGATGCCCAGAGCGTGGTCCTGAGCAACGGGACATTCATGGTAGCCAATTGCTGCAGCACTCAGCAGGCCCTGCTCAATGCATCCACTTTGACATGGACCGCTACCGGTTCCGGCAAGTTCGACGAGAACGACGAGGAAGGATGGAACTTGCTCCCCGGCGGCAAGGTGTTGACGGTGGATGCCTACGTAAACCTTGGGGAGGGCAATGGCACGAACTCCGAAATCTATAACCCCAGTACGGGCTCCTGGACGAGCGCTGGCAGCACGGTCGTGCAGCTCTGGGATTCCCACGGCTCCTATGAGGTTGGTCCTGCGATGTTGCGGCCTGACGGCACCGTCTTTGCCAGCGGAGCGAATGGCGCCGGCGCAGGTCACACCTCCATTTACAACTCCAGCACGGGTAGCTGGATGCCTGGCCCCGACTTTCCTGACGGATTGGATATCGCTGACGGTCCCGCGGCGTTGCTACCAGACGGCAATGTGCTGGTGAGTGCGAGCCCGGGAATATTTCAGAATGGCACGGTCTTCTTCGAGTGGGACGGCACAAACCTGAATTCGGTTCCGGCTACGCCCAACTCCCAAGACAATTCGTCCTGGTACGGACGTATGCTGGTCCTTCCAACCGGCCAAGTCCTCTACACCGACGGCAGCCGGGATGTCGAAATCTACACCCCCGCCGGGATCCCCAATCCTAACTGGGCTCCCTCGGTGGTTCTCACTCTAAGCGGGCCCTTCATCAACCGCGGGAGCACCATCATGCTCGGCGGGAGAAAGTTCAACGGTTATTCGCAGGCGGTTGCCTACGGGGATGATGCGCAGGCCGCCACGAACTACCCCATCGTGCGCCTAACCAATGTCAGCACGGGGCACGTTTTCTACTGTCGCACGCACGACCACAACACCATGTCGGTGGGGTATGTCGGCCCTGCTTACACTCATGTTGATATACCGTCCAACATGGAAGTAGGACGGACCTACCTGGAAGTGATTGCCAATGGCATCACGTCGCCCAGATACAATGTTGCAATAAGGTAGAGAAAAATCTGCGGCACGACGAACAAGCGCCCCGTCTCTTAACCCAAGACGCGGGCGCTTTGCATTCGGAACGATGCGCGCGGTACCCCGCGCCCATGGTTTCTACCATGGACCTTTCTTTCCCGGTGGTGGATGTTCAACGCATTCCGGGCTGTGGGGGCGGAAGAAACAGTTAACTTCCAGCCAATCCTGATTGTTTGGTCCGGAGATCCGGTTGTGCCATTGGTCTTGGATGGCCTTGATCTGGGCGGGGTTCATTTGCCAGGACAACGGAGGATCGTTACCTTGAAATTCAAAGGTGGCCAGACGGATGGGTACGCTCTTGTCTGACCATTGAGCCGCAAAACTTGAAACTGCTTCGCGGTCGCGAACCAACTGCCCGGTGTTCCGGACATTCAACAAGGCCGACACCGGCGCTTCGGCTTGGTAAAACCAGCCTTTGTTGCCGGCACTTGGGTTGATGGCACCGGCTGGAAACGATCGAATCTGAATAATCAGGATGTCCGGTCTTTTTTCTGGAGGAGTGGAGGACAAGGCCTCGTTCAGCCATTCCAAAAGGCTGTTAACACCGTAGTTGTCGTAGTATCCCCCATCTACAACGTGGTACTGAGGGCCGTCCGCGATGGCCCTGGCCGCGGGCGTTACAAAAGGAAACGTAGCCGCCAGCCGCACGGCGGTGACCACCGGAATGTCGTTGTTGGGAAACAACTGGGCAAAGGTTTTTCGCTGCGGGCCTTCAATCTGGTTTTGCTGAAGGGTGCTGGTGGTGGCCAGCAGTAACGGCTCTCCGCTTTCCACCAACGTAGCATTGAAGATGACGGCCGGTCGCCATCCTTCCTGAACTCCCTGGCGCCATTCGCTCAAGTTGGCGGTGATCGGTCCGCGGCTGCGCCATCCTTCCTCCAGCGCCCATCCGCGATCGATGAGCTTGTCTTTCTCGGTTTTGAGGTAGGGCAAGAAGATGCGCGACAGGTCGGGATAGACCATAGCCCAGGCAATGTCGTCAAGGCTGGGTTTCTCAGCCGCCTCCACGATGCTGGGAAGTTCGCTGTCTGTCGCGGTAAACCCGTAAGGCGGCGAATCGGCGTGGTAGCGGTTGACGAAATACATGCTGCCCACCGCTCCGCCGGAAACCGAGCTGATCAATGCGATGGAATCGGCGAAGTTGACCGGCTTGTCCGGCGGACCGTTGCGCAGTTCGGTTTGAAGTCCCGTGAGCACTTGTACGGTCCAGGCCGCGGCCTGGATGCCTCCGCCTGCCGTCGCGATGACCGTCACACGTCCGCGCGGATGATCGGCGTCCGGCGCCAGCCGGGTTTGGGCAGTCAGGACCTGCGCCGGGCTTATCTCCGCGATCGTCGATGCGGGTCGTAACTCATAAAAGTGGTCCGACTTAGAGTACAAGTTACTGCCGGCAACAAACACGATTAGCAACAACAACAGCGGCACTCGATAGCGATCCAGAAAAAAGGCCGCAATAGCCAGGCTCCAGTTCAACAGAATCAACAACAGGATTACGTAAGCGATGGCCGGGACGCCGAATTGTTGGCCGAGGCGCGCATGCTTGAACCATCCCAGTATCAGGTACAGCGCGATCGTACAGAGCAACATGATGAAACTGAGCCACTGTCCGGGATACAGCAACCCGGTGCGGGGATCGAAATAGCCAGCCCGCAATCCGCCGGGCAAATCTTTGGCCCAATCGCCCAGTTGCTGGCGGGTCTCCGAGGAAACAACGTCGTGACGATAAGCCCAGGCGAGCCATCTCCGCAGGAAGGCAAAGTGCACGGGATAGCGATTCTCCGCGGGTATGTGATAACGAGGCGATAACAGCACGGTGAGCCACAAGGCGCCGTACCCTACAACATGCACGGCCACAATGTCGGCCAAAGCGGCGCCAAGCCGTACGCCGAGTGCGTTCTGGGCCTGCCCGTTGCTGAACACGGTGGCCATCAGCATCGGCAAGGTAAGCGCCTCAGTGAAGAGTAGGGCGCGATGGGTGACGACGTCCTGGGTCAGAGCTTGCTGAATCCCGAAGCGCTCTTTGCCATTCAGCAACACCACCCGGAATACCACCAGGATGCTAAAAGCCAGGGTTGTAGTGGCAACCATGGTCCAAAGAATGTTCCAGGGGCCGAGAAGAAACAGATTGCCGAGCAACTGGCGAAGGGCGAACAAAGACACAATCGGCAGCACAAACAACGTGATGCCCACCAGGATGGGCACGCGCAACAGGTAAGCGTACTGTAGCTTTGCTGCCAGGGGCAGCCGTTTTGGCGGCGCATTGTTTGGGTCCGCAACAGGCGCGGTGGTTGCTGCCATGGCACAACCTCCAAGCTGGCAGGCGAGAATGGGCAAATGTTCTTGTCCAGAACCGATGCACTGGCACGAAGCCGGTACCGGCAAATCTGCATACTGTATCGAAATTCCTGGACTGGATAGAGAACGATTCCTATTCCATAAGGGCAGCGATGCGGTTTGGACCCGGTATCACACAGTTCTACCGATGCGCCATGGTTACTGAGGCTCGCCCTGGGCATTTGTGCTGACGCGGGCCAGGCCGGCACGCACTTGGCTGGCTTCCGGACCGTTAGGACTCTCCCGGAGATACATTTGGTATTCCGTAGTGGCATTCTTCAGCTGATGCTTATTTTCGAAGGCGCGACCGGCAAGATAATGAGCCACGGCATAGCCCTCATGCGAAACGTGGTGGACCGTGAGAGCACTGTGCAGCGCTCCGTCGTAATCGCCGGTCCTTAACTGCGCAATCGCGAGCAGGATCAGCGACGCGGGGGCTTGCGGCTCGACCGTGAGTGCCTTCTGCAATAACTCTTTCGCGGCACCGTACTGCTCATCGCTGAGTAAGAGCCGCGAGTAATTGCGGTCAGCATCGGGGTTCTTATCGTTCAATTGCACTGCGTGCGCAAAGGCAGCGCGCGCTTCGCCCGTTTGTCCGAGATTCATGAGGGCGACCCCCAAATTGTCATAGGCGGCGTCGTATTCCGGATAGGTGACAGTTGCCTTCTGGAACAGATCAGCCGCCTTCTTGTAGTCCTT
Organism: Acidobacteriaceae bacterium; assembly: GCA_003152695.1. Lineage (GTDB taxonomy): Bacteria > Acidobacteriota > Terriglobia > Terriglobales > Acidobacteriaceae > Bog-257. The sequence goes on from PMAT01000053.1 coordinate 128,981, forward strand.
TTCTTGAAAAGCCTCTAATCCTTTCTCAAACGACTTGCGAGCGGCCGAGGGGATCTTCAGTTGCGATGCCGAGGTGATGGCCACATTGCCCGGTTTGGAGTTCGGGTCAGGATCGGAAGTGGCATGCACCTGCACATATACCGGCCTGAAATGGTCCTGCTGGGTAATCTGCACTTCGTCGGAAACGGCCTCCTCAATGCCCATTCCGGAGACCTTCACTTGAAAATCGCCGGACCCCGTGATGTGAAAATGCGCCTCTCCTAAATCGTTGGTAAAAGTCTCCATTGCCGATACACCGGAGGAGTCCATCAAGTCGACTCGCAACAGTTGGGGTGCAGGCCGTCCATTGGGGTAAGTGACGTGAACTTGGATCTCAACCTGGTTGAGTTGCGACTCCGACCCGCGTTGGGCGAATGCGATCGAGGCGACCAACAACGAAAACAATAGAACGAGGAGCGCTGATTTCGACCGGAACATACTGCCTCCGGAGCTCGTGGTAATTGGGATGCATTCTATCGCAATTCACAGCGGGACAATGTCAACGTTTTGTAGAGAACTAAGTTGCGGTCAGCGCCAAACAGATACGCCTAGCCGGGAAGGAAAAAGGCGGAGGCCCGTTCCCGACCTCCGCCGAGGATTGAGGTTTTGCCTAGGGGTTCGTATGCAAATAGAAGTAATTTCCCCCCTTCCCAGTTTCCAGCTTGTAATCGGAGGGAATCTGGAACAGGGAGGCATCGGGCTCGCCGCGGCTGACATTGGTGACCTTGCTCGTCATAGTACCCATCATCGGGTCTTTGTGGGTGGTCATCAGCGGAATCTGCAAGTCGGTAGAGAACCAACGTTCGGTGACCACCTCGATGGGCTTCGCGTTGCCGATCTGGCCGGCAGCAATGGTGCGGATCACGCGCGTGCCCACCGCGGACAGCCCCAGGATAGTCTTGGTGCCCAACTGCTCGGTGCTGACGTTCTCTTCGTTGGCCTTCGAGGAGACCCAGGACGGTGCCTCGCCGCCCGACGCTTCGCCCTCGGAGACCCTTGCCCGCATGGGGGGAGGGAACGGCATCTGATGTGCCGTCTTATTCTGTGGATTGAGCATATAGCGATTGCCGGAAACCGGATCGGTGATCGCGATCATGGTGCCTTTAGCGGCGCCGGTGGTGGGAGTGTTTAGCTCGAATCCGATTTCGCGGCGGACGCGGCCTTGCGAATCGCGATAAATCGTGGTCTGATTTTCCGTGTGGATGGTGTTGCCGTCCCCTAACGTAGTATCGCGCGTCATGGTTACATTCGCGGTCATCGGTGCGCCCTTGACTACCCTACCGTCGGCCATTTCCTCGTGCACAAATCCACCTGCGAAACCGGGCCCTACTTGCATGGTTACCATTCCCCCAACCGGCGGCGGAGGTGGAGGCAAGGGTTCTTCTTGGGCTGCCGCCAGCACGGAGAGTCCGGTGAGCAGCCACCCAATCAGCAGGCCCATGGAAAGGGCGTGAGCTTGTACAGCTTTCTTGAGATTCATAGCATCATCCCCATTCTTGAATTCATGGCTACGGTTGTAACTTCAATTCACGATCCGCACGGCCCGCACCACACCGTCGAGCCCCACTATCACGTCAGCCATCTGCGGCTGCGCATTGTTTTGTGCAGGCAACTCCATGCGCACCACCTGGGCATCGCCGGAGCAACTGAGTGGGTCGCAGAGCATCAGGGCAATGTAGTCAGCGTCCGCGCTGGTCTGTGATGGCTCAGTCATATCTGGACTCGGCTTGCTCGCAGATGGAACGCGCCGGGTTGGAGACCGACGAACGTTGCTTCGCGACCCCGCGGGTAGCTGTGGATGCGGCTGGGACTCGAACGTGTCGGCAACGACGGTTGGCGCACTGACGCTTGGCTGTGCCACTTGGCTCTTCACCGGCACATTTATAGAGCGCTGCTCCAAAAGCCGCACCCCCAGGAAAAGTGCTACCACGATGGCTGCCCCGATGGCCACATACGCCCCGACTTCGAAGAACCGGCTCAGTCGCATGGCGATTGGAGTGACTTGGTAAGCCATTTCTGGCTGCACGGGCTGGGAGTTGCCTTGCCGGAATGCCCGGAGCAGCGCCCGTTCCACATCGGGGCCAGCCGCGCAGGCGGCGGTTCGCGCTTGCAAGGTCTGCATCGTAGCCGCGAGCATTCGCTGCTGTTGCAACCAGGCTGCGCACTTCTGGCACCCGCCCGCATGGTCCAGGATCTGCAGGTCCCGCGCCTGCGATCGTTCCCACAAAGTCAGAGCGGTAGCACGATGTTCGAATTCACGGCATGTCATGACACGCACCTCGCCGTAACGCTCGATATCCCGGGCGCACCCGCTGCCGAGTGTTGCAGCTTCCGGCTGAGCATGTCGTGCGCCCGGTGCAGCCGCGAACGGATGGTGCCAAGCGCGCACCCGAGGGCCTCCGCCGCATCTGCATAAGTCAACTCCTGGAGATCGCAGAGCACCACCGCCTCGCGATAATGTTCCGGCAGAGAAAGCACAGCCTTCCACACCGCGGTCGAAGTCTGTTGCCGGGCGATTCCGTCACCGGGATCGCTATTGACGGTCAAAGACTGCGCCTCGTCATCCAGCGGGCTGCTCAACCCCGTCTCCGAATAATTACGCTCCAGCGCCCGCCGCACGTAGTTGCGGGCCACCCCGAACAGGTAAGCTCCCAGCGCGGCGCGGGACGGATCGAAATCGCGGCCCCGCTGGATCAGGAACATAAAAACATCCTGGGTTACCTCTTCGGCGATCAGCCACGAGCCGCTCATGTGCAAGGCGAAGCGAAAGATGGGACCCTGCCGCCGGCGGTAGAGGGCAGTGAAGGCATCTTCGTTTCCGGCCAGCGCTTGCGCAAGCAGCTGTTCGTCGGTCAGGTCGGTCAACAACTCCACCTCGAGGGGTGAACCCGATCTCGTTTCCGTCAGTATTTCCCCTGGCCGAAACGGAAAGTTCCGAAAAGTTAGGATTCTTTATCGTATGCCCTGGCGGGCTTACCAATATAGAAACACCGTGGAGAGGAAAAAGGCGCTATCAATCATCGGTCTCCCTCGATGCGACGACTCTTCCGCACCGCGGAAGTGAAGCGAGATCCTCAGCTAATCAGCTCCGCTCGCGTCACATCCAGAGGATGATCGATCAATGGCGCCACGCGTTCGATGAATCGCACCGTATGCGGCAAGCTGGCGTGATAATCGAATGCCTCTTCGTTTGTCCAGCGGGAGTGAATATAGAACAGTCCCGGATCTCGGATCGAGCGGAAGGCGTGAATGCTCAGGCAGCCGGGTTCCTCGCGGGTGGGACGTACCACAGCATCCAACGCCACCGCGACAGCACCCTCATTGCCCGCGAGCGCGTGAAAGCGGGCGAATATGAATAACTCCAAGGACCGCCTCCAGACAATCATCCAACTCCGTCGTTGCTACAAAGTTACTTCCCCGATGAAGCCGCCGCGGTTTGCGACCCGGACGCCTTTCGCTCGCCGGCCTTCAGTTCTTCAAAGCTGAACTGCTTGCCCACAGCCTCATACGGCTTGCCGTCAACCTCGACGTAAGGATAGACGAAATAATTCAACGGTGGGCCGTCCTGCTTGGGCGAAAGGGTTATGTCGCGGCCGCTGGAGAACCGGACCCGGTTGGCGTCGAGGCTACCGAAGAAATAGTCCTTTTTCTCTTTGGCTTTCCATGCCTCGGAGATATCAACCGGAATCCAGCCGATCTTGGAGGCGTAGAACTCCGCCCAGCAGTGATAGCCGGCAATGTCTCCTTTGTCCTTGTTCTCAGGCAGAGGAAACCCGATGTCGAACTTCGCAGGAATGCCTTCGGCGCGCAGCATCCCGATGAACGGCGAATGGAAATCGGTGCAATTGCCGTGCTTGGCATCGCAGGCCCACAGGGCATCTCCGCGGCCCCAACCGGTTCCGGTCTTGTCGTAGCGCATGGTCGTGAACAGGTAGTCGTAGACCGCTTTGGCTTTGGCGACGGTCCCAACCTGGTTGGCAGCCACCTCTTGGGCCAGGGTCTTCATCTTGCCATCGATGGGGATAAGCTTGTCAGGCTCGACAAATCGGGTCATCGACGCTGGCACGACACCGGGCTTGCTGTCCTTGCGCTCGAGTTGCGCAAGGTCGCCGAGCGAGTACTCGCGGCGNNGCGTACATCATGCGGTTGCCGTACTCCGCTTCCTGCGTCATCTCCGTTTGCACCGGGGCTTTGACATTCACTAGGCGCACGGTTTGGTGTTCATCGGTGTGTGCCACCGGAGCCCACACGCGTACCACTTTTGTTCCCGGCGGGATATCTTTGACGGTGAAGGAATACGTAAAGCGAAACTTGCGTACGGGTTCACTGAATTTCGGCTTCTCTGGCGCGGATTGCGCACATGCGAGCGACACTGCAATACAGGCCAGTAGCAGCGACGACAAAAGGCGTGGCTTCATAACGAATCTCCTGCTCTCGATAGTTAATTCGGATGAGGAATCGGCCCGCGATTAGAGGGAAGGGGTTCAAGTGAAGCCGATGAGGCGGAGTTGCAAAGGCTGTTGTGCGGCGTGCATTGGCGGACATTCTATCAAATGCAGGCAAGGCTCCTGTCAACCTGCGGTAACTATTCGTAGGGGGGTTCGGTTTTCGCGTGACCGACGATCCAGTTGGTGCTGCATCTAGGCGGAAAGCGCCTCCTTCACCAGCGCAAGGGCGCGGCTGCAGGCTGCGGCAAAGGCGCCGACCGTGTTCGGATCGGTCTCCGCCGCCGCATTCCAATTGATGGTCAGGCAAAAATAGACCCAGCGGTCGTCGAAGAGCATTCCTCCAGGCACGCACAAAGCATGATAGCCGGGCACGTCGATGCTCCCGCCTTTGACAAACGTACTCACACCCAGCGGTAGAGGCACCAGCCAGATAGCGTCGCCCATCGACAGGATCCGTCTGAACTCATTCAGCGTCTCTTTGTTGTGGAAGAATTGGCCCTGCAGGGCCCGCGAATAGTAGGACACGAAATCGTCTGCCGAAGCCGCCAGGGAGTCGACCTTGTTCATGGGCGAATTGACAATCGACTGGTTGGCCGCCGCTCCTATTTCTTCCCACGTGAATGCCTTGTAATTCTTTGCGCCCAGGAGATAGCCGAAGAACACGCGAGTGCTTTCGGGGACCATGACGCTGTTCAATCCAGCCGAAGCGATGAATTCGCGCACTTTGTCTGGGCCAACGTGCTTTAGGCACATATCCGTTCCAGTGTTGTCGCTGTGCATAATCATCGCCTCCAGCGCGGTACGCTCGGAGACCTTGCCGATCAGATTTGGTGGATTAAACGTCGCGCTATCCAGTGACCAGACGCTGGCATCGAGCGCCAGTTGTTGTGCCGTGAGGGTTTTAACCACCTGAGGTGAGTCGGCTTGGCGCAAGGCTTCGCAAAGGACAAACGTCTTGATGGCGCTCCCCACAAACATCTGTTTCGAGGAATTGGATTCCACCAGAAACTCTGGCTTGCCGTTGCTCGCAGGCGCTTGAATCTTGATGGCCACATCTCCCGGCAGCGATTTGAAGAGTGCCAAAATCGCTTGCGGAGAGTTCTGATCTTTTCCTTCGGCCATCGTGGGGAGTGCCAGTGGCCCCACTCCAACTGCTGCGGCCGCCCCTGCGGCTCCTGCCAGAAACTCGCGCCTTGAACGAAACATATCTCTACTCCTCTCACCTGATGCCGGCTCGGCTCGCGTCACGCAGTTCCAGAGTGTAGCACTGGTTCGTCACAGTGACCGCCTACGCGGAAGCGGAGCTGCCACCGCGCATTTTTCGCGATCGAAGGAACCTTGCCGATATCAGCAAGACGGCTGCGACCCCGCCAAAGATCGCACCCATTCCCAGCATCACCAGAGGCACAAGGAAAAAGCGCAGGTTCCATCCGGCGCCGATTCGCGCTTGCGTGGGCATCCGCGGATCGTAACGGATAAGATGACGGCTGCCAACCGGGAACTGAGAAGCCCGCTTGGCAGTTTGCTCATAGTTCTGGCTCTGGAAGCTGATCAGCTCTGCCGTGATCGGTCTGTCGTCAACGGTGTAGAGCACCTGCAACTTGGCGGCGTAGAGCTGCTCGTGCGGGGGCGCCAGCTGCGTCACCACTTCGCTGCGAATGACTTGCGCTTGGGTCTCCGACCAGGTTTGCAATACCTGATACTGCCGCCAGAAAAAGGGCAGGCTCAAAATCACCGACAAGGTGCAAAGGATGAGGTTGGCAACCCCGAGGAACACCAGAAGGCCATGTTTTTCGCTATTCAAACGCGCACCATGAAGGTCGTGTTCACCACAGAGACACAGAGGACACGGAGAAAATCAGAACCAAAGTCTGAACAATTCCAGTTTCGACCACGGCATTAGTTTCTCAGTAAGCCTTCAACGTTTCTTGAAGGTTTCTCTGCGCCTCTGTGTCTCTGTGGTGCTTCTTCGTCTTACCCCCCGTGCTTCAGGTCCTTCATCTCTTCGCGGACCCGGCGGAAGCGTCGGAGCAGTGATCCGAGATAGCCCAGCAGTATCGCCCAGGTAACGATGTAAGCGGCTTTCAATGCGACTGGGCCGGTCATCGCGGGCCTCCTTGTAGGGCCGCCGCGGCGTGCGTGGCTTCAACTTTTTCTTCCAGCATCTGCAAGCGGTAACGGACCACCATCAGCACAATTCCCACGCAGGTGAACGCCGCCAGGTTCCAGAAGAAGGCGTGCAGCATGGCCGGATCGAGGCCCGAGTTTTCACCGCCTCCCATCACTGGGGAAGGATGCTGGGTACGAAACCAGCGTATCGACATGTACACGATGGGCACGTCCACGAATCCGAAGATGGCCAGCGCCGCCGCCAGCACTTGCGTCTGTCCTCCTGCCGAAAAACGTCGCAGCACCAGATAGCTTACATAGATCAGCCACAGCACCAGCGTGGTCGTCAGGCGCGCATCCCATGTCCACCATATGCCCCACACTGGGCGCGCCCAGATCGGACCCGTGATCAGGACAATGGTGCAGAACGTCACCCCAACCTCGGCGGAAGCCGCGGCCAGCGCGTCGCTGGCAAGATTGCGTTTCCACAGGTACACCACCGACGCCAGAAAGTTGACGAAGAAGCACACTCCAGCCGTCCATGCCGAGGGGACGTGATAGTAGAAGATCCGCTGAACCTCGCCCATGGTCTGCTCGGTGGGAGCCACGAACAATGCCTGGTAGGTGCTGAAGGCCAGCAGCCCGAGGGTGAGAACGACAAATGCGATAAATAGCTGTTTCATTTCGTACTCAACATACTTTCACATTGGTTCCGGAGTTTTTCGGCAAACTGTCTAGCCACTATCCACTAACCACTAACCCCTGGTGTTTCATTCCGCGTTTAACACACTTTCAAACAGAAGAAGACAGACCGCCGTGAATACCACATCGTAAACCGCCAGCATCTTGATCCAGAAATCCGGAGACGCTTCGCCGGTCAGGATGGAGGTGGTCGCATCCACCATGGCCAGCAACGCCGGTATCGAGATTGGGAACAGAATGAGGGGGAGCATGATCTCGCGACTGCGCGTGCGAATCGAAAGCGCCGCGAAGAAGGTGCCATTGACCACCAGCGCCCAAGTTCCGAGCAGCGCCACCACGATTAACTGCCAGACCGGCCCAACCGAGCGCAAGTCGTAGAAAACTACAAACAGCGGAGCCATCAGCGCTTCTAGCACCACCACGAAGAAAAAATTGCCGATCGCTTTGGCTAGAAACAACGCATTCGGAGGAGCTGGCGACACCCGGTAGGCATCGAGTACTTGATTGCGCAGCTCGCGCGCCCAGGTCTGGTTCAGTGCCACCACTGCCGCGAACAGGAAAGCCACCCAGATCAGGCCGCCCGCTATGCGGCGCGATTCCTCCGCGGTGGGGTTGAAGGCGAAGCTGAAGATCACCACCACCAGCAGCGCGAAGAACAGCATGGAGTTGATTGCGTCCTTGGAGCGCCACTCCATGCGCAGATCTTTCAGCAGGGTCGTGCGCGTCACGCCAATGGTGGTCATCGCGGCGTCCACTCCGCATTCGAGGCCGCTGCTTTGCGGACTGCTTCCTCGCGAGCCACGATTTGTCCCGCAGCCATGTGCACGAATTCGTCGGCGACACCTTCCATCAGTGCAGCCTGGTGGGTTACCACGAAGATGGTCTTGCCCTTGTCGCGGACCCTTCCCAGCACCGCCGCCATCTCGCGCGCCGAATGCACATCCACGTTGGAGAAGGGCTCGTCGAGCAGAATCAACTCCGGATCGTGAAGCACGGCGCGAGCCAAAGACAGCCGCTGCCTCATGCCTTGCGAATACTGGCCGATGCGGCGAGACAGTTCCGGGTCGAGCCCGACCATCTTCATCGCCTTGCGACAAACAGCGTCGTCGTCGAGACCGTACAAGCCGGCGAAGTAGCGCAGATTTTCCATTCCGCTTAACTCGTCATAGAGCAGCGGGGCGTGTCCCATGTATCCCACGCGATGAGCGACCTCGCGATGGCTTTTCGTTCCCAGCAGCGTGAAGCTGCCCTGGCTGGGCTCCATCAGTCCGGCGACCATGCGTAGCAGGGTGCTCTTGCCGGCGCCGTTATCACCCAGCAGCACGTACAGGCGTCCAGGCGCAAAGCTAGCTGAGATGCCGCGGATGGCGGCAAACCGGCCAAAAAATTTCACCAGATTATCGAGGACTATGACAGGCGGAGAGGAGAGATCGCTGCTGCCTGTCATGTTGTGTGCTTCCGTAACACTCGCTTCCAGCCGGGAATTACTGGCCCGGCGTGCCCGGCTGTCCCGCTAGATCGGCTTTCTGCGCATTTCCGCTGGCGACCGGAGCAGCGCCCGGTTGCCCTGGTTGTTTGGGGGCGTACTTGGAGGCGCACTTGGCTTGAATGTTGGTGGCACGGAAGACGCCATCGTGTCCAAATTTTCCTTCCGCCAAGGCCTGCGCATTGTCCTTGAAGGTGTCAGGCGGCGCTTCGCTGCCGTTGTAAACCACTGGCAGGGTGCGGTCCTGCTCGACCAGCAGGAATTCCAGATGAGTTCCCTGGCGCTTAATGGACCCGGGCTGAACGTTCCCGGCCACGCGCAGCCGTTTGCTGTACGCGTCATTACCCATGCCGTTCAGTTCCTTGATGGTGACATAATAGCTCTTGCTGTCTTGCACGCCGGTGTAGGCGAGATAGCCGAGAGCCACGATTATTATGACGATCACCGCGCCGAAGCGCACGTACCTGCGTCCCTGATCTGACATCAAACTAAATCCTCTGAGTTGTTGAACGCCTGACGGTGGAAGCGTCAGGGCATCCGCAGTGCTTCGTTCCGAATGGCTTAAGGATAACGCTTTTGAGCGCACAGCGCCATGTGATTTAGATCACGTCGTCCGGTGACTCTTGCCATAAGGCAGCAAGAACAAGCCAGCACTGGCTTACGGGGAATGCTTAAGCCGCGCCGCGCTGGCGATTCGCCTCGGCCAGGCTTGAGTGCACCAGTTCGATCAGTTCGGGCGGCGGCAAGGGTTTGACCCGGAAGACGACCTCCAGCCCTGCGTACTCGGAGTTGGCGTCGGGCAGGCCACTGAGCACAATAACCGCGATCCAATCGTTTTCCGCGCGGATTCGCCGCACCAATTCCGGCCCACTGCAGCCCGGCATCAGGTGATCGGTGACGATCACTCCGATGCGATCGCGCATCGTGCGAAGCGTAGCCAAGGCACTTTCGGCGGTGGTAGCGATGGACACCTGGAAGCCAGCCCTTCGCAGGACCGCTTCGCGGACACTCAGTTGCACAGGATTGTCGTCAACCAGGAGGACTTGGTTCAAGAATCCATCTCCCGCACCTCTTCCCGGAGATCTGGCTTACCAAAAACCTAAGAATCACTGCCGACTACCTCAAGACCCTAAGCGGTACGCTGCCGGCCGCAAACCTCTTCCTTCGCTCGCAACCAATCCTGCTCGGGAGAGCCGCCCACACCTCCGCGCTGCAGGTACAGCTCATAGGCGCGGGCGCGGATTTTCTCCTCTACAACCGGCGAGGGTTGAGACGCATGAGCGAATTCGGGCGTCGTCGTCACCGGCTGCGCTGCCAGAGCACCATTTCCGTTCTCAGGCTGAGTACCATTCCCGACCTCGGGAGTGGTCTTGCGGCTCCGTTTCTTCGGCGTGGTGCCATCATTGGCTCGTGTTGCTTTCGGCATCGTACTTGACTCCTGGACCAAGAAATTTGCAGCCGGTCCGCGCTCAACGAACAGTCGCGGCCGATCACTACAGCCTCAACTATAAACGAATCCGCCGCCCTGAGAGGAGCCCAGGTACCTTTTTCCACAACTTTGTGCAACTCAAATGAACATTCGGTAGTGGGCTACTTTGAATTCGGTTTCCGAAAAACTCCGTAATTTAGTTTTTCACGCTCTCGTATCTCGTCAAGTAGATCAGCGTCTCCTGTAATACCGGAACCCCGGACAGTGGTCTTGGTGCCATCAATGTGGTGGACTACTAACGCATCGCTATTGTTGGAGAGTTCCACCATGCGAATCATCGACGTTTCGATCTGTTGTTTATCACTCAGTGATATCAGGCTCATAATTTACGCTGCTCTTTCCGCCCTCCGCTCGT
>PMAT01000029.1 GCA_003152695.1 Acidobacteriaceae bacterium
CTTCCTTTGCTTGGGTGGGGATTTTCGCAAGCTGTGCAACGGCTGTATCACGAAACCAACCGCACTCTCCCTCGACCGACGAAAGTCAGAATCCCCACCCAACCAAAGGAAGGTTGGATGGGGCACCCTATTGTTCATTCACTCATCAAGGTCCTTGCCTGGGCCACCCGCCTAAAGGAAGCTTGGGTGGGGCACCCCAACGATGGTTGTCTGGGCCACCCGCCCGTGGTTTTGGAGTTCCTGGGCCCTCGGTAGTGTCCTAAATCTGCGTTGCTACACTTCTGCGGGGCTATGTTCCTGGCAGAAATCCCTTTTCGTTCGCTTTCTTGCTTTCTTCTTTACACGCCCAGCATTCAAACGACGAGGGAGACGATGATTTATTGATATCTTCCGAATGAACGGTGATCATGTGCCCACACGCGAGATAGCAATGCACCAGAGGGTACTGGTGCACCGTGCGCATGATTCGCTTCATAAATCTTGGTCCTGCGGTCATCAAAGCGCCCCATTACGAAAGCAATTCCCGCGCTGTCGATATGTGATCGGTAGTCCCTGCTTCCATCGCTGGTGTCACTCGCAATGACTTGTGTATACGGCAGAAACTGTAATGGGAGAAGTGCAGGGCGCACGCAGCTTTGTGATGGTCCAGCCCCTTTGGAAACGCATTGGTTCACCGCGTGAACCTGCGGATTGCCCTGCGAATCGTGAGATTTTGCCGCTCGACATAGCTGCGCTTGCTGTTTCGCAGCAACGCAAGTTTAGGACACTACCGGGCCCTCAACGCGACCCAACTGCTCGACCTTCAAAACTGGCCATTCTGGTTCGTCACCAGGACCTTACCCCCGCTTTCACGCACCACAATCATCCGTGCGGCCCCGACCAGTTCTTCGTAACGGGGCAGGTCCGACTGGAACGCCACCAGATAATAGCGTTGCGGCTCCAGCCACAGGTCCTTGAACCGCGCGTCGTCAATGAAGACTTTGGGCGCGCCCGGAGCGTTCGCCCCATATTCCAGGTTCATCCGGCGATTGCTTAGCAGCAGCCCGGTACGATCGGTGTAGAAGAAGACCGAAGCGAATTGGTAGTAAAAGCCCTGGGTGATCAGTTCTCCCGGCGGGGCTTTCATCAACGCTCTGGCCAGCGGACGGGACGAAAGATAGGGATCAAACACCACCATGGCCAAACGCGCAGCGTGAAGGAACAAGACCATCATGAGCGTAGCTGCCAGAAACGCGCGCTGCCCCACCGCTCGAAAGCATCCGATAGCGCCGATCACAAATGCGACTGCCGCGAGGGCGAGTGGAAAGCGCAGGTAGGCAAACGAGTCGGGCGTGAGGTCTCCCATGTGGCCGAGCGAAAGAGTGTAGGTCTTCTGATGGCGCAGCGCGGTGGCAATATCTCCCGGCGTCGCAACGTGGCGGACGAGAAAAAGGATGGCCAGCGACGCTATGGCCGCGCACCCGGCGATCACGGCCAGCACCCGCGTGCCGCGGCGGACCCAAGCGCCTCCCGCCGCCATGGCCGAACCCAGCAGCAGCGCCAGCGCCGGGTAGCAGGGCATCGAGTAGTACTCCTGCGTGGTCGAGAACGTGAAAAATACCAGCAGGAAGCCGGCCCAGCAAAGCGCCAGCAGGCGCGTCCGCCCGGCGCGGTCCACCGGTTTGAAAGAAAGCTTGGCGACCGCCGGGAAATAGACGCTCCAGGGAAACAGCCACACCAGATGCAACAGCCAGAACCAGATTCGCGGCACCGTGTTGTAGTCCCGCGGATAGCGCAGGTTCAGGAAACGCAACAGTTGCTCGTTGATGAAAAAGAACCAGAGAAATCCGTGATATTGGCCGGGGCCGCTGTGCAGCGTGTAGGCAAAATACGGAGGATTGCGCAGGGTCGCCAGAATGTGCCAGGGCGCCGCGATCGCCAGGATGATCAGTGTCCCTAAGAAGGGATGCAGGCGCTTCCAGGTCCGCCGCAAGAAGAGCTGGCGCGTCAAAGCCAAATAAATCAGCCCGGCGGCCATGGGGAATACGACGCCAATCAGGCTTTTCAGCAGCAGCCCCGTGCCCAGGCAAGCCGCCAGCAGGACCGCCCACAACAGCGGGCGTGGTTCCTCGTCTTCGAGCGAGCGCAGGAAGGCCCACATGGCCAGCGCAATCGTGAACGTCAACATCGCGTCCGGGATCAGAATGCGGGTAAACAGAAACAGTCCCACGCACGTCGCCATCACCAACCCAGCATAGAATCCCGCGCGCTTGCCAAACGCCCACGTCCCGAACATCGCGGTGAGCCAGCACACGCCGATGGCCGATAGCGCAATCGGAATTCGCGCCCCCCAGTCATGCACCCCCAGCAAACGAAAGGAACCCGCAATCGTCCAGTAAATGAGTGGAGGTTTCTCCAGGTAAACAAGTCCGTCCAGCCGCGCCGTGACCCAATCTCCGCTGGTCAGCATGCCCCGCGCGATCGCCGCCTGCACGGCATCGACATCGTCCATCAGAGAAGGCGGAGAAATAATGCAGCCCAGATAAATAATGGCGGCAACCGCCACCACGATCAGGGGAGAGTACGCGAGCCATTTCTGTTGGGAGGTCGGCTCTCCCAAGTTCTGTTGGGAAGTCCGCTCCCCCAGGTCCTTTTCGGTTGAAATTGGCATTGAGACTATTCTACCGATGCTGACTTTCGTTGCCACTTCTGAAGCACGGAATCAGCGACGACATTCGGGACGGCTATCTTGCCGCGAACGCGGAGGCGGTTGCCGCCGGTGGAGGAGTATCATATTTCCGGATACCGACGTGGGGAAAATATGCCAACTTTACCGGTATTTTCCTTCCTGATTTTCCTCGCCGCGGCTGTGGCAGCGCAGACCGCACCACAGTCTGCTCCCCCTTCCGAAGCCCTACGCCTGCTCAATGAAGTTACCCAGAAATATGCGGACGCGAAGGCCTACCACCTGGAAGCGATTGAAGAAGAAACCTCCACGAACGAGCTTCGCCGCGATTGGCGCAAGACCGTAATGTCGGCAATCGAGGCACCCGATAATCGATATCGCTATGAAGGCCGGTCGCCCTTTGGCTCCGCAGTGGTTGTGTCGGACGGGAAGACGGTTTGGAAGTACCACGTTCATGAGCATCTGTATACGCAACAAATGTTCGGCACAGAAACGCCCAGAATCTCGGAAATGGAGGAGCTGCCTGTCGAAATAGCCAAACGACTACGGAGAAATCTTGCGCACCTGGCCGACCGCGTGAAGTCCGCAACTCTTCTCCCAGAGGAAACGGTTGCCGTCCATGGCGACCCGCGGCGTTGCTTTGTTCTTCACTACACGGAAGAACCTTGGGAGAAACCCAGGTATCCGGATTTCAGCCAGGAAGTGACAGTCTGGATCGATAAAGAACGAAGCGTGATCGTAAAGACATTACGGCGAGGTCAGGCTTACATGGGTTTTCCCGGTTCCTCCGCGCGTATCTATTTCTTGCAGGAGACGACCACGCTTTTCCCCGTTGTCGAATTGGACGAAAATACGCCGGATAGCTCGTTCATGTTTACTCCACCCGCCGACGCCAAGTTAGTGGACGAATTCCCGACCACGAAAGCGTTTAGGCAGCGACGTGAGACTGACATGGCCGTTGATTCAAAGGCGGCAGCGGCACTTCTTGGCAAGCGGGCTCCCGAAGTTCAACTGAAGTCAGCGGATGGCAAGGCCATTCCCCTGAGTTCATTTATCGGTCAACCGGTCCTGATCGATCTTTGGGCCGCTTGGTGCGAGCCGTGCAAAGACATGATTTCTGACTTGAAGAAACTTTATTCACAGGTGGGCGACAAGGGTCTTCTATTCCTGACGGTTGACCACCGAGATGATGCCGCAACGGCAGCCAACTTTCTAGACGTCGAGCATGTTCCATGGCGGAATTTTCACGATGAGGATGGGGCCATGGAAAAAGCATTCAACCCAAGAGGCATTCCTTTCCAAGTGCTGATCGACCGCGACGGCAAGGTCGTGTTCTACCAAGTAGGGGACGACGTTGGGAAGTTACGCACCGCCATTGCAAAACTTGGCCCGGAATACAGCTCTGTCTCCCTCCCTGCCTCTACGAAGCCACAATGACCTGCTGGCGACCCAGGTTAGCCCGACAGAGGAGAGAACTGGGGGCACCATGCCGAAAGCGCTGTTATCTGAGGACAGAAAAATCCCCACCCAAGCTTTCTTTGTGTCCAGTCCCAACACATGC
>PMAT01000125.1 GCA_003152695.1 Acidobacteriaceae bacterium
ACGCCAAGCAGGGCTTCCGAGAATTCCAGGCAGCTCGGCGAACGATTCAGGGCTATGAAGCAATCCACATGATCCGGAAGGGGCAAGTTCGATGGGTGGCAGGAGATGATCTTCTTCTTCAGATTCAGTTCATCGACAACCTTTTCGAGTTGGCAGCCTGAGAAGGCGAACGACAAGATAGAGCAGGTCGGCCTCTGAAAGTATGACAGCTGTTCTGATCAGCGCCAACGCTACAGCCAGCTTTTCCCTTAAGTCCACATCCGTTGCTGAAGTCCAGCTAATGGTTGTTCTGTTTTTTAGAGCGTTTTCTTCAATCCGCTGCCGTATTGTCTCGAAAGCAGGATTGTTGATCTTCTCTTCAAATAGAACAACGGCTTGGAAAAAACGAGCCCAAAATCGCCGCCGCTTGCCCAAAGTGCTCCGCCACGACCGATGACATGCGCGTGCGGGTTCCCCTCCTACGCGCGGGGAGCACCAGCTTATTTCTGGGCCAAGAGCGACCGCGCCTCTTGAAGCTCAGGCCGATCTCCATCGGCGTGGTTGCAGATGGCCAGCAGCTTGGCGGAATAACTTTTTGCTTTCTCGGTATCCCCGGAAAGTCTTGCGGCGTGGACGGCACCTGACATCGCGTTAAAACGGTTTGGGGCCGTGCGCAGCGTAGCTTCGAACGCGACCAGTGCCTCAGCCGACTGCTTCAGTTCTAGCAACATGTCTCCGAGAAGCTCGCGAGCCGGCAGGATGACCCCCGGGGTGACGTTGTGCTTGTCGGTCCTGTCTTCATGGTCGGCAGCAGAACGCATCTGCTGCAGGGCTTCCTCGCGCTTGCCCGCAGCCAGAGTTATCCAAGCGGTTGCTATCTCACGCTGGATGTCGACCTGGTCGGCCCAGTATTTGTTATTCTCTTGGGTGAGAATCTCGCGAATCGAGGCAAGCTGCTGCAGGTCTTTTCGCGCCGCTTCGACATCGCCGATATGTGACGCTCCGAGAGCGCGCGCAAAATGCAGATTCGCCTCGGTCCAAGAGTAGCGTTCGCGGGGAAATGTATTCGCCGGCACCGGCAGGGCCGCCGCTTCCGGCCAGCGATGTCGCTCCACGGCGTAGCGCGCAGGCGAAGCACCCATGGCGTAGAGCCAGTTCATGTACTGTGGATCGTCTGAGCGGCCGGGCAACACTGCCTTGAGGGCGTTTTTCGCCTCGGAGTCACGCCCACCTTGCAGGTATGCATAGATCATGTAATCCTTCGCGTGCAGCTCATTACCCGGTGCGTTGTTTTTCACGGCCGACGCCGCGGAAGCAAGGTTGGAATCGATGGACTCCTGCCAAAGGCCGAGCCGGGTGAAAATGTGCGATGGCATGTGGAGCGCGTGCGGGGAGTCCGGTGCGATCTTCGCGTAGCGCCGCGCGGCCTCCAAGGCTCTCTCCGCCAGCGGCGGGTAGTCGTATGCATGGATGATGTAGTGGGCCACTCCGGGGTGCTCTGGCTGCTCGACAAAAATCCTCTCCAAGATTGCGCCCGCCTTCCTTTGGTTCACATATGTCTTGTCGGCGGGAGGCGCAGTGGCGACCAAAGCGAGCGCATAAAAAACAGCCGCCTCGCGGTCGTCGGGATAGCGCGCTTGCATCTGCTCCATCGCCTTTTCATAGGCCAGCGCGCGAGTGCGATGGTCGAGTTTGTCGCTGTCTTTGTAAAACGTTCCGATGGCGGCGATGTAGTCTTGTTCTCGCTGTGTCTTGGCGCCGGCCCCATTGGCTTGTTCCAGCGCGGACATACCCGCTTTCAGGTCCGCCGGGCCGGGCGCTTCCCAGATCTGATGGAAGTGCGTCATGGCAATTCCCCAGTAAGCCATACCGCAATGGGGATCTTTCTGCGCTACAGCAGCGAAAGTGTCGCTGGCCTTTTCGTACCAGAAAGAATGGAGCATTGCCACGGCAGCGTTGAATTGCGGCTGGACGGCCGGGTCGCAGGAAATCGGGAAATTCACTTTGCCGAGTTTTCCCACGTCTCCCGCAGGATGCTCATGTTGGGCAAGAGCCTGGGGGGGGGCGTCGATACAGGCGACCGCATTCATGATACTCGTATTGACCTGGGCCTGAGTCCAGCTTCCCGGCGCGTCCTTCAAGGTTCCGCTGTCGCGAACGAGGTTGGGAACAGATGTGGTTGCTGCTTGTTGGGCTGAGCAGATGGAGATGGACAAAAAGGTGGCGAAAGCAAGAACGATGGTCGTGCGGAAGCGTCGCATTAAGGTTCTCCTTTGTGGAACCAAGGTAAATAGGTTGTGGGGCCCCTCTGAGAAAGGCGCCCTTGCTACGTTCTGTAGCCCGGCCGAGCGAGTAAAACTCTCACGTCGCGCACTGCCGGCTAATGCTCAATGGAATACAGTGCCTTGGGGCGGTGGGACAACTTAAGCAGCTAACAACGCAGAGTGCAGAGCAGTGACAATGACCCTCGTGCCTCGGCGGACCGATTGGCATCGGCGCCGCAGACAGGTGCAGCGGCAAACACGGATGGAGCAACAGGTTTAAGGTGTGAGAAACTCAACCCCTCCTGAGCTGTCCGGGTAGCCATCGACGGCACCGCGATTGAGGCCAGAGGAGTAACTTCGTAAGGCAGGGTCTCGGATTCGTCGTAGGGGGTTTCCGCGATGTCCTCCGACGGAACAGCCAGTGGCAGGCTCAAGGCGAGGACCATCAGGAAGAAGACGATGGCAAAAGGCATTTTCGTCAGCACGGTCATGAAACCCTGTTTATACGAAGGCTTGAACGATATCAGTCAAATTCCGAAACAGCTAAAGCCGAATTTTCACCCCGACATCTAAAATAAAACGGGCTGCACTTTGACACGTGTCGAGTTTCGTGTCTGAGCAACATTGCTCACAGTTCAAAGAATTGTGGATTGTGAGGCTCGGAACAGGGATGTGTTGCAACTTTCGAGGTTGCTGGCTATTCATTACGATTCAGAGCGATGATGAGGTTTCGCGCAACTGGGAGCCGTTCATTCACACCCATCACTACGAATTGCACCCAGACTTTTATAGCTCATGGATTGCCAATCATCCCCGCCGCACGGGAGAGGCTTATTGGAACCAGTATTTGGAAGCGAAGTTCATCAGCGACAACCCAATTCCGAAAAACCTCGGTTTCCCCGAATTGTGGAAGTGGTATGCACAGTTCAGAGAAGCTGAGCAGCGGCACCATTAGCATCTTTGGAAGGATTGAGGGGCTCTGGGCGGAGATAATCGCTCCCGACGTTTAGCAGCGCGCCCGACCTGTCAATTTTGAGGTCACACCCCTAAGCTCCTTCCCTCATCTAGCCTTCCGCATTTGAAACCCCCAAAAATACCTCGAAAACTGCCTGGTTTTGATGGCGAGTTGATGGCAGGTTTTCCTCCACTTCTTCCAAGGGCATTTCCCGCAGGAATCCGTCCGCTCGGCGGGCACCTTGGGTAACTTCTGAGTTGCCGACAACACACTCGCAATCATGTAGTGGGTTGGCAGGCGTTTGCAATCGCGCGCGTCCCGTTCGCGTTGGCGTGGCTCATTCGCGTTGTCGAGTGAAAAAACTAAGTGAGTGAATTTATGGTGACGTAGTAGGGCCTGTCGCAGTGGTCTGGCCGGGCGCGGCGGCCTTGCCTGCCTGCGTCGGCTGTACGGGGGAATGCTTGGTCAATACCGGCTTCACTCGATCCAGCCAATCGTCGCCGAAGACTTCCGCCCACAAATCGAACAGCTTGTCGTCGTTGCCGGGATACTTCAGGAGTAACTCCAGAAACAGCTTCTTGCCTTCGGGATCTTCCTTGCCACCACCGACATCCTTAGGGTCGAAGCCCTGCGCAAAGCTTGCCGGAAGCCGTTCCGGGAACATGGTGATCAGGGACCTTGCTTTGTTAGCAGCGGCCTCGGGCGACTTGGCAGAGAACACGATCTCGGCCGCTTTCAGGTCGAACTGCAGCCTGGCGGTTTCGAGCTGCGCTGCCGCCTGCTGTCTCGCCTGCCTCTGAAAGCTCCAGACGCTGAAGCAGAGTGTCGCGAGCGTGAGAAACAGTGGAATGACGGTCGTGAATTCCGACAGGCGCGACGATGACTTGCTTTCGTGCAACTTCTCGCGCTCGATGTCCAGCTTTCGGTTCTCCAGGTCGAGGTCCGATTGATATTTCCGCTTCTCGAATTCGAAGCGCTCTCGGTCGAGGGCCGATTCGGGCTTGACCTGCGCTGCAGCAGCTGTGTGCGCATCCGTTGAAGGCTTGCCTGTCCGTGCGTTCTGTTGGGCACGTGCTGCCGCACACGAAAACAGCATTGCTGCAATCGACAACGTGCTTATGACCTTTCGCATTGCAACACCTTTTCGAGCTAGTATTCGAATCGATTGACTTTTCAGTTGCCCTGCCGCGACTACGACTGCTGCAGCGGGCGACCCTTGCTTCCCGATAATGGGACGCATTCCGGTTCGGGCTGCTTTGGCCACGGTGTCCCTCGTCACAATCCTGTC
>PMAT01000101.1 GCA_003152695.1 Acidobacteriaceae bacterium
CTGCCCGACCGCGACTACTACCTGAAGACGGACGCCAAATCAGTCGAGTTGCGCAACCAGTATGTCCAGCACGTGACCAACATGTTCCATTTGCTGGGCGAGTCGCCGGAGAAGGCTACGGCCGATGCCAAGACTGTTCTGACCCTCGAGACCGAGCTGGCGAAGGCCGCCATGGATCGAGTGGAGCGCCGCGATCCCAACAAGGTCTATCACAAGATGACCACCGCTCAGCTTCAACAACTGAGCCCCGCTTTTACCTGGAAAGAGTATTTCGTTACGGTGGCCAGCCCCAGCTTCGATAGCCTCGATGTATCCGTGCCCGATTTCGTGAAGGGAATGAACCAACTGGTGGCGACCAGCAGTCTGGAAGACATCAAGACTTATCTGCGCTGGCAGACGGCACATCATGCCGCGCCGTTGCTGCCAACCGCCTTTGTGAACGAAAACTTCGCCTTCTATGGAAAAATCCTTACGGGAGCGAAGGAGCTTCATCCCCGCTGGAAACGTTGCGTGCAGTTTACCAACGGAGATTTGGGAGAGGCCTTGGGCAAGGCCTATGTCGCCGAAGAATTTCCTCCCGAGAGCAAGGCCGCCACGCTGAAGATGGTCCATGAGTTGGAGGCTGCGCTCAAGACCGACATCACCGAAGTGTCGTGGATGACCGAAGAGACCAAAAAGCAGGCGCTCGACAAGCTGTCGCACATCGAGAACAAGATTGGGTATCCCGACAAATGGCGCGATTACAGTACGCTGACCATCGTCCGCGGTGACGCGCTGGGCAATGGCATGCGGGCCCATCAATTCGAGTTCAAGCGGGAGTTGAATAAGATTGGCAAGCCGGTGGACCGCAGCGAATGGGGCATGACCCCGCCCACGGTCAACGCTTATTACAATCCGCAGGAGAACAACATTAACTTCCCGGCCGGCATTCTGCAGCCGCCATTCTAC
Organism: Acidobacteriaceae bacterium; assembly: GCA_003152695.1. Classification (GTDB taxonomy): domain Bacteria; phylum Acidobacteriota; class Terriglobia; order Terriglobales; family Acidobacteriaceae; genus Bog-257. The sequence goes on from PMAT01000101.1 coordinate 949, forward strand.
GATCCCAAAGTTGACGATGCGGTGAACTTCGGCGCGATTGGCGCGGTCATCGGCCATGAGCTCACGCACGGCTTCGACGATCAAGGCAGCCAGTTCGACGCCCAGGGAAACCTCCGCAACTGGTGGACTCCCAAAGACCGCGAACAGTTCGACAAGCTAGAGGGGTGCGTCGTCAGCGAGTACGACAGCTTCGTTGCGGTAGATGATGTTCACGTTCGCGGGCAGCTAACGCTGGGCGAGAACACGGCCGACAACGGTGGGCTGCGCATTGCCGACATGGCACTGCTGGACGTGCTGGGCAATGCTCCGCAAAAGCCGATCGACGGCTTCACCCCCGAGCAGCGTCTATTCGTCGGCTGGGGCCAGGTCTGGTGCGAGAATGATCGTCCTGAGTTTGCCCGCATGATGGCGGGAGTCAATGAGCACTCGCCGGGGAAATTCCGGGTCAACGGCGTGGTCGGAAACATGCCCGAGTTCCAGAAGGCATACAACTGCAAGTCCGACGCGCCCATGGTGCGCAAACCCGCTTGCCGAGTCTGGTAGCGCCACGGAGCATAGATCTCTTAGCTGTCATCCTGAGCGACGAGTCGAAGGAGCCCTATAGCCACAATGAAGCCCGGCTCAACTGTAGGGGTGCTTCGACTCGCGTTCGCTGACCCTGGCGAACGCTCGCTCAGCATGACACCACAAAACAACCTCACTCGTTTCGCGTAGAATGATGGGTTTCTACATTCATCCCTTCATCGGAGACTTCCTCTTATGCGCAGAACCGCACTGATTGCCCTCATCCTTTCTTTGATAACAGTGCCGCTGCTGGCCCAGACACCTCAGAGTTCCACGAAAGTCACGATGTCACTACCGCACGTCGCTGCGCTTCCTCCGGCGGCGGAACAGGCCATGGCCTCCGTCGATCCGGAGAAGATTCGCGCGCACGTGAAGTTTCTGGCCAGCGATCTGCTGGAGGGCCGCGGCACCGGCGCGCGGGGTGGCGATATCGCCGCCGAGTACATTGCCACGCAGTTTGCGTTGTACGGACTGCAGCCCGCCGGCGACAACGGCAGCTATCTGCAGAAGGTGGCGATGCTGGGCATTGCCACCCAGGATGACTCCACGTTCGCTCTCGTGCCCGAGAAGGGCGAGCCCATGAACTTGCGCAACCGCGTGGACGTCGTTGCCATGGACGAAACCACCAAGACGGTGGACGACGTGGATACTCCCATCGTGTGGATGGGTTACGGCATCGACGCTCCCGAGTTCAACTGGGACGACTACAAGGACGTCGATGTGAAGGGTAAAGTGCTGCTCATGATGGTCAACCAGCCGCCATCGGACGATCCCAAGTTTTTTGGCGGCGGCAAGGCGCTCACCTACTACGGCCGTTGGACCTACAAGTACGAGCAGGCGGCGCGCATGGGAGCGGTCGGCGTCATGCTCATTCACAAGACCGACATGGCCAGCTACGGATGGAACGTGGTCCGCAACTCGTGGTCGGGCGAACGCGCGTATTTGCGCGAGGACCCGGCTCCCAAGTTAAAGGTCGCCTCATGGATCCAGTTTGACGTTGCCGCCAAACTTGCCGCGGCTTGCGGCATGAACCTCGACGAAATGATGGCCGAGGCGCAGAAGCCGGGCTTCAAGGCGGTCGCATTGCCGGCCAAACTGAAGCTCCACATCGTCAGCACGGTGCGGCCGTTTGAGTCCAGCAATGTGATCGCCAAGCGCGAGGGTTCCGATCCCAAGCTGAAGGCCGGAGGCGTGATCTACAGCGCGCATTACGATCACCTGGGCATCGTGCCCGGCATGGCGGGCGACAATATCTACAACGGCGCGCAGGACAATGCCACGGGTGTCGGCATTCTTCTGGAGATCGCGCGCGCCTTTGCCGCAGCGCCGCAGTCGCCCAGGCGTTCCGTATACTTCGCTTCGGTCACCGCAGAGGAGCAGGGGCTGCGCGGCTCTGAGTATCTGGGTTTGCATCCCCCGGTTCCGGCGAAGGAGATTTCGCTGGACCTGAATTACGACGATCTGCCGCCGCTTGGAGTGCCGGAAGAGGTCAACGTGTCGGGCGCCGAACGCACGGACTTTTATCCCACGGTCGAACGCACTGCCAAAGAGTTTGGCCTGGCGATTGTGCCGGATTCGCAACCCGGCGCAGGGCACTATTTCCGCTCCGATCACTTCAGCTTTGCGCGTGTGGGCGTGCCTGCGTTCGCCATTAACGAAGGCGACAAGTACCAGGGTCATGACGCGGAGTGGGGCAGGCAACAGGCGCGCGACTATGTTGCCAAGCACTACCACCAGCCCAGCGACGAGTACTATCCGGAGATGGATTTCCGCGGCGACGCAGTGATGGCGCAATTCGGAATTGCTCTGGGATGGCAGGCCGCAAATCAACCGGCAACAGTAGGCTGGCGGCCCGGCGACGAGTTCGCGAAGAAGCGGCTCGCAGCTAGCAACTAGCAACTAGCTCTTAGCAGGTGGCAATTAGCCGTCAACAGTCAGCCACCAACCGTGCATTGTCGTCCTGAGGTGTATGGCCGTACGCAATAGGCCGAGATTGCACAAGCACACGTCACAGCGGGCCGAGCTCCAGTTTCGGATGGAAAGAAGTTCGTCCCCCTTTCCCAATTGGTGTGAGAGAATCATTCCGAGGAACATCAGTTCTTAGCTCTGAGAGAGCTTAGTAGGTTTAGTTGGAGGGCTTGCTGTATCGAGAGCAGCTAATGACCTCTGGACAAAGAAATGTCAGGAAACGGAACCCGAAGCGTGTTGCAACCGTTGAAGAGCAACTCACGAGCGTCAACCGTGATCTCGAAGAACTGATCGGAAAACCCAATAAGACGCCGGCGGACATTTCGGCCCTGGAGAAACTCAGGACACGCAAGAAGCACCTAAGTAAGAAGCGAACGGAAAAATCAGAACTGCACGCCCGGCGGGGAGAACGACACTGATGCATCTAAAGCTTGACACAAGAAATCTTCCTGTTGCTAAGGCTCATCCCTTGACTTCGTGGCACGGCGGTCACATTATTCCCGGAAAGGGAACACGGGATCTGCGGATAGGTCAATCGATGACGGATGTCGAGTTAATTCTGGGTAATCCCAACGAAAAACGTTCGCTAGTCGATCACTTTTTTTACGTATATAAGAGCCCGGGAATCGACGTTGATTTTGGGTGTTCGCAATGGGTTAAGCGGTTGTTTTTTTACGATGTGAATGTAGAGGGTCATACTAACAGAGCCCCGGTAGCCCTCGATGGAATCGGTTTTCGCACGCCTAAGACCAAAGTGATCAACATGCTGGGTAAACCCCAGTGTGAAGGTGGACCGGTACGCGTTGCAAACCGGAAGAAAACCTGGATTTATTATGACTCCGGCCTTCAATTCGATTTTGACAGCCGGGACCGAGTGATCATCATCTCCGTGTGTGATCCGAAGCTGAATCGGCCAGCCGAGGAATGCTGACAAGTTCTGCGCACGTCTCTGCCTACTCGAAGATCAATATCGCCGCTGCGATCACCGTGGTCCAGCGTTCGCGCTTATCACCGACGGCGCTCTGCGTGATGTTAGCGGTGCGCACGATCTTGTTCGACAGGCGATAGACCTCTTTCTTTTCGTCCCATGACTTGTCGGCGTCGAACTCCACATCGAGCGTAGTGGCAAGCATCTCGGCGGCAAGCTCTTCGGCGTAGTCCCCGGCCACGTCGTCGGTTTCGCCGAAGGAGTGATGCTCGCTCAAATAGCCATAGGTACTGCGGTCAGCCGGAATCGCCAGTCCAATCGAGGCGGCCGTCAGGCGGTGCGGCTCGCGGGTAGAGTTCTCCGCCACCACCGCGAACGTGACCTCTCCCGGCGACAGGTACGGCAGTCCGTCCTTGCGCGGAACCAGCTTGCAGTTGGGAGGGAAGATGGACGACACCCGCACCAGGTTTTGGGCGGCAATACCTGCATCGCGCAACGCCAATTCGAACGAGGTGAGCCGCTCCCGGTGTTTCCCCACCCCCTTGGTGAGGAAGATGCGCTTAGGGACCATGTCTTTCGCCAATTTACGTTCTCCAAAGCAGAAGTAGTTGTAACTGAATCGTTAAAAATAACACACGAGAACGTGACGATTGTGTGAAAACAACAATAAGAATCGAGAAAAATGTCCGGAATGGGTCATCGGGCCGTGATCGCCGCGGGCAGCGCCGCCTTCAGCTTCACCGCAATGTCGATGAATGCCAGCGCGGCGCGGCTGAGCGCCTTGTCTTTGCGGAAGACCAGCGCCAACTCGCGTTGAATGCTGGCGTCCGCCAGGATGAGCGCAGCCAGCGCGTTGGCTTGCAGGTCCTCGGCCACGTGGGAGCGCGGGATGAATCCGATGCCCACGTCGGCTGCGACGAAGCGCTTTAGCAACTCGCTGGAATCGAGCTCCATGGATATCCTTGGCTTCAATTTGCGCTCGTGGAAGAGCATTTCCAGCGCGTCGCGGGTGCGGCCCACCTTGGGCAGCAGCAGCGGATACTCCACAACTTCCGCTACCGTCGCTTTGTTCTGTCCGGCCAGGGGATGATGCGGCGGCGTGATCACGATCAGTTCGTCGCGATGAATGGGCACCACGGTGAGGCGCTTGTCGGGCACCGGCATGGACACGACCCCGAAGTCACACGAATTCTCGATGATCGCCTCCAGAATCTTGTTGTGCTCCAGCCGCTTCACGCTGACCGCGACGCTCGGGTATTGCCGCTTAAACTCAGCGAAAACCTCCGGCAGGATGTGCAGGCAGGTGCCTTCATTGGCGGAGACGACCAGCTCGCCGCGAGGCACGCGATGCATTTCCGCCAGCGAGACCAGCATGACGCGGCGCTGCTCCAAGACGTCCTCGGCATACTTCTGGAAGACTTTGCCCGGACCGGTCACGGCCACCTTTCCGCCGCTGCGGTCGAGCAACTTGGCCCCGACTTCCTCTTCCAAGGCGCGAATCTGCGACGAGATCGCCGGCTGGGTGCGAAAGCGCCGCTCGGCCGCTCGCGAGAAGCTGCTGAGCCGTGCGACCTCCAGAAATGTCTCGAGCTGATCGAAGTCCATGAGAAAGACAGCAATTAGCAACTAGTAATTAGTGATTAGCAATTAGGGAAGAGCGTGCAAGTGGACACGTGGAGTTCAAAAGAGCGATCCCCTCGTCCGAAACATTGACTGCTAAAACTGATCGTGGACATTCTGATTTTACGGGGCTATCCGGGCTTTCGCCAGCAGAATCATGAGGTTGCCATTCATAAAGCCGGGTTATGCCGGTCATAAAAACATTGTATGAGCTGCCGGTTGCGGCGGCGCGTATGCTGCTTGTGTGCGCTTCAGTGATCACGCAAAGCCACGCCAATTTCCTAACCAATGCAGTTCGCAGTTCCGAATTCCTACTCCGGAAGGCCGCACCGCTCCGCCGGGCAAGCTTGCGTGAATGCGGGCATGACGTTCCGCAAGATCTTCATGGCAACACAACCGCCGTCGTCGCACAACGTACGCGGGTGCGCCTCTGGGCGAGCGACGGACAAGAGGAATCCCAATGTCTGATACCAAGCCTGATCCCAAAGCAGTTCTGGCATTTGTCAAGGAGAACAACGTGCAGGTGCTCGACCTGCGCTTCACCGATCTCCCCGGACTGTGGCATCACGTCTCTTATCCGATCGCTCAACTGAGCGAAGCGTCGTTTGAAGAAGGCTTTGGCATGGACGGCTCGTCGATCCGTGGCTGGGCGGCCATCCATGAGAGCGACATGCTGCTCATTCCCGATGCCAAGAAGTACATGCTCGATCCCTTCACCGAGGTCCCGACCATGGTGATGGTGTGCGACGTCATCGATCCGGTCACCAAGCAGCGCTACGACCGCGATCCGCGCTACATCGCCANNGAGTTCTTCATCTTCGACAACGTGCGCTTCGATCAGAACGAGCACGAAGGTTATTACTTCATCGACGCTGAAGAAGGCCGCTGGAATTCCGGACGCGTCGAGAACAATCTGGGCTATCGTCCGCGCTACAAGGAAGGCTACTTCCCGGTGCCGCCCACCGATCACTACCAGGACCTGCGCACCGAGATGGCGATGACCATGCAGAATTGCGGCCTCACGGTGGAGTGTCATCATCATGAAGTTGCCACCGGCGGACAGACCGAAATCGATCTCAAGTTCGATTCGCTGATCAAGTCGGCCGACAGCATGATGCTCTACAAGTACATCGTGAAGAATGTCGCCAACCAACACGGCAAGACGGTGACCTTCATGCCCAAGCCGCTCTTTCAGGACAACGGCAGCGGCATGCACACCCACCAGTCGCTGTGGAAGGAAGGCAAGCCGCTGTTCGCCGGCGACGGCTATGCGGGCTTGTCGCAGATGGCGTTGTGGTATATCGGCGGACTGATCAAGCACGGGCCGGCCTTGTCGGCCATCATTGCGCCCACCACCAACTCCTACAAACGCCTGGTGCCGGGCTTTGAGGCCCCGGTGAACCTGGCGTATTCGCGCCGCAATCGCTCGGCTGCGTGTCGTATTCCGATGTATTCCGCTTCGCCCAAAGCCAAGCGCGTGGAGTTCCGCCCGCCCGATCCCAGTTGCAATCCGTACCTCGCCTTCTCGGCGATGCTGATGGCAGGACTCGATGGCATCGAGAACAAGATCGATCCGGGTCAGCCGCTCGACAAGGACATCTACGATCTGGGTCCGGAGGAACTGGCGAAGGTCCCATCCATGCCGGGATCGCTGGAGAACGCGCTGGACGCGCTGGCGCGCGATTATCAGTTCCTGCTCAAAGGCGACGTTTTCACCGAGGAGATGCTGAACACGTACATCGACTACAAGCGCGAGAAGGAAGTCAACGCCATGCGCCTGCGTCCGCATCCCTACGAGTTTCAGATGTATTACGACATCTAGCATTGGGTCTTTGAAAAAAGCTTGTGCTTTTGTGCGCGTGCAAGCCGTGTGCAAAACTGGTATGGCTCCTGCCGTGGCAAACTCAGCGGCAGGAGTTTTTTTGATCTTGAAGATTATCGTTTCCCTTCTCCATCACAACCGCGGAGATAATAAAATGCGGTGAACTGGAGAAGCTGAATGAAGCTGGAAGTATTTGAGGATGCCGAGGCGGTGGCGCGGGCCGCGGCGGCGATCATTGCAGGCGACGCGCGCGCCGCAGTTGCTGCTCGCGGACGTTTCATCATGGCGGTCAGCGGCGGCAAGACGCCATGGGTCATGTTGCGCGCACTGGCAGGCGAAGAGGTGCCTTGGAAGGATGTGCATGTCTTCCAGGTTGACGAACGCATTGCACCCGCCGGAGATCCGGATCGAAACCTGACACATCTGCGTGCCAGCCTGCTGGAACACGCGCCTCTACCGCCGCAACAGATCTACGCTATGCCGGTGGATTCGCCCGACTTGGAAGCGGCTGCCAAACAATATGCGCGAACCCTGGAGCAGGTCGCCGGATCGCCACCGGTGCTGGATCTGGCGCACCTGGGCATGGGACCCGACGGCCACACTGCCTCGCTCGTGCCCGGCGATTCGGTCCTCAAGGTGACTAATGCTGACGTTGGGCTGACCGGCGTGTATGTGGGCAGGCGTCGCATGACGTTAACCTATCCGGTGCTGAATCGCTCGCGGCGCATCTTATGGTTGATGACCGGCAGTGATAAGGTTGCGATGTTGCCGCGATTGCTCGATGGCGACACCACCATTCCCGCCGGGCGCATCAGTCGCGACCAGGCTGTGGTGCTCGCCGATCGAGCGGCCGCAGCTAACTTACCGTCGAAACACCAATAGACCAATGGCCGATGAATCAAACGGGCGGGTGACGATCTCTCCACTGGCAGGCAAGCCGGCGCCGAAGGAGATGCTCGTCGATGTCGCCCGGCTCGAACAGGAATACTTCGAGCGTAAGCCCGACGTAAGTGACGCCACGCAGATGGTCAGCTTTGGGACTAGCGGCCACCGGGGGTCTTCGCTCCACGGGACCTTCACCGAGGCGCACATCCTGGCCATCACGCAGGCCATTTGTGACCACCGCCGCAGCGAGGGAATCGATGGTCCGCTCTACATGGGCAAAGACACCCATGCGCTGTCGGCGCCAGCCCAGCGCACCGCGCTTGAAGTCCTGGCCGCCAACAATGTCGAGACCATAATCCAGAAAGACGACGGTGTCACACCGACGCCGGTCATTTCTCGCGCCATTCTGGTTTATAACCGCGGTCGCAAAGAACTTTTGGCCGACGGCATTGTCGTCACACCGTCGCACAATCCGCCGGAAGACGGCGGCTTCAAGTACAACCCGACCAACGGCGGACCCGCCGATACCGACATTACAAGTTGGGTTGAGGACCGCGCCAACGAGTTCTTGCGAGCTTCGAATGCCGGTGTGAAGCGCGTGTCATACGCAGCGGCGCTGAAAGCTGGCACGACGCACCAGCAAGACTTCGTGCTGCCCTACGTCGAGGATTTGCACAACGTCATCGACATGGAGGCGATTCGCTCGGCTGATCTGAAGTTGGGCGTGGATCCACTCGGCGGCGCCGCTGGGCCTTACTGGGAGCCGATCAACGCGGCGTATGGGCTAAACATTGACGTCGTAAATCCGAAGGTTGATCCGACGTTTTCGTTCATGACCGTAGACCACGACGGCAAGATTCGTATGGACTGCTCCAGTCCATACGCGATGGTGGGGCTCGTTGGCCTCAAAGATCGTTACCAGGTGGCCTTTGCCAATGATCCTGATGCGGACCGGCACGGCATCGTCACGCCCGCTGCCGGATTGATGAATCCGAACCACTATCTGGCCGTTGCGATCCAGTACCTGCTCACCCATCGCGAAGGTTGGGCAGCGGATGTCGCAGTCGGCAAAACCCTGGTCAGCAGCAGCATGATCGATCGCGTGGTGAACAGGCTTGGCCGCCGCCTGTGCGAAACGCCGGTAGGCTTCAAGTGGTTTGCGCCGGGACTGTTCGACGGTTCGTTCTGCTTCGGCGGAGAAGAGAGCGCCGGCGCAAGCTTTCTGCGAAGCGACGGCACCGTGTGGACCTCCGACAAGGACGGCTTGATCATGGCACTGCTGGCTGCGGAAATTACTGCCCGCACGGGCAAAGATCCGGGCGAACACTATCGCGACCTGACGGCGCAGTTCGGCTCGCCGCTTTACACACGCATTGACGCGCCGGCGACACCTGAGCAGAAGGCCAAGCTGGAAAAACTTTCGCCTGAGTTGGTCAAGGAGTTGCACCTGGCGGGCGAGCCCATCGTCGCGAAGCTTACGCGCGCTCCCGGCAACAATGCCCCAATTGGCGGCCTGAAAGTTGTCGCTGCCAATGGATGGTTCGCCGCACGGCCCTCTGGGACCGAGAACATTTACAAGATCTACGCAGAGAGCTTTAAGGACCAAGCCCACCTGGACGCGATCGTGCAAGAGGCCCAGCAGATCGTGAATAACGCACTTGTGTGATCGGAGTTGCGGAGTTCTGCAATAGACTCAGCCAAAGTCCTCGGAATCAATTCGACGATCAGTTAGACGTAGCAGGATGATTTACACCGCTGGTTCGCAGGTACTCATTCAGTAAAACGCGCTGGGGCCGAAGACAAGGAAACACTTCGGGAAGGTCATGACCGCGATCTTCCAAGTTCCGAAAGACAAGGCTGTGCCACGATAGTCACAACGCTCACCCCCTTGTTTTGCAATTAAGGCGTTTTCGCTTTGTATACAGATTCCGCCTAGGGCTGATCGGACTTCTCGACCACGAAATTGCCCAGGACCAGGGTGTCCATCTCGCTCTTGGTGAAGGTACTGTAAGCGTTGGCAGGAGTGTTTACGATGGGCTCGCCTTTGAGATTGAACGAGGTGTTGAGTACCGCCGGCACGCCAGTCGCTTGGCCGAAGCGCTCGATCAACTGGTAGTACCGGGGATTACTGTCGCGGAAGACCGTTTGCAGGCGGCCGGTGCCGTCCACGTGAGTGATGGCGGGCAAGACGCTGCGTTTGCTGGGCCGCACCGGCACCACGTAGAGCATGTACCGTGCGGGGTAGTGGCGCGCGGCGTTGGGCAGGTCGAAATAGGTTTCCGCACATTCGCCGAGCACCGACGGCGCGAAAGGCCGGTAGGGCTCGCGGAACTTGATTTTGGTGTTGACGATGTCTTTCATGTTGGGGTTTCGCGGATCGGCCAGAATGCTGCGATTCCCTAACGCGCGCGGCCCCCACTCAAAGCGGCCCTGAAACCAGCCGATCACCTTTCCGTTTTGCAGGCGATCGACGGTCTGGTCCATCAGGCGATCGTCGTCTTCGACCAGCCGGTACGGGATGTGGTTCTCCTCGAGAAAGCTCCGGATCTCGGACGGCGAGTACTCCTTACCCCAGTACGCGTGGTCCATGCGAAAGCGCCGGGGATTACCCAGCAGCATGTTGTCAGCCCACAGCGCAGCGCCCAGGGCGCCCCCACCGTCTCCGGATGCCGGCTGGATGAACAACTCCTCAAACGGAGTCTCGCGCAAAATGCGCGTGTTGGCCACGCTGTTCAGACCGACGCCACCGGCAATGCACAACTTCTTCAAGCCGGTCTCGCGATGCAACTGCTGCGCCATGGAGAGCAACACCTCTTCGGTGACCTGCTGGATGCTGGCGGCGATGTCGGCGTAATGCTGATTGAGCTTGCAGAGTTCCGCGAAGTTCCCGGGCGGGTTACCAAAATAGGCGGGGAAGCCCGAGGTGGTGGTAAAGAACAACATCTTAGGCGGGCGCGGGTCTCCGAACAGCTCAACAAAGCGCTCGTTGAACGTGCGTTCCGTGGAGTGGTGGAAGCAGAAGTAATCCATGTCGAGCGAGAACGACCCGTCGCGCTCCTGCCGGATCAGCTTCCACACCTTGTCAACGTAACGAGGCTGGCCGTAGGGCGCCATGCCCATCACCTTGTATTCACCCTCGTTGACCTGAAAGCCCAGAAATGCAGTGAACGCGCTATAGAGCAGTCCGATGGAATGAGGGAAAACCATCTGCTTGCGCAGTTCGATCTGGTTGCCGCGTCCCACGCCCCAGGTTCCGGTTACCCACTCGCCCACGCCATCGACGGTGAGGATTGCCGCCTCGTCAAACGGAGAACATAGGAATGCGCTGGCAGCGTGCGACATGTGGTGCTCACAGAACAGGACGCGAGCGCGCGGGATGCCTAACTCCGCCGCAATTTTGGAGCCGACCCAAAGCTTGTCGATCATCCAGGTGATCATGGATTCGCGAAAAACTTTATAGGACAGTGGATAGGTTTGCAGGACCGTCATCAGAATGCGGTCGAACTTACGGAAGGGTTTCTCGTAGAAGACGGCATAGTCCACGTCGCCGCCCTTGATTCCGCCGCTCTCCAGGCAGAACTGGATGGCGAGGTGGGGAAAACCGAAGTCATGTTTGACGCGGCTGAAGCGCTCCTCTTCCGCGGCGGCTATCAACTGCCCATCCCGCAACAGCACAGCAGCGGAGTCGTGGTAGTAGCAGGAAATCCCCAGAATATTCATGTCACCCTTGGTGGCGGGCCTCGTTCAGGTCATTAAGGATGGCGGGATGGTCGAGCCACGCGACAGTCCGCTTTTTGGTGTGCAGCGAATCGGAAAAGCAACGAACCGTCAGTCCAAAGGGCAGGATCAGGATGGAGTAGATGATGGTGAGCAGCACACGGGCCTGGAAGTTCGCGAGCTTGTGCGCGAACTTCTTCCAGGCTTCCCATAGCCTTTTGAGGTCTCCCCGCATGCTCTCTCCCTAGAAGAACGAGTAAATGAACGGCGCGATGGCGGAGCTCTGCGCGATGATCAGTAATATCGCGAAGATGCCGAGGGTGATCAGGATGGGTGTCATCCACCAGCGCTTGTTGTTCCAGAAGAAGGCGAACAACTCCCCCGCGATTCCGAAACGCTGCCCCGTGGTGCGCAAGAAACCCATACTTCCCTCCCAACTAGAATACCGGCGAATCGCTACTCGCGCTTCACTGGCGGATGCTGTTCCAGGCTTTGGCCGACCGTGTCTGCCACCACAGCGTTACCCGCCGCATTGTAGTGCTCGTCTCCGAATACGAATTGGTTCAGATACCAGCATCCGGGCTGGCCTTGCGGGCATTGGTTCTTCACCGCAAGAAAGGCCGGGAAAAGCGAGATGAGACTCTTGCACTTTCCGGTGCACCAATCGCGCCACATGAGCACTTGCTTCGAATCTATTGTGTCATGGACGACCTGCGCGGGCCAGGGATAGACGACCACACTGAGCGGGATGTTCCGCTTTTGGAGCTCTTGCCAAAGCAGGGTCATCTTGGATTCTTCCTTCGCGAGGCCGGCCTGTAAACCGAGCGGGGCGTAGCCGATCTCGTAAGGCTCCGTGTCCGAAACAGGCCGGTAGGTCCATGCCGAGCGCTCCAGATCGAACAACGGACCATGACCCACATTGAGGCGGTAGAAGCCATGCTTCACCGACTCGCGCTCCAGGAAACCGACGACGGCATTGGTCAGCAGAAGATGCTCGGTGATGTCCAAGCGAAGATTCGCGTACCAGCCACCGTTATGGACGATCTGCTTCGGTCCGTTTACCGCACCGGTGGCATCCTTGTCGCTATAGAAAGCGGCCTCGTCCTGGGCATCGGACATGTCAATGAAGACGATGACTTCGTCAAACTTAACGCCCTTGTCGAGAAGTGCGCGCGTCACATTGAGGTAATTGGAAGGCGAGTAGCTCTCCACTGCGCCATTGAGGAATTCATATTGCGGAAAGCGGGCCGCGATTTGGCCCACATAACTGTCCGGCCAAGAACTCATGCCTTCGGTGAAGCTGTCGCCCAGCACGAGTATCCGTGGCCGCGTGCTGGTCAGTGGGACTTGCCGGATATTCTCATCGCGAAACCCCAGACTGTTGGTCGCAAACAGGTACGATTCTTTGCCCCAGTGCCGGTCGCAGCTGCAGTTGGATTCGAGCGCGTGATGGCGTATGGGATCGCGGGTAAAACAGGTACTTTGGGGACTAGCCAGTGCCGTAGAACGGAGCACATGGGCGCTCCACAGGCCGTCGAGAGCAAAAAAGAGGAAGAGGCAAATAATTAGGGATACCAGCAGCACCTTAAATTTGCTCGGTGGCTGCCAGCCTGGGGATCCCGGGACGGACTCAACCTGAGTCAACTCGTTCGCCGCCCTCCCCAATCCGCACCCTCACTCTGTGCGCCGCGCCAAGTGGCCGGGCCAACCTGTACTAACCGGGATTTCCGTTTTGATCTCGTAAACGGCACCATAGTACACCCGCCTCGCCCTTCGCGACACCGTGAAAACGATTTGCCATCAGGAGCACTCCCGCCGATGTACCATCCGCACCAGTGCAGCCCAAAATTGTCCCATTTGTCTCCTACGTTTGCAACACCTCTCCTTACCCCAACCAGTTTATAGCCAGGGTTCCGCCGAGCGACCTAAAGGGTCGGTACGCTTGACGCGGGCACTACGAAGCAGGCTCACGGCGCCTTAACCGTATCTGCCTCTGGTCGCGAGTCAATGGACTTTTTGGCGGCAGGCGCGGACTTTTGACCGCTGCCGGTCTGGTGGTGCACATCACCACGGCCTACGCTAGTGTAGGTGAATCCATGCTCTGCCATCGTGGCCGGGCTGAACAGATTGCGCCCGTCAATCACAATCGGGTATCGCAACAATTCACGCAAGCGGTCGAGATCGATGGAGCGAAATTCTTCCCAGTCCGTGAGGACGAGCAAAGCATCGGCGTCCCTGGCTGCTTCCATGGCTGAGGCTGCGTACCGGATGTTTTGCGTGCCCAGCAACTCACGCGCATTCTGGGCTGCGGCAGGATCGTAGGCTTGAATCTTGCAGCCCTCGTCCAATAGGGAACGCACCACCGAAACGGCTGGGGATTCTCTGACATCGTCCGTGCCGCCTTTGAATGCCAGGCCTAATATGGCGAGCCGTTTGCCTTTCAAGGTCCACAGAACGCTCCGCACTTTGCGCAGAAAACGCTCCCGCTGCTCGTTATTAATGCGCATGACTTCCTCGAGCAGGCGAAAATCGTAACCGCATTCTCGAGCCACGGCGCGATAGGCGGACAGGTCCTTGGGAAAACAGGAGCCGCCATAGCCGATGCCGGGACTCAGAAACTGCCGGCCTATGCGCGAATCGGAACCGATACCTTCGCGCACCTGGTCCACGTCAGCGCCCACGGATTCACAAATCGCGGCAACCGCGTTGATGAAGCTGATCTTCATCGCCAGGAAGGCATTGGAGGCGTACTTGATGAGTTCGGCGCTCTTGGCCGTAGTCACTAAAAAGGGAGGCGGGGACTTGACCAGTTTGTGAGGGAACAGGGAATCATCTCTCCGATAGTAGCTTCCGTCGAGCAACGGCTGATAAATAAGGCGCAAACGTTCCGCGCAGGCCTCGTTATCGGTGCCAATTACGATGCGATCGGGATAGAGGAAGTCGGTGACCGCCGTGCCTTCGCGCAAGAACTCAGGATTGGAGGCAACATCGAACAGGCTGGCGGGAGCGCCGTTGAGCAACATGACCTTGCGCACCCATTCACTGGTGTACACAGGCACGGTGCTCTTACCAACGATGATTTTGTACTCCTTGATGGCAGACGCAATTTCGCGCGCGACCGATTCAACGTAGGAAAGATCGGCCTCGCCATTGATGTCGGGGGGAGTGCCTACTGCGATGAAGATCGCCTCAGCTTTGCTGACCGAATCAGCCAGCGCATCGGAAAACAGGAGCCTGTTGCCGCGGTGGCGCTGGAACAACTCGGGCACGTGCTTCTCGTGAATCGGGCATTCGCCTCGTTGCAGGGCCTCATACTTCACGGGATCGTTGTCGACCAGAATGACATCGTGGCCCAACTCGGCAAAGCACGCTCCCGAGACCAACCCCACGTGCCCCGACCCGATTACTGCAATTCGCATGACGAACTCCAGACAACAAGAGCCTAACAGCCGTCTTTCGGCGGCATGGTTTGGCGGCGCTGCGGATGCAGGATATAAGTTATTTATTGTACATGCGGGCGTGCCTTCAGCGGGTCAGATTCTGCGCAGCAACCGCTTCACAATAAGCCCGTGGTACTCGCGTAGAGTTTTGAAGGGATGCATCTTGCTCTGGCTTTTCTTCAGCCCGTAGTCATAGAGCAGCGGTACCTCGCTGAAGCGACGGCTGAACGGCAGGACGCGCAGCAATACTTCGAGATTCGCGGCGAAGGACTTGGTTGTCACAAATCCTGGGCCGTAATGTCCCAGCGCACTCTGGACCGCTTCCGCCCGGTAAGCCCGGTAAAAGATGGTGTAGTCGGTGATTCCCCGAACATGGAAGAACACCGACAGGACGAGGTTAACCAGATTGCTGCCCCAGGTCCGCTGCAGCGGGAAATTGCGATATCCGCCTCCGCGAATGTAGCGCGAGGCAATGACCACGTCATCCCCGCCATAGATGCGGCGCGCCATTTCCGGCATCACCGCCAAGTCACTGGTGCCATCGCCCTCCATGATAAAAATGCAGTCCCCTGGTTCCGCCCTCGCCGCGGCGGCGACCAAGCCATCATAAAAGGTCATAGGGACACCCAGATTGACCGGGTGGGTCACAATTTGCAGGTCCATGAGGCTGCGGAAGCGCTCCGCCTCCTGCACGGTGTTGTCGCGGCTGCCATCATTGACGACGATTACAGCCAGCGGCAGTGTCGCCGCCAATTCCTGCAACTGCTGCAGCACGGCGCCAAGGTTGGGCCCTTCATTGTAAGCAGGAATGATGACGTAACTTTTCGCCATGGGTTCGGCCGGGGCGGTTCGGCCCCCTGCTAGAAGGCCTCCACTACGCGCTCAACATCACCGCGGTTCTGTTCAATCCAATCGAGCAGTAATCCGATTCCTGGTAGTGGATCGATGGTAGGCGCCCATCCGAGGTCGCGCTTGATCTTGCGGATATCGGCGACGAACACCGGCTGATCGCCGGCGCGGGGTTCGGCATGACGCAGGGGAATTCTCCGCCCCAGACGCTCCTCCAAGAAGGAAAGTAGCTCTACCAGCGAAAGCGTTCTGGCGGGACCGCCACCAACATTGTAGATTCCACCCGCAGCCCGCGCGGGATCAGCCGCTGCGCATTGGTAGGCTGCCACCAAATCATTGACGTGCAGCAGGTCGCGTATTTGCAGGCCATCGCCGTAGATGGTGATCGGTTTTCGCAGCAGCGCCGCAATCGAGAACCAGGCCACCCATCCCTGGTCTTCAACGCCAAACTGCCTCTGGCCGTAGATGCACGATTGACGGAAGACCACCGACGGGATGCCGTAAATCCGTCCGTAGTCATGTACGTACTGGTCCGCCGCACCTTTGCTGCAGCCATACGGCGAGTGAAAATCGAGCGGACGATCTTCCGCGATGCCATCGGGAAAGTCGCGAAAGCGATACCTGGTCGCATCCTTCACGCAGACCACGTCGGTCATTCCGCCGTACACCTTGTTGGTGGAAGCGTAGATCACCAGCGGCTTGTTTCCGGCCTCACGGATCGCCTCGAGCACATTGAAGGTGCCGTGAGCATTGATCTCGAAGTCTTCAATCGGGCGGGCGATGGACGTCGTCACGGCAACCTGCGCCGCCAGATGCAGCACCAACTCGGCTCGTCCCACCGCACGTAGTAATGGAAAATGGTCGTAGCGGACATCGCCGGGAACAAATTCGCATGCGACGGGAAATTTTTGTTGCAGGTAACGCAGGTTTAAGTCCGTGCCCTTGCGCGATAGATTGTCAAACACGATGACGTGCCATCCGTCGCGGACAAACGCTTCGGCAGCGTTTACTCCAATGAATCCGGCTCCGCCCGTGATGACGACTGTCCTGGTTGGCAAGACTCTCTCCTGGGACCGAAGAACGTCCATATTAAGGTTCCGCTCGGTTTAAGGCAATTATGCGTACGGTAGAATTGGCTGGCCTATGCGGAACATTCACGAGGTGGTGAGCCAGCCAAGCTTGCCAGTGCCTTTGGCCACTGCAAAACGGTCGCGCACGCGATTCGCACAGAACTGGGATTTCCTGGCGGTAGTGCTGTTAATGGGCGCGTCGCTACCCTTGGCTTGGATTTCACCGGTCGCTCTGGTACTCATCCTGAACCCCGGCACCTTCGACGATCACTGGGTCATCGATGCCGTGTTTAAGGCATCGCGCGGAATTTTCTTTGGCCGCGATGTCGCCTTTCTCTATGGGCCGTTGGCCCATTGGCTGTTCAGCGTCCCACGCTGGGCGGGTCTTTCCCTGGGGTCCATTCATACCAGCTATAACACGTTGCTGTTATGGTGCTCGTTTTTTTTCGGTTATGCGACGTTGCGGCTATTGCTTCCCGAACAACCAGCGTGGAAACGCTTTCTGCTACTGCTGTTGCTGGCGGTTTTCTGGGCGCCTTGGGATGGCCGCACAGCATTCTATATCTTTCTGTTGGCGTTCTTTGTCAGGGGTTGGTACGCGCTGCAACAGGAGCGCGTTAAGCCCATCGTGCTCGGCTTCGGTGCCGCGCTGCTTTGTGCGATCGCGTTCTTATATTCGGCGGATACCGGCACATACGGCGTCGCCGCGTGGCTGATCGCGCTATGCGGAGTGGCATGGGAGGGCCGCCGCGAACCGAAGGCCCGGCTGTACGCGCTCGCCATGGCGGCTTTCGTGGTCTCCTCGGTGGTACTCGTCTTCCTTTTCAATGTCGCCATGGCAAGTGTTTTTGATTTCGGCTTCTGGAGGCGGTCGCTGGCATTGGTCGCGGTGCACCGCTGGAACGAGCCTGCATCCATGTCGGAAGCCGGCGCCATTCATTTGCTCCTACCTTTGGTGGCCGGCGGCGCCGTCTTTCTTCTTCGCTGGGCCGTGGCTGCCGATCGCACTGCCGTCATCACTGCGCGCGCGGGATTTCTGTTGAGCGCGTTCGCATTCTCCGTGCTCGCCATGCAGAGTGGACTGGTGCGCTCTGATCCCAACCACATTGTGTTCGCCGTATTTCCGATGGTGTTCTTTACCGGCACGGTTTTGTTCTCGTTCCAGTCGCGCTTAGTGTCGTTGGCGGCTGCCCTAATCGCAGTCGCGGTTTCGGTATTGTTTTCGCAGCCGGCCCCCGCCTTCCGGCTAGCCAGCCTGCGCTATCGCTATGTTCAATTTCGACATCCTTTGACCGCTTGCCCAGGCGGGTTCAAGGAATTCGACCACGCTTGCTATCCCGCCGGATTTGCCACGATGCTCCAGAGCAATGTGAATTATCTTCAGCAGCACAGCGGCGCGGGCGATTCGGTCGTGATATTTCCCTATCAATACATGTTTGGGATGGCTTCGGGCCACAATGTGGCAGGAGCGGTGGAGCAGTCTTATCTTGCTGTCGGCCCATACTTGACCCAACTCGATATCGCCGCCTTGCAGCGCGCGGCAGCCCCTGCGGGACTCTATTTCCCAGACGGCAGTCTGAGTCTCCCCATCGACGACGTGCCCAATTTTACCCGCAGCCCTGAGATTTGGTTCTGGATCTTCCGGCACTACCGCGCAGATCAAGAACTCGCCCCCGAGGATTTCGGCTTACAACGGGATGACTCGCGCGCAGCTCGAATGTCGATGCAGCCACAGCCGCTTGGCGTTGCGTCGCAGAGTCATCCAATTCGCGAACGCAGTGCGAAGCTGGACCTCGGCCTAACGTATTGGCCCAGGGGCGCGGACTTTCTGCGATTGCGCATGACGGTGCATTACGATCCCTTGTGGAAGTTGCGCAAGCCGGAACGCTTACAACTGGAGATCACCCGCGCCGACGGCAGTTACGATCTGAAAACATTCGTCGTAGAGCCGAACGTCTCGTCGGAAGTGTGGTTTTATCCGTGGAATGACACAGAGCTTGCGCATTACTTCGACGCTGACGAGATGCAGTGGCGCACCACTCCGCGCTCAGCGATCACGCAGCTTCGTTTGCTGGTCACGCCCATGGATTGGGTTTCACAACCGCCTGACTCGATCACGATCGAGTCCGCCGATGCGGTCACAGTCAGCATGGCGCACTAGTAGAGTTTCATGCCCTACATGGAGGTGCATCCGATGCTCAAATCCATCGCCGTCGTCGTCGGCAGCTACCTGCTCTCGATTGTTCTTGTCCTGGCAACGGATCCGTTGCTCTCGCGCCTATTCCCGGGCGATTTCGTCAAGGGCCGTGTCCCCTCCGACACCCCTCTCATCGCGAGCACGGCGCTCTTCGTCGTGGTCTCGATCCTTTGTGCCTGGCTCTGCGCCCGCTTTGCTCCGGGCCGCGCCGCGCGGCATGTGCTCTGGTTCTTTATCGTCGGGGAAACGATGGGCATCGCCGCGATTATTCCCAACTGGAGCAAGGGCTGGCCGCACTGGTACTGGTTGTCCTGGCTGCTCACCTGGCCGGTGAGCTGCTGGATCGGCCTGCGGCTGGCCGGGCGCCGGGTTGATTCGCCCTCCGCCTGAGTTCTCACTTGGCGGAACCCTCCCAGCGTCGCGTCGTTTCGCGCGTACAGCATCCCGCCGGCGAATGGCGGATATGTCTTCGACTCGGGTGCGTCCGCATGGCGGACGCACCTGCGCTCAGGATGACACTCGCTAAGCGTAACGGGCGTCACTCCTCGGAACTACTCAATCAGTTTAGTCAGTGCGCCCAGCGCCACACTGTGGAACGGATAGTGGCCCAATTGAGCCACTACCCATGGTCGCTTTTACTTGCCAGGTAGGTGCGGGATCATCCCCGGGAAGACGTATGCCTGGAGCATGACGATCACGCCGATGATGCCGGCCAGTGCTATGGAGTGCCAAAAGACCTTGCGGAAGATCGGTCCCAAGGCGTGGGAACGCTCGTAAGGATCATCGTAACAGGCAGCACAGGCGACCATGATGGACTGGGCGTCAATCATCTTACCCATGACGCCGCCCGTCGAGTTGGTGGCCACGATGAGGACCTCATTCAAGTGAAGCTGCTGCGCCGTGATGCGTTGCAGGCTCCCGAACAGCGCATTGGAGGCGGTATCGGAGCCAGTCAGGAAGACACCCAGCCACCCAAGGTAAGCGGAGAAGAAAGGATAGAAGGGACCTGCGGCGGTGAAGGCCAGTCCCAGGACCGCATCGGTGCCGCAGTAGCGGGTCAAATAACCCAAGCCCAGCACCTGGCCGATAACCAGGACGGGGATCTTCATGCGGCGAAGGGTGCTTGCGGCCGCTTGCTTCCACTGAGTGGCGCTTAGTTTCAAAACCAAACCGGTGAGGAGGGCGGCAATAAAAACGCCGGTGCCGGCAGCGGACAACCAGTTGATGGCAAAAATCGCACCCTCTGGCTTGGCGTTCACCGCCGCCACCGGAGGCATGCGCTGCACCAGGTTATGCAATGCGGGCATCTGCCAGGCGGGCAGCGAGAGGGTTCCGGCCAACTTCGAGCCAAGCAGCGTTGTATTGATCTTCACACCGGCGAAAAGCGCATTGAGGAAGCTCTTCCAGGCCGGCATGCCCCAGGCCGCACAGCAGAGGATCAGTATCGCCCACGGCGTCCACGCATATGCGGTCTGGCCGAGGGTGTATGGGTATTCCCATTCCTTGGCCGGCTGCGTGACCCCTCCCGCGTTTTCGGATGCTGCGGCCAGGGCCTTGCGCTCGGACCTCAGGAGGAAACGCGTCTTCGGATGCCAGACGAACCGCAGGAAAAGGGCGGTGCAGATCACGGAAAACACGCCCGACACCACGTCGGTCATCAGGTGGAAAGCGTGGGTCTGGGAGGCAAGAAACTGCATGATGGCGAAGGACGCACCGGAGCAGAGAGTCGCCGGCCATACTTCCCAGGCGTCCTTGAATTTGCCTCCCTGCATGAGCACAAAAGTTGTTACCAGCCAGAAAGGAATGAGAATGGAGACGAAGGGGAGTTGCCGGCCGACCATGGCAGAAAGGGTGAGCTGATCGAGACCGCTCACCTGAGCCAGGGTCACGATCGGAGTGCCAATTGCCCCGAATGCCACCGGGGCGGTATTGGCCAGCAGGTTGAGCACGGCGGCGTCAAATGGCGAAAAGCCGAGGCCCACCATGACCGCGCCCGCGATAGCCACCGGTGTGCCGAAGCCGGAGGTGCCCTCAATGATCGCGCCGAAGGAAAAGGCAATCAGCAGTACCTGCAGGCGACGGTCGAAAGAGATGTGGATGATCGATTCCTTGACGATCTCGAACTTGCCCGTGACCACCGTCATGGTGTAGAGGAACATGGCTGCGAGGACGATCCAGATGATGCCCAGAAAGCCTGCTAACCCTCCATAGGCAAAGGCTGAGAACGCGGATTTGAATGGCATGCGGAACGCGATGCATGACACCAGAAAAGCGGCCACAACACCATAGAAGGCGGCATAAGGTGCGCTGATGCCGAGATGGCGAATCCCTCGCTTATCGCGATGCGGATGGATGGCGATGAAATACAGCAGTGTCACGATCGGGATTGCCGCCACGATCGTCGACAGAGTGACATTGCCCAGAGGATTGTAATTCTGATGGTACATCTGTGGTGCACCACCATCGGTGGCGAAAAGCGGACTTGCAAGAGCGACAAAACCCAGTGAGGTCAAGAACCTTTTCATTACTGCTCCCTTTCCCCAGCACTTCGATTGAAAGGCCATCGAGGTTGTCGTGCTGGATCGCAACTTGAGGCTGCGCGGGCTTTTCCGAAGACCATGCTCGCCAGCCATGTGGGCGCAAGGCTGAATGACGGCAAGGGAAGATAAATCGCACTGCTGGCGCGAACGCCACCAGGTCCCCCAATTCGAACGGCGCTCCCCATCGTCCCGGTGACACCAGGCGCAAACCTGACGGGAACAGGGACAAAGTCGCCAGGCCGACGCGCCCTCCGAATCGGGAACTTGGCTGCGCGCCAGTCTAACACGGTGCACACCGGGTATCAGTAGCCGTAAGTCTTATGCAAATCGCCTGATGCAAAACAACTTAGAACGTTAGACGAAAGGCGGCAGACCGCGAGTGACGAGCGTCACAATTCATGGTGATTCATCGTACAAATTGGCGCCGGGAAGGGGTGGCAGGCGGGAGGGCCCCACGTCTGCGACAGTCTCTGGGGCCGGGGTCGAGTTCTCTCGACCCGGTATGCGCCAACCGTGAACTACTCTGGCGGGGGCAATTCCTCTGCCGTCGACTGCGCAGGCGCGGTCGGCGTGCCTTGCTCGGCCGCGCTCAGCAGTTCCTGCTGAGGGGTTTGCACTGGCGCGCTCGGTACTGCTTCGCTCGGCGCCGGCTGCGCCATCGCCTCCGGCGGCGGGTAAGCGAGGGACAAACGCAGTCCATCCATTAGCTGGTGGATGTTCTTTCGGCTCACCGGTTCGAGCATGGCGCCCGCCAGGAAAGCCAGTTTGCCGAACACGCTGGCCTCGCCTTGCCACGCGATCCTGGTGCCCTCGGGAAGCGGCGAGAGATCGAAGCCGGTGCTGATGGCGATCTGGCTGCCTACCGCTTTGCCCCGGCCTTGGTATTGTGCCCGGGTTGGCCGCACTGCCTGGCTCAGCTCCATCTTGATTTCCACCATGCCGCGAATGTTGCCCACGCCCACGCGCACCTTCACCGTGAAGTGGGTCGCATCCTCGACCGACATGCTCTCGAAGTCGGGTAGCAGCTGGCCGAACTTATTGGCATCGCACAGAAAGTCGTAAACTTCGTCCGGCGTGCGCGGCGAGGTGAACTCGCCTGAAAACGTGATGGCCACGGCTAGCTCCTCGGCCCTGATAGGATAGCCCAACGCGCACTGCTCGGTAGGCGTTGATTTTTTCCCAGGAGCCCCTCCAAGGCAGCAC
This sequence comes from Acidobacteriaceae bacterium, assembly GCA_003152695.1. GTDB lineage: Bacteria > Acidobacteriota > Terriglobia > Terriglobales > Acidobacteriaceae > Bog-257. The sequence goes on from PMAT01000101.1 coordinate 23,752, forward strand.
ACCTTTGCTCAAACAAATTCCGGCCGAGATGCAGGCGGCAAGGTCAGGTATAGTGGCCGTAGTGTACGCCTCGTACCGCTGAACTTCGCGGTACGGTCTCACGAGCGCTTTCATGCCCGAACTAGTCACACCCAGCGAATTCAGAGCCGCTCTGGGCCGCTTCGCCAGCGGCGTCACGGTGATTACCGTCGAGACGGCCCAGGCCGAAGTGCACGGCATGACCGCGAACGCCTTCTGCTCGGTGTCGTTGCGGCCACCCCTGGTGCTGGTCTGCATTGACCATCTGGCCGAGACATACCTCCACATCCGCGAGCGCCGCCAGTTTGGAGTGAGCGTGCTCAAAGCGGAGCAGGAAGCGCTGTCGGAATTTTTCGCCGATCCCGAGCGCAACCACGATGCCGCCTATCGTCTCGGCATCGAGTACCGTCGCATGCGGAGCGGCACGCCCGTGCTGCAGAATGCGCTGGCCAATCTGGATTGCTCTGTGGTGCATGACTACGAGGGGGGCGACCATACCATCTTCGTCGGCGAGGTTAGGGAAGTCATCGTGAGCGAGGGCGCACCGCTGCTGTACTTTCGCGGGCGATATGGAGTTTGCGATGTCCGGCAGGAACCGTAGATGAGCGCAAATAATTTGCAGTGTCATCCTGAGCGACGAGGGCGCCGTGGCGATCGAGGAGTCGAAGGATCCCTATGGCCTGCAGATCGCATGTCGAGTGAATTGCTGGCTGACCACTTGCGCGAGGTGCTCGATGGGCGGGCGCTTGCCGCGGACATCGCCCGCCAGCTCTTGCGCTGCGACGAAGAACTTCTTCCCGAACTGCTTGCGACTGCGCGCGCCCTCAAGCAGCAATATCGTCCCGGCGTCGTCACCTACTCGCGCAAGGTGTTTATCCCGCTGACTAACCTGTGCCGCGATTATTGCGGATACTGCACCTACCGCCGCGATCCCGGCGAGCCCGGTGCGCACACCATGATGCCCGACGAAGTTCTTTCGGTGGTGCAGCAAGGCGAAAAGCTGGGCTGCACTGAGGCGCTGTTCTCGCTGGGCGACCGTCCAGAGGCGCTGTTTCCCGAGATGCGCGAAACGTTGCGCAAGCTCGACTATCGCAGCACCCTGCATTACCTGCAAGCCATGTGCGAGTTGGTGTTGCGCGAAACCCGCCTGCTGCCGCACGCCAATCCCGGTCTGCTCAGCGCAAACTGGATTGAACGATTGCGCGCGAGCAATCCCAGCCTGGGACTGATGCTGGAGAGCACCAGCACCAATCTTGCGGCCGCGCACCCGGTGGATCGCACTCCAGACAAGCTTCCCGCCTTGCGACTGAGGACGATCGAAGATGCCGGCAGACTCGGAGTGCCGTTCACCACCGGAATCCTGATCGGCATTGGCGAGACCATGGAAGATCGCGTCGAGTCGCTGGTGGCCATCAAGCGCCTGCACCAGCAGTACGGTCACGTACAGGAAGTGATCATCCAGAATTTTCGCGTGAAGTCGCGTATTCCGATGGCGGCATGGCCCGAGCCGGACACGGGCGACATGCTGCGCACGCTGGCGGTGGCGCGTCTGCTGCTGCGGGACATGAACATCCAAGCGCCGCCGAACCTTACCGAGAAAGGTTACGAGAGACTGCTGGACGGCGGCATCAATGATTGGGGAGGTGTGTCGCCGCTGACGCCCGACTACATCAATCCGGAAGCGCCATGGCCGCACCTGCTGGATTTGCAGCGGCGCACTGAGGCCGCTGGTCAGAAGCTGAAACAGCGCCTGCCGGTGTATCCCGAATTTGTTGCGGGTATTGAGACTCGCGGCGGAATGCTGGGCGAACGGCTGCGGACTGAGGCGGACACCGATGGCTATGCGAGGGCCGCATAGATGATCGTCGTCTTCACAGGCGGAACCGGCGGCGCCAAGCTGGTGCAGGGCTTGCAGCGGGTGGTCGCGCCGGAGGACCTCACGGTCGTCGTCAATACCGGTGACGACATCGAGTGGTGGGGGCTCCACGTCTCGCCCGATATCGATTCGGTGCTCTACGGATTGTCGGACTTGCTCAGCAAGGAGCGCGGCTGGGGAGTGGACAACGACAGCTTCCGCTGCCTGGAGCGCATGAAGCAGCTCGGGCAGCCGTCGTGGTTTAGTCTCGGCGATCTTGATCTCGCAACCCATCTCACGCGTACGGCGATGCTGAGGGCAGGGAAGTCGCTGAGCCGCACTACCGCCGAACTGGCCAGCAAAATGGGGATTCGCGCGCGCGTGCTGCCGATGTCAGACGATCGCATCTCGACCATGCTCGACACCGCGAAGGGCACGTTGACTTTTCAGGAGTACTTCGTGCGCGAGCGGCATCAGATTGCCGTGCGCAGGGTGCGCTTCGAAGGTGCCCACCGCGCCCATCCCGCGCCCGGCGTGATCGAGAGCATCGAAGCGGCGGAGGCGATCATTTTTGCGCCGAGCAATCCGGTGACCAGCATTGGACCAATTCTTGCAGTGCCGGGAATTCGCGATGCGTTGCGGCGGGCGAAGGCCCCAGTTGTCGCCGTGAGTCCGATTGTGGGAGGAGAGGCGGTTACCGGTCCAGCGAGTGCGTTAATGAAGATGATGGGCTGGGAAAGTGGCATTGCGGGAGTTGCCAAAGCCTATGAGGATTTTCTGGATGTGTTGGTTGCCGACCGCGCCGATGAAGGCGAAGCTGCGGCAATGGGCACCGCCAACCTGCGCGTTTTGTGTACGAACACGATCATGAAGTCAATGGACGACAAGCGCGAGCTGGCCCAGTTCACGCTAGAGGCGTGCGCTGCGAAACCGATCGCCAAGACCTGACGATGCGCGGCATTTTACTCATCCCGGTGAAGAGTCTCACTACGGCCAAGCAGCGTCTTGCTTCGGTGTTACGTCAGGAGCGGCGCTCGCAACTTGCCGAAGCCATGTTGCGCGATGTGATGACGGCCGCCGCTGGTGTGCTCGGTCGCATCGACGTGGCGCTGGTGACCGGCGATGTCCGGGCGCGCGCGCTGGCCGCCGAGATCGGCTTCCTGGTGATCGACGACTCGTGCAACGAGAGCGAGACGGCCGCCATCGAGATGGCCACCGCATGGTGCGAGCAGCAGGGGTATGACACGACCGTCGTCGTGCCCGGCGACATTCCGCTCATCACCAGCGACGAGCTGCGGCGCGTGCTCGACGCCGCTCCTCCTGAAGGCGCGGTCTTCGTGCCCGCGTACGATCGTCGCGGCAGCAACTGCATTCTGCGCCGGCCGGCATCCATCATTCCGCTGCGTTTTGGCAACGACAGCTTTCTGCCGCACTGCGAAGCCATGCGAAAGACCGGCAGGGAGCCGGTGATACTCGAACTGCCCGGGATCGGACTCGACATCGACAATCCTCACGAGCTCGATCTGCTGTTGCAACGCGACGGTAGCACTAACGCGCAGCGGTTGCTGCGGTCGTGGAACTTCGGTGCGGATGACGACGCGCAGTGGGAAGCAGCGGTCTGATGCCATCCACGCCCACCAAGACCGACGAACTGCGCGCGATTCCGGTGCCCGGCATTCACGACGTTGTTGCTGGCGATTCCATTGCTGGCCTCATCGTGGACGCGCTCGCTCTCGGGGGTCTGCAATTCCATGACGGCGACATTCTCGTGGTCAAGCACAAGATCGTATCCAAGGCGGAGGGCCGCAGGGTGGCGCTCGATTCGGTCAAGCCATCCGCGGCGGCAAGAAGTTTTGCCCGTAACAACGGGGCGGATGCTCGCGTCGTAGAGTTGGCATTGCGCGAGGCCAGGCGTGTGGTACGCAAAAAGCACATCCTCATCACCGAAACGCAGCACGGGCTGGTGTGCGCCAACAGCGGAGTGGACGTCTCCAACGTGGACGGCGGCAAGACGGCGGTTCTGCTGCCCGAGGATGCGGACCGCTCGGCGGCGCAGATTCACAGAGAATTAAAGAAGCGCACCGGACTCTACGTTCCGGTCATCATTTCCGACAGCTTCGGGCGTCCGTGGCGCGAGGGCCTGTGCGACGTTGCTATCGGCGTGGCCGGAATGAGGGTGATTCACGATTATCGCGGCCGGCGCGACCCGTACGGCTACAAAATGCACGCTACGGAAGAAGCCGTGGCCGACGAACTGGCGTCGGTCGCCGGATTGGTTTGCGGGAAAAATACGCGCGTGCCGGCTTGTATAATCCGGGGTTATCCGTATCGTCGCGGCAAGGGCAGCGCGCGGCAGATGGTTCGGCCGAAGGAGAAGGATTTGTTTCGGTGACGAGGTGTCATGCTGAGCGAGGTTTCGGGGTTAGCAAACCTGAGCCGAAGCATCCCTCTAGCGCATCGAGATTCATGGTAGCTATAGGGGTCTTTCGACTCCTCGGTCGCCGCGGCGACCTCGTCGCTCAGGATGACAAACTGGAAACTGGCCGCTCTCGCGCCGGATGACGACGTGAGCCACCTCGATCGGATGAGACTTGGGGAACTATGTACGACATCAGTTGGGCCAATCAGCAAACGCTTCAGAGTGTGACGTGGGACGATGAGCGGCAGCGCGTCAGTTCGCCCGTGCGAACTGCGGTGGAGAAGGTGCTGTCGTCTTTGAATGGCGGCGTGCTGACGCGCGAGGAATGCCTCACTCTCGCCAGTTGCAGCGGCGATGACCTGTTTGGATTGGTGGTCGCGGCCAACGAACTGCGGCGGCGGTTGGTGGGCGATGTAGCCAGCTACGTGGTCACCCGCAACATCAATTTCACCAACGTGTGTTTTGTGGGCTGCAAGTTCTGTGCCTTCAGCGTCGGCCCGCGCGATGAATCCGCCTACTTTCTGTCGCTCGACGAAGTCGCGCAGAAGTGTCGCGAGGCCGAGCAGTGGGGCGCAACCGAGGTCTGCATCCAGGGCGGCCTGCCGCGCAACCTGCCGCCTTTCTACTACCGCGACATCCTGCGGGCGGTGAAGTCGGCGACGCCGAAGATGCACGCACACGCGTTTTCGCCCATGGAGATGGTCTATGGCGTCGAGCTTACGGGCATGCCGCTGCGCGAGTACCTTCTGATGCTGAAGGAGAATGGGCTCGACACCTTGCCGGGCACGGCGGCGGAAATTCTCGATGACAGTGTGCGGCACGTACTTTCGGCCAACAAGCTGAGCACGGCGCAATGGTGCGAGGTGATCGAGACGGCGCATGATTGCGGCATCCGCAGCACCTCGACCATGATGTACGGTCACGCCGAGACGCATGAACACTGGGTGAACCAAATGCTGCTGTTGCGCAAGATACAGTCGCGCACGGGCGGCTTCACCGAGTTCGTACCCCTGGGGTTCATTCACGACAACACGTTGTTGTACGCGCAGCGACTGGCCCGTGCGGGCGCGACGCTGGCAGAACACTTGAAAGTACATGCGTTGGCGCGCGTGATACTGGCGGGCTCCATCAATCACATCCAGGTTTCGTGGGTGAAGCTCGGCCGCGAAATTTCGCAACTGTCGCTGCTGGCTGGCGCCGACGATTACGGCGGCACGCTGTTCGAAGAGAGTATCTCGCGGCTGGCGGGAGCAACGGCGGGGCAATACATTTCGACTGCGGAATTCCAGGAGCGGATTTCGGAACTGGGCCTCGTGCCGGCGCAGCGCAACACGCTTTACAGCAAGTATCAGTACCCGATTGCAAATGCGACCGGAGATTCCTCAGGTGCTGTTGCGGCAGGTGGAACGCGCCTTCAAAGCGGCGCTCCACCCTCTGGCTTGTAATTGTGCGCGTCCTACGACAGTGACGGATTCCTCTACGTCCGGAACAGGTCCTTAACCGCCTGCCACATCACCTGACCGCCGACGGCGGCGATGGATTTGGTCAACGGCAATTCTTTGGGGCAGACCTCGACGCAGTTTTGAGCGTAACCACATTCCTGAATGCCGCCATCGCCCATCAGGACCTTCAGCCGCTCGGTCTTGAGCGCGCTGCCGGTGGGATGCGAGTTGAAGAGCCGCACCTGCGCGATGGTTGCGGCGCCCACGAAACCCGTCTTGTCGTTGAACTGCGGGCAGGCTTCCATGCAGCAGCAGCACGAGATGCAGTTGGACAGTGGATACGCTTCCTCTTGCATTTCCGACGACTGGCGCGGGCCGGAACCAAGATCGTACGTACCGTCAACCGGCACCCAGGCCTTGACCCTCTTCAGATTTTCGAAGAGCACGCTGCGGTCAACCGCGAGGTCGCGAATGATGGGGAACTTGGTGAACGGTTCCAGCGTGATGGGCTGTTTCAAGTTGGCGATCAGCGCCGAGCACGCCATCTTCGCCTGACCGTTGATGATCATGGCGCAGGAGCCGCAGATCTCCTCCAGGCAGTTGGAATCGTAGGTGACCGGGGTGGTCGGCTTGCCCTGCCGCGTGACCGGATTGGCTGCAATGTCCATCAGCGCTGAAGTCACGTTCATGCCTGGGCGGTACGACAGCTCGAACTCTTCCCAGTACGGTTTGGACTCGGGAGTTTGTTGGCGTTTTATTTTTAAGATTACGCTTTTAGAATTCGCCATTTTCGCTTTTACGCTCTTCGCTTTTCGCCTTCGCCAAATGCGCTGGGCAAATAGAACTGCGTTTCAAACTGACTACTGACAACTGACAACTGGCCCCTGCTCTTACGTCGCCACGTCGTAGCGCCGCGGACGGGGCTTGATGAGCGACGTATCTACCTGCTCGAACTCGAAGCGTGGCTCATCGGCATCGGCCGCGAAATATGCCTTGGTGGTCTTCAACCAGTTGGCGTCATCGCGCTCTGGGAAGTCCGGCTTGTAATGTGCGCCGCGCGACTCGTCGCGCATGGCCGCGCCTTGGGCGATCACGCGCGCCAGTTGCAGCATGTTGTAAAGCTGCCGCGCGAAGACGAACGACGTGTTGGCCCAGTTCGAGCGGTCGCTCAGGTTCACATGACGATAGCGCTCCAGCAGTTCCACCAGCTTGGCATCGGTCTCGCGTATGTTCTTGTTGTAGCGGATCACCGTGACATTCTTAGTCATGGTGTCGCCCAGTTCGCGCCACAGCAGGAACGGATTCTCCGTGCCATCATTGTTCATCAGGTGGGCGTTGATCTCTTCCTGCCGCTTTCGCTCGGAGTTGTAAACGTGCTGGGCTGGTGTGCGCCCGCTCTTAATGCCGTTGCGCGCGTAGTTGACCGCATTCGGTCCCGAAACGAATCCCGCATAGATGCATGACAGTAGCGAATTCGCGCCCAGGCGGTTGGCGCCGTGATACTGATACTCGCATTCGCCGGCGGCGTACAGGCCCTCGATATTGGTGCGCTGCTCAAAGTCCACCCACAGCCCGCCCATGGTGTAATGCACCCCAGGGAAGATCTTCATGGGCGTGTCGCGCGGATCGTCGCCGACAAACTTCTCGTAGATCTCGAGGATGCCCTCCAGCTTGCGATCCAGGGTGGCGCGGTCGATGTGCGTCAGGTCGAGATACACCATCGGCTGTCCATCGATACCGAGGTGAAGCTCGTAAACCACTTTGTGGATGGCACGGGTGGCGATATCGCGCGGCACCAGGTTGCCATACTTGGGATACCACTCTTCCAAGAAGTACCAGCGCTCGCCTTCGGGAAGGCTCTTGGGATCGCGCTTGTCGCCCGGCTGCTTGGGCACCCACACGCGTCCGCCCTCACCACGCGCCGACTCCGACATCAGGCGCAGCTTATCTTCACCCGGGATGCACGTAGGGTGTACCTGGATGAATTCTCCGTTGGCGTAGTACGCCCCTTGCTGATAAAGCGCTGACTGCGCTGATCCGGTACAGACTACGGAATTCGTGGACTTGCCGAATATGGCGCCGACGCCGCCGGTGGCAATGATTACTGCCTCCGCCGGGAAGGTCTGCACGGCCATGCTGCGGAGATCGATGGCGCAGATGCCATGACAGACTCGTTGGTCATCGATCACGGCAGACAGAAATTCCCAAGCTTCGTACTTGGTGACTTTGCCTTCGGCCTCATAGCGGCGCACCTGCTCGTCGAGGGCATACAGCAGTTGCTGACCGGTGGTGGCGCCGGCAAAGGCGGTACGGTTGAACAGCGTGCCTCCGAAGCGGCGGAAGTCGAGCAGGCCTTCGGGAGTGCGATTGAAGGGAACGCCCATGCGATCGAGCAGGTCGATGACGCCGGGCGCAGCCTCGCACATGGCCTTTACCGGTGGCTGGTTGGCGAGAAAGTCGCCGCCGTAGATGGTGTCATCGAAGTGCTGCCAGGTGGAGTCGCCTTCACCCTTCAGGTTCTTGGCAGCGTTGATGCCGCCCTGCGCGCAGACCGAGTGAGACCGCTTGACCGGGACGATGGAAAAGAGGTCAACGTGACCTCCCATCTCGGCAATCTTGATGGTGGCTGAGAGACCTGCCAGTCCACCACCCACAACAATGATCTTAGGCTGAGACATGATGATGTTTACGCAAATTTATGAATCCGGCCGAAGCCGCCCATCCTGAAACTTGGAATTTGAAACCCCTAGTCGTGCTCGACATAGGGGACTTGACCGGCCGGCGTTTGCACGAAGCCGGTTATTGTCCAAAGCCCAATGCCGATAAGCAAAATAGCCAAAGCAGCGCAAACGTACCCGAACCTGCGGCGCGCCTGGTCGCCAATCGTCAAACCCCACTTGGCGGCAAACAGCCATACACCATAAGCAAAGTGCCACGACACGGCCACGATTCCGATGACGTAGAAGGCGATCGTCCAGGGACTCTGGAAGTCGAACCACACTTTCGAGAAGGCGTTGTTATAGCCGCCGCCCATCAGGTGTACGCCCAGGAACCGCATGTCGATAACGTGGTAGGCGATATAGATGAAGGCGATAATCCCGGTCCAGCGCTGTGAGGTGTAAAGCCAATTGCCGGTCCAGGGGTATTCGCCGACATTGGAATCGCCTTTGTACCAAATGTATAGGCCGTAGATTCCGTGATACAGCAGCGGCAGGAAGATGAACACCCATTCCAGAACGTGCACGAACGGCAGGCTGGTAAGGAACTTTACCTGGTCGTTGTAGGCCTGAACGCCTTTGGTTGCTTCCGAGTTGGAGATGAAGTGCTCAATCAGGAAAGCTCCGATGGGAACAATGCCCGACAGCGAATGCAACCTGCGCAACACAAAGGAATAGCCCTGCCCGGCGCGCAGCGGAGCCACGCCTTCCTTAATTCGAGCGGAACTCGTATCGATAGAACTGGCCGAAGAAGCCACGAAGCCAACTCCTTATGACTGCGGAGTGTATGAGCGAACCTTGTATTATCAATTTCGCCAACAGCGCAAGTCAAGAAAGCCAGGGCCGCTTGGATTGGCGAAAAACCTGAGACGGGACAGTCTCCGTCTGACAAACGAAGTTCAGAATAGCTGCTGCGATGGCGAAACAGTTGTGATATCCATCACAATGTCTTATGACCGCGTGATCCGGGTCACCGGTCCGTGTGAGGATGCTGCTCGTGGCTCTCGTCCTCCCACGCGAGGAACGCCCGGAACGCCGCGCCTCGGTGACTGTAGAGCGCTTTCTCCTCGGCGCTCAGCTCGGCGAAGGTCTTGCCGATCTCGGCAAAGTAGAAAAGCGGGTCATAGCCGAAACCGTTTGAGCCGCGAGGCGAGCGCAGGAGAATGCCTTCGGCCCTGCCTTCAAAGGTCGCCAGAGTGTGGCCGTTGCGGGCCACGGCGATAGCGCAGACGAACCGGCCGGTGCGGTATTCGTCTGGAACCTCGTGCAGTTCACGCAGGAGGCGCGCGTTGTTGGCTTCGTCGGCGGAGTTGGGCGCGTGCTCTGGTATGTTGTGCTCGTCGGCGGCATAGCGTGCAGAGCGAGTCCCCGGAGCGCCGCCCAGCGCATCGACTTCGAGGCCGGAGTCGTCGGCGATTACCAACTCGCCTTCGGCGAATTTGCTGTAGTGCTCGGCCTTCTTGCGCGCGTTGGCTTCGAAGGTCAAGCCGTCTTCGATGACATCCGGCAGCGATGAGAAACCGGGAAGGGTTTCGATTTGCACGCGGTGGACCGCGGCCGCTCCAACAAGATCGCGAATCTTGCCCGAATTGGACGTCGCAACCAGAACCCGTTTCATTAGCGCCCCCTATGTTCAACGTACCAGAATCCGCAATATGCAGGACCATCGCTCCGTTGCTATGGTGTCGCGATTGGCGGTCAAAGTTTCGCACGAATTGAACATCCGCATCCACACTTAACTCTCTTTTAATCCTCCGTTCACAGCCTTTTGATCTCAGCAGGGTATCAACGCACATGAGTCCACTCTGCGGACTAGAAAGGGTGAGGAAGAATATGCGTCGATTTCTCGCAGCTACGTTAACGGCCGCAATGGCTTTTGGGCCGTTGGTAAACGCCTACGCCGCTCCGGCGGTCCATCCGGGCAACGCCCCCACGGCGGGCCAGACGTCCACCCCGATCACACATCTGGTGATTATCTTTCAGGAAAATGTATCGTTTGACCACTATTTTGGGACGTATCCCAACGCTTTAAATCCCCCACCGCCGGGAGGAGGTCCTGTATTCAATCCGTTACCTGGAACACCAACCGTCAACGGGTATACACCCGCTCTCCTGTACAGTAATCCCAACCTCAACCCGGCCAATGGCCCCGGCGCGACAAACCCGTTTCGCCTGGGCCGCGCTCAGGCTTGGACTGCCGATCAGGACCACGACTACGGACCAGAACAAGCGGCATTTGATGGCGGTTTGATGGATCTTTTTCCGCTTAACGTGGGGACCCCAGGACCTCCTCCTTATATCGGTCCGCCGGTGGTTAATACCACGGGTCTAGTGCTCGGCTATTACGATGGAAACACCACAACAGCTTTGTGGAATTACGCCCAGTACTATGCGATGAACGATAACTCGTATGGGACCACGTTCGGTCCGTCAACACCTGGCGCGCTCAATGTTGTCTCAGGCCAGACCGATGGCGTAATCCGGAACATCAACTCCGACTATGCTGTGGTTCCTGATGGCAATGGGGGATACAGCCTGGTTAGCGACACCGATCCATACAACGACGTCTGCTCCGGGAGCTCGCAAGTGCAAATGGGTGGCCAAAACATTGGCGACCTGCTGACTGCGGCAGGTGTCACTTGGGGATTCTTCGAAGGCGGTTTTGACCTGACCATCACCAATCCCAACGGAACCACGGGATGCCATCGGTCCCACACCTCAACTTTTGTCGGGACACCGAAGGCGGATTACATCCCCCACCACCAGCCGTTCCAGTACTACACCTCAACCGCGAATTTGCAGCACACGCGTCCGACCTCGATCGCCATGATCGGGCACAATGGCGATGCCGCCAATCACCAGTACGACATCCACGACTTTTTCGACGCCGTGAATGCCGGAAACTTCCCCGCCGTGAGCTACTTGAAAGCACCGGGATATCAGGATGGGCACGCCGGCTACTCGACGCCGCTCGACGAACAAAACTTTATCGTCCATGTGATCAATTTTCTCGAGCAGCAGCGGGATTGGCGGGACACCGCGGTCATCATCAACTGGGACGACTCCGACGGCTGGTACGATCACCAACTGGGACAAATTGTGAACCAGTCACAGACTTCGCAGGATGAGCTCAACGGACCAGGGCTTTGCGGAAGGGCACTGCCAACGCTGGTTGGCGTCACCGGGCCCCACGCGCAGGGCCGCTGCGGCTATGGTCCCCGGTTGCCGCTGCTGGTGGTCGCACCTTATGCCCGGCATAACTTCGTCGATCACACCATGACCGACCAAAGCTCTATCGTGCGTTTCATCGAGGACAATTGGCTGGGTGGCCAGCGCATCCCAGGGTCGTTCGACGCAATCGCCGGTCCGCTCAACAACATGTTCGACTTCAACCAGGGTCAGGACGATCGCGTGATCCTCGACCTGCAGACCGGAGAAGTAAAATTCGCTGACAACGCGGCAAGTCGCGCGGCGAAACAGGCCGGGAAGTAAGACACATTGCTCAGGGCGCGCGAGTCGACCTGAGGAAACCATTACCGATAAGCAACGGCAGGCCGTGTACGGCAAACTCAGCGTACATGTCCCTGCCGTTTTCGTTTGTACAATGTCCCAATCGCGGTTGGCTCCACTCACTAATCCTGAAAAACGCCCCGGCCTGCGGGTTTATACTGGCCCGCTCGCACTCTTTTATTCTTCCGAGGCGCTATGAAACACGTTGTGCGCACTTTTTTGTTTTTCTCGCTTATCTCCACATTCAGCGCGGCACAATCCACGAACCGCATGGGCCATCCGAATCAAACCAACGTGAAATTTGCCCAGATGACGGACCAGTTCGTGAAAGACTCGCTGGTGCTATCTCCGGTGAGCGCGTCGCAGGCTGGTTATCATAAGCATCTCGACCCAAAGACCGGGAAGACGATTGACCTCGACGCGCAGCTCGACGATGTTAGTGCCCAGGCAGTTGCCGCCCAGGAGAAGTTCTATCGCGAGTGGCGACATCGCTTCCAGACCGAGACGCCGATCGCGGGTCTGAATCCGCAGGACGCTGCCGACTATCGCCTGATCGACGACCAGATCGCCCTGAACCTGCTCGAGTTCGAGCACATCCAGAGCTACAAGCACAATCCTACGGGGTACGTGGAGCTAATCGGCAACGGGCTATTTCTGCCTCTGACGCAGGAGTATGCGTCGAAGGAGGTTCGCGTGGGCGACGTGGTCTCGCGCATCGGCCAGATCCCGCGGTTCCTCGATCAGACCAAGTCGCAGCTTACAGACGCGGATCCCATCTTCATCTCGACCGCAGTGGGGGAGAACGAAGGCAATCTTGATCTGGTGGACTCCGTGGCCGCCGATATTCCAGCCGGCTCGCCGCTCAAAGCGCAGTATGACAAAGTAGCGCCCGCGGCCAAGAAGGCGCTGACCGACTTCAACGCGTGGATGCAGAACGATCTGGCGAAGCGTCCCACGAATGGCCGCACTTGGCGGCTGGGCAAGGAATGGTACGCGCCCAAGTTCCGCTACGTGATGGAGACTTCCATCGAGCCTGCGCAGTTGCTGGCCGACGCCGAGGCCGAGCTGAAGAGGGTTCGCGCCGAAATGCTGCAACTGGCATTGCCGCTGTATAAGCAGATGTATCCCGGCCAGGACGACTACAGCAGCCTGCCCGCCCAGGAGCGCGAGAACAAGATCATCGCCGCAGTGCTCAACAAGATCAGCGACGAACACCCGCAGCGCGATCAGTTGATCGAAGCGGTGAAGGCTGACGTCGACGGCATCAAGCAATTCATCCGCGAGAAGAAGATCGTGTCGCTCAGCAGCCGCGACAACCTGAAGGTCATCCCCACACCGGAGTTCGAGCGCGGCAGCTACTCGGTTGCGGGATTTCATGGCGCGCCACCGCTGGAGCCTAACGCCGAAGCCCAGTACTGGGTGACGCCCATCGATCCCAAGACGCCAGAGGCGAAGGCGGAGAGCAAACTGTGCGAATACAACAACTACGCGCTGAAGTGGCTCACCATTCACGAGGCGTTGCCGGGACACTACATCCAGTTCGAGCATGCCGACGACGTGCAGCCGCCCACGCGACGCGTGTTGCGCAACCTGTTCGGCAATGGAGCGTACGTCGAGGGGTGGGCCGAGTACATCGCCGACGTGATGACCGAGGAAGGCTATCTCGATTTCAGTCCGAAGTTCCGCATTGTGCGGCTGAAGATTTGGCTGCGCGCGGTTGCCAACACCATCCTCGACATCCGCTTGCAAACCATGAACATGACCGACCAGCAGGCGCTCGATCTGATGATGAAAGACACTTTCCAGACACAGGCCGAAGCCGAAGGCAAAATGATACGCGCCAAGCTTAGCTCGACGCAGCTGCCCACGTACTTCGTGGGCAGTCGGCAGTGGTGGTCGTTGCGCAAGAAATATCAGGCTGCAAAGGGCAGTAGTTTCACGCTGGAGGAGTTCCACAATCGTGCTCTCGACCAGGGGCCATTGCCGATCGAGTATCTGGAGAAAATTATTCTGCCGGACGGGAAGGCAGCAACTAGCAATTAGCACATAGCATTTGGGAGTTAGGAACCAGCGAGCGATCGCAAGAATGAACAGCCGCGCAAGTAGCGGCATTTGTAAAGAATTGTAAAAACTGACCTGATTTGGCGGGTGGGACGAACTTTTTCCGCCCTGCAACGTCTATATCAGTAACCCAAATCCAAGGCGGGCGCCGCAACCCAAACGAAAGACAACCCGGCGCCCACCGTCCATTTTTTGTGGATTGATTCTTTCTACTGCGCCGCGTACATCCCAATAATCCTCTCGATGGCACGGCGGCAGACTGCGCAAAATTTATCGTAGCGGGTGAACATAATGCAGTTTTCCTGCGCACGGTAGTAGCCGCGAGATTCGTAGTTAGCTCCCTCAAAAGCGCCTACGCGGTCCGAATACTGGTCCGTCGCCAGTAGCTCATCTTCATGCTTCTTCTCTTTTTCAAACAGCGCGTCCATCCCTGATTCCGGCTGGTTCTCGGCGCGAATGTGGTGGCGCTCGGCTTGAATCTCATGCTCGTAAGCCTCAAATTCCGCTTTGTGCCAAGGCGTCGGCAGCGGCACGCCGGGGGCAACCAGGTTTTTCCACTTCAGGATCGCCGGATCCAGCAGCGCGGTTACATTCGGCTCCCAGGGCTCGATGCGCTGGGTTCCGGGAACATAGGACACATCGGAGGTGTAGTACTCATCGGCCAGTCCGGCGAAGTGGTGTCCAAACTCGTGCACAAAAACATAGGGCGCCCATTCGCTATCGATTGCCACGGTAGCGTACAGATTGAAAATTCCTCCTCCGCCGTAGGTCTTTGCGTTGGCCAGGATCTCGATGAACTCATAGGGAGCGTACGAGGCGATATCGCGTAACGCGCGATTATCGTTGGTCATCAGGTAACGCTCGCTGTCGAACGTGTCGTACGACGTGCCCAGGGGCGAGTGGCGATACACACCTGTCGAAGGCCGCGAGATGCCCGATTGCTCGGCTGGCGGACATAAGGCCCAAACGTTGAAATCCTGCCGATGCTCACGGAATGGCGAACGTGAGAACAGGATCTCGGTGGCCCGCTTGGCATCCTGTTCGAACTTGCTACGCTCGGCTGCGGTATATCCATCGCCGAGGATCAGCAAATCGACTTTGGTTGCCGGCTCGCCCATCTTTTGAATGGTTATGAGCGGACCCGGAGAAGGTGGATTCGCCCGGTCGATGAACTTGTCCTTGGGATCGATGGTCGTGCTCCACACTTCGTGGAAGCTGACCTCTTTGCCCTCCTTGCGTTCCCTGAGGATGATCTTCACCGGGGCCGTGGGAGCAGGAAAGCGTAGTGACTCGGAGAACGTGCGATTGAGTTTATTGACTTCCTCGGTTTGTGACCACTCACTGAACAACGAGCCGAATCCGCGCGAGTACAGCAGACGGCCACTAGCCCGCATTATTCGTGAA
>PMAT01000064.1 GCA_003152695.1 Acidobacteriaceae bacterium
TGTTTTCTCTGGTCTTATCGGGAAGAGTAGCTTCAAATTGATCAATCAAGCTGCCCAAGCGACTCATCCACAGTGCACGGAGTTCCAGAAGGGAGATAAATTTTGCAAACGTTAGATAACGCCAAACGGTATCCAAGGTGAATCAAGGCCCCCATCCACACTCGGCTACCGCCGCTTCGACGGGGTCCCTCAAAACAATCCACGCCAGAGAAATCTCCGCCACGTTTCTTGCTCGCGCGGTTAGACTCAGCAGACCGTCGAGGACCATTGCCCCACCAGCGAACCTCTGGGCTGCCGAGGGACGGTTGAAATCGGGAATCCAGTCAGAGAGTTCCTTGCTCCCTAGAGTTTTCGGAAATTTCCAACCGCCAAATGCCCGTTTCGTCAGTACCTTCGCAGTTGTTGTTCCTATGCTGATGATTAACGGTTCATGCGAGGGGAGGATAAGCAAAGCTACACGGCCTATCTCGTATTGCTGCAAAACCGACCCATACTTTGCACATACGGCCTGTGCTTCTTCCTGTTTCATCTCAGTTTCCGTGCTCGCTTAATGGTCTTCAACGTTTTTCATTACCCCAGGCACCACTGACCAGCGTGATTGGTTCTCCCTTAATGAACTTTAGGCCAATCGTGCCTTTAGCAACACCCGCGACAAATTCCTCATGAGTGATGTCTGTGACATCACTCGGCATGTTGTGAAGTCTGTTGTATTCCTCCATCGCTTCATCAATGGTCCTTTCCTCATCACTCATTACCCCTCCCAGAGTCCTTCGGCGATCTTTGGCAGTGGATAACCTTTTTCGACATGCTTTCTAATGTTTTCCCGAATAGTGTTCATCTTCAGAATCTCTACCGGTACAGTCCTAGCCATCACTCCCTCAGAGGCTATTAGTACTGCTTTTCGCCCCGGCTCAAGCCTTATCATCAATTTACTTAGCATTGTAGCCGTAAACTGGAATGCCTCGAAAAAGGGCAGCGACCACAAATCAGAACCGTACTCAGAGACGAACTCTTCCGGTTCCTTTGAATAGTCCGCGTCTTCCTTGCCTATAGCCAGAAAGTATACTTCGGCTGCACTCTTTAAACCCCTCATCAAGGTCAGTGCCGGGCCTTCCTTCTTTAGCCAGCCCTGTATTGCCGTCTGAACCACTACTGGATCATCCGATTCCAGGATGTCCTTGAACTCCTTGGCACTGGCAAAACTCAGGTAGCTGGTTGGCAAGTCTGAAAGGGAATTGATCTCGCTGTTCAAGGATAGGGCTTTTGCCTCCGCGGTGTTGAGAATTTCGCGCGCCAGCATCAAGGCGTTTCGACGACTGTCCTCTCTAAGATGCCTAAATTCAGATAGGAAATGGGTTCTTTGTTCCTTCAGTTGTTGTGACTGGTACCAAAGACTGCCCGTAAACCAGATTACAGCGAGTACGCCGCCCGCAGCAGACAGAATGCTTCCGTAGGAGGAAAGGCGGGCGTTGTCCAAGTGATACATAGCGGCCGCCGCTGCCGCAGCATCCAAAAGGCTGAGCAGGATGAGTAGTACCAGGATTCTCTTGCTCATTCTTTGACTCGCACATATATTACGCCTGGTGCCCCAGGTTCGCGTCCTTCGTTTGGACGCTAACCTGGGTTACGCCACCGTAAGAAATCTCGTGGGCCGCCCCTAAGCGCCTCCGCCCGGTGCCCCAGGCAGCAATTCGTTTCTTCAGAAGATCCGGCTGATGCCTGGGAACGAATCGAAGCCTGCATCAAAGCTCATTATTTGTGCGATGTCATGCTGTTCCATTACGGACACGTGCACGGCATCCCGAGCTGAGAGCCGCCGGTAACCCAGAACAATTTCCTTGGCGCGTTCCACGGCCGCGTGAGTTACGGGCAGAACTTCATCGACGACTCCGAGCAGTGCATCGAAAGCGGGCTGGATTGCGTCGCGTTGATCGATGGCCACGTAGCGGTGCAGTATCTCCTGCAAAACTTCGGCGTCGGTCACAAGACGCTCTCGGCCCCGTATCAGTTTCTCCAGCAGTCGCTGTCCATCCGTCTTGTGCGGGTGCGGCGCGCCCACCAGATACATCGGGACATTGGAATCGATGAGAATCACGAGCGCGGGCCGCTCAGGTAACCCGCTTCGATCTCAGCGAGCATAGTGTCCAGGTCTCCCGCCGGGTACTCCTGTTGGACCGCCCTACGGATCGCCTCCAGCTTTCGGGTGAGACTGCCGGCCGGCTCTTCCCGGCGTGCGGCTTCCAGCGCCTGGCGGACCCATTCTGCAAGGCTCATATGGCGCGAGCGCGCTACCCGCTGGATCTCCCGATACTCCGGATCCTTCAAAATGACCTGCAGCCTCTTAGCCATGATATGAGTTTATTTGACTCATGCTAATGAGTCAATTTGCCTACACCAGGTTTGGAGACATGGAAAGTCGGACTCGAAACTATCCACTATCCACTGACCACTATCCACTATGACGGATGTGCATCACATCGCCGTCCTTGACGATGTACTCCTTGCCTTCCAGACGCAGTGTGCCGCGGGCGCGTCCTTCGGCTTCCGACCCGGCATCGAGCAGTTGGTCCCAGTGGATGGTCTCAGCACGGATGAAATGGTGTTCCAAGTCTGTGTGAATGGCGCCGGCAGCGTGCACCGCTTTTGATCCGCGCTCCACGGTCCAGGCGCGGCACTCGTCTTCGCCCACGGTGAAGAAAGAAATCAGTCCCAGCAACTCGTAGGTTTTGCGGATCAGCCGAACTAGTCCACTTTCCTTCAGCTCGTAACTGGAGAGGAATTCGGCGGCATCTTCGTCGCTCATTTCGGCGAGTTCGGCTTCGACCTTGGCACACACCGCCAGCGCGCCCGTGTTCAGACGGGCCGCCACCTCCGTCACTCCGTATTTGGCGACGGCTTCCTCAAGGTCCTTACCCAGCGACGGACTTTCGCCGATGTTGAGCACGTACAGCATCGGCTTTTCGCTCAGAAACATGAAACCGCGCACCCGCTTTTTGTCCTCGGGCGTCATCTCCATCTCGCGCAGCGGCCGCTCGGTTTCCAGATGCGCCTTGGCACGTTTCAGCAAGTCGTGCTCGCGCTCCAGCTCCGCCGTCTTCATCTTCTTCAAGTCTTTCTCGACGCGCTCCAGCCGCTTCTCCACTTGTCCCAGATCGTTGACGATCAGGTCGAAGTCGATGTTCTTGATATCGCGCAGCGGATCGATGGGGCCGACATGCGCGATGGAGTCATCCTCGAAGGCGCGCACCACGTGGGCCAGCGCGTCCACATTGCGGAGGTTCGCGGCGAAGGCGGTCTCGTTCAGCGCCTCCTGGCTCAGCGCTGCCACGTCGGTAAACTCGACGCTGGCATGCACCAGCTTTTTAGGGTTATAGAGCGCAGCCAGGCGGTCGAGGCGGTCGTCGGGGACTTTGGTCACCCCCAGATGCGCCTCGCGAGGATTTCCCGTGCGCTGCGCTACCTGCTGCCTGGTCAACATCACGAACAACGACGTCTTGCCCACTTGTGGCAGGCCTATGATTCCGGTTTTCATGATCTTAGCTTTCAGCCGTCAGCTATCAGCTCTCAGCCCGAGCTGTTGGTGAAGGCTGCTCCTTTGGATAAATGTCAAATAAAACCTCAGGGCGACTGCGTCAGTGCAGCACGAACGCTGACATCCGAGCTGATGGCTGATGGCTGACAGCTCTTACAACATTCTTCGCGCGGTCAGATACAGCAACGCCAGCCCGAGCACCAGCACCGATCCCTCGATGCGCATGGACCACACGTGCAGGCGATTGAATTCGACCCGGCGGGCGTCGTCCTGCGGTACGTCGTCGATGACGCCCATCTGCTGGCGCAGGACCAGCATCCGCGATGCAATGCCGAACATGCCAACCAACGTCAAGATGATCATCGCGTAGATCAAAAGATTGCGGCCCGCAAACGGGTCGGCGACGCCATTCACGATCCGCGAATCGATCATGGACGTCACGGCAAATATCACGCCACACGCGATCGCCATCCAGTGCATGATGCCCAAGCTGCGGCTGACCACATTGCCCGCCAGTTGCCGGGTGGGCAAGACCGCAAAGACCGTCGGCGCCAGCACGAACGCAAAGAAGATGAGCCCGCCTATCCAGATCACCAGCGACAACAGCATCAGGTAACGAAGGAACGACATCAGCACCTCGGGAGTAAGGGCCATTGTAAATGGGGGCTGCTGAAATCAGTGTGGGACCGTTACGGTTTGCAGCTTTGCCTTGG
The DNA here is from genome assembly GCA_003152695.1 of Acidobacteriaceae bacterium. Classification (GTDB taxonomy): domain Bacteria; phylum Acidobacteriota; class Terriglobia; order Terriglobales; family Acidobacteriaceae; genus Bog-257. The sequence continues at coordinate 4,246 of PMAT01000064.1, forward strand.
CCCGCTCCTGGCGAGCGCGCAGCCATTCCATCCAGCGATCGAGGCCTTCGCCGGTGGTGCTGGACACATCAATGATTTCCATCTGGGGATGGACGCGCCTGGCGTTTTCACGCGCCACGTCCGCGTTGAAGGGAACGTAGGGCAGCAGATCGATCTTGGTCAGCAGCATCAGCTCCGACTTCAAAAAGATAGAGGGATATTTCAGCGGCTTGTCTTCGCCTTCCGATGTGCTCAGCAGAACGATCTTTGCGTCTTCTCCAAGATCGTAGCTGGAGGGGCAAACCAGGTTGCCAACGTTCTCTACGATCAGCAGGTCGAGGTCTTCAAGCTTCCAGTCCTCCAGATGTTTTCCAATCATCTTGGCGTCGAGATGGCAGGTGCCTCCGGTCGTGATCTGCTTGACCGGAAAGCCGAACTTGGCCAGCCGCTTCGCGTCATTCTCGGTTTGCAGATCGCCGGTGAGCACGGCAACCCGCGAGCCCTTGTCCATGCGTTCCAGGGTCCGCTCCAGCAGAGCGGTTTTGCCCGAGCCGGGAGCGCTGATCAAGTTGATGCACAGCACCCCGAGTTGCCGGTAGCGTTCGCGCAACTGTTCGGCCAGGATCTGGTTTTCGTTAAGGACTTTCTTTTCGACTTCGATGCGGTTCATTCATCCACTTCCATGTAGGCGATGTCGAGTTCTTCTCCGCCGATGCAATCGGTGAGGAATTCGCCGCATTGCGGGCACTGCGGATCGAATTCGGTCATGCGAAACTCGTGCGCGCACTTCGAGCAGCGCTGCACGCGCGGAATATATTCCAAGTCCAGCACCACCGGCTCCCATTCCGTGTCTTTCACCAGCACTTCGAAGCCAAATTGCAGCGCATCACGGTCAACTCCACACAGTTCCCCGATTTTAACGCCTACCTTCGTGATGCGACCGCCGGGATGCCGCAGAGCTTCGCTCTGAACGGATTCGAGAATGGAGGCGGCGATACCTAATTCATGCATAATTGAGTGAGTATCGGCAACGGTATTGTCGCATTTTGCCGCACGCGTTACTTCAATCTGCGAAGCAACTGGTTGTAGGCCTCGTGCGAGCCAATCCAGAACCAATGGAAATCATTCTCTTCGCGGAGGGCGATCGCGCGATAGGAGCGGCCTATGTCAACCGTCCATACCTCACCCTTTTGCTTCAGGCCGAGTGAAGGATTAAACGGGTCTTGAGTGAAGAGCTCGAACTTTTTGTCGGCAAGCTCACGCACGTGGCCGGGAAGCTTTTCGTAGCATTTCCAGAATTCGGAGACGGCAAACGAGCGGAAACTCACAGGTGGCGCGGACCCTGCGACAAGGGCTTGGACTTCCCTTCCCGCACCTGCTGGCGGACGCTATCGAGCAGGACGGCACCAGCGCCGTCGGCCGTGAAGTCGCGTTCGATCTCCGCGTCCCAAGCTGCCATGTCGCGCTCGGCAACCCAAGTGGCAAGCTGCGCTTGCTCCTCCTGGGGAAGGGCTTCGATGGAGCGCTGTATGTCGGGAAGACTCATATTCAGTATTCTAGCGCCCCCTGCAAGGCTTGTGCTCCAGATCCGCATTGTGTCCGCAATTGGACACCCCTCACGACAGAACCAACTCATCATAACCCGTCGATTGTCGGGCCGGGGCGCCCGTAATTTTTCGGAAACATCCGCCGCCGGATTTCGTCTATCAATTCGTAGGTGCAGCTCGTCTCGAATTGTCTTGGGTTCATGCAGAGTAGGTAGCTCACCATGCTGAAACAGTGGGGCCGCATCTGGGCCATCGGCTTCGTGCTGTGGACGGTGCTGGCTTTCCTGAGTGCCGCCGGGGCGCATGTTTATACCGCGTCCATGGGCAGCCCGGAGAGCTGGGCGCAGTTGCTTGCCTGGAACGTCACCATCTCGTTTGTCTGGTCGTTGCTGACGCCACCGGTGTACGCGTTGGCCCGGCGCTTTACCTTCGACCGCAGCAGTTGGAAGCTGGCCCTCCCCCTCCATCTTGCCGCCAGCGCCGTTCTTACGCTGGCTGGGGCGGCGCTGATTGTGTCCTTGTACCCGCTGGTGACTTGGACTAAGGAAACTCACGCGCCATTTCTCGCCCATACTTTTTCCCGCGCCCTCATGGATTTCCAGCGCTACTGGTATGTCCTGCTGATCACCCAGGCGATCGGGTATTACGGCAAGTACCGGGAGCGCGAATTGCAATCGTCACAGTTGGAAGCCCAACTGGCATATGCGCAACTCGAGGTGCTGAAGATCCAGCTGGAGCCGCACTTCCTGTTCAATACACTGAATTCCATTGCCGCCCTCACCAGAAACGATGGTCCGGCCGCCGAACACATGACCCTGCAACTGGCAGACCTGCTGCGCCTGTCGCTCGACGCGGTCGGTGTCCACGAGGTGCCGCTCAGTCGTGAGCTGACCTTCCTGCAGAAGTACGTTGACATCCAGCAAACACGCTTCCGGGACCGCCTGCGCGTGGAGATGGATATCCAGCCGCACACCCGGTCTGCGTTGGTCCCAAACCTGATTCTTCAGCCTCTGGTGGAAAATGCCATTCGCCATGGCATAGGCCCGCGCCTCGCCCCAGGATGGATTCGCATCTCGACGCGCCAGGTTTTCGATGAGCTGTGGATGGAGATCAGTGACAACGGCCAGGGGCTGACCCACCATCGCGGCGGCATTCCACCAGAAGGCGTGGGGCTGCGCAACACGCGCGCCCGCCTGCAGCAACTGTACAACCACGATCACAGGATGACCCTTGAGGACCAGCTCGGCGGAGGCTGCGTCGTCAAGATCCACATACCGTTCCGCGAAAGCTCCGAGGAGGTCGTGACCACCGATGTCCATTCGAGTGTTGCTTAGTGACGATGAATCGCTGGCGCGCGAGCGCTTGCGCAGAATGTTGGAAGACGAGGCCGACCTGCAAATCGTGGCCGAGTGTGGCGACGGCAAATCGGCCATCGCGTTGATCAAGCAGGAAAAGCCCGACCTTGTCTTCCTCGATGTGCAGATGCCGGAGGTGGACGGCTTCGGCGTGATCGCGGCGCTGCACGGCGAGCATGTGCCGCTCACCATCTTTGTCACCGCTTACGACCAGTATGCGATGAAGGCGTTCGAGGTGCACGCGCTCGATTATCTGCTGAAGCCCGTGGGAAAGGACCGCCTGTCAGAAGCCTTGGGCCATGCTCGCAAGCAATTGTCCCACCCCTCGGAGGCAACTTTTCAGCGCAAGCTGCTCGATCTTTTGGCCGATCTGGAATCGCGGCAGCAAACCCCGCAGCGCATTGTCATCAAGGCGGACGGAGAGATCGTCTGCCTGAAACCCAACGAGATTGATTGGGCCGAATCGGCAGGCAATTATGTCTGCCTGCACGTGGGAGGCAACACCCACATTCTGCGGGAAACGATCACCTCGCTGGAATCGCGGTTGGGGCACCGGCAATTTCTGCGCGTGCACCGTTCCACGCTGGTGAATGTGGACCGCATCAAGACCTTGCGGCCCTCGCTGTATGGCGATTATTCCATCTTGCTGCGCGACGGCACCAAGCTGACGCTCAGCCGCGGCTTTCGGGAGAACGTGTTGAAGCGGCTGGGGACCGCGTAGCAGCCGCAATTCGCTGGGTGCCCCATCCTTTCGCATCTTTTGCGAAAGGGTGGGAAAAAACGCCAGGTTCGTTGGTTTACCTTCCGCTCTGCGGTTTCTGAGCCTCGTGCTCTTTCACATTGGTTCGCTTGGCCTGCTGCGTTGCTGGCCGCTGGCCTTCCGCCTCTTCCAGCTCCTGGGCAATTGAGTCCACCAGGCTGGCCTCACTCATTAGCACCTGACCAACGATTACCGCACCGTCATCGGCGTCTTTCCATTTGTGTTCTTCCATCGCCTCGCGCACCGCGGGAATCGTCTTGGCCCCATAACCCGTGTACGCGCCAGGAGCATAGATCTGATGCTTGAACCAAGGACGCTCCTTGAGACCCTGGCTGACGGTGAAGGTCCTCTCGGTCAACAGCAGCTTGGCGTTGATGGCCTGCAGCGCGGGAGACTGCCACGCGGCGCCATCGTTGTCGTTCAATTTCGCGACAGCCTGGCGATAGCGCTGCGCCGCGCGAGCATACGCTTCCACCCCATTGTCCAGCGGGGCAAAGTTCAAGTAGGGGGGCACCGGCTCTTTCGGAGGAGGAACATACTGCTTCTCCGGATCGGCGGTCGCGGTGAAGACTCCTTCCTCAATCTCTTTGTTGCGCTCGCGTGCCTGGTCCTGTTGTTGCTTCAACTCCTTTTTCAGCTCCGCAACGTAGCGTTTGATGGTATCGGCCGATCCCGTGGGATCGAACGGCAGCAGGTCAGCGTCGGCAAAGCGCATGACCGTGCTCCCGGCCACCTGCGCCAACGCGCGCTCATACACGAACTTCGGATCGCCAAAATGCGTGTACCAGTAGAAGTCGTCGTAAATGGAGTGATAAACGCCGCCGCCGCTCTCGCCGCCGAATCCCATATTCAGCGCGGCCACGCCCGTATAGTCGAGGAACGCCGTGTAGTCGGAACCATCACCCAGCGCTCCCAGCCGTAGGTCGGCGCGATCGCGCAACTCCTCTCGGTCCTCCGAGCTGGCGGCGCGACCTACCCGCCGAAGATAGGCGCGTTTCCACACGGAAATGTGCTTCTCCGGATCTTGAATCTCACGCTCAACCTGGTTGACCGCGCGCTCCAGCGTGTGTGACCCCGACACGCTTAAATAACCACGCGCGCTGGAATCGGTGTTCAGATACATCACAGCGTGCTGGCGCAATTCATCCTGGTGCTGCTCGACCCACTCGGTGGAACCCAGCAGGCCGGGCTCTTCGCCGTCCCACGCGCAATAGATAATGGTCCGCTTCGGGCGCCAGCCCTGCTTTACCAACTCGCCCAGCGCTCTTGCCTCATCCAATACGACCACCATGCCAGAAATTGGATCATCAGCTCCATTGACCCAGGCATCGTGATGATTGCCACGGAGCACCCACTGCTCGGGAGTTTCGCGGCCCGGTATCTTGGCGATGACGTCGTAGATGGTCTTCAGGTCCCAGTTCGACTTCACCACCAGGTGGACCTTGGCCGGACCAGGTCCGATCCTGTAGGTAATCGGCAGCGCTCCGCGCCAAGCGTCAGGCGCAGTCGGCCCAGAGATGGCCGCCAGCAAGGGCTGCGCGTCTCCGTACGAGATCGGCAATACCGGAATCGAAGTAATAGTCTTGGCTTCCTTCAGACTCAGGCGCTTCGCGTTCTTGGTAGCTCCCACTCCCGGAGTCAAAGGATCGCCGGGATAGTCGGTGTCCATTACACTGCCACGCTGCACACCGTCTTCGGGACGGTACGGCCCGGCCGGATAATTCTGCCCCTCAAAGTAGCCGTCGTCTCGAGGATCGGAGTAGATGATGCAGCCGACGGCGCCGTGCTCGGCAGCGACTTTCGGCTTGATCCCGCGCCAGCCGCCGCCGTAGCGAGCGATCACAATCGCGCCCTTCACCGAAACTCCCAGCCGCTCCAGTTGCTCATAATCGTCGCGCATGCCGTAATTCACGTACACCAGCGGGCCGGTGACGTCTCCATCAGCGGAGTAGGCGTTGTACGTGGGCAGTTGCTCGGAAGTCTGTTGCGAGGTCGGATCGATGCTGAGCGGCGGCTCTTGTAGTTTGGCCACAAAGTACGTGGGAGACAACAGCTCGACGTGACGCTCCTTCGGCGTGGGAAACAGCACGTCGAAGGTTTCGATGTGGGCGTCGAAGCCATACTGCTGAAACTTCGACAGGATCCACTCAGCGTTTTCCTTGTCGTACGGAGAACCGACGTTGTGCGGCCGGGCGCTCAGGTGCTGCATCGATTCCCGCATCGCGTCAGGATTGGGGAGGTTGCGGAATTTCGATTCCCAATCGCGCTCCACAACTGCATGCGCGGGCGAGTAGCCATCCATAGGCTCCTGATTGTTGGCTGCACTCCCCAACTGAAGCAACGAAAACAACAGAACGGCCACGCCGGTACGGCTCATCGCTTATTTACCTCCGCCCGCCTCTGCGGGTGATGCCTAACAGTCTGCACAGGGTTGTAGTCTATCTCGCTGGAGTTCATGGAGTGTTTTGATCCGGGCAGGGGGAACCGCCCTGCTGTTCCGATGCTTGTGGGCATGGGCCGCCTTCAATCTGATCTACAACATTCCGCCGGTTCTCGTGGTCAGAACATTTAGCGCCATCTCCAGCTTGGCGATGGCTTTATCCAAGTCGGGATGTTTGTCGAGTTGCTGCCTCAGCCCACTCAAAATGCGATGCGCCTCGGCAACGTGCTCGGCCGCTGGGTGGTCTTTGGTTGCAGTGGTGTTTTCTTCGGAAGACTCGGGACTCATGGAATCACCTGACGAACATCTTACCCGCTAGCCACGCCGTTGAAAACCGCAGAGGTTGCGGCTTCTCGAATTCATCCGTGTGGCTGTGTGTTTCGGCTTGCGCTCAAAGCCGGTTCCGGTGCAAACTCTGCCAACGCCTGTGAATGGACGTCCCGTGGAATCCAAGGAAAAATCGAATCCGGCCGCAATCGTGATTCTTTACTGCATTGCCACCGTCACCATCGCCGCCTACGGCTACGGGATCGGGGGCATGGACTCGCTCCGGGCAGGCGCACTCTACGCCGTCGCCGGCTTGATTCTCGCATTCGCCTGCGTAGGCTTCGCGCCCCGATTCATCGTGGTGGTTGCGCTTGCGACCGGCATGCTCGGCAGCATGATGCGGGCCTCCATCGCTCCCGAGATGACGTCGCTCATTCCCCGGCAGAGCACAATTGACTACTTGCAGAAAATGATGTCGGTCTGCGGCGCCATTGGTTTTGCCGGGAGCCTGTACGGTGGATTTCGCTTTACCGGCAAGGGCATTTTCAACTGGGTCAGCAAGGCCCTGCTTAGCCGCCTGCCAGCTTCCAAACCCGCATCAGTTCCATTGCAACATCATGCGATGCGGCAATTGGCCCATCACTTCTACGCCTCCGAGCGAATGTACTTCTCGATACTGGCTGCCTTTGCCAGCGCACTGATCGCGCAAATCGAGGTCCATCCCGTTCCCCGTTCGCTGCTCATCATCCTGCTGGCGATCCTGATCTCCACCAATCTCGCGTGGCTTCTGGGCGAGTGGCTGAAACCACGGCTGCTGGTGCTGGTCGGCGTCTTCCGCATATTGCAGCAGATGTGGGAAGCGCTTCTCGCCTTCTTGCTAGGCTATGCCGCCATCATCTTTATTTTCGCGTGTTTTTACGCCGCAGCCTGGCAACACAACCGCTCTTCCGCTTTCCAAGGCATGAGTCTGATTTCGCCTTTGCCTCCCAGTTTCGGTCAGTTCGTGTACTTCTCCGTGGTCACCATGGCCACGCTGGGTTACGGAGACGTGATCCCGTCCGATGCCCTGACCCGGACACTTGCTTGTATCGAGGTGGTGATCGGTGTGGGGTGGGTGACCGTCGTCTTGAGTGCCGCCTCAGCGCTGGCTCGTCCCAGAGTGAATCAGATGCTGAAGGAAGTTTGGCTGGAAGAAGGCGAAACCGATCCCGAAGATATCCCGCTGCAGGGCAAGGGTAAGGCCGGCGGCTCGCCAAGCGACTAGCTGGACGATGCGGGCGCGTTTGTCCCGCAGCATAAGGCGCGATTCTTTGTCGTAGAGTTTGGCCTGGCGTCGTTGCCACTCCGTAGCCTAGCCTACCGCCTCGTCCAGCGGAACATTGGCCGTCACCAGATGCCGTTTGGCCTTTTCTTGTAACTCCTCGGTCATGGGCACGCTCTTGCCGGACTCCAGGCTGGCCTGCACCGCGACGCTGTCGCAAGTTGCCACCATCTTGCCGGTTTCGTCGTTGTACATCTGATGGAGAAAGCGAAAATATTTTTCGCCGATGGCCAGGAAGCCGCTCTTGATTTCCACCAATTCCCCGCCCCGCAACTCTTCCAGGAACTGATAGTTCTGGCGCACGATCGCCACCCGCAAGTTCCTCTGCTTCATCGAAGCCGGGGTCATTCCGATGGCGTGCAGCAAAAACCAGGTGGCCTGGTCGAAGCGCGAGACATACATGTGCGAGTTCATGTGGCTGGCGAAATCGTACTCCGACGCCAGTACCGCGCCCTTGAAGGTGTGCACCCATTCAGTCATGTTTTCGCCTCTTCTGGAAGAACGCTTTTCGCTCTTCGCGATTCGCTTTTCGCTAGCGGCCCTGCAATTGTGTCATCCTGAGCGACGAGTCCGGGCGCTCCGGCGACCGGGCGAGGAGTCGAAGGACCCCTATAGTGCCCATCCCTTATTGTTCTTCAACAGCCGCCTTGGTCGCACGTGTCGTTTCCTCATTACCCTCCACCGCCGCGACAAAGTCTGCCATTTTCTCCAGTGTCGCTTCCGCCTGATCGCGGTGCGGTGAGTGCCTGCAATTCGGCAGCATCAGAATTTCTGTCGCGGACACGCGCGCCCGGATCGCCTTTACCTGGGCGATGGTCCCGTATTCGTCCTCTTCGCCTTGAATGCACAGTATCGGGCAGCGGATCGCCGGCAAATACTCTTCGATGTTCCACGAGCGAAATTGCCGATCGAGCCAGATATCGTTCCAGCCCCAAAAAGTCTCATCCACGTGCCGGTGGTAGCGCCCAAGTTTCCGCGGCAGATCAGTCGTCAAATAGGCCACTTTCGCCTCGGTGATGCTCGCGACACTCAGGTCTTCCACAAACACGTGCGGCGCTTCCAGGATCAAGGCGCGCGGCCGATCGGGATATTTACCCGCAAAGATCAACGCGATTGATCCGCCATCGCTGTGGCCCAGCAAAATTGGCTTCGCGATGCTCAGCTTCACGAGCAACTCCGGCAGCACCACTTCGCCTTCGTGGTGCATGAATTCCACCGGACGCTTTTCCAGTAGCTTGTCGGAATTTCCATGTCCATAGCGCGAATAGACCAGTATCCCGCAACCGGTGCGCAGCGCGAGCCGTTGCGGAAAGTCCTTCCACAGCGCGACCGAGCCCAGGCCCTCGTGCAGCATGACGATCGTCGAGCGGTCGTTGCCTGCCGGCTCGATCCACACAGTCTCCAGCCGCTTGCCATCAACCAGAACTTCGCCGTGTTGGTGAGGTGCTGCCGCAGCCATATCTACCCAATCTCCGATGAGGATGCGAGGTGCTGCTCGGCCCATGGCACCACCCATTGCGCCGCTACCTCTTCGGGCAGGGTGCCCGAGCTTGCGTCGTGCGTCAGGATTTCGCCGGCCCGCTTGGCGCCGAGCGAAGTCAGCATCTTGTCAAAGCGAATTCCGCCATGACAGTACGTGTTTTTGTAGGTGCGGTCACCCAGCGCGATCACGCCGTAGATTACGCCGGTGAGGTCCGGCTTCTCACTCTCCAGGCTGTTAAAGAGTGCCTGTGCATTGTCGGGAACATCACCCTGTCCATAGGTGGAAGTGCAAATCAGGAAGGCGCCCCCGCTCTGAAAGACGCTGGCATCGAGGCCGTCCATCGCCCTGATCGTCGTCTGATGGCCAGCCACCTCCAGCGCTTGCTGCACCTCCTGGGCGACCATCTCGGCCGTGCCGGTCATGGTACCCACTAGGATCGTAATGTCGCGGCCCATGCTTGTGTCCCCACTTCAGGCACTATTATACGTGCGACCATGGAAGTATAATGCATCCACGGTGAGCCGAAAACGCGACATAGTGCATGTTGTGGAGAACGCGGCGGCGCAGACCCCTGCCGCCGCGGTTTCCGCTGGCGCCGACTCCAGCTCCCAATCCGATTACCTCCGGTTGCTCGGCGAGCGGGTGCGAGAGATGCGCGCTCGCCGCGGTATGACCCGCAAGATCCTCGCCCGTGACTCGGGAGTATCCGAACGCTACCTGGCGCAACTGGAAAGCGGACAGGGCAACATTTCCATCCTCCGACTGCGACAAATCGCACAGGCGCTCGACACTCCTCTCGAAGCCCTGGTGCTCGACGGCCCCGAGCCGCCTGTGGACCTGGTGCACACCACCGAATTTCTGCGGCGGCTGCCGGCGGCGGAACTAGTGGAGGCCCGCCGACTGCTGGTGGAACACTTCGGCGGCGTTGACCTCGACGCGAGGCGCGGCCGCATCGCCTTGGTCGGCCTGCGCGGCGCCGGCAAGTCCACGTTAGGAGCCATGCTGGCTGATCGTTTGGAGGCGCCGTTTCTCGAGCTGGATCGCCTGATCGAGCAGGAGAGCGGGGTCAGCCTCAGCGTCATCTTCGATCTTTATGGGCAGAGCGGCTTTCGCCGGCTGGAGCGCCGCGTTTTGGACCAGGTCATCGAACGCTATCCGCGATTCGTGCTGGCTACTGGCGGCAGCCTGGTCTCCGAGCCCGCGACCTTCGAGCGGTTGCTTACTATGTGCTTCACGGTCTGGCTGCGGGCCACGCCGGAAGAGCACATGCAGCGTGTCATCGCTCAGGGCGACATGCGGCCCATGGCCGACAACCGCGAATCCATGTCGGACCTGCGACGCATTCTCGACGTGCGCGAGCCGCTGTATCGCAAAGCCGACGCGACCATCGATACCAGCGGCGGTTCGGTGGAAGAGACGCTGGAGATGCTGCAGCAGTCAATTCGCCAGAGCTGATTGGGTTTTCAGCGCTGTTCCCTTGCCAGTCGATTTTTCTTGACCCGTTCGCAAATTGCGAACATCTTATTAAGTGCACGTTATCAGCCGGAAGAGACTTCTGGATGCGGCGAAGCGCCATGGCGATCTCTCCGCTCCCTTGGATTTGTGGTACCGGGTGGCCAAGAAGGCAGAGTGGAAGTCGCTGGACGAAGTGCGACAGACGTTTCCCTCTGCGGATGCAGTCGGGAAATACACAGTGTTCAACATCAAGGGCAATTCATACCGCATGATCGCTGAGATTAATTATCGCAGCCGACGAATCTTTGTCCGGCAGGTGCTGTCGCACGCGGATTACGAGAGGGGAGGATGGAAACAATGAACGCGCTGGCAATCAATCCGGTTTACGCCAAGTTGCTGGCGCAAATTCCTCCCAAGGTCATCCGCAGCGAAGCCGAGAACGAGCACTACGTCAATGCGCTTTACGCGCTTGAACAAAAGCGCTCGCTGACGAGAGAAGAGAAAGAACTGGCTGACCTGCTGACGCTGTTGATTGAAGATTTCGAGGCAAAGCGGTACCAGTTGCCACGCGCCACGCCGCGGCAAGCATTGTCTTTTCTGATGGAAGAACATGGACTCAAGCAGAAAGACCTGATTGAGATCTTCGGTTCGCGCAGCACCGTTTCCGAAGTGATTAGCGGCAAGCGAGAACTGACGAAAGCACAGATCAGCCGCCTGAGCCAGCGTTTCCATGTCTCGCCGGAGGTGTTCTTCTAGCTCTTCTCTCTAATCCGACAATCTGCACCATACTTCCTCTCCTAATATCTAAGAAATGCACTATAATGCATCTATTCGCGTGGGGATCTTGCAGGCGCCCGCCCGGCGCTGCCTTGAGGAGAGTACGACCTGTATGCCAACCGTAAACCAGAAGGAACTGGTCACGTTCGACGTGGCTCCGGGAGAGCATCGCCATTGGCGGCTCACATTTGATGGCCAGGTGGCGACGCTGGCCATGGACGTCAACGAAGATTACGGCCTGAGGCCGGGCTACAAGCTCAAGCTCAACTCTTACGATCTCGGCGTTGACATTGAGTTGCACGACATCCTGCAGCGCATTCGCTTCGAGCATCCCGAAGTGGCCTGCGTCGTGCTCACCAGCGCGCGCGAGCGCATGTTCTGCGCCGGCGCCAACATCTACATGCTGGGCACCTCCTCGCATGCCTGGAAGGTGAACTTCTGCAAGTTCACCAACGAGACGCGCAACGGTATGGAGGACTCCAGCCGTCATGACGACCTGAAGTTTCTGGCCGCGCTGAACGGCACCACCGCCGGCGGCGGCTACGAGCTGGCGTTGGCCTGCGACGAGATTCTGCTGGTCGATGATCGCTCCAGCGCCGTGAGCTTGCCCGAAGTTCCGCTGCTCGGCGTCCTGCCCGGCACGGGCGGTCTCACGCGCGTGGTGGACAAGCGCAAAGTGCGCCGCGACCGGGCTGACATGTTCTGCACCAATCCTGACGGCGTCAAGGGCGAGCGCGCCAAAGAGTGGGGCTTGGTGGATGACATCGCAGTCCCAGAGAAATTCCCGGAACTGGTCCGCACCCACGCGCAAGCGCTGGTAAACGACTCAACCCGTCCCGCTGCTGCGAAGGGCATTAAGCTGACTCCGCTGGATCGTAAGCTCGACGACGACACCTACCACTACAAGCACGTTAACGTCGCGTTCGATCGCGCTGCGCGAACCGCGACGCTGACGGTGCGCGCGCCCGAAGGAGTACAGCCTCAGGAGCCCGATGCGATTCACGCCGCAGGCGACCAGTGGTGGCCGCTGGCGATGGCGCGCGAGCTTGACGACGCCATCCTCATGCTTCGCGTCAACGAACCGGAACTCGGACTCTTGCTGCTGAAGACATCGGGCAGTGCTGAAGCGGTCCTTGCCAGCGATGCCGTCATGCTCGAACATCGCAACGATTGGCTGGTGCGTGAAACCATCGGCATGTTGCGCCGCACCTTGGCGCGGCTGGATGTTTCTTCGCGCAGCATGTACGCCATCATCGAGCCGGGTTCGTGTTTCGCCGGCGTGCTTTTCGAACTGGCACTGGCCGCCGATCGCAGCTACATGCTGGCGCCTCCCGAAGAAGAAGGCGACGCGTCCATTCCGAAAATCGCCGTGGACGAAATGAATTTCGGTTTGCTGCCCGCGGTTAATGCTCGCGGCCGGCTCGAAACACGATTCAGTGGCAATGCGCGATGCATGGCTGGCGCAGTAGAAGCCAAGGGCAAAGTCCTTGGCCCCAAGGAAGCTCTTGAGCTCGGCCTTATTACCTTGGCGCCCGACGATCTCGACTGGGAAGACGAGGTCCGTATGGCCATCGAAGAGCGTGCCGCGCTCTCGCCCGACGCGCTCACCGGCATGGAAGCCAGCCTGCGCTTCCCGGGAGCGGAAACCACGGAGACCAAGGTGTTTGGCCGCCTCTCCGCATGGCAGAACTGGGTATTTATCCGGCCGAACTCGACCGGCGAGCAGGGCGCGCTCAAGCTGTTCGGCACGGGATCGAAGGCGCGCTTCAATTGGGAGAGAGTTTAATGGCAATCAACTATCGGGACCGAATACCGAACAACGTAGACCTGGGCTCCAACCGTACCTTGCAGCGCGCGCTGGAACATTGGCAGCCGGAATTTCTGAAGTGGTGGCAGGACCTCGGTCCGCGCGATTTTCAGGTGGCTGACGTTTATCTGCGCACCGCGACCTCGGTGGACGCGAAGGGTTGGGCGACCTATGGATTCGTCCATATGCCGGAGTACCGCTGGGGAATCTTTCTCGCCGACCGCGATCCCAATCGCAAGATTGGCTTTGGCGACAACTACGGGCAGGAAGTCTGGCAGCAGATTCCCGGTGAATTCCGCGCCATATTGCGTCGTCTCATTGTTACCCAGGGCGATACCGAGCCTGCGTCCGTCGAGCAACAGCGCATGCTCGGCCACACTGCTCCGTCACTTTATGACTTGCGCAATCTGTTCCAGGTAAATGTCGAGGAAGGCCGCCATCTGTGGGCGATGGTTTATCTGCTGCACGCCTACTTTGGGCGCGACGGCCGCGAAGAAGCCGAAGAGTTGCTGGAGCGCCACTCCGGAGATGCCAACAAGCCGCGCATCCTCGGCACCTTCAATGAACCCATCAACGACTGGCTGAGCTTCTTCATGTTCACTTATTTCACCGATCGCGATGGCAAGTTCCAGTTGAAGTCGCTGGCCGAGTCGAGCTTCGATCCGCTGGCCCGCACCTGCTCGTTCATGCTGACCGAAGAAGCGCACCACATGTTTGTCGGCGACACCGGCATCAACCGCGTGGTCAGGCGCACGCTGGAAGTGATAAAAGAGTTAGGCACCGAAGATCCGCTGGCCGTCCGCAACGCCGGCGCCATCGATCTGCCCACGGTGCAGAAGTATCTGAACTTCTGGTTCAGTTCGTCGCTCGATTTGTTCGGCTCGGAGACTTCCTCGAATGCGGCTTCCTATTTCGCGAACGGATTGAAGGGCCGGCCGGATGAGGCGCAATACGAAGATCACCTCGCTGTCGAGCAGACCTTTTCGCTGGAGCTGCCGGACGGGAGCGGTAGCACGAAGACCGAGCAAATCCCCATGCGCAACGCGATGAACGAAGTCACGCGAGGCTCCTACGTCCGCGATTGCGAGCTGGGCGTCAAACGCTGGAACCGGCTGATCGAGAAGGCCGGCTATTCCTTCCGGTTGTCGCTGCCCAGCACGCGTTTCCGGCGCAATATCGGAGCGTGGGCTGCCGTTCCCACCGATCTGACCGGACGGCCGATCGGCCAGGAACAGTTCAACGCTCAGATTGGCGAATGGCTGCCCAGCGAGAGCGACCGGGCATACATACTCAGCCTCATGCACGGAGTACAGGAGCAGGGCAAGATGGCCGCATGGATTGCACCTCCCGATCGCGGCATCAACAACAATCCCGTGGACTACGAGTACGTGAAGCTGCATTAAGGCAGGGGTTAGTGGCTAGTGGCTAGTGGCTAGCGAGGAACGAGAAGATAAGAGCCGAAAGCTGACCGCTGAGAGCTGAGGGCTAAAGGCAAAAGGCTAGAAGCTAAGAGCTAACAGCCCCAGCGGAGTTCATGAAACACATCGCCATCATCGGTAGCGGTCCGGCGGGTTGTTGCCTGGCGGACAGCCTGCTTCGCTTGATCCCCGATGCTTCCATCGACATCTTCGAACGGCTGCCCGCGCCATTCGGACTTGTCCGCTATGGGGTTGCTCCGGACCATCAGGGCACGAAGGCGGTTGCGCGAGTGCTGGACCGCGTGCTTTCCCGCGACCGCGTCAGCTTTTTCGGCAATGTCGAAGTTGGCCGTGACGTTAGTCTTGAGGAGCTGATGTCGCTCTACGATGCCGTCGCGCTGGCAACCGGGGCCTCGCGCGATCGACGTCTCAACATTCCAGACGAGGAACTTCCGGGCGTCCTCGGGTCGGGCGCATTTACCGGCTGGTACAACGGCCATCCGGACAGCCAACCGCCCACAATCGACGGTGTGCGATCGGCAGTCGTCATCGGCAACGGCAATGTAGCGATTGATGTGGCCCGCGTCCTAGCCAAGAGTGCCCCCGAGTTGGCTGGTTCCGATCTTTCACCCGAAGTGACGTCGTGGCTGGAAACCCAGCCTATCGAGACCATCCACGTCGTCGGCCGGCGCAGTGCTGCGGATGCGAAGTTCACCCAGCACGAACTCGCCGAGCTGGGCACTTTGCAGCGCGCGTGTCGCATGGTGCAGGATCCGACCGCCCTCGCTGGAGATGGCGCAATCGTTGAAACCTTACGTAGTTTCGCCGCGGACCAATCGCGCACGGCTCCGGTCAGAATTCACTTTCATTTCAACTTGACGCCCATCGCCTTCCTCGGTAAGGGCCGACTCAGCGCCGTGCAGTTTCGTTCTGCCGACGGAGCGCTCCACGAAATTCCCGCGCAACTGGCCATCACCTGCATCGGATATGAAACGCGTCCGTGCTGCACTGCCACTCCTGCCAACGGTGTATTCGCCAACATAGAAGGAAAAGTCAAAGACAGGCTGTACGTGGTCGGATGGGCAAAGCGAGGCCCTTCGGGAACAATTCCGACCAATCGCACTGAGGCTCAGCAGGTAGCCCAGAAGATTGCGCAAGAAGTGCCGGACAGGCCACGACGGGGGAGAGCGGGGGTCCTCCAACTGCTGGCGCAAAGGCATGTCTGCTGGGTGGACTATTCTGCATGGCGGCGAATCGATGCCGCCGAACTCGCCCGCGCCGGTGACGGACGTTGCCGGGAAAAATTCACCACCGTGACCAAGATGCTCGAAGCCGCACAGGTTGGCCAGGGCCTTGGTTGCCCGAGCGCAACCACCTGACCCAACACCGCAGAATCTAGAATCGGCTGCAAACCAGCCCAACGCGCTGGGCTTATATCTCAAAATGAGGCAGAATTCTGGAGCGCGCAAGGTCTGGTAAGCTACGCTGAGTACTACCGTCAGCGAAGCCCGTCAGGGTATGAACAGCATCGCCAGTCGAACCCACATCCGGCGTACCAAGTGTGAGCACACCCACCAGGGCGGGCTGCGCATGGTCGCGGTGTTCGAGGCGCTGAAAGGAGCTTTGGCCCTGGCTAGCGCTTACTTCTTGATCGTCATGATTCGGCGTGATGTGGATTTCGAGGAGGCGGCAGAGCATATTCTTTTCTCGCTGCATATCAATCCCAGTCGCCATTGGTCCCAGGAATTTCTGCACGCGGCCGACAAAATCTCCAGCACTAGTATTGTAATGATCGGTGCGATCGCGATTACTTACGCCATTCTGCGCTTCGCAGAAGGCTACGGCTTGTGGAGGCAACGCGCGTGGGCGGAATGGCTGGCAATCATCTCAGGATGCGTGTACCTCCCGTTCGAAATCTACAAAGTAATTCGCCGCTCCAACCAACTCCACTGGGCGGTCCTCGGGATCAACATCCTGGTCGTTCTTTACATCGCCTGGGTGCGCTGGGACGAAATCAAAGCCGCCCGCCTCCGCGCATCGGAAATTTCCAGCGAAGGCGTCTAGATCACATGGGCGGAGCGCACGGCCTCGTCGCTCAATAGTTCCAGAACACCCCGGCGCGCGTTGTCGTCTTCCATTCCGAAGGCCGGCGGCTCAATCTCCTCAAAGTATCGCCAGGCGCTATGCCCCGGCAACGGGTTGCCGGTCGTCTGGGCGTCGCTGGCCGCTTCGCACAACAGGGCAAACGCCAGGCTCTGGCTCAAGCGATGCAACAGCTTCCTCGCATAGCGTTGTGCGCTCTGCTCATCGCGCATGGCGATCGCCACGGCCTCGCGGTCGCCCTCGAGCCTGGATTGCATGGCCTTGCGCAGTTTGTCGTGCACCACTGGGAGCTTCTCTTGGATCGCTTGCATTCGCGACTGGTATTGCTCCCAGCCGCGATAACGAGGGGCGAGCAAACGCAGCAACTCCAGCGCCTGAATATTGGCCGGACCCTCCCACACGGTCAGCACTTGCGCATCCCGCAACAGGCGGGCCGCGGGATAGTCGCTGGTATAGCCGTTGCCCCCGATCAACTCCAGCGCAGCCCGCGCCGCTGTAATGGCATACTCCGCGGTCAAGTATTTCGCCAGCGCGGTAACCAATCGCAACCAGGTGCGGCGCTCCGGGTCGTGCTGCGCCTCGTCGAAAGTAATGGCAGCCTCGAAGGCGAGCAACGCGCCTGCCTCGAACTGCACGCGCATCCGCAACAGGTCATCCTGCACCATGGGGTAATCCACCAGCACGTGGCCGAAGACATGGCGCGATTTCGCCCAAGCAAGGGCCTCGCGCAGTGCCCTGCGCTGTACGCCCGCCGACCCAACGGCGTTGTGAACGCGGCTGTACTCCAGCGCATCCATCATCAACCGGAAGCCATCAGGAGGCGCAGCCACTTCGACAGCTTCCGCGCCGAGTAATTCGATCTCTCCGGTCGGAAGCCCTTTGGTACCGAGCTTGTCTTTCAAGCGACGGATGCGATAGTGATTGGGCCGCCCATCTTCCAGATGACTGGGCACGAGGTAGAGACCAAGTCCAGCCGTCCCGCTTGCGGCGCCCTCGGGCCGCGCCGTGGCCAACGCCAGACCGCTGTTGGCGTTGCTGGTAAACCACTTCAATCCATGCAGCGCAAAGCGGTCGCCGTGCTGAACAGCCGTGGTGGTGGTCGCTCCCACGTCGCTGCCGCCATGTTGCTCGGTCGCCCATGTGCCGCCGGTCTTCGCGAGACCGTCCATGCGTGCAACGTCGTAAAGAAATTGCTGCCGCACCGCGTCCGGCGCATGCGCGCTGAGTACGTACGCCACTGCTCCGGTGAGAGTAACCGGACAATGCAAGCTGATGTCGGCTTGCGATAACACATAGCCCATGGCGAAGGTCAGCAGGTGAGGCGCCTGCTCCGCGTAGGGCAATCCGATGATGCCGCGACGATACAGTTCCTGATGTTGCTGGTCGTACCACCGGTTCGCGACAACCCGGTTCACCACTTCGCCATTGCGGTCGTAGGTCTCCAACGCCGGAGGCGCGTAGCGATCGGTATAGTTCGCCTGCGCGTCCACGTCGGTGCACACCCAGTCGTAGAAGTCGGCGAGTTGCCGACTGTACTCGGCCATGCGCGGCACGCGCGCCGTAAGCCAGGGTTCGAGATAGAGGTCAAAGCTGGTGGAATCGTTCATGGTCGCCTCCGCAATGTCAATGTCGCGAGGAGCCAACTAGGGTGAGCTTAAACCTTTTGCAGTATTTTGTGACAACAGGTTTATATTTGCTGCCAGCGCGTGATGCGAGAGTCACGTCACAAGATAATGGTTCTGTTCTTCATCCGGCGCGGTAATGCCCTCGGGCAGGCGCCCGCCGTTGTATTCGGCCAGGCGGTTCTTCCACTTGAGGAACTCGGTAATGGTCTGCGGCTCGATGCGCACTTCCACCCGCCGCAGACTCGCCAATAGCAGATTCATCTCTTTCATCAGACCTACGGCGCTTCTCAGGTCCTGCTTCCCCGGCTTCACCGACATTTGCACCTGCCGGCCTTTGCACTCCAGCAAACCCCAATACCTGGGCACTTCTTCCCGCGCAATCAAGCCCGCCGGTGCCATATAGAATCGCCGGCTTCCCAGACCCTCTTCCGGCTTTAGGCGAAACGGCTTGTTGGCGTCAGCGAGAAAATCGCTGCGCGAGACCTTGCATTCCACAACCACCGACTGGCAGGAGCCTTTCCAGCCGATCACGTCAGGGACTTCGCCGCTGGCGCAATACTGCTCCGAGAGGATGATGCCGCATCGGTAGGTGTAGCGCAGCCACTCCACCGCTCGCTCCACCAACTGCGCATGTTTGGCTTCGGACGATGCTCTCCTCATGCTGCTGTTGTAACTCGAATTCGGCGGCTTGGGGAGTATCGGAAGAGTGGCGGGGAGTGCGCTTTGAAGGGGCACGGCTTCAGCCGTGCCGTAGACCGCTGTGATCACGTTGGCTTTAGCCACTGAGGGACTTCGCTGTTGATATAAACCGCGAGTTCCCTCAGCGGCTGAAGCCCAACTTTTCATGCCACGAAGCGGCACGGCTGAAGCCGTGCCCTTTCAAAACGTGTTGGCTTCTGCTATTGAAACCGATGAATAATTCAGATGAAGGCCCGCACTACCCGAGCACAGCTACCCCGCGCTAGCCCTCGGCCGCGCAATCGTTTCGTGTAAGATCAAGGATTCGCATGGCGTGGATGATTCAAGCTGAGAATGTTCGCAAAACCTACCGCATCGGCAAAGTGGATGTGCCCGCCTTGCGCGGCGTTTCCCTGGCGGTCGAGAAGGGGGAATTCGTCAGCATTGTCGGCCCGTCTGGCAGCGGCAAGTCCACCCTGTTCTACATCCTGGGCGGACTGACCCACGCCGACTCCGGACGGGTATTGATCGACGGCACAGATTTCACGGCCTTGTCGGACTCGGCGCGCACGCGCATGCGTAAATCCAAAATTGGCTTCGTCTTCCAGAAGTTCAACCTGCTGCCGACGCTCACCGCGCAAGGTAACATCGACATCGCCCGCGACATCGCCGGCAAGAGCAACGGGAGCGGCGATCACGAATACATCAATCGCATCACGCGACTGCTGGGCATTGACCAGCGCCTGGAGCATCGCCCTTCCGAGTTGAGCGGCGGCGAGCAACAACGAGTGGCACTGGCGCGCGCGCTGGTGAATCAGCCCGCGATTGTGCTGGCCGACGAGCCCACCGGCAATCTCGATTCGCAGAATTCCGAAATTGTTCTGAAAATGCTGCGGCAATCGAACCAGGAACTGGGACAGACGGTATTGATGATTACGCACAATCCCGAAGCTGCGACCTATGGCGATCGCATCATTCACATGCGCGATGGGTCTATCGTGCCGCCCGAGAAGGACCGGCAATGGAGCCTCGCCCATGAATGAGGACTTTCCACGCAGTGGCGTGTCCTCGCTCTCATTTGCCCGGCAGTTCCAGCATTCGCTATAATCACAGGCGGCGAGCGGGAGTAACTCAGTGGTAGAGTGCGACCTTGCCAAGGTCGAAGTCGCGGGTTCAAATCCCGTCTCCCGCTCCAGGATATGTCGCCCTCGCCGTACGCGAGGGTTTTTCGCACCACCTATCCTCGAGGCGCGGTACCCAAGTGGTAAGGGAGAGGTCTGCAAAACCTTTATGCGTGGGTTCGATTCCCACCCGCGCCTCCAAATTTCAGCTGTCAGCCTTCAGCTACCCCCCAAGAAAAACCTATCCCGGTGTGATTTCGGTCACAGCCAATTGTTCAATCGGCGCGACACACTAGAACAGTGTTTATGGATCGATTTGCCATTATCACCAACCGCAAACGGGCGATCATCGCGCTGGTGCATTCCGTGTTTTTTCTGGGTGTGGCTGGACTGCAGCTCGCGGTTTCTCATGCCGAGGCATTTTCGATTCACCGCGAGAAGATCGCGGGCAGCATCGTTCTGCTGGCTGTTTATGTGATCGTTACGACCATCCTTCTGGTCCTGCTGCGCTTCTCGCATTGCGCGAAGGAGAAACTTTATTTCGCTTTCTGCGCGGCCAGCGCTGCCTTCGGGTTGGTACGAATTCTGCTGGGCGATCCCGTCCTGCACGCTAACGTGGCGAGGGTGCTGTTGCTGTTTTGCGCCGTGCTCACCGGCGCAGTGATTCTGCGCAACCACTCCTCCGTTGAAACCCCCGAAGTGGAAACGCAATAGCCAATCGCTGCCACCGTTCTATTTCCTCGACGCCAGCAACTCGACCACTTCCTTGTTGCCGTTTTGCGCTGCCATATCGGCCGCAGTCTGCCCCTCATCGGTCTTAATGGCCAAATCAGCGCCCGCGTCCAACAGCGCCTGCGCCCTCTCCACACTGTTGTGCATGGCCGCCTCGTGCAACGCGGTGTAGCCACGCTGTTGTTGAGAGTTGGGATCCGCTCCGCCGCGGAGGACAAGCTTCAGGAGCGCCGCATTGCGCGAGGCAGCCGCGCTGTGGATCACTGCAATCCGGCTGGGAGACACTGCATTGGCGTCGGCGCCGTGCTGCACCAGGATCTCCGCCGCTTCTAGCTGCCCGAAGAAGCATGCCAGGTGCAGTGGCGTAAAGCCATCGGCGCTGCGCGCCTTGACCAGCCCGCCATCGTTCGCCAGCAGCTTCTTGAGCCGCGCAACATCGCTTAAGGCCGAGGCCTCGAAGATGTCGAGGTCACCCGCCGCCTTACGCAACAGGTCAACGATCTCCATTCTGTTTTCGTAACGCGCCTGCATCAGCGCAGAAATACCGCCCGCATTGCGGGCATGCGCCGCGCCTGGGTCTGCCGCAATCAACTGTGCAATGCGCCCTTTGTCGTTGGCGGTAATAGCAGTGAACACGTCTTCTTTCATCTCAGCCTCCTGCTCAGAACGCCGCAGCTCCGGCTTCGGCAACAGCGTGGTCCTGTTCGCCCGAGCCACCGCTCACGCCGATCGCGCCCACAACCTTTCCGTCGCGTTTCAGGGGAATGCCCCCGGCGAAGATCATGATTTTGCAATCGTTGGAGACATGAATGCCGAAAAACTGTCCGCCCGACTGCGAATGCGTGGCCAGGTCTTTGGTGGTGATATCGAAGGCGCGCGCGGTGAAGGCCTTCTTCATGGAAATATCGATGCTGCCGATCCACGCGCCATCCATGCGAACGTGCGCCACGATGTTGCCGCCCTCGTCAGCCACCGCGATGTTCATGGGCTGGCCGATTTCCTGCGCCTTTTTCTCGGCGGCCGCGATCACGCGCCGCGCATCTGCAAGATTTACTCCCGCCATTGTTCCCCCACAGTGAGTTATGAGCCGCGTGCCGCATAGGCGGCGGTTCTCGACAATAGCGGGTTGCAGCGCCTTTGGCAAGCGCACCTTTTCCGAAGCTCACCCGCTCGATTCGAACAGGCTGTACAGCAGAATTCCCAGGACAATCAAGGTGATGAGGACGTACAGGTAATCGCGCTCCAGGGCGAAGGCGATGGCTGAAAATAGCACCCGCGCCACCGGGGTGGCGATCAGCAGCAGCAATCCGAGTTGGATAATCGCCCGGCCGCTCATGCCCAGCGCCCCGTGAAGGATGGCGGTCGTGCTTGTCAGGTTGTCGGGTTCACGGTGGAACACGGCGTAGTTGGGAATTTCGCCACCATGGCGCACCAGGTAAACTATAGCGCCCAAGAGAACGACCGTAGCGGCAAGAAGCACTCCAGTACGCAGCAGCGCGCCGATAATAACTTCAATGCGTTGATCGTTCCAGTCTTGCGCGCTCATATTCGCCCGGCGATTCCTTTGTAGATCATCTCGAATCCCAACACGACGATGACCGCCGCGAACAAGTACCGCAATACCTTGACTCTGGCCCTCACCAGCACGCGCGCGCCGAGAAGCGATCCCGCCAGCACGCCCAGCATCACCGGCATTGCCAATCCGGGCGCGATGTAGCCGCGGTGAAGATACAGTCCCGCGCTCGCGGCCGCCGTCACGCCGATCATGAAGTTGCTGGTGGTGGTGGAAACCTTGAACGGAATCTTCATCGCCCGGTCCATGGCCAGCACTTTCACCGCACCCGAGCCAATGCCCAGCAATCCGGAGAGCGCGCCCGCCACGAACATCAGACCGTATCCGGCGGGAACACCTGTGACGTTGTAGGACTCCTTTCCGTTGGGACCGGGATAGGCGCCATTCAGGCGCAACCGCTCGGCCAGCTTCGAGGAAGGCACATGAGCGCCGTCCACCCAGTGGCGGCTTGACAGATACGCGGAACAAAGGAGAACGGCTCCAAACACAATTGCTATCGCGTTGCTGGAGACATAAAGAGCGATGCCGACTCCGGCGAGCGCGCCCGCCGTGGTTGCGGTTTCCAGAAACATGCCAATGCGAATGTTGGAGTAGCCTTCGCGCACATACGCGGCAGCCGCGCCGGAAGAGGTCGCGATCACGGAAACCAGCGAGGCGCCAATAGCGTAGCGGATGTCCACGTGGAACAGCAGCGCCAGCATCGGCACTACCACGACACCGCCGCCCAGTCCGGTCAGCGCGCCGAGAAATCCGGCGAGCAACGAACCAAGCCCGATCAGCGCGCTGAATTCAAGGACATTCATGGAATCTTAACGACGCTCACGATGTGCGGCTTTCGAATTCCTTGACCACAGGAAAGTGTATGGATTGTAAATGTAGGCGTGGCGTTGTCCAGCGGCAGCGACCACATTGGATTTTAGACCCCGAACGCATTACTGTAGGGCATCCGTACGGCGCGGTGCCTAAGCGGTAAGGGAGAGGTCTGCAAAGCCGTTGCGCGTGGAGGTCGATTCGCACCCGCGCCTCCAACATTCTGCCTTCAACATTCTGGTGACCCCGAATCGCTCGCCAGCAATCCGCGCGGTCCAGGATTGTGTGCATAATGGCGATGTTTCGCCAGTAATCGCGAACGCTAACCGTCAGAGCCGCCAAGAACGAGCGGCAGTGCGGCCATCTCAGGGATGGTCGGCCGATTCTGACTTCTGCTGTGCGGAATCCTGTGGCGATTCATATTGAATCGTGATGTTAAGCCCCTCGATAAGACAGCTTACTGGCGGGAACTGAGGTTTTTGTGGAGGCAGGAGCGCGGCGGTGATTCGATTTCCCCCGATGAACAGCAGGCTGAGGGCCCCGCTATCGGTATAGGTCTGTGACGTCTCTTTGTTTAAGAATACGTTCGATATGGGTATTTGCTGTGTCGTGATTCCATTTGTGAGTTCTATGGTGTATTGAACCGGACAAGGCACGGGCTCACCATTCGACCGCATTCCGTTCATAGGTCCGCGATTGCTTAAGGCCTCTAGTCGGCGAATAACGATTGCGCCCGGTGGAGTGAACACGCCTAGCGGATAGACGGTGCGTCTGGCGACAACAATGTCGGGTGAGTGTATGCTCCATGTCGAAACCGCATGAGCATCCCCTGAATTGGTTTGCGCTCTCACCTGAACAATTGGGAACAGAAGGGCAACCACGAGACCAACCATCCACTTCCTCATACTGCCTCCTTGTAGACACCGCCTTAAGTATTCCATCCCGCTCGATGCTGGAAGACAAAATGTTCTGACGTAAGTAGATTCCCAGTGTGGAACCCCACTCAAGGGCAGAATGGGAGCGACACAACACAAATATAGACGTGTCGGTTGCCTCAGGGTTATCAGCCTTATCGCGCGAGTTCCGGTTGCATCCAGTAGAAAAGTCCTGAGCTGGGATCGTTGTTATTGATAACAGGCGATTTCACAAGTAAACAGAATAGCGCCTGCGCGGCGCGGCGCCTGAACCTCCATTTGACTTGGGCATTGCTGATGTTCGAGTGAATCCTATTTCTAGCTATTCGCTCGGCGAGGAGCTAGCCCCGCAAGCTAAAGCTAAGGCTGGGCCGCACTGCCGGTGTAGTATCCGTCGCGGGTCTGCACGACCAGGTCTTTCTGGGTGGTTGTCAGATGGATCTTGTGATAGCCGGGGGCGGCGTCGGCCTTGTCCGGGGTATAACCTAGGCTGTACTGATTGCGCAGCTCTTCTTCAATGCTGGCGTAGATTTGATCGATCGACTGCTTCTTGGAAACTTCAAAGAAGCGGCCGCCGGTCTCTCTTGCAATCTGCTCCATAACTTTCTTGCCATCGGGATGGGACTGCTGAGGATACCCCCCGGGTCCGCCGCGACCTATGCCGCCGGGGCGACCCATTCCGCCGCCCATTCCGCCCATGTGGACGCCGTAGTTCCTGTTTCCGTAGGCATCCTTGTCGGAGAACAGGATGGAGTAAACCAGCGTGTTGGCACGCTGCGCCGCCTCGATCGCTCTGGTCAGCGTCACTTTGCTTCCGGTATCCACACCATCGGAGAGGATGATAACCGCCTTACGGCCCTGCTGCTTCTGCATCAGTTCGTCCGAGGCCAGGAAGACGGCGTCATAGAGCGTGGTGCCTCCGCCCCGGTGATGGCCGCCCGAACCGGGTGAACCGCCTCCGCCACCACCGCCGCCGCCACCGCTTTGCTCGAACTCCGGATTGTCCAGCTTCTCCAGAGCGGCGTTCAGCTTCTTGCGCGAAGAGGTCAGGTCCTGCAGCAGTTCTATGTCCCAGTCGAAATGAATGACGAATGCCTTGTCCTTGTCTTCGCGCATCAGGTGTTCCAGAAAGGCATAGCTGGCGATGCGCTCCTGCTCCAGCACACGCCGCTGACTCATGCTGGTGTCCACCAGCAGACCGAGCGTGAGCGGAAGATCGGTTTCCTTGGCGAAGTAGCGGATCGTCTGCGGACGGCCGTCTTCTTCCAGCTTGAAATCGTCCTTGGTCAGGTTGTTTACAATTTGGCCGTGTTTGTCTCGCACCGTGGCCAGCACATTGACAACATTAACGTCGGAAGAGAAGGTCGGCGTTTGCTGGCCCCGCAGTGGCAGGTATGACACCAGCAGAGATGTCAGTGTCGCCAATAGAATCCAGCGTCTTGGCGCGCTCGATCGCGATTGAGTCGACAAGGTAGCTCGCTTCCTGGGATTTGGATTCTTATGAAACCTGTTTAGCTGGAATGCTTATGAACCCGCGAGCATCCCAGAAGTTCTGGACAGAGCACAGCAAGCGTCCATTACCCCTAGTCCCTAACTCGCCGCAATTTCTCCACCCGCTCGGCCATGGCCCACTTCAGGTCGTCAATCCCCACGCCGGTAACCGCCGAGATAGGAAACAGTTCCAGCTTCTTACGCTTGCAGTAGCGTTTCAGCTTGGCCAGTTTTTCTTTGTTCGCCACATCCATTTTCGATGCGACCACAATGGTCGGTTTCGAGTCCAGGCCCGCGCCGAAGGTCGCCAGTTCGCGGGTGATCACCTCATAATCCTGCACCGGGTCAGGCCGGCCGCTGGCGTCGGAGACGTCCACCAGATGCGCGAGCAAGCGGGTGCGCTCGATGTGCCGCAGAAACTGCGTGCCCAGCCCCGCGCCTTGGCTGGCGCCTTCGATCAGTCCAGGTATGTCGGCCACCACAAAACTCATTTCTTCGGGCGCTTCCCCGACCGCCACCACACCCAGGTTGGGCTGCAAGGTGGTGAAGGGATAATCGGCAATCTTGGGCCGCGCCGCCGAAATACGCGAGATCAGCGTGCTCTTGCCGGCGTTGGGATAGCCGACCAGCCCGACATCGGCAAGCAGCTTCAATTCCAGACGCAGCGCGCGCTCTTCTCCGGCGTGTCCCTCCTCGTGCTCGCGGGGGGCCTGATGGGTCGAGGTAGCGAAGCGGGCATTGCCGCGGCCGCCGCGGCCGCCGTGCGCCACCACGACGCGCTCGTCGGGATGGGAGAAGTCATGCACCACTTCGCCGGTCATTTCGTCGTAAACGATGGTCCCGACGGGCACCTTGAGGATGATGCTCTCGCCCTCGCGGCCGGTTTTGTTGGAGCCTTCGCCATGGCGTCCGCGTTCGGCCTTGTATTCGGGATTGAAGCGGAAGTGCACGAGGGTGTTGTGGCGTTCGCTCGATTCCATCACCACGTCGCCACCATGACCGCCATCGCCGCCGGAGGGACCACCGCGCGGCACGAACTTCTCGCGCCGGAAGGCCATGCAGCCGTTGCCGCCATCGCCCGCCTTCACCCGGATTCTTGCTTCGTCAACGAACATAGGGAAGCCACTCTGGAATCGCGTCCGCATCGGCCAGCAACAGGCGTACGAGCGGCAGAATCATAATGACACCGGCATTTGCATGTTCACCCGGAAAAAGCGATAAGAGTGGTTGACCCAAGCCAAAGCTTCAGCCTAGATGACTATTTCTTTGCCGTGGGTGAAGCACCGCGAACCTTGACCAGAGTCCCATCGGGGAGCGGATTTCCCAGGAATTCGACTACGCCGTTGCGCACCACGCCATTGAGTTCGGGTATCACCGACGCAGCCCCGCCGACATCCGTGGCGCTCACCGCAGGCGCTCTTTTCGCGATGCCGTGGTCCATGGCGAGGTTCGCCAGGCGGTCGGCGTCGCGGTTCTTTTCGCGCAGCACGTGCTTGATCTCGAAGTAGTCAAGCTGGTCGATCATCTTCATCGCGCGGGCGTGCAGCTCCTTCAGCGTGGCATTGCTGACTTTGTACTCGCCGTTGAGCTGCTTCACCATCAGCTCGGAATCGCTGACCACCTTTAGGGCCTTAAAACCGTGCCGGAGAGTGTAGTTGAGGACCGCCAGCAAGCCGGAATATTCGGCATAATTGTTCGTCTGGCGGCCGAGAAATTCGCTGAGCTCGGCGACGGGACGGCCAACTTCGTCCTCGATGACAACGCCATATCCTGCGGGGCCGGGATTGCCGCGGGCGCCGCCATCAACGTAAGCGACCAGATAGCCTTCGTCCGAACTATCGATTGCGCCACCGTCGAATTCCTGTGAGCGATACCGGGATTTTCCGGGAAACGGGCGAGCGGGCATGATCTGTAGTTTATCCCAAAACTTTTTGATGCGGTGAGCCGCCCTGCCATCGCGGAGCCCATTCTGGCGGCGGATTTGCTTGATACTATCGTCCGGTCGCTAACCGCAGCGCCAGTCGCTCAGGCAGTGAGGCCGCAAAAATCCTATCCTGCGCCTTCTTTACGTTGTAAGGAACGCGGTAGAAGGTAACCTGTGCGGGTGCGTCCCCGTTCTTTTCATAGAGAGCGAAGGCCGCCCGCCAGTCACCATCACGGGGCTGGCCGACCGACCCAGGATTGATGAGGTAACGCTCACCCGGTGTAAGCGTGAGGGTAAACTCCGCAACGCCCTCCATGGTGTCGTAACCAGGCGCGAAGTAATGGGTCTTGCCCTCCTGGTATACGAAGCCACCCTGCACATGGGTGTGCCCAAACATCATGACATCGGCATGGTCGGGCTCCCGGAAATTGGCGTTAGCGGTGGAAGCGTTTAACAGGTACTCGTCTTCATCGCGCGGGGAGCCGTGCACGAACTCGAGTCCGGGTAATTCGTCGAGGCGGGCCGGCCCTTGCGGCAAGCACCGCAACCAGTTCCGATGTTCGCGCACCAGCGCGGTTTGGGTCCACTGCGCCGACATGGCCGCCACCAGGTTGAAGTCGGACAGGTCGGTCAGCCCGGTGCAGGCGCGATCATGATTGCCCCGCACCACCGGTCCGCCCATGGCGCGCACCAACTCGCACACTTCATTCGGCGACGCGTTGTAGCCGACCACGTCCCCCAGGTTCACCACCTGATCATACGGAGGAGCGGCGGCGACACAGGCTTCCATCGCTTCCAGGTTAGCATGAACGTCGCTGAGCACGAGAAGGCGCATCGGTCAGCGCACCTCCGCGGAGACAACCGGGCAGCGGGCCAGATGGCCGGGCGCAACTTCGACCAGCGGCGGCAGTTCAATCGAGCAACTGGCAACGCGCCAGGAGCAGCGTGGCTCGAAAGCACAGCCCGGTGGCAGGCCCGTTATGGCAGGCACAGTTCCCTCGATGGTCTGGAGTGGTTGGCCGCGCTCCGTGCGCAGCGTCGGCACAGAGTGTAACAGCCCGCGCGTGTAGGGATGCACCGGATGCGTGAAAACTTCCTGTGCAGTTCCCATTTCGACCAGGCTGCAAGCGTACATGACTCCGATGCGGTGCGATACTTGCGAGACGACGGCGAGGTCGTGGGAGATGAATAGCATCGCCAAGGAGAATTTTTCGCGCAGCTCGCTGAGCAGGTCGAGCACTTGCGCCTGGATGGTGACATCGAGCGCGGTTGTAGGCTCGTCAGCAATCAGCAGCGACGGCCGGTTCACCACGGCCATGGCAATCATCACGCGCTGGCGCTGGCCGCCGGAGAGCTGATGGGGATAGTCGCGCGCGCGTCGGTCGGGGTCGGCAATGGCGACGGTGCGCAAGGCCTCGACTGCAAGCCGCCAGGCTTCGGCTTTGGTGACCTTGCCGCCCGCAGAACCCCTGGCAGTATTGTCATCCTGAGCAGGCTTCACGCCCTGCTGAAACAGCCCTCCAACGCCATGGTTTTGAAGGGGCACGGCTTCAGCCGTGCCGTTAAGCCCTATATTTTCGTCATCACGAGCGGGCGAACAGGGGTCCCCAACGAGCGCCGTTTTTGCGCTTGTTGGGGTAAAGTTTAGCCCGCGAGGGATCTGCTTTTCTGCATGCGCCAACACCGCTTCGGCAATCTGATCGCCCACGCGCATCACCGGATTGAGCGCGGTCATCGGCTCCTGGAAAATCATGCTGATCTCAGCGCCGCGGATGTGTCGCATCTCTGGCTCCGGCCTGGCGAGGAGATCCTCGCCACGAAATTGAATGTTGCCGTGAATGCGCGCCTGTGGCGGCAGCAGGCGCAAGATGGCCAGCGCGCTGACCGACTTCCCCGAGCCCGACTCGCCCACCAGTCCCAGGACCTCGCCCGGCGCAATCTGAAAACTCACATCGCGGACAGCGGTCACGTTTCCCTGAGCGGTGGCGAATTCGACGGTGAGATTGCGGACCTCAAGCAGCGGGAACACAAGGCTATGCTAGCAGGTAGATTACCCATCCCATCTCCGGTTGACGGTGATAGCGTTTGACGGGATAGGAGGTAGAGGCCTCCACGTCTGCCCTCTCTAGTAGCTAAGTAGTAATAGCGCGGGAATTCCGGGGGCGGGCGGCGGGAGAGGAACCGGGCGGCAGCTCCGAGCGGCGCAGGATCAGCTTGACCTGACCGATCTTTTGTAC